>JAKAJO010000118.1 GCA_021813745.1 Acidobacteriota bacterium
CAGCCCCAGCCCGGCCCCCAACCGAAGCCAAGCCACGGGCCAGCGCCGATAAAGGCTCCATTCACAAACCAGTTCGACCCATAGTAGCCATAGGGTGCACAGCCGTATGGGTAATAGGGGTAATAGCCCCAGTCGCAAACCGGCGGACCATCATCGACGGGAACAGGAACGACTGCGGGTCCGATTCCGATTCCGATCCCAATCCCAATCTGTGCCCTGGCAGTCACAGATAAGGGCAGCG
Organism: Acidobacteriota bacterium; assembly: GCA_021813745.1. Lineage (GTDB taxonomy): Bacteria > Acidobacteriota > Terriglobia > Terriglobales > Acidobacteriaceae > Telmatobacter. The sequence continues at coordinate 242 of JAKAJO010000118.1, forward strand.
CCACTAGCATCGCAATCAGGATGAGCCGCAAGCTTTTCATCACTTCCTCCTCGTGCCTCCCAGGTCTTCAACATCTCATCCTGGAATTCGGGCCCCCCGTTGCGGGCCGGGCACCTGCCGGTTCAGCACTCATTCTAGAACCGACGTCTGAACCTTCTAACCAATAACTCCCGCATTAGTTGCGGTCTCTTGCTCTCAAATCATTGTTCCGATTTGCACAGCTCCGGCTGCAAAATCGGACGAGCTCGTCAAAACGATCCTTGGCCATCTTGCCAGGTCGACTAGCTTCTAAGTCAATGAAAAATAATCCCTTGACATCGGAGTTTTCGCCGATGACAAGGGAGAGAAAGTTCTTTTGGAGATCGCCTCAGTCATCATCCCCGCCGTCATCGCCACCCCAACCGCCCCGCCAGCCGTCATCGTCACCACCCCACCCACCACCCAGGATGCCGCCAACGACTCCGCCGAGTATTCCACTCGCTCCCTGCCAAAAGCCACCCCCCTGGTCACCATCGCCATCTCCGTCTCCATAGGGTGCGGCCGCATAGGGCTGGCCATACACGGGGGCGGGAGGATATGCGGGAGCACCATAGTTGCCGTAACCCTGGTCGTCATCGTCGTCGTCATTCTGGCCTACCCATACCCAGCGACCGGGAATCCAGTAGCCGTTATCCATGTAGCCATTTACCCAAGAGTATCCGGGGCCCGGCGGGGGAGGAACATAGGCTGCAGGTCCGCCCGGGTACGGGGGCGGATATTGGGCATGGGCTTTGAATGAGCCCAGTGACAGTACTCCCACCATTACGGCTAATGCCAGCAGCCACGACTTGATTCCTCGCATGGTCCCTCTCTTCTGAATGCCATTCTTCTGCTTCTTCGGGGGTCCGCTGTTTCAATCTGTCGTCGAGCGAACCTGCTTACTGCAAACACTGTCTGACTATAAGGTTGCGGAGAAGCTCGAAAAATATCCCTTGTTTCAAAAAAACTTCCTACGAAATTCTTGGATGCAGATTTTTGCGTGGTTGAAACGGTCTTCCATGCTCGGGTGTTACATTAGTGTTTCACCCTGACATGTTTGCCACGTCCCAGCACGCGCACTTCATCGGGATCGGCGGAATTGGCATGAGTGGCATCGCCGAAATTCTGCTGAGTCTCGACATGAAAGTCTCGGGTTCCGACCTCCGCCAAAGCAACCTTACAGACCGCCTGGCTCGATTGGGCGCCATCGTTTATGAAGGGCACAATGCTTCAAATGTAGCGGGTGCCACGGTCGTTGTCACCAGCTCCGCTGTCTCACCCACTAACCCGGAAGTCCTCGAAGCTCACGCTCGCAAGATCCCTGTCATCCAGCGAGCGGAGATGCTGGCGGAGTTAATGCGCCTCAAATACGGCATTGCCATCGCCGGAATGCATGGCAAGACCACGACCACCTCAATGGTCGCCGCAGTCCTCACCGCCGGTGGGCTTGACCCTACCGTCGTCGTCGGCGGCCGCGTAGACGCTCTCGGATCCAACGCTCGTCTTGGCACCACGCAATACATGGTTGCCGAAGCTGACGAGAGCGATCGATCCTTTCTGAAACTCTCGCCCATCCTGGCCGTTGTCACAAATCTCGACAGGGAGCACATGGATTGCTATCGTGACATGGCCGACATTGAAGGGGCCTTTCTCGCCTTCATGGACAAAGTCCCGTTCTATGGGGCTGTAACCGCCTGTGTGGACAATCCGCAACTTGCGGCAATCCTGCCTCGCGCACGCCGTCGTGTGCTGACCTACGGTACCTCGACGCACGCCGACTATCAGCTGGAATTTCTCGAGACTGAACCCGGTTGCTATTCCCGTTTTATGGTGTCCACGTCCGCCTTGGCACTGGGGCCGTTTGAGTTGCATATCCCCGGTCGACACAACGTTCTCAACGCCACCGCAGCTGTGGCGATCGCTCATCAGCTCGAGGTGCCCAAGGAGCAAATCGCTGCAGGGCTCCGCCAGTTCCGGGGAGTGGACCGGCGCTTCCAGCAACGTGGACACGTTCGTGGTATCACCGTCGTTGACGATTACGGTCACCATCCCACCGAGATTCGCGCGACGCTGGCTTCCGCACGCGAGTGTACACAGGGTCGCATCCACGTCGTTTTCCAGCCGCACCGCTACACCCGCACTCGTGATCTGCTTGAAGAGTTCGCCACCGCCTTTGGCGAGGCAGATACTCTCGTGGTTCTCCCTATCTACGCTGCAAGTGAGGAGCCTATTCCGGGCATCACCTCCGAGGCTCTTGCCGCCCGCATTCAGGGCCCTTGTGTCCGATGTGCTCCTGATTTTCCTGCTGCGGTGGCGCACGTCCAGGCTGAGGCCCGCTCCGGAGACCTGATTCTTACCCTCGGCGCCGGCAACGTCAGCCAAATCGCCCCACTGGTCCTTGCCGCGCTGGAAGCGGTCTGAATCCAGCTCCGCTCCTGATCCTCTCTGCCGCGACTCAAACGGTTTACTCATCCCCGCAGCGCTGCTATGATGCGTCGGGCTGGAGAAGATCGGCCGCGCGAGGTGAGTATGTCAAGTCAATCACGCCGTGAATTCCTGTTATCCGCTTCCACTGCGGCCGCTGCGCTGACCACCGCCGGTCGCATGCGTTTGTGGGCGGATCAGATGCCCGCTTCCGGCTCGGTTCATGCGTGGAGCACCTTCCACGATCGTCGCCATGCCCGCATTGACGATCTCGTATGGAAGCCCGTAGAGCAGGTCGCAGCGAACGCCATTCTGTTGAATACCGCCACCACCAAGCAGGAGGTTCTGGGCTTTGGCGCGGCGATGACCGATTCTGCCTGCTATGTGCTCAGCCAGATGACGCCGGCCGAACGCGAGCCACTGATGCATGACCTCTTCGCGCCGGACGAGATGGCGCTCAACGTTTGCCGCACCTGTATCGGCGCGAGCGATTACTCTCGCAGCGTCTACAGTTTCGATGACAGCCCGGAGCCTGACATCGATCTGCGCAAATTCTCCATCGATCACGACAAGGCTTACATCCTGCCTATGTTGCGCGAGGCGCGCCAGATCAACTCCGATCTCTTTCTCTTTTCCTCGCCCTGGAGCCCACCCGGATGGATGAAGCCAAACAACTCCATGCTCGGTGGAGCGATGCGCAAGCTGAGCTTCCCGGCATATAACCAGTATTTCCTGCGTTTCCTCGATGCATACCGGCAGCAGGGCGTGCCCATCGATGCCATCACGGTGCAAAACGAAACCGATGCCGAACAGGAAGGCCGCATGCCTGCCTGCCTCTGGTCGCAAGAGCAGGAAATTGAGTTCGTGAAGAGCTTTCTCGGGCCCTCTCTGCGCAAAGCTGGGTCGCCCACAAAAATCTGGGTACTCGATCACAACTACAACCTCTGGGGACGCGCCATCGATGAGCTCAGCGACCCCGGTGCCGCCGAGTACATCGATGGAATCGCCTGGCATGGCTACGTCGGCGAACCCTCAGCCATGTCCCGCGTGCATGATGCATTCCCTGCCAAGAGCGCTTATTGGACAGAAGGCGGGCCTGATATCAGTCAGCCCGACTACCAGACCGATTGGTCCAAGTGGTCTGAGACCTTTAATGACGTTCTCAACAACTGGGCTCGTTCCATCACCTCGTGGAATCTGGCGCTCGACGAAAACGGCAAGCCGAACATCGGGCCTTTTTCCTGCGGTGGGGTCGTCACCGTGAACAGCGTCACCCACAAGGTGACGCTGAGCGGTCAGTATTGGGCATTCGCACACTACTCGCGTCACGTGCGCCGCGGCGCCAGAGTCTTTGCCACGGACTCTCTTGGCGGACCCGCCCCAACCAGCCAGATATCTCATGTCGGCTTCCGCAACCCGGACGGTAGCCACGTCGTCGTCCTTTCCAATCGGGGACCCGAGTCTCCCGTGCAGCTGGTGCACGGCTCCAGCGCATTGACTTTGGATCTTCCAGCCGACTCGGTCCTCACCCTCGTTTGGGCTTGAATTCAACGGCTCAGACTGCGCCATGGCCACCGTTCGCTCCATTCAACTCGATCAGCGTGCGGTGGCCCGTTACGCTGCGGATTCCCCCGCCCCCACTCACGGGCAAGACCCGCCCGTCTGCGGGCTATAGTTGAGTCTGGCGAATCTCACGACCTTGCTCAGGCGTGGCGATTAAAGGTACGAACCAAACTCGTCCCCTCGTGTGGGAAGATGACGCGCCCATGGAACCTCGCTTCCGGCGCGCGCAGAAGTCTGCACCCTTTTCCAATCGCAGTCTGCCTGGCATGCCGATCGCCATGGACGATCCTGACCTGGACGACGGGACAAGTTCCCGGCGCAGACGGGACGATCAACCGCGCCAGCCCTGGTGGAAGCCCTCCGGCACCTTAGCCCGCGCGCTCTTCGGCATCATGGCCTTGCTCGTCGTTGTCGGAGCCGCCATCGGCCTTCATCGCACCCGGCAGTTCTTCGATCATGACTCCCAGTTCCGCATCGCCGGGGCCGGCAATATTCAGGCCACTGGCCTCAACCAGGTCACGCGTGCGGATTTGCTGCCCATCTTTGGCGCCGATCTCGGCCGTAATATCTTCTTTGTTCCGCTCGCCGAACGCCGCGCGCAATTGGAGCAGATCCCATGGGTGCAGAGTGCCACCGTGATGCGCATCCTACCCAACCAGATTCACCTCTCGATCGTGGAGCGCACTCCCGTCGCTTTCGCACGGCAGGGCCAGCAGGTCGGACTCGTGGATGCGGATGGTGTTTTGCTCGACATGTCTCCCACCGGCATGGCTCAGCATCACTACTCTTTTCCCGTGTTGATCGGAATTGATCCGCGCGATCCTCTCGCGTCGCGCAAAATGCGCATGAGCCTCTACCTGCGCCTGATGAGCGATCTCGACTCCAACGGCCAGCACAATTCCAATCAGATTTCAGAGATTGATCTCACGGATCCGGAAGACGCACGCGTCCTGATACCCGGAGCAGGATCTGACGTCATGGTGCACTTCGGTGAAGACCATTTCCTCGAGCGCTATCAGCGATACAAAGCACACATCAACGAATGGCGGCAGCAGTATCCAAAGCTTTCTGAAGTCGATCTGCGGTACGACCAGCAGGTCGTCCTGCAAATGGCGCCGGGCGCCGTGGATGACTCGAAGGCAACGCCGAAGCTGCCTGCGAGCGTTTCCACCGGTCAACCCGCGAGCGCTACGCCCCAATTTCCAGCCAGTGCGCTAAAAACAACCGCTCCCAGCGGATCACCTGCCATCACTCCAGCTCCTGCCATGACGCATGCCATTCCTCCGGTGGCCTCGAAGAAGCCGATGGCCGCAAAGCTTGTGAAGAATGCCAGTGCCGGGCACGTACCAGCCAAGAAGCATCCCTCGGCCAACACCAAAGCTGCAAAAAAGCGGCCCAGCGAGCAGACAATTGAGCGAGCCGCCGCTCGTCAGCGCGAGGCGCGTGCGCGCGCCCGGCGACGTGCAGCGTCCCGGCACGCCGCGCATCACCAAAGCAAAGCAGGGTTAGCGAAAGCGAAATCGGCCCAGACCCAGACCGCAGGGAAGGGAATGTGAACGGATAAGAAAGATGAGCCAGAAGCAGGAAAATCTGATTGCAGTGCTGGATGTGGGCAGTGCATGGACGCGCGCTCTTGTGGCTGACCTCAATGAGGGCGCGCTGCGGTATCGCGGACACGGTCTCGTTGAGTCCGCCGGCATGCGTAGAGGGCTCATCGCTGATCTCGGCCCGGCCGCTCGCGCCGTGAAGGCGGCCGTTGACCACGCAGAGCAGACCGCGTGTGCCAACATCGATGCTTGCGTCGTTGGCGTCGGCGGTCCGCACATCCGTGGTGTCAACACGAACGGCGGGCTTGACCTTGGCAGCCGCATGCGCGAAATCACCCGCGACGATGTGCGCGCCGCCATCGATCGCGCCCGCGCCGTGGAGCGTCCACCCGATCGTGAGATCCTTCATCTTCTGCCCCGCCAGTTTATCCTCGACGATCAACCCGGCATCTTTGACCCCATCGGCATGGTAGGCGCTCGCCTTGAAGTCGATCTGCATATCGCCACCTGTTCTGGCGGCGCAATGCAAAGCACAATCACCTGCGCCAATCGCGCAGGCCTTGAAGTCACTGAAGCTGTTCTGGAGTCGATTGCCGCTGCTGAAGCGACGCTCTCTTCGGATGAGCGCGAACTCGGCGTCTGCCTGCTCGACATCGGCGCGCACTCCAGCGACCTGATTGTCTTCTTTGAGGGCGCAGTTGCGCATACGGCCTCCATCCCCATCGGCGGCGCGCATTTCACCAATGACCTGGCCGTAGGTCTTCAGTTGTCCGTCGCGCAGGCAGAAGATCTCAAGCGCCAGTTTGGTCATGCCGTCGTCACGGCGGTGCCCCAGGATGCCGAAATCGACATTGCCAATCCCCAGCCGCGGCGCCTCGCTCTGCGCACTGTCGCCGAGATCCTCGAACCCAGAGCCCGGGAATTGATGCACTTCGTGAAAGAAAGCCTGCGCCACGGCGGCGTGATGGACGCCTTGGGTGCAGGCTGCGTGTTGACAGGCGGCGGTGCTGCTCTGCCCGGTATGCTGGATGTGACGGAGATGCAGTTGCGAGTGCCCGCGCGGACTGGCATGCCGGTGCGCTTGTCCAACATGCCGGGCGAACTCACGAATCCGGCCTTCGCCGTCATGATCGGTATGCTTTTGTACGCACATCGCACCAAGATCACACGCGCAGCTGAAAGCAATAGCTTGCGCGCCAAGCTGCGCGCGATCTTTGCAGCAAGTTTTTAACGTCAGTTTGAGAAGGAGGCCCACGCCTTATGGACCAGCAGTCAAATTCGGCCGGCGAAATGCGAATTCAGTTTCATGATGAAAGCCCCCGCGGCGCACGGATCAAAGTCATCGGGGTGGGCGGCGGTGGCGGCAACGCCGTCAACCGCATGATTCAGGCCGGGCTTGAAGGGGTTGAGTTCATCGCAGCCAACACGGACGTGCAGGCACTCAAGCTGTCCCAGGCTCCCGTCAAGCTCCAGCTTGGCGTTCGGCTCACCTCAGGCCTTGGCGCGGGCGCAAACCCCGACGTGGGGCGGCGTGCCGCGCTCGAGGACTCCGAGAAAATCATTGAGGCGCTGGAAGGTGCTGACATGGTCTTTGTCACCGCGGGCCTTGGAGGAGGAACGGGAACTGGTGCCGCGCCCGTCATCGCCTCACTCGCCAGCGAGATGGGGATCCTTACCGTCGCTGTCATCACGCGTCCCTTCGCCTTTGAAGGCAAGCGCCGCCTCCAGCAGGCCGAGCGTGGCTTGAAAGAGCTTCTTGAGAGCGTTGACACGATGATCGTCATCCCAAACGAAAAGCTCCTCGCTGTCGCAAAGGATGCAGGCTTTTTTGAGAGCTTCCGCATCGCCGATGATGTTTTGCGGCAGGGAGTGCAGGGCATCAGCGACATCATCACGATCCCAGGCATCATCAACCGCGACTTTGCTGACGTTAAGACCACCATGGCGGGCATGGGACACGCTGTCATGGGAACCGCCGTACGTTCCGGCCAGAGCCGCGCAGTGGAAGCGGCCCAGGCCGCCATGGCTTCGCCTCTTCTTGAAGCCGGCGCGATCGACGGTGCGCGGGGCATCCTCATCAACATCACCGGTTCCAGTTCCCTCAAGCTCTCTGAGGTCAATGAGGCCTCCTCGCTAATTCAGTCCGCCGCTCACGAAGATGCCAACATCATCTTCGGCGCCGTTCAGGACGAGCGTATGGGTGACGAAGTCAAAATCACCGTCATCGCGACCGGCTTCCGCGATCAAATGCCGGAGCGCCGGGCGCGCATGCTCAATGTCGAAGAGATCCCCGTCGTCACAGTGCCAGTGGTCGCACCGGAGAATTGGATGCGCGAGCCGCAGCCTCTCGCCGACGCGGCCCCCACGCACCCCCGCTTCCTGAGCGAAGAAGAAGACGGTGGCACACCCTTTGCCCAGACTCCTGTCCCCTCCACAAATTCTGTGCAATCCGCCGTCGCGCACGCAGTGGCTGTGGCGGAATCGCAAGAGACCAATGCAAGCTCTACCCGGCCTAAGTTCGCCGAGTTGGCGGAAGAGCCTACTTACACTCCTCTGCCGCGCGACTACGCGCCTGAGATGGGCGACGAGATGCCCTCCGCTGTCATCGTTGATGAGCCCACAGCCAAGGCGGATTCGTCTCTCTTTGCCGAGCCCCCCGATCAGCCCGAGCGCGATCTGGATGTGCCCGCTTTCATGCGGAGGCTGCAGTTCTAGGCCTCTCGCATGATGCAGCCAGTAGAGCGGACAGGCAGCCCTGTTCCAGCCGGCGCGAAATTGTCAGAAGAGGTCCTCTTTCTGCACCTTTTCTGATGATTCGCCGCAACACGGCGGGTCATTTTCCGGTATTGTAGAAAGAAACAACACTGCCCACGACCCCAGGTGCAATGTTGAGCGCTTTCTCGTGGCCACGATTGGATTGCGCGAACATGTCTGGCTGCGGCAATGCGGATCAGGCGCAATGACTAAAGTGTGGTCCGGGAGTTAAGACGCGGGACGACAAAGGATGGATCGGGAGGATACTGGCGGCATGAGACGTACTTGGGCTTGGATTTGGGGGCTTGTGGTAGTCCTTTGTGCTTCTTGCGCCATTACGGCGTACGCCCTCGATGCGCCACATACGTTGCATCACTCCGGTTCAGGGAATCAGCACCTTACTGTTCATGCGCGGAAGCACCATCATGCCACAGCGCATCGGCGCGCATCGACCGGCACAGCATCAACTCGAACCGCATCTCGTCACACCGTCCATTCGTCTGCAAGAGGTACCGCGACCCTTCGCCGAACCAGTCTCCGCACGCATCGCCATCGCTACTACGAACGATTCACCGCGAGCTCCTTTGTTGATGGTCCCATCGGCGTCTCCGATATCACGGCGGGTGAAGACCCTGTCGTCCGGCAGGCTGTCATTGATGCGCTGGGCGATATGAATGGAACCGCCGTGGTTATCAACCCCGCCAATGGCCGCATCCTCGCCATGGTCAATCAGAAGCTCGCGCTCTCTCCCGGCGCCGAGCCCTGCTCGACCATCAAGCTCTCTGTCGCGTTGGCCGCGCTTTCTGAGGGGCTAGTTACGCGCGACACCATGGTGCAGCTTCAGGGCTTCCGGATGAACATGACCCAGGCCATTGCGCACAGCAATAACCTGTACTTCGAGGAGCTCGGTCGGGAGCTGGGTTTCGAGCGGGTGCGTCACTACGCGACCGAATTCGGCCTGGGAGAACTGGCTGGCTATCACATCGCGGGCGAACAGCTCGGTGTCTACCCAGATCAACCTATTCCCGCTTCCGAAGGCGGAGTGGGGCGTATGTGCAGCTTTGGCCAGGGTGTCTCTATGACGCCGCTTCAACTGGGCGCTCTTGTCGCAGCCATTGCTAACGGAGGCACTCTCTACTATCTGCAACACCCCACCTCTCCACAGGAAATTAAGGACTTCCAGCCCAGGGTGAAGCGCACCCTCGATATTGCAAAGTACGTTCCCGATCTTCAGGACGGTATGGCCGGTGCGGTCCAGTATGGGACCGCGCGACGCCTGCGCATCAATTTCCAGGAGTTACCGGTGTTCGGCAAGACTGGAACATGTTCTGATAAGGGCACGCGCTTTGGCTGGTTTGCTTCTTATGCGCAGACCCCGCTCGGCAACATGGTGACCGTCTTTTTCCTTGAAGGGGGCCGGCCCACCTTCGGACCCCGCGCTGCTGAACTCACCGGCGAGTTCTACAAGAATCTCTGGGACCGCGACTACTTTGCGGGCGGGGAACAGCAGAGCGCCAAAGTCCTGGGTTCAACATCCACTTCGCAAGCCGCAGCCCAATAGTCACAGACCAGGGGTTCCGATTCAGGCCGCCCCAAGGGCATTCTTTGCGCTGATGGATTCAAATCGCCCGTGTCTCGAGGTCGATCCGAGAGATTGCGACGAAATGATTTCCCACTCATCCCATACTGTAAGCAATCTTATTGCGGCTCCATCTCGGCTGCGCGTGAGCCGTTCAACACACCACTGCGTAGTTTAACCAGCAGGAATCTTCCATGGCGCTACCCACACACATCCTTCTCGTTTACGGTTATCTCCTTTTGTTCGTGTGGGTTCTGGTGGAGCAGCTTGGTGCGCCTCTGCCTGCCATCCCGGTTCTGTTGGCCGCAGGCGCCCTGTCGGCGCAGCACGAGCTCAGCATACTCGTCGCTCTGGCAGCCGGAGTGGTTGCCTCGCTCATTGCTGATACCGCTTGGTTTCTCATCGGTCGCCGCTTCGGGCATCACGTCCTCCGTATCCTGTGTAAGCTCTCGCTGGAGCCGACCGTCTGCGTGCGACAAACGCAAAATTCCTTCGCGGAACGGCGCGCATTCACTCTGGTTATTGCCAAGTTCGTTCCCGGCCTCGCCACTCTGGCTCCCCCCGTCGCTGGGGAGAACGGCATGTCGATCAGCTCCTTTCTCCTCTACGACGGCATCGGCTCCTTTCTCTGGGTCGGCGGCATGCTCGCTGGTGGACGCCTTTTCGGCGACGCTCTCAAGCGCGATCCCACCCTGCTGAACTGGGTTGGTCGTTTCTCTGGTGCGTTGCTTGTCCTGGGCATCCTGGCATTCTTCATTGGTCGGCTGTATCGCCGCCAGCTCTTTCTTCGCAAGCTCGTGGACGCTCGTCTCGAGCCTGAGGAACTCAAGCGCCAGCTCGACGCTGGCGAACCAGTCTTCATCGTCGACCTTCGCCACCCGCTCGAGCTTGTCCCCGATCCCTACACCTTGCCCGGTGCGCTGCACGTTTCCCCCGAAGCACTCGCCGAGCGGGTCCAGGAGATTCCTCGCGACCGCGAAATTGTCCTCTACTGCACCTGCCCCAACGAGGCCACTGCTGCCAAAACTGCCCTCACCCTCCACAAGCTGGGCTTTGAACGCGTGCGTCCACTGCGTGGGGGCTTCGACGAATGGAAGCGGCTTGGCTATCCCCTGGACGCGGTGCCTCCCGTCCAGCCGCTCGTGCAGGTGGCCGTAACTCCCAAATAGCTCACCCCGCAAGGCTCAGAAAAGCGCCGCAATCCGGTCTCCGATCGGCGCGCCTAATCCGCTGCATGGATCCGGGCCGGGGCCTGCTTTGTAGAATCCGTTGCTGCCCTGGGTAATGTCGTGAAAGGCCTGCGGATTCTGCCAAAGCCTGGGGGTCACAAAGCCCAGCTTCGTTCCCAGAGCAGCAAACAGACCTGCATACAGTGGTGCCACGGCGCTCGTTCCGCCCACCACCGTCGCAGAGCCGTGTACATAGATCTGGTAGCCAGTCTGCGGGTCGGCATCGGCTGCGACATCCGGCACCATTCTGCCCTTGCCGGCTGTTCCGCCCGCCGGAGCAGGCGGCGCTCCGATCTGGAATGCCTGCACTGGAAAGATCGTTGAGTAGCCTCCACCCGTCCCTTCGCCGTTTGTCTGTCCCGGATTGTCATTCCATACGGTTTCGCTCGTCGCGGTCTTGTTCGTTCCGCCGCATCCCACGACGTGCGGACACGATGCCGGTACGTCTACGTTGGCGGGCGTTGGCCCCCCGTCGCTCGAGTCGTTGTCGCCTGCCGCCGCAAACACGACCATCCCCGCGCTTGTTGCCGACGCAGCAGCAGCCTCCATCCCCTCCGCCGCTGTCTTGCCCCAATTGGCTTCGTCCGCTCCCCAGGAGATGGAACACACATCACATCCATCCGCTGTCGCCGCCTTGACCGCCGCGGCAATGTCCTGCGCCCAGTACATTCGGATCGTCGCTGCCTGTCCCGTCGCCGCATAATAGGAGGCACCGGCCACTTCGATGTCGAGTGCAACTTCAAAATCGGCATCGCCGGCCGAACCTCCCTGGTTCGGCGAATTTGTCGTCCCATCCACACTCACGTCCGTGATTGAAGGGGTTGGCTGGCCCAGCGATTGAAAGAACGCGCTAATATCCGTCAGAACCCAGCCACCGCCCAATTCCACGATGGCAATCACCCCTCCGCCGGGGCGTCGCGCGGGCCAATCGTAGGCCGTGCACAGTTCGGGGACGCTCCACGAAATGGCCGTGGCTGCCAGCTCGGGTCTGGGGTGCTTGATATATGATTTGCACCGATGCAGGGGAGGATGTTGCATTGGAAAGTCTCCTTTCGTGCCTTGGACGCTACGCGCCAGAGTATGGCACCTTCACAGCCCCAAAGAAAGATCCGTGATCCAATCAAAAGTCGCCTGTAGACCTCCCGGTTGACGGTCTGCTCCCAACACCGCACGCCGTAATATGAAGAAGAGCAGCATTCACCGAATGGAGCACAAAACCGTGGCCCACGACGACTTGCGTGATTGGATCAAATTCCTCGAAAAGCGCGGCGAGCTCAAGCGCATTCACGAAGAGGTATCCCCCGAACTTGAGATCACGGAGATTACAGATCGTGCATCCAAGATAGGCGCCCACGGCTCCGCACGCGCTCACGTCAAGGCGAAAGGGAACTATCCACCCGGTGGTCCCGCGTTGCTTTTTGAAAACATTAAAGGCCACCCGGGTCACAAGATCCTCATCAATCAGTTCGGCAGCGAGCGCCGTATGGCCATGGCGCTTGGCGTCGAGCGTCTTGACAAAATCGCCGAGCGCATTCATGGCTTGATGAATCTGAAGCCGCCCCAGGGTCTGATGGACAAGCTCAAGATGCTGCCACAGCTTGGCGCACTGACCAGCGCTTTTCCCAGGACCGTAGGCGCCAAAGAGGCCCCTTGCAAGGAAGTCATTCTGCGAGAAAACTTCGATCTCAACGCCTTCCCCATCCTCAAGTGCTGGCCGCACGATGGTGGACGCTTCATCACGCTTCCCTGCGTCCATACCCGCGATCCGCGCACCGGCAAGCGCAATATCGGCATGTATCGCATGCAGGTCTACGACGGTCAAACGACGGGTATGCACTGGCAGCGCCAGAAGGTCGCAGCCGAACACTACCGCGAAGCAATGCGCCTTGCCGCGGAGGAGCAATCTGTCGCCGATCCTCACACGGCCCGCGTTGCCGCCATGGCAGAATCGGCAGGAGGTGCGGTCACCATTCCCGGCGGTCCTATCGGTGGACTACCGCAGGTTGCCCTGGGAAATCTGAAGGGATCGCGCCTTGAAGTTGCGGTCGCCATCGGAACCGATCCTGCCACGACCTTTTCGGCCATCGTGCCCGCACCGCCGGAGGTCGAAGAGTTCATGATTGCAGGCTTTTTGCGCGGCGAGTCTGTCGAAATTGTCCGCTGTGAAACCGTTGACCTTGAAGTGCCCGCTCGCGCTGAAATCATTCTCGAGGGTTACGTAGAGCTCGGCGAGCTGCGCACAGAAGGCCCCTTCGGTGACCACACCGGCTTCTACACCATGACCGATCAGTATCCGGTCTTCCATCTCACCTGCATCACCCACCGCAGAGACCCAATCTACGCTGCAACGATCGTCGGTAAGCCACCCATGGAAGACGCCTGGATGGGGAAGGCCGTCGAGCGCATCTTTCTTCCCGCGATGAAGATGACCATCCCCGAAATCGTCGATGTCCACCTGCCCGTCGAGGGCGTCTTCCACAACCTCATGCTCGTCTCGATCAAAAAGAGCTATCCAGGCCAGGCACGCAAGGTCATGAATGCGATCTGGTCGCTCGGTCAGGCCATGTTCACTAAGTGCATCATCGTCGTCGACGAAGACTGCGATGTGCAGAACGTCGGCGAGGTCGTGCTCCGCGTTGCCAACAACATTGACCCGGAGCGCGACATTCAATTCACTCTTGGCCCGGTGGATTCGCTCGACCACGCGAGCCGCCTGCCCAACTACGGTTCAAAAATGGGTATCGACGCAACCCGCAAGTGGAAGGCAGAAGGCTTCGAGCGCCCCTGGCCGGCCATGATTGAAATGGACAGCGCAACCAAAGCGAAAATTGACGCCATCTGGAGCAAGCTGGGGATCTGACGCGGCATCAGCCTCGCCTGATTTAACCTGAAGGCATGACCCGAATTTTGAGCGTGCGATTCGCCGTATGCATCTCTTTCTTTCTCGTCGCTTCCTTCTCCCTCTTTGCCCAGCAGGCTCAGGACACGTTCCACTGGGTTGACTTCCATTCAACGAAGGACCAGAGCGTCGTAGATTGGGTCACGCGCTCGCTCGCCGCAGAAAACTGGACCGCTATCCGCGAAATCGGCGTGGAATATGATGCTGCACTCGTTGTCACAACCTTGCGCAGCAATCCCCAGGGCCCTGCCACAAACGACACCTTCACTGTCTGGAGCGCTTCGCTCACAAGGCACACAACGACGCGCCTCCTGCAAGGAGCGGATCTTCGACTCCTCAGTTGGCTGCAGCTGGCGCCCGGCCACCCGCGCGAGCTGGCCGCCTTTTACGATGATTGCACTAATTGCAATGCCTCCACCTTCTTCACTGCCTTCTATTACGACCTTTCACAGCATGCTTGGGCTGCTCGATGGTTGCATGGAAATCAGGCTGTGACCGTCCGCAGTGTGACACCTCCGCCCGGCGTCACGTGGACACAGGTCTTCGCCGTATTCGCCAATCCCAACGGCGATGAGGCCGCCGTCGCTTGGACTCATTTCGATTACGGCACGCAAAAGCCGCCCGTCGACTACATCTACCAATACGACGTCGATCCCTGGACCAATCTCGATCGGGTTCAAATCGCCAATGATAAGCAGGTGGTTCCCACTGAGCAGCGCCTATGCAGCGCCCAGGACACTGTGCCCGTCTTCAACATCGGGCAGGACTCACAGCTTTGCCGCGCTCTGCTCCATCCCGAATCCACCCGGGAAAAGGAAAAACCCTGCCGGTGCCGCTCAGGTGCGCTTCCATCCTCCGGGCGAAAATGAAGGGTTGTCGCTTTAGTGCGCCGTTTCGACTCGAATTGAAATCAGGTTGCGCACCCATCGTGCTGGATGCTTCTCGCCCGTTGCCACCAGTTCCAGCGGCCCCGCCGCCCCAAGCGGCTTGTCGTTCATTGAATCGGCAACAATCACCGTCGCGTCGTGGATCGTGGGAATCACTTCGGCCATGGCATACACCACCGCATACCCATCAGATCCCTCGGCCACAAGATACATTTTGTAGTCTTTTCCATGCGGCTTGTCCGGAAAGCCCAGTTGAGTCAGCAGGGTCAGCACTGGCACACCTTTGTAGGTTTCATTCGCCTTGCTGTGCGCGTTGTATACGGTGATGCTCGTCTGCGGCAAGGCCTCCAGCTTAGCTGCGGTCCATTCGGCCGACTTCCGTTCATATCTAATTCGCATAGGCGCAACCGCAGCTTTTTCAGCCATCTCCTGCTGAACGCGGCTTAAATCGGGTTCCGGCGGAGGTCCCATCGGTTCGCTCGCGTGTTCTTGACTATGGACCGCGGTCGCCAGCAGTCCCACGCCCAGAAACAGCAGGATTTTTTGCATAGCCCGACCTGCCATGAAACACCCCCGGCCATCATCGTATACTGGTTGCATGTCGATTGTGGGCAACATCACGGCTATCGCCAAAGGCATGAGCATCACCTTCCGGGAGATCTTTGAACCAACTCAGGTTGAAAACTATCCTGACGGTCCCGGCCCCATGCGTGGTGCCCAGTTTCAACCGCGCTTCCGCGGTGCCCATCAGCTGCAGCGAGATGAGAATGGCTTGGAGAAGTGTGTAGCCTGTTTCCTTTGCGCGGCCGCCTGTCCTTCCAACTGCATCTACATCGAAGCGGCAGAGAATACGGCCGAGAATCGCATCTCATCCTCCGAGCGATATGCAAAGGTCTACAACATCGACTACAACCGCTGCATCTTCTGCGGCTATTGCGTTGAAGCTTGCCCGACCGATGCCATCACCCATGGCCACGGCTTCGAGCTTGCAACGCTCAACGCGACGAACCTCGTCATGCGCAAAGAAGATATGCTGGTCTCCGTGCAGGCTCTCACTGCAGCAAGGTAAAACCTTCCACCTTTGACAGACCGCGTTAGGTTTGCGTAAGGCTCCGTCTGCCTGCAGCCGCATTTCCATTGGGTGGAAAAGATCCCCGAAACGCCTGCGCGCCTGGGGCCATTCAAATGACCATGAGGTCGTGGCCGACGAGGATGTTGCCTCTGAATTGCTTTGCGGCGCCGGCACGCCAGGTCTCGTCTGGAACACCGATGCTGGGAGCAAGGTGGGAGAGGACAAGCGTCTTGACGCCGGCCTCCTGTGCGATGCGGCCGACGTCCTCAATGGGTGAATGATCGGCGCGCATGTGACGCATGACGATTTTGTACTCGGCGGGGTCATCGTATGCGCGCTCATGGTGGTCCATGGCGTCCATGTCGATGGCCTCGTGAACGAGCACGTCGGCTCCGCGGGCCAAGCGGGCCACGGCTTCCAGCGGGACCGTGTCGCCGGAGAAGGCGATGGAGCGGTCGGCAAAGTCGAAGCGGTAGCCGAGGGCGGGGTGCACGGGCGGATGCTGCACAAGGACCGAGGTGACGCGGACGTTTTGGTCCTTCATGACGGGCCCAGAGCCGGTGACTTCGTGTACCTCGTCCACCTTGAGGGGCGGGTACTCGAAATCCTCCGACCAGAAGCGAATGGTCGTGTCCATGGAGCGGAGATAGTCGCGAGTCATCTGGATGAGCGGTGGCGGCCCGTAGGCGGAAGGGGCCTGCGTGTTGTGGTTGACCCAGCGGAGCAGCAGGAACGGCCCGTATTCGACGTTGTGGTCGGGGTGGTGGTGGGTGATGAAAATGGAGCGGACGGTGGAGAAGGGGATTCCGGTACGGGCGAGCTGGGTGGTGACGCCAAGGCCACAGTCCACGATGTAGGCCGCACCGTCGCTGACGAGAACATGAGATGTCATGCGACGCGGGCGGCCTTCCACGGGGCCGGCGCCGGTGCCGAGCAGGACGAGACTGGTTCCGGTGGCGCTGCGGAGCGCGGCCTGGGCACGCTCAGGGGTCCATTCATCAGGTGAGGATTGGCATACCTGGGCACCGGCAAGGGTGGCGGCAGAGCCTGCAAGGGCGGTGGAGAGAAACGTGCGGCGTGAGACCGGGGAAAGTTTCGGCACGAGCGGAATTGTAAAGTGTGAGGGTGGATGGGGCAATCGGCGGCGGCTGCGAGAAGCAGATCCTTCGCTGCGATGACCCCAACGCATTGCGCGTGCCGGAGTCTAGGCATCTTTCGCTTAAGAGGACAAGGCGCTTGGCAGGGTTGGTGCGATCCCATCCATGCCGCTAGGGCGCGGCATGGATGGGACACCCATTTCTTGTGGTGGGCTGGGCGCAGGGGCTAAAGCCCGTACCCTTCAACCGCAGCACACCATCCAAAAGAACAGCTAGCGGTTCTTGGCGACTTCCTCGACGGTGACCGGGTCAAGGAAGGGCATCGAAGCGCGCAGCCTCTTTCCGACAATCTCAATCGGATGCTTGGCCTCAGCTTCGCGGAAGGCAAGGAATTCCTTCCGGCCCGAGTTCTGGTCGGCAAGGAAGCGCTTCGCAAAACTGCCATCCTGAATGTCCTGCAGGATACCCTTCATTGCTTTCCGGCTTTCCTCGTTGATCACGCGCGGGCCGCTCACGTAGTCGCCCCACTCTGCCGTGTCTGAGATCGAGTAGCGCATATACGCCAGCCCCCCACGATAGATCAGGTCCACGATCAGCTTGAGCTCGTGCAGCACCTCAAAGTACGCGCTCTCCGGCTGATATCCCGCCTCCACCAGCGTCTCGTAGCCCGCCTTGATCAGCGCGCTCACGCCACCGCACAGCACGGCCTGTTCGCCGAACAGATCTGTCTCGGTTTCTTCCTTGAAGGTTGTTTCCAGCACGCCTGCACGTGTGCAGCCGATACCCTTCAGGTAGCTCAGCGTCAGCGCATGAGCCTTGCCGGTCGCATCCTGATGCACAGCAATCAATCCCGGCACGCCACCGCCTTCTGTGAACACTTCACGCACCCGATGACCTGGCGCCTTCGGCGCTGCCAATGCAACGTCGATGTCTTTGGCAGGCACGATGGTCTTGAAGTGGATGTTGAAGCCATGCGCAAAAAGCAGCAGCGTTCCTGGCTTCAGGTTTGGCGCGATCTCTTCAGAGTAGAGCTTCGCCTGCGTTTGATCTGGCGTCAGAATCATCACCACATCTGCCCATGCCGTCGCATTGGCCACAGTGTCCACTTCCAGCCCGGCCTTCTGCGCTTTGGCAATCGATTTGGAGTTGGCCGCTAGACCCACCTTTACTTGAACTCCGGAGTCCTTCAGGTTGAGGGCATGCGCATGGCCCTGTGAGCCATAGCCGATAATGGCGACCTTCTTGGCCTGGATAAGCGTAAGGTCGGCGTCGTGATCGTAGTAAGTCTTGGCCATAATGTTCTCAATTCTTCCTTTGTGTTCGGGGTTACATTGGGAGTCTGCAAACACATGCAGCTCAAAATTCCGCTTCGACCGCTGCCGTTTCCTCTTCCTCCAGCGGCTTCTCATCGCCCTTCGCGCCCATCGCTTTCAGCACGCTTGACGTATGATGCCCTCGCCGCATCGTCATCTTGCCACTGCGGCACAACTCAAGTATCCGGCAATCACTTGCCCGCAAAATTTCGATCAGGCCTTCAATCTTGCTTTCCACACCCGTCATCTCAATCATCAGTGACTCGGCCGTCAGATCGACAATGCGCGCGCGGAACACCTCCACAAGCTCAAAGATTTGCGACCGCGTCTTGGTCGACGCGGCGACTTTGATCAGCGCCAGCTCGCGCGTCACGTTCGGTGCCTGCGCAATGTCGTCAACATCAACAACATTTTCCAGCTTGTACAGGCTTGCGCGAATCCGGTGGCCCGCCTCGGCCGAGGCGTCGCAGACCAGCGTTAGCCGCGAAAGTCCAGGCCGTTCACTCCGGCCAACTGTCAGAGAACTGATATTGATGTTCAATCTGCGAAAAAGCGATGCCACGCGCGTCAGCACACCTGGCAAATCCTCAACGTACGCAACAAATGTATGCAGCATGATGGCCCTTCTTTCCCGTTAGTCGTTCACGCTCTCCACCAGCGGATTCTGCCCCGGCCGGCGGATCATCTCGTGCAGAGCATTACCAGCAGGAATCATCGGATACACAGAGTCTTCCTTCTCGACCATGAAATTCAACAGGAAGGGTCCCTTTGCGGAACGTGCTTCCTGCACCGCCTCTGCCACTTCCCCACGCGTGTGGACAGACCTCGCCGGAATCCCGTGCGCATCCGCCAGCTTCACAAAGTCGGGGCTCACCAGCGGCGTCGCCTCATAATTCCGCTCGTAGAAAAACTCCTGCCACTGCCGCACCATGCCCAGATATCCATTGTTGATAATGGCGATGTTGATCTTGATCTTCTCCTGCACAATTGTCGCCAGTTCAGCCGAAGTCATTTGGAATCCGCCGTCACCAGCAACGACCCACACTTCCTGGTCGGGGCATGCCGTTTTTGCGCCTATGGCCGCGGGAAGTGCAAATCCCATGGTTCCCAGTCCGCCGGAAGTGATGAGCGTCCGCGGCTTTTCGTGGTGAAAATACTGTGCTTCCCACATCTGGTGCTGCCCTACATCGGTCACAACAATCGCATTTCCGCCAGTGATTCGCCAAAGGTCGTGCATCACGTGCGCAGCATACAAATGGCCGGAGTCAGGCAGGTTCTTGATATCACGCACAGACGAAGCACCTTTTGACTGATCAATCGTCTGCAGCCATGTGCCGCCATCGCGCCCCGCAATCCGCGGCAGCAACTCTTCCAGCACCGCTCGCAGATCGCCGACGAGGGCAACGTCCACCTTGATGTTTTTGTTGATTTCCGCTGGATCGACCTCGATGTGAATCTTCTTCGCATTCAACGCATAGCTTGACGTCTTGCCGGTCACACGATCATCGAAGCGCATGCCGCAGGCAATCAGCAGGTCCGCTTCCTGAATCGCATGATTCACCCACGCCTCACCGTGCATTCCCATCATGCCCAGATTCAATGGGTGCGAAGCAGGGAAGCTGCCCAGGCCCAGAAGCGTCAAAGCTACCGGAATCTGCGCACGCTCCGCCAAGGTTCGCACCTGCTCCATTGCGCCAGATTCAATCACGCCGTGCCCCGCCAGGATGACCGGGCGCTTCGCACTGCAAATCAAATCCGCCGCCTGCTCCAGTCCACCCGCTTCCACGCGCAGCATCGGATGCGGACGATATGGCTTCGGCTTTGCTGCTTCAAAGTCAAAGAGCGCCGTAGCTTGCTGGGCATCCTTCGTGATATCGACCAGCACAGGGCCCGGCCTTCCTGAAGTTGCAATCTGCACCGCATGTCGAATCGTGGAAGCAATATCCTCCGCGCGATTCACCAGAAAGTTGTGCTTCGTCACCGGCAAAGTAATGCCCGTGATGTCCACTTCCTGAAATGCATCCGTGCCCAGCACCTTGCTCGATACGTTCCCCGTGATGCACAACATTGGAATCGAGTCCAGCATCGCCGTCGCAATCCCGGTGATGAGATTCGTCGCGCCCGGCCCACTGGTTGCAATCGCTACACCGAGCTTGCCTGAGGCGCGCGCATAGCCGTCTGCCATGTGCGATGCGCCTTGCTCGTGTCGCACCAGCGTATGCCGGATGGGAAACTTGCGCAGCGCATCGTATGCCGGAAGAATCGCACCCCCCGGATAGCCGAACACATCTGTCACACCTTCGCCCGCTAGCGTGGCCCAGATGATCTCTGCCCCCGTCAAACGCGTCGGTGCTGTCAACTGAACGTTCGATGACTGCGAATGCTTCTTGCTTCCCATGTCAGACTCCTTTGTCGATACTCGTCCGATTCTGTCCGGCTTCACATCGCGCTCATTAAGTCGTTGCGCCCTTTGATGCCGAATTCACCTGATCCACATACTTGCGGAAGACGCCACGGGGCCAACGCAGCGCCGGCGGTTGAAAATTCTTCAGCCGTGTCTTCATTTCTTCTTCGCTGATCTCAAGCGTCAGCTTGCGGTTTGGAATGTCAAAGGAAATCATGTCGCCCTCGCGCACTGCGGCAATCGGTCCACCCACGAAAGCTTCCGGAGCCACATGTCCTGCCGTCATCCCGCGCGTCGCACCGGAGAACCGGCCGTCGGTCAGCAGAGCAACGTGTGCGCTGAGCTCTGCATTGGATGAAATAGCGGCCGTAACCTGCAGCATCTCGCGCATGCCGGGCCCGCCCTTCGGTCCTTCATAGCGAATCACCAGCACGTCGCCTGGCTTGATCTGCCCCGTTTGCACCGCCGCAAAGCAATCCTCTTCGCAATCAAACACCCGCGCAGGCCCACGATGTTCATAACGATTCGCCGCAGCCACCTTCATCACGCA
>JAKAJO010000053.1 GCA_021813745.1 Acidobacteriota bacterium
TACAAGACGCTGAACGTGGGCGCTCCGGTGGCGCTGGGCATTGACGCGACCGGCGTAAGTTGGGGATCAATACTGGTGAAGATCGGTGCCGTCTTCGGGCTGGCCACGGTGATGCTGGTCATGCTGCTGGGGCAGTCCCGCGTGTTCTATTCGATGTCGAAGGATGGGCTGCTGTGGAAGTGGGCTTCGGCCATTCATCCGAAGTTCCGCACGCCGTGGATCACGACGATTGTGTTCGGGTTGTTCGCGGCGCTTGCGCCGGCGTTTCTGCCCATCGACCGGCTGGCCGACCTGGTGAATATCGGGACACTGCTTGCGTTCACGATTGTGAGCGCGGGCGTGTGGGTGCTACGGGTGCGGCATCCCAACTTGCACCGGCCGTTCAAAACGCCGCTGGTGCCGCTGGTGCCGTTCCTGGGAGTTGTGTCGGCGTTGTACCTGATGACGCAGCTGGCGCTGATTACGTGGGTGGTGATGATCATCTGGCTGGTTATAGGGCTGATGATCTACTTTGGGTACTCGCTAAAGCACAGCAAGGTGCAGAGGCTTGCGACCGTCGCTGAGGCCGATTGAGAAAATCGTCAGAGAGGAAAGCTCGAAAAGCGTCTCCCAGAAGGTCGCCTCTTGCAGAACTGTGTGCAGAGGACGATGTATTTGGCCAACTGCACGAAGCTCATTGCGTTCTGGAAGGGCTCCGTTTCCACAATTTTGAATTCATGTCATTGGCGTTCGCCTTCGCCAATCAAGCCCTCCAGCAGTTGACGGGTTGGAGAATCTCCGGATCAACATACGCCCGAATTTGGCAGGGGAGCGCTTCGGGCGGATACGGCGAGAGAAAAGCTGTTATCGGCTCTGCAGCAACGATGTTTGTGCTCTTTGCGCAGCAGTTAGGGCCGACGGCGAGGCACCCTTTTTAGGAGTTCGCAATAGCAGCATCCACAACAGAGTCTTTCGATTCCGGTACTCCCATTCATTTTAGGATCGTGATGGCCGGCTAGGTGGGACTGTCGCGGCTGCTTCAGCCGCACTTTGTAAGCGCGAGCCAATGCTGACCGGCATTCTGCTGTTTGCTGAACTTCAGCCACGATGCGTGTCGGGTACTTATGGTCAAGAGATTTGCATGATAAGTTCTGGAGTCGGCCTCGCTGTGCCAAATACGCCAGCCGGTGGACGATATCAGGCAATTCGGGATGCTCTCCGATGGCCGCCGGCAATCCATGCTCGCGAAACACAATACAGTGTGTGCCTGTCAAAGCCAGTCCAGAAGCGGACATCCGTGCACCGGCCTAACACAGTTGGTGAGTTTTTGGCCGAGAAGAAGATTGGCACCGTGCTTGCTTCTCCATGGGCAGGGGCAGCCGAATGACTATCATCGCACCGCCGGAAAACGTCATCGCCGTTCAGACGGAAGGTGGCTTTGACCGCACTCTCGGGTTGTTGCGCATCGAGCTGCCCCGCCATGAGTTTCGGATTCTTGCAGAAGTGGATTTCAGCCGCGAACTGGAGAGTGTCGTTGGGTTGGCGACATCACGGTATGTGGTACTGATAGTGTGGCATTCATTCTCGGCCTATCAGGCGCTGCTCAGCGATTCCAACGGAGGACTGATGGTTCCGTTTAGCCTGGCTGTGTATCAGAATGCCGATGTCACAACTGTGTCGGTTCTCAAGCAGCCGTCACTGAGACCGGAGGCATCGCTAGGGATTCGTGCACTTGGCCAGGAGTTGAATCGTCGGATGCGCAGGGTCATGCTGGAGCTTGGGATTCCTGAACGGCCACGGGACCACCTTAGCGTGGAGTATACGAAGGAGGTGCAGGGGTGATGGAGATGCTGCGTGGAACACGAGTATCGGCCTTCCTTGCCTTCTGGGATCGTGTGCCTCGACCGGCGGTTGTTGCGCCATTCCGTCGCGATGACGAAATAGCAACGGAAGATCCTTGGGGTAGACACGGTTCCTGTTCTGAACCCCGCGATTGCGACTATGGCGTTCCCCCACGTCAGCTTGGGGGATGGTAATGATCGGCGGTTTCGCACTTGGAACATCAGGGATCTCGAAGGGGAGCCAGACAAACGCAATGAATAAACCGCATGCACTGATAGCTGCGGCTGTTCTAATCATTGCCGCTTACCCGATGCTGGCTCAGCATCAGCATGGCGGCTGGCCCTCGGGTAGCGGTGGACCTATTCCTGGCTACGGCGGAGCCATGAATGATTTTCAAAGGGCCATTGCTGTCCAGGCAAGCAACGAGCAGTCGGCGCAGTTGCGTTCGTGGACTCAGAGAACGGCCAATATGAATCGGGAACTGGAGGACATCCGTCAAAGATCGGAATTGCGCGGGCTCGAAGACCTCTCAAATGAGATCGATATGTTCAAGGCCGCACTTGTCACCGACAATCTTGACCGCCACGCGTTCCTCGCGAGTCTTTCCGGCGCGCAGCATTCCGGACTCAGGAATGCAGTGTATGGACTCGACAAAATCAACAATGCGATGGCGAAAGCGCTCTCCACAATTACCGAGAGTTTTGGACAGACCCAGGATACAAAGCTGCTCTTCAAGGGACTCGAAAAAGCGAAGAAGGCGATCGAGGCCGAGCAACATGAGCAGCAAAGGTTCCTGCGCGAAATGGGAGTGACGGTGTAGCGCGAAGCGGTGCCGCGGGCCACGCTACGGAGGAAATCGGCACCACGCATCCAACCGACAATGACGCGGTGGATTGCCAAGACTCCTTATGTGTGGCCCGCGTAGCCCTTGTCCCTGATTCTCTTCGATTGGTAACTGGATCGGTGCCAGTCGAAGTCTTGAGGGAAAAGTCTCCAATCTCCAACTTGTGACATGGGTCACAGACTGGAGCGGAAAGAATTGGCATTCTCAGTACACTGGCATGAGATTCTTCTCCAAAGTCGTCGTGACGATGCTCCTCTTAGTCTTGGGAGTCGGGTCTTTACCGCTGTATGCGGCGACGCCGTGCCAGAATCAGGCGAAGTCTTCGATGTGCTGCGCAGCGGGATGCCAGATGATGACGGCAATGAAGAGGGCCCGCGCGCAATCTCGGATCGAGTCCGGCACTTCGATGAAATGCGGCTGCCAGATATCTCCGAGCGCGCCTGCTTTGGTTGCGATTGCACCAGCGACGCGAGAATCGAGCGCTGTGGCGCTTGTGGACCACCCGCTCGCCGGTTTTGCGTTGATCGTAGCCGTTCGCGTGATAGAAAGCTATATCCCGCCCGACCGGGAGTCGTTCAGACACTCCCAGTCCGTCCTTTGCACCTTCCAAATCTGATCTTCGCCAGCGCCGCTTTCTCCAGCATGAGTAGCTGATCTCGCTGTGTATTGTCGCGTCTCCATGGAGCGTGCCTCGGCACTTTGACTCGGCGAAGAATTTGCCTTTGTTGACTTTAAATCTGAGTTTTCAGGAGTTGTATCGATCATGAATCGAACGCGTTCGAAGCGGCGTGAATTGTCTGGCCTGGCGCTTTTCGCCGGCCTGTGGTTTTGCCTTCAAGGCACAGACGTCGGGCTTGCGCAAAGTCGCGTCCAGGCTGGCTCCGAAATGCCCATCATCACCTGGCAATCGCCGGCGAGACTGCACCATATTGCAGGGAGGGAGAAGGGCGATCTCAGCATCGGCGCCGACGGCATCGAATTCCGATCCGGGAAGGGGAACACGATGATATTGCACTACCTGGACGTGCAGTCATTCCTTCTAACGCGCCGCAGTCTGACCATCGAAACATACCAGAACCGGAAGAGGTATCTCCCTGGAGTCGAGCGATACAGATTTGATTTGACCGATACCGTTCCTCCTAAGGTAGCGGCAGAGTTAGCCAAGGAAGTCAAGCGGCCATCACAGAATGCCGTTCCCGATCCAACGGCGCAAGGAATTGAAATTCCCGCCCACCATCGGACTCTCAGGGGCGGTACAAACGGCACTTTGCGGCTCCGCAATGGCGGTATCGATTATGTAACCGGCGCTTCCGGTGACAGCCGCAGTTGGCGCTGGGCTGACCTCCAGACCTTATCTGCCCCCGATCCCTATCACCTGCTTGTGTTCGGATACCGCGATACCTACACCTTCGATCTGAAAGAGATCCTGCCACAGCCGTTGTATTACCGCCTGGTCGATGCACTCGATCGACAC
>JAKAJO010000098.1 GCA_021813745.1 Acidobacteriota bacterium
TCCATCGCCACGCTCAGGGAGAAGCTCATCGAAGAAATGATCATCGTCAGCATCGTCTGCCTGATCTTCCTTTTCCATGTGCGCAGCGCGCTGGTTGCGATCCTGACGCTTCCCGTCGCCATTCTCATGATGTTCATTGCGATGTATTACATCCATCTCAATTCGAACATCATGTCGCTGAGCGGCATCGCCATTGCCATCGGCGCCATGGTGGACGGGGCTATTGTAATGATCGAGAACGCGCACAAGCACCTCGAAAAGTGGGAAGCCGGAGGAAAGAAGGAAGACCGCAACGAAGTGATCCTTGGCGCCGCTAAAGAGGTCGGCAAGCCGCTGTTCTTCTCCCTGCTGATTATTGCCGTGTCGTTCATTCCGGTCTTTTCGCTGCAGGCGCAGGAAGGACGGCTGTTCAAGCCGCTGGCCTACACCAAGACCTTCTCCATGCTTTTTGCCTCTTTGCTGTCGGTCACGCTAGTGCCGGTGCTGATGACGCTCTTCATTCGCGGCAAGATCGCGCCCGAACATAAGAACCCGGTGAATCGCTTCCTGATCTGGGCGTACAAGCCATTCGTGCACCTGGCACTCAAGTTCCCCAAAACCGTGATTCTGCTGGCTCTGGCCGCCCTGGCAATTACCGTTCTGCCCGTCCGCCGTCTTGGGTCGGAGTTCATGCCGCCCTTGTACGAAGGCAGTCTGCTTTATATGCCCAGCGGACTTCCCGGGCAGTCGATCACTCAGACGACTGCAGCCACACAGCTTGAAGACAAGATCATCAAGCAGTTCCCGGAAGTGGTTTCCGTCTTCGGCAAGGGAGGGAGGGCCCGCACCTCCACAGACCCCGCTCCACTCGAGATGGGCGAGGCCACGATTGTTCTGAAGCCGGAAGATCAGTGGCCGAAGGGCATGACCCCGGAGAAGCTGATCAGCCAGATGGATGCGGCAATACACATCCCAGGTGTTTCCAACTCCTGGACCATGCCGATCAAAGGCAGGACCGATATGCTTTCGACCGGCATTCGCACCCCTGTTGGCATCAAGATCTTCGGGCCCGATCTGGCTGTGATCCAGAACATCGGAGAACAGATCGAGGATGCGCTGCGTAATCTTCCGGGCAGCCGCAATGTTTATGCGGAGCGCGCAGCCAGTGGTTACTATCTGGACTTCAAAATCAACCGCGACGCGATCGCTCGTTATGGACTTACGGTGGCTGACGTAGAAGACGTCATTGAAACCGCGATCGGCGGTACGAACATTAGCACCACCATCGAAGGCCGCGAACGTTATCCCGTGGATGTGCGTTATCTGCGCGATTTCCGCACCGATCCCCAGGCGCTCGACAGGGTGCTGGTTGCAACTCCCGGCGGGGCGCAGGTGCCGATTACCCAACTCGCGGACATCCGGGTAACCATGGGCCCGCCTGTCATCAAGACGGAAGGCGCGATTCCCGTGGGCTATGTCTATGTAGATGTGGCGGGTGTCGACATCGGCACCTATGTCCACAACGCCATGCAGGTCGTCAACCAGAAGGTCAAGCTGCCGCCAGGGTACTACCTCAACTGGAGCGGCCAATGGGAGTACATGGAGCACGCGAAGCAGACCCTCAAGTACGTCATTCCTCTCACGCTGCTGATCATCCTGGTGCTGCTTTATACCAATTTTCACTCCTTCGCCAAGACCATGATTGTCATGCTCTCACTGCCGTTTGCGCTGATCGGGGGATTCTGGCTGCTGTATCTGCTCAGTTACAACACGAGCGTCGCTGTGTGGGTCGGGTTTATCGCTCTGGCTGGCGTGGCCTCGGAAACTGGCGTGGTGATGATCGTGTATCTCGACGAGGTGTACGACCGGCGACTGGCGCAGGGAACCATGACCACGCGCCAGGATCTCTACGACGCCATCATCGAGGGCGCGGTGATGCGCGTTCGTCCCAAGATGATGACCGTCACGGCCATCATCGCCGGCCTGCTTCCCATCATGTGGAGCCATGGCACCGGCGCCGATGTCATGAAGCGCATTGCCGCTCCCATGGTGGGCGGCATGGTGACGTCAACCATTCTGACGCTGATCGTGATCCCCGTGATTTACGAAATGTGGCGCGGGTGGCAGATGAGGCATGAGCGCCGTGCCGAGGCGAGTCATGCCTAAAACACAAAAGAATGGCAACGCTCGGAAGGCTGACCCAAACAGTCTGGGCGACCTGGAGGCAAATATGAAGGCTTCATCGTCCAGCGTTCTTCCATCGCAGTCCAACTCCTGGAGACCGGGTCAGGTCGGTATGGTGGTACTCGTTGTACTCGTATTGGGCATTGTCCTCGGATACCTGTTTCGCAACTCCTCCTCCCCGGCACGAGGCGCAAGCCCATCCGGCGCGGATCAGGGATCGGCTTCCAGCACATCGACCAACTTCGACGGCACGATTCAGCCGCTTCTGCGGCGTCTCGAGAACAACCCCAACGATCCCGATCTGCTGGTCAACCTCGGCAATGCGTACTACGACAATCGCGATTACTACAAGGCAATCGGTTACTACCGGAGGTACCTCGAACTTCGGCCTCAGGACGCAAGCGTCCGAACGGATATGGGAACAGCAATCTGGTACTCCGGAAATCCGGATCAAGCCATTCAGCAATACGAAACTGCGTTAAGCTCCCAACCGGACTACGCCAACACACTCTTCAACCTGGGCATTGTGAAGTGGCAGGGCAAACATGATGACCAGGCCGCGATCGAGTGCTGGGAAAGATTATTGAAAGTTCATCCGGATTACGTCGACCGGCAGAAAGCGGAGGATCTTATCCGAAAGGTCCAGGGCGAATCTGTCCAAAAGTTGATCCAGAAAGTCGAGGCGGAGCCGAATCGATAAACGACAAATTGCAGTTCCGGAAAGGAGCTGCTTTGGTCCGGAATGCGTGAGGAATGAAATGAATTTTCGGAGACACAGACCGATCCGGTTGAATGCGCTTTCGACCTTCCGGGTGCATTCTGCCGTGCGGGCCGCCCGCCATGTAGGTATAACCGGCCTTTGCCTTCTCCTTTCGGGCATCTCCATATGGAGTCAGGAGGCCGCGCCTGGTAGCCAGGGAAGCGCTTCAGTCGATTCTCCATTTGCGAATTGGAACGCCTCCCTGGAGCAGGCAGCAGATGGAGTTCTTGCTTCCGCTGCTCAGTCGGGCTCTGTTGCGGATTCGGGACCGAATAGCACGCGCGCAGCTGTTACGGTCCTCCACAATGACAGTGGCTGGCGAGTTGCGTCGGCGAAGACTGTGCCGTCTCGAATGACATTACTGCAACCGGTGATTGACCCGATCCTGCGCGAAGTTGGGATCCCGGAGGAAATGGCCGCGGTGGTTCTTGTTGAAAGCGACGGAGATCCCATGGCGCTTTCTCCCAAAGGCGCCCGCGGGATTTGGCAGCTCATGCCCGATACCGCCCGCCGATACGGATTGACCGTCGATGCGAGCGAGGACGACCGTGTCGATATCGAAAAATCCACGTTCGCTGCGGCGCGCTATCTTCGTGATCTCCACTCCGAGTTTGGCTCCTGGCCGCTGGCGCTTGCGGCGTACAACACCGGGGAGCAGAATCTTCAGCGCGTCATCGAAAAGAGCCGGAGTGCGGACTTCACCGCTCTCAGTTCCCTCGGCCTGCTGCCCCTCGAAACTAGAAACTACGTCCCTGCTGTCTTCTCCGCAATAGCGCGGCTGACAAAGTCTCCGGGGATGGAGCAGGTCTCAGCCCGGCGGGAGAATGCCGGTAGCGCTGTGTTTGCGGTTGCGGAAAGGAACAACTGATGCAGTGCACAACCTGAAGAAATCTCTGCGAACTCGGGGTTCCTGACAGTTGCATTGTCCGGGCAGCGCTTCCGTTTCCAACGCAAGAGTATCCGGACACCGAGGCCATGTATCCAGCAGGAGATTGACGGAATGAGCCATCACCGAATCAAGCCGAAATCCGCTAACGATTCCCTACGCAGGGACTGGCGACTGTTGTGGCCCGTATTGGTGATCCTCGCCATACCGCTTTCACTTACGGCCCTGGTCATAGTGAAACTGCTCTGGACGGATCATCCTCAGAAGCTCGTCGCGGGCGACGATCTGCACCTGGAGACCGACAAGCTGCGCCCCAATCGGCTGCATCTGTTCGAAACGGAGGTTTCCGGGCACAGCGTGCGGTTCGTCGTCGAGCGCACACAGAGCCAGAGTGTCCATGTTGCAGTCGCAGCCTGCAGATTTTGCTACCACGAACGCCGCTCAAACCAGGTGCAGGATGGAGCCGTGATTTGCGGCCGCTGCCGTAGCTCCATGGATTTCGAGTCATCCGAAGCTGCGGGGCATGCGAATAGCTGCAAGCTTGCCGAGATTCCGCATCAGCAAACCCAGCAGACTCTCACTGTCATGGCGCGTGACATTGCACAGACGGTCACGAAACTGGCTCAGCAGTGATAGAGAACGAAGGATTCCCATGTACGTGAAGTCTTGTCAACCACTGAACTGTATCGCGCAACTCCATCAACCTCAAGGAGAATCAAATGAAGAAGAATCTCATACTCGCTCTCGCTGCCCTCGCGATCGTAATTTTCCCCGCTTTTTCGCGGGTCTATGCGTCTCAGCCTCTCGAAGGAGTGATTAGCGACTCCATGTGCGGCAGAAAGCACATGGCAACCGGCAAGACACCCGCACAGTGTGTCAAGGAATGTATCCGGAACAACTCCCACTACGTGCTCGTCACAAAGGACAAGATCTACAACCTGGATGGGAAGCCGCAGGCAGTCGCTCCCCTTGCCGGCAAGCGCGTGCGAATTGAGGGCGCGCTCGATAGAGACACGGTGAAAGTCGAAGCGGTCCAGGAGATCAAGCCAGAAATGCCAGCCAACATGCCCATGTAAGGCCGTGTGCGAAATGATCATACGTTGAATCGTGCGTGATTGTTATCACTGACCACGGATGCGCGTCTCGAAGAGGATGGCAGGTTAACATGAAGTGCCTTGTCAAATCCGTTGCCAGCCTGGTGATCGCGGTTATTGCCATCGCACCCGCGCTGCCCGCGACTCCCTGCGGTCAGCCTGCACAATCCATGGCTTGCTGCGGCCCCCATTGCCCGATGATGATGCGGGCAATGGCAACCCCGGCGGGTAGCCGCTTCAGTAGAGCCGTTGCCCGCACAGCTTGCTGCACTCGTTCTCCGCTCCCTATGAGTTCGGCCATTCTTGTTACCGGGCCACAGAACTCGCTGGACCCATCAGTTGGGCACATGATCCGGGCCGAAGCCGTCCTTCCGTCTTTCCGGAGCGCGACGCGTGGTTCGCCTCTGCCCGGCCGAAGCTGTACCCGACGGCTGCAGACCGTTCTCTGTACCTTCCTAATCTGAGTTTCTGTCTACGACAGTATCCCCGGGGCCACACGGAACCGTGCTGATCCCGCATCTGGCGTGCGGGAAGGCCGAAGCGGCTCCGCGGGTTTTCTCTGCCAGTTCCAAATAAGAAGCGAGCGCCGCCGTTGGCGTTCACCGGCTCTGCCCGTGGACGCAGCGGCCGGCGTTCGGCAGATGACGTTCGGACAGAAAAGGATCAGGTTATGAGATTCAGAAGGCATCTTGGCATCGCTTTTGGGGCAGTCGTGTGGCTGTTCCTTACCGCTGCGCCGCGCAACGCTCTCGCCGTGCCGCAGTACGCGCGGAGATATCACTTGAAGTGCTATGCCTGCCACACCATTCCGCCGGTGTTGAATGAGCAGGGGTATATGTTCCAGCGGCTGGGGCACCATCTTCCCGCATCTCTCGATCCCAACAGTGAGATCGAGCGGATTATCGATCTGGTGCGGAAAGAACCTGAATGGAGGCTCACCAATAACGCCTCTATGGCAGTTTCCGATTTCAACTTTTCCGCGCAGCGGTCGACGGCTCAGGGACAGGCCCCCTCATCCACTACAGCCATTCAGGTCGGATCCTGGAATGCTTACTTCGGAGGCTGGATCCCGAATACTCAGTTTTTCTATTACTCCGAATTTGACATCGTCACCAACGGGCAGACCAATCCGAATATGCCCAACGCCCACATCGGGTATGTCGGTGGCAATGCAAAAAGCAGCTGGTATGCAACTGTGGGACGGGAGCACCTCCAAGTAACTGACGGAACTCGTGCCGCAGAGGTATACAGCCTGCTTCCCAGTGCACCGCTGATCTTCGAGAACCAGGGGCCGACAAATTTTGTGCTCGACCAGTCCCCGGTCGCCGCCGAAGCCGGATACACGTGGGCCTCGTCGAGATACAGGGACATCTTCGGAGTCAACGTCAAAGTGACAAACGGTGATCATGCCGACGGCAGCGAAATCCTCACGTCCGACTCGAGTAAAAACAGCAAAGATGTCTGGGCTGACGCCGACTGGTGGTATGCGCCGGAAAGCGGCATCAGTTTCGTCACCTATCAGGGCCAGAAGAACCAGATTCAGAACTCCGGCCTCGCCAACCAATTCACTTATTACGGGCGCATCCGGCGCGAAGGCGCCTTTGCCAACTACATGATCGGCAGGGACAAGGTAGACGTGCTGGGCGGATACCTGCACGGCAACGACGATTGGGAAGATCCCGTCACCGGCGCTCCCGGCAGCTATCTTTCCAACGGATACTTCGCCGAGATCAACTACTACATTCAGCGTGGATTTGCGTTGGCTGGACGATACGACCGGCTACGCCAGGATGTGACCAGCGGCATTCACCCCGCCAATCTGGAGCAGTGGCAGACGGGCGTCGAGAAGGCATTGACTTCTGAAGGAAATATTGTGGGGCGTCTGGCCGTTGGAAACTTACACGGCATCGACCCGGTAGCGTTCACTTCCAGCGCCAATCGAACCTATGAGGCGGATATTCAGTTTAACTTCTAACGGCAGAGACGAGGAATCGGCGATGAAGCAAAATTGGTTTCTATCGAGTTCAGCTCTTGCGGCATTGGCTGTCGTGTCGGTCTTTGTCGCGCAGGCAGCGCCGCCTTGGCATCATGGCGCGGCAAAATCAACCGTCAACGTCAGTACTTATCCTCCCGACATCCAGCATGGCTTCCGGGTGTTTGCGGGCAAATGCTCAGAATGCCATGCGCTTTCTCTGAGCCTGAATGTGTCGCGTTCCGAGGCGGGCTGGACACAGGAAGTGCGCCGTATGCAGGATATGGCCAGCTCGCATATCGATGATCGCGAGGCCGGCGAAATTGCAGAGTTTCTGGCTTACTACGATTCGCATACACCCGGCGAACAGAATGGCGCGGGCGCTGCGAACGGCGTGCCTTCGGGCCGGGATCTGTTCGACAAACTCAGCTGTTCGGCCTGTCACTCGATTTCCGGTGCGGGAAACACCAGCTTTCCGCTGGATGGGATCGGAAGCCGGAGAACGGCCAGCGAGTTGAAGAAGCAGATTCTCTCTCCGGTAGCTGGCAGTGCGATGCCAGCTACAACAGCTTCCCAAACCGAAATCGACAGCCTGATCTCATATCTGGTTACCCTGAAGAGCCGGTGAGGTGACGACAGCCGGAGACAAATGGTCGTCAACATAGTCGTTGCCTTGCAGGACGAGGGCCGAGTGCGCTCGGCTCTCCTCGATCGAAGCAGGTACACGAGTGCCTTATCTGCGCCACATTCAGCCTCCCGTTCGTGAACTCGCTCCGCCTGCCCACATAGGAGCGCCAAAAGCGTGATTCAGGTCACATACGGCGGCGACTGCGGCATTGTCCAATCGAAGCACAAACTGGGATGACCGGCTGCTGTTGAGCAGTACGAAAGTGAGTGTTCCGCAACCGCGTGCCGTTTATTCCTCAGGAGAACATAGATGAATCCCCACCAGCCGCCCTCTTTGCAGAAAACTGCCCAGTACAGATTAGCGACCACCGCAACAATCGCCTGTCTTGCCCTCTTTCTCGCATCCCTGTTGACGGCATGCGGCGGAGGCGGAAGCGCCTCCGGTACCGGATCGAATCCCACTCCCGCGGCCAAGACACCTGTCCAGGTGAATATGGGTGACTCGCCCGCCGACTGGATGCTCGCTTTTTCCATGAACATCACTTCCATGTCGCTTACCGGAAGCAATGGATCAGCCACCGTCGTTTCTTCCTCGACGCCGATGGAAATGATGCACCTGATGGGAACGATGCAGCCGCTGGCGATGGTGTCTGCGCCTCAGGGGACATACACAGGCGCATCCATCACGATCGGCTCCGCGACCGTGATGTATATGGACCCAACAACCAAGGCTGCGGTTCAGGCGACGATCTCCGGCCCGATGACGGCAAATGTAACCTTCAGCAGCCCCATCACAGTCGGATCCACGCCCATGGCGATGGGCTTCGATCTCGATCTGGCGAGTTCCGTGACCGCTGGCTCCGGAGGCAACCTGAGCATGAATCCCGTTTTCCACGTCACCTCCGGGATGCAGGGCTCGGGGAACGCCCTCGATCCCAGCAATGGCGGTATTCAGCAGATGATGGGCACGGTTTCGAGCGTCTCGGGCAGTTCGTTCGGCATGACCTCCATGCAGGCAGCACAGAGCTTCACTTTCGCGACCAATTCGTCCACGGTGTTCGACGGCACCAGCATGAGCTCGATGTCGAGCGGCATGCTGGCAATCGTGGACGCCACAATGCAGTCCGACGGTTCGATGCTTGCAACCAAAGTGCAGTCAATGATGGGCTCCGGCGGCGCAATGGGCGGGGGCGTCATCACCGCGGTCACGGGTCAGCCGCCTACCCAGCTCACCATGGTCATGCAGAACGGGGCCGGCACTGGGATGATGTCGTCCTATTTTGCCGCGGGCGTCACCATTGATCTGAGCGGCAGCACGACGTACCAGATCGACCAAGACAACATGGACATGTCCGGCCTGCCCTTTACACCGGTTTTTGACGCGAGCCACGTTTACGTGGGCCAGAGCGTAATGCCCATCAGCTCCGGCAGCATGATGAGCGGGGGCGGCGGAATGATGGGCGGCGGCTCGATGGCCGGCACCATGACGGCCTCAAACCTTGAGTTGGAACCGCAGGGATTGAGCGGCACGGTTGCGACTACGATCACGAGCGGCGCAGCCACAAGCTTCGCGCTGGCACTGCCCTCTGATTCCGCCTTTACCACCCTGACCGGAGCGACCACAGTAAAGGTCTACCAGCAGACTGGAACCACGATTTCCGGAGGGTCGTCCATCGCGAGCGGCTCCACGATGCATGCGTTCGGGCTGTTGTTCTTCGACGGCGGGCAATGGAAGATGGTCGCATCACGAATGGGCTCTAACTAACGATGCCCGAGAAGCACGGCAGCGGAGTGACGAATCACTTGCAGGAAAGTCACTCCGCTATCCTTCAACAATTCGCAACAGATCTTCAACCACGGCATCGATCTCCTCGCGAGAGGTCCCCCGGCCAAGACTGAAGCGAATTGCTCCCATGGCAGTCTTCTCCGGAATGCCCATCGCACGCAGGACGGGTGACATTTCGACCGAACCGCAGTGACAGGCTGACCCGGTGGAGGCGGCAATCCTCGGCATCCGGCTCAGAAGTTCCGCACCAACCTTTTCAACGAAGCCGACATTTAGCGTGTTGGGCAGGCGCTCCTTCACGTGGCCGATCAACACGACGCGGTCTCCAAACGTGGAGCAGAGACGGTTCCAAAAGTGGTCCCGCAGAATCCTGACAGATTCCATTCCGACCCACTTTGCTGCCAGGTCGCAGGCTACGCCCAGGGCCGTGTTCAATAACACATTCTCGGTTCCGGCTCGCCGGCCGTTCTCGTGGCCAGCGCCGTGGATCAGGGGCTCAAGGGAAACACCCTCACGAATGTAGAGTGCGCCGACTCCCTTGGGGGCATACAGCTTGTGGCCGGCCACGGAAAGCAAATCGACGCCCAACTCTGTAACGTTGCAGGCAATCTTGCCGATGGACTGGGCGGCGTCGGTGTGCAGCAGGATTCCCGTGCCGCGCACGATCTCGGCAAGCTCCGCAATCGGTTGAATGGTACCCACTTCGTTGTTCGCATGCATCACCGAGATCAGAACGGTTTCAGGCCGCAACGCCCGACGGACATCCTCTGGATCGACGCGCCCAGAGGCATCGACCGGCAAGTAGGTGACGTGTGCGCCCAGTTTCTCCAGGAAGCGGCACGGATTGATTAAGGCGGGATGTTCGATCTGCGTCGTGACGATGTGTGCGTCGCGCCGGTTTGCAGCGTAGTACACCCCTTTGAGCGCGTGATTGTTGGCTTCACTGCCGCCGCTTGTAAAAACGACCTCGCTCGGTTTGCTTCCTAGCAATCGTGCGACTTGGGCCCGCGCATTTTCGATGGCATCCTTTGCCGGCCGGCCTGCCCAATGGCTGCTCGAAGGATTCCCGTAAGGCTCAGCCAGCATCTCAGCCATTGCCGTGCGGACTTCAGGCGCAATCGGTGTGCTGGCATTGAAGTCGAGATAGATATGTCCCGGGTTGGGGCTCATAAGTTTCATACCTTGTCTGCACGAACGGTCAGGAATGCGGCGCCGAAGGTCCCTTCGGCGGCCTCCGCATTTGTGTCATACGCGAAAGCCAGCCCAGTCGCCGCGCCCAAGGGCGCAATCCAGTATGCATCCTTCGTCCGGACTCGAAGTGGGCTGGTAAAAATGCCTTTATCATCTTCTGCAAGATCCTTGATACACCGGCCAATATGCATGATCCCGCAAATCGTCTCGTCTTTCCCATTGCCGGCGGAGTTTACCGTCTTGGATCTTGGTGATGCTGCAGGATCGTGTTCAAAGTCAGTTTGAGGAGCAGAGATACTCGCGACTGCGTGCGCAAGCGGAGAATCCGGCAAGTTGGCAGCGTTTTGTGCTCCGGCGCTGCGAGTCAGAAGACTGCAAAACGCAATTGCCGAAATACCGGCAAGCTTGCAGGTGGTGCGAATGGGACAGCAGTGAATCATAGGTGACGAGTGGCGGGATTGCTTCATTCTTAACTCCAGTCTTGTTGCGTAGACCGCGCGATGAATTTGATCAGTGCGCGGGCGAAGCCATCGGCAATCCGAGCACAGTGGACAATGTGGACCGTGCATTCTCCAGTGATGCCCGCAGTCGGATTTCTTCGCTCTGTTTAGCCAAAAAGTTCGATTGCGCCGATACGTACAGCCCGGCATTGAGGTAGTTCTGGTGCAGGCTTTGTTCCGCTGCAGCTGCAGTATTCTTTAGCTCGGGCAATTGTGCATCGAGGTCCTTGAGTTGTGCATTCATGATCTCGGTCGCCTTCCAGATTTCGTCCGCCTGGCTGGCCGCAGCATCCAATTGAGCCTGAAACTGTTGTCGGAGCATGTCGCGGGTCGCACGTTGTATGGCGATCTGACCCCGGTTGCGATTGAAGAGCGGCAACGTCAGTGTCACCTCCGGACCGACTGCATTCACTCCTTCCACAGGGTCCCGTTCTAAGTCGACGCCCGCGCTCAACGAGGGGAACTGGGAAAGAATCGCTCGGCGCAGGTTCTCTTCCTGGCTTTGATAGCCCGCCTGGAGCGCCAACAGATCGACCCGTCTGTGAGGAAGGTCGGAAACAGCTTCCTCCAGTCTCGCGCGCGTCAAGGGTTGAAGTTGCGCTTGGCCGACCAGATGGAGCTCTGCATTCGGATCGAGCCCAACCAATGCATTCAGTGCATGCTGCGTGAGATTTTTATCGATTTGAACCTGCCGGAGAGCCGCATCCGCGTCGCTCACTAGGATCAGGTCGGAGGCGACGGTGGTAGAGGTTTCATCGCCGCGTTCCATGGCAGCCTGGGCCCGATGATAATTTTCGGCGAGGAGCGACTGGTTCGCTTTGAGGACCCCGAGCAGGCGATGGTCGCTCTGCGCCTGGATGAACAGTTCGCGGGCTCTTTCCGCAACCTGAATTTCCTGCCACAAAATATTGAGATGGACTTGGGTCTGCGTCGCTTTGGCCGCTGCTTTGGCCGCGCCTCGGGTCAGGATTGCCTGGATGTCCTGGTTGAGGCTGAGCACGCCGCCGTAATTCAGAGCCGACGTGGCGAAGCTTGCGCCAAATTGCGGGTCCGGGAGTAAGCCAGCTTCAAGGAGTTGCGCTCGGGCAACATTCGCCTGCAGACGTGCCGCTTTTAAATCGGGATTGTTGAGGACGGCGAGCGTCATCACGGCCGTAACATCGAGTCCCTCAGGCGAGATGGTGTGGGGCTCCAGCCCGGGTACGTCAAACTGGGTGGCGGGAACCGTGAGTTCGACCGTGTTGGTCAAATCCGGCGCGGTCGGCAAAGGGTGAGGCTTGTAAGTTGCACAGCCATTGATTGCAAAGATGATCAAAATGGCAGTCGAAAGTTTCAGCGGGATTGGAATTTGCGCCTTCACGCCTGGCCCTCCCTTGCGATTTGCCGGCGACGCATATGCAGATAGAGTGCAGGCAGAAGATTGGTACTGAGGAGAGCGCTCCATAGAATCCCACCAAGAATCACGGCGGCAAGGCCTTGTTCGGGCGCTGCGCCCTGCCCCCAGCCGAGTGCCGTCGGCAACATTCCGAGAATGGCAGTCAACGTGGTGAGTGCGATTGGGCGGAAGCGCACATGCACGGCTTCCTTTACCGCTTCCTCAGGAGCCATCCCCTCGGCTTCATTGCGTCGCGTGCGATAGAGCAGCACGATCCCGTGATTCAGACCAATTCCCACTAGTGTGAGAAAAGCCACCAGGCTAATCGCGTTCAATCCAACTCCGCTGATCAAGAGCGCTAAAGCGCCGCCGGTGAAAGCGAGGGGAATTTGGAGTAATAACAGCCCGGGCACGAGCATCCCATCGAACTGCAAAATCATAATGGCGATCATCAAGAGAAACGCCGCCACAACGGCAGCGGCCAGTCCCAGCACGGCGCTTTCAAGTTGTGGATAGAGGCCGCCAAATTGATACCGGTAGCCAGGAGGCATCTGGAGTCCGGCAAGCGCCTTGCGCGCAGACGAGATGGTGCTACCCAGTGGACCTGTGGGAGTGGCAAGGATCTCGAGCGAGCGCGCTCCATCGATATGGCGGATCTGATTCGGCGTGGGAACCATCCGGATATCCGCGAGTTGCCCCAAGGGCGTCCATCCGTCGGTCCGGATCGGCAAACGCGACAGATTGCCGATGGACTGATCGGGAGCGCCGGCCATCCGAACGTACAGAGCAAGCGGCACATTGCCTTCCGGCACTTCGGCAACAATCTCGCCGTTGAGAAGCGGTTGAATCTGGCTGTAGAGGTCTGCTGGAGTCATGTGGCGAGCAGCAAGTTCTGTGATTCTCGGCGTAATCTGCAATTCCGTGATGAGATAGCCGTCGTTATTGAAGATTCCGGTGAGTGCGGGAATTGGGCGTAGCCGTTGAACCAATTCCTGACTCAGATTGCGCAATCCATCGATGTCGCTGCCAAAGACGTCGATGACGAACGGCTGCGGCAGACCGGACAAACTTTCGCCAACTCGTTCGATGGTCGGCGTATCAATCGAAGTCTGCACGGCTTGCGTTTTAGTCTCTTTGAGAATCCGATTGCTAATCTGATCGAGGCTGTTCATATTGACGTTTGGTTTGATGGTGATCTGAATCTCGCCTGCATAAGCCGGCTCGGTGTAAGTGCCGCTGGAGGAAGAGCCGACGCGGGCGAACACGTGAGCCACGGCGGGGTCTGCCTCGATGCGCTGGGTCATTTTCATGACGACGCGTTCGGTTTCGAGCAATGAAGATCCAGGAGGGAGGGTGAAGCTTTCGAGAAGCACGCCCTCGTTTGGTAATGGCAGAAAATTTATGGGCACCAGCAGCAATCCTGCCAGGCTGCCCACCAACAGCAATACGCAGGCGGCAAGACTGAGTTTCGGGTGTTTTGCGACGAGGTTGAATAGACGCTCATTTTGCGTGCGTAGATAATTGAGCGCCCGGCCTGCCGATGTTTGCTTGGTGCGAGCTTTGGCCTTGAGGAATCCCAGACTGATGGGAATAAGGCTGATCGAGATCAACAGCGACGCCAGCAACGACATCGTCATCGCGAGCGCAAACGGAATGAAGAAGAGCCCCGCGAGTCCTCCAACAAACAGCAATGGAATGAATACCGAGACCGTGGTAAGGGTTCCTGTAATGTCGGGGCCGACAATATCGCGAAGGCCTCGCATCACACCAGCCCATTGCTCGTCGCCTTGTTCCCAGCGGTGATAGATGCTTTCGAGAACAATGATCCCGTCATCGCTCAGCAAGCCTACCGCAATGGTCAGCGCTCCGAGGGTCATCAGGTTTAGGCTCTGGCCGGCGGCATAGAGTGAAGCGATTCCGAGCAGCACCGAGAGTGGAATACTGAAGGCCAGAATCCAGATGCCGCGTCCTCCGCCCAGAACGCACACCAGAACGCCGATGGCGAGTACGCCGCCGATGACCAGGTTCCTCCCCAAGTCGGCGCCGACGATATGGACCAGATGCCCCTGGTCGTAGATGCTGACCCACTTGACTCCGGCGGGCAGTTGCTTCAGCGTGTCTGTTAGCGTCCGTTGCACGCTCTCGCTGACCGGTATCGTGGAAGCCCCCGGCTGCTTGAAAACGACTAATGCTACGCTTGGCCGGCTATCCAGGAGGGCAGCATTAAGCGTTGGCACGGCTCCGCGAACAATGCGCGCCAGTTCGTGCAGCGGAATCGGTCCGTTGGCGCTGGGAACCGGAATTTGTTCTAAATCCTTAATGTGCGACGGTAGGCTGCGCACTTCGATGAAGAGGTCTTGATGCCCCTGGGTGACATAGCCTCCGGGCTGCAACACCACGGCTTGTTGCAGTGCAGAGACCAGCGAGGCAATCGGGACGCCATACCGGTACATGGCGGCAAGATCCGGCTGAACCCATAGCGCCTCCTGGCCGGCTCCATAGATTTCAACGCGATAGATGCCGGGCAAAGCGCGCAGTGCTGGTACCACATTCGCGCGGACGGCGCGTTGTACCTCGGCCGGGTCATCCGCAGCCGGTATGTCAAGGCTATAATCAGCAACTTCATTGATCGCGGCTCCCATAACTTCAGCGAAGGGCTGAACCGAAGGCGGGATCTCGCCGCGGGCGCGGTCAATGGCTCCGTTGACCGCCATCAAATCTTGCTCGGGATCGGTGCCTTCGCGAAACCGGATATCCGTTTCGACCAGGCCACTTCCCATGCTGGAGCGCACGTCCACGAGATTGGGCAAAGCCTGAATCTCGCCTTCGAGCGGCCAGGTGATCTGCGATTCCATCTCCACCGCAGTCGCTCCCGGCTCATGGCTGATGACGCTGATCGCGGGAAAATTGAAACGGGGCAGCACCTCGACCGGAATCTTCCAGTATGCGTAGAGCCCATAGAAGATCAGAAAGCCATAGAAAAGCGCCCATAGCAGCGGCTGCATCAACAAACGACGAAAAGTAGTGTTTTCTGCCATGGCCCTCAATCCGGAATCTGAAACTGTTCGGCGACACTTGCGTGGAAGAGCAAGTAAGCGTTATTGACCATGACCTTTGTCCCGGATGCAAGTCCACTCACAATGAAGGTGTCCCAACCTTGCGTGGGTCCGGGGACCACCTCCTGTGCCCGATCTCCCGTCGCGGAATGGATCATTACCCACCACCTGCCCTGATTCAGAATCAGAGCTCGAGTTGGGACTGCAACCATTTGGCGTGGCGGCAGGTCGAGAGCGATCATGCCAGCCTCGCCGCTGATCCAGAAGTGCTTGGAATTAAGGGCTTCCAAAGCGATCGATTCGCCGCCACCTGCCGTGAGCGTCCCGGGAATAGAAACAACCCTGACCTTCACCGGAACGCCTCCATCCGCCGGTTGAAACTGGCCTATCATTCCCGCGCGAATTGCCGCCAGATCTGCGCCGTAATAATTGGCGACGAGCCAAAGTCCATTCGCCGGCTGAATCGTCAAGACTGGCTGACCGGCGCTGACCAGTGCGCCATCGGCGCTGTTGAGTTGGAGCACGATGCCATCCGCCGGAGAAGAGACAGTCATCAACTGGCGAACTGTTTTGAGCCGAGACTGCGCGTTCACGAGACCGCTCCGGGCCTGTGC
The DNA here is from genome assembly GCA_021813745.1 of Acidobacteriota bacterium. Lineage (GTDB taxonomy): Bacteria > Acidobacteriota > Terriglobia > Terriglobales > Acidobacteriaceae > Telmatobacter. The sequence continues at coordinate 16,025 of JAKAJO010000098.1, forward strand.
TTCCGCGCTTTCGGCCTGTTGCACTGCCTGGCGGGTAGTCAGGTGCGAAGGAAGTTGTTGCCACGCGATATCCAGCGATTTTCGTGCCGCATCGAGTTGCGATTGCGCGCTGCGCACATCGGCTTCACCCTGCACCACGAGGGAATCGATGGCAGGTCCGCTCATATGTGCCAAACTTTGTCCGGCCCGCACGTGCGTACCGGGCCGAACCTGCAAACCGGTCACCACACCGGCCTCGGCCGCGCTCACCGGAACAATGACGACGGGCGCAACCTGGCCGTACGCAACCAACTGAGATTTTTCCTGGCGGCTTTGGACGGTGACAACGTCCGCGTCGGAGGTCTGTCCGACGACGGTTGAAACACCGACGATAAACAAGAAGGCGACGGCAGCCAAAACGGCGCCTGAAGGGGAAACGAGCGATGGCTCGCCCTTAGCAGAGCAAGAAATTGACCTCATGAGAACTCCCGCAAGTCGTAGTTCGAAGAGATAAGCGCGCAACTGCGTGCACGCACACGAACGCGAGCGAGGTACAGCGGGAGTTCTAGATGCGGAGGGAGGTGAAACTTAAAGGAGGTGAGAAAAGCAACAACAAATAGTCGGTTCCATAAGAATGCGGCTGGGCGGGAGGCGAGACACCCAGTAAGAGCCGCGCGACAAGCGAGAAGAAAATCCTGGCCAGCTTGACGATCAGCAACGCCAAAAGGACGCACAACGCGATGCACATGCCGATCACAATGAACATGAATTCGGAGTCATGTCCAATGTCGGCAATGTTGTCCCACCGATCCAAAAGCTCGCACATCTGCGAAACCGCTATCAGGAGGATGGCGGCAACCGAGACGAGGGTGTGGAACCGGCGGTTCACGTGTTCATGGTAACACCGCATCGCAGCAGGGGCTCCGCCATACTAGAACAGCCGATTATCTGGATTAGGCTAATCGGCGCAGGGAGTCCCGGCAAATTTCTCTTCAGCTGCGTATGACGAACGCGCAAATGGTCCGGAAGCTGCTGCACCAGAAGACATGACCTGACTTGGACGATGTCAAGCTGGTGCTAACAGCGGGATAAACACTGTTACCAGGTGCGGCCAACGTACACGTCGAAGGTACGCAGAACGCCGTTTAGGTTCGGATTCCAATGGTCCGCGTAGCTACCGTAGTGGAACACTACGCCGGCCTCCACCTTGTGCGGGAAGACGTAGTAAGCTTTTCCATCTCCCAGCCACTGCGGCACCTTGACTTCAGATATCTTGGTTGAGCTGAGAGCGAGATTGTCGAGTGCGGACTGGAACCCTACTGGATCGAAGACTCCCTGCTGGATCAAGGACGCGTTGCCAACCGATGCGGCGTCGTTCGGGTTAAGATCCGGGCGGTAGCCACTGTTCGAGGCGTTGTGAGTGAAGCGCAGATCCAGGCCGAAGCGATCCTTAACCAAGTAGCTCGAATTGCCCCATACGACCTGGCTAAGCTGTTTGTACGGAACAAGAGGTTCGTCAACCACGTAATTGACCGAGCTGTCATTCTGGAAGGCCATGTAGGTATTCAAATTGTCCTGCTGATATGAATACCCGAGACCGAGATTCCATGCCGGCACAGGGCGAATCTCGGCGCTGGCCGCATCAGTGTAGAACCGATCGCGCCGCTGGAAATTCGCGGGCAATCCTGCGATATCTTCGCCAAAACCGACATTGGACGGGTCAGTGGGCGTATTTGGAAGCGCCGGAGACGGGAACGTGTTCTGCACATCGATGCTGGTATCGTTCGAGAAGGTCAGCCACGGCTTCGGGGTCAGCCATACGCTGGCGAACATGCGGTTGTCGTTTCCGGGAACAATCAGGAAGCCAGGATGATCGGTTCCCGTCCACTCGTATCCTGCGCGTGCATTCCACAGCCCGCTGCGATAGCGAACTTCGAGGCCCGCCGTGTGACTGGTTGAGGAAGGAATGATCGTCTGCAGATCGGTATTGTCGAAGGAGTAGATCTGCGGCCATAACGATGCATTCGAGCGCGTAATGCCGCTGCGCCTATAGCGAGTCTCTACGCTAAATCCGGCGGGAAGCTCGAACTCTGCTTGCAGTCCTTCCCAGTGGCGGTGATAGGAGACGTTGCCATAGAGCGTGTAGTACGGTGTAAAGCCGTTGATCATGTTCTGCTGATGGTAATCCGCGGTCAGGCGTACGACACGCTGCGGCGTCCAACTCACGGTTTCGTCCGTGTCAAACCAGTTCTGCGGATTGCGCGTGAAGGTGTTGCGCAGCCGCGTATAGGTGACCTGGCCATTCGCGACGAGCGTTGAAGAAGGCGTCAAATTCATCGTCAGGGTATCCGCCGAGAATTGGCTCGGAGACGGGATATCGAGGTAGTAGTTTCCGGCAGGAACATCCTGTGGCGCAGGACCAGAGGGAGGTAGATTCACCGTCGAAAATCCTTCATCTTCGGGGGTAAACGGACCGGTATAGGTAGCGGTCGGGAACTGAAGGCGGTCGTTAAAGCTGCTGAACTTGTGCTCGTATAAGAAATGCAGCAAATGCTTAACTTCGACGTCGGCCCCGCCCGCGATGTTTCGGGTCGTGTAGTTGACCCCTTGATACTGGGATGCTTGATGGCACTGTGCCCCACAAGTCGTGTTGGCGCCGCCCACATACACAGCGGGAGTAGAGTTTTCATCGAGATAGATGAGTTGCGTCAGCCCTGTTCTGGCCTGCATGTCCCCCTTGACAAACAGGTGAACCGGAAGCTTGGTGGGCTTGACCCTGACATATCCGTTCGCCAGCCGTCTCGTCACCGAGAACACCGAGTTTGCAGGAATCGTATCGGTCACTCCGCCCGGTACGCCGAAATCTGAGGACAACTGGGCAATGTAGGACGGATAGTGGTCCTGCTGCTGTGCCAGGCTGCGGACGTCAAGCAGAGCTTTCAACCTGTTACTAATGGTCAGTTGCGAGCGCAGGGAATAATCGTTGCCACTAATGACTGTCCCGCGGGAGACGAGGGTCAGATGTTTCTGCGGCGACACGTAGGCAACCATTGATGAGGTCCCGGCCGATTGTTGCAGACTGTCGTATTCCCCGACGCGGCCCGCAAAACCGGAGACGTGGAGAAACCGGTAGGAGGCCGGAGTCATGGACCAAACTGCCGACGGATCAGAATCCGCTGCAGCGCCGTTCTCGCTAGCGATGCGGCGCAAGGAATTGATCGTTGCCGCGGTGGTCACTGCGGTCGCTGCCCCAACGCCATAGGTGGGTGTATTGGATGCACGATGGTTTGAATAGACTGTTGCCCGCGTGGCATCGGACGGCAGGCCCCATTGTCCCTTGTCCACGAACCTGCTGCCGCCACTGGGCGTGGCGACATCGGTGCCGTGAATCGAGCTGTGGCAGTTTGTGCAGCGGTCGGTAACAGGCAGGCCAGCGCCGTTGTGGTGGCCGCTGTGGCATTGCAGACAGAGCGCAGGCTCGCTGACTGTAAGCAGGTTGGTGTTCGGCGATCCATGAGCATTGTGGCAATTCAGGCAGTTCTCCGATACCGGAGGATGCTGATAGGCAAACGGCCCCCGGTATTGCGCGTGGCAGCTCAGACACAGCTCGTTGGTGTTGGCGGTGCGAAGATTGTGGCCGGCGGTGCCTCCATGGGGATCGTGGCAGTCGGCGCAGCTCATCTTTCCTTCGCGCAGCGGGTGATGGTACGGCATACTCAACTGCGCCTTCTCCGTCTGGTGGCAGCGAAGGCAGGCATCGTTCGATACCGACCGGCGTTCGACAAGTGCGTTGGTTTCAGGAGAAACAAGGCTCACACCGCGGGCGCCGTGCTTGGCCGTAGAGAAAGCGGCGTTACCCTCACCGGCGGATTTGACTGCGTCAGCATGCACCTGATGGCAATCGATGCAGCGTACTCCGTTGGCAGCGTGCGCTCCACTGGTCCAGTGCCGGGTGTTTTCATCCTGCGCATGGCAGCTCAGGCATACTCCGTTGGCCTCGGTCGCGGATCGATGCTGGAAGGAGACGATCTTCGCAACGTCTCCTCCGCCATCAACGTGAAGGCTGCCATTGCCATGACAATCCTCGCACTGGATACCCTGCTGGGCATGAAAGGCATGCTGGAAGGTTTTGGCCAAATCGGCATGGCAGGTCGCGCACGTATCCGCGCCGACTGGTTTTGCACCCACAATCTGCTTGTACCTCTGGAACTGCGCGTTGCCGTTAACAGCGCCGTTCACAGAAGAGACTGGGAGGCAAACAAAGGCCGTAACAAGCACCGCTGCGAATGTAACAAGCAGAGAAGGACGCATCATCCTGTCCTCGCCGGTAATCCCCGGTACGCGCGCAGTCTAATCGGGCTTGGCCGCGCTAGCTGTGTTGTGTCGAGGCCGGATTCATCTGAAGCGTCCCCCGTCATCGACAGTGACCGGGAGAGCGCTCGCATAGAGGAAACGAGATCCGAAATGCCTACCGCTGGCAAGGAGCCGATGTCCGGCGCCCACCGGGTGCACGCAGCGTTTTTACCATGGCAGGAGAGTTTGGTATGTGATTGCAATCACGCACAATCTGGCTCTACATCAGCATTGATAGCTGCGAAGCGTCGTCGAACCCGATCAATGATAATGCGGGAGGCGGTTTTTTTGAGGGGGCGGGGCAGATGGACATGCGGGAACGGGAACTGCCTACCTGTACAGCATAGTGGCCACTGTCGCGCCGGACCTGTTTCCGGCCGTGTTTCGCGCTTCGTCGGGAGTGATAGGTCTCTATTTCGAGCCGGCAGCAGTGATCACCGCTCTTGTCCTTTTGGGCCAGGTGCTGGAACTCCGCCAGAATCTCGCCGCGCCCGTTCGCGCACGCCTGCTCACGCTCGCGCAGGAAAGGGGTGAGGACTACCAGCGCAGGCTCACATCGGAAGCCGAGCGAACGCTGGGAAAGCTGCATCTGGTGCATAGCATCGCCAATGCTGCTAGCCTCTTTCTACGACTCATACTGGCCGCGAAGTGCTGCGTGCCTTGGAGGCCTTTGAAAGCAAGATCAGTTGGATTCAGCAGGCGAGCGCGCGCTTCGTATAGATGGCGGAGCTGTAGAGGGTATGTAGAAGAGAGAGGATTGATCCTGCGGTCGGAAGCGCCGTCTATTCGGACGTACCGCTTTGCTTTTTCTTTTGACGCAGTTCCATGAGTAGCCGCGTGCACTCCGCACACTTGAAGATATGCAGATCGTTGAGAGCGTCTAGCGTTATATTGCCGGGATCGTCGATCAAACTCTTCAAGACGGCTGGATCTGGACATCCCTTGCGCTCCGGATTGGGGTAATGAGCGAGAACGTGTTCCTGCAGCTTTTCAAACAAAAGCGTGTCGTTCTCGTCGTCAGTGGGACTAAAGGATTTCTCGGTCACGGTTTCCTTTCCAACTGCACATAGCGTTGCGGCAATCAGGTTTCATGATTTTCACTCTCCAGTTTTTTGCGGATTCTGTCGAGCGCCCTCTTACATCGAAGACGAATCGCCGCCTCCGTGGTTCCCAGAACCACGGCGACTTCACTCCAACGAGATCGGCTATAGCGGAGCAAAAGGGCGAAACGTACGTTAGATGGTACGTCGCGTAAGATTCCCTCCAAGTCTATCGCTGAATCAATGCGAGCATGCGGATTTTGAGCTGTACCAGAGGTGAGTTCCTGGTTCGACCCGACGAAGATCAATCGATTGTTCGCTTTCCGCAGACGCCTCATCTCCTGGCGGAATGAGCGTTCCAGCAAAAGCTCTACTTCATCAGGACCACAAGGAGGGCCGGTCTGGAGGTGGAGAACTGTCTTCTCAATGGCGGCTTCGATGATCTCTGGCGCCAGCGCTTCATCGCCCAACTGAGAGCGAGCAACATGATTCGCACGTTCCCATAGGTGTCCAACAGCAATGCGCAGGGGCTCTTCAATCCATTCCTGCTCGGGCGGGAATCTCACGTTCCAACATAGATCGGAGGGAGAGGGGGATCGCATCTCGACCATCCTTCAGCAGGGATTTCCGTCATCCTGAACCGGGTACGGCAGGAGCGGATGCCGGATGAGTCATACATCAAAGCTCAGGCGCCGCCGGCAACCTAACTCGCCGACGTATCTCCCAAAGCAATTTCTGCAAAGCACGGCAGAGATCGAACGCTGTGGAAGTCTTTCTTGATCTTTGTGCCTTGACCGGACTCGCGCAGCAAGCTCAAGTCTCGAAAAGGTTAAGCCTGCAATGCCGGATGAAAGCGAGCAGCCCACGCTAACCAAGGCGATGCGTGAACTGTAAGCGCATTGTAGGACCAGATGCGTAGTTGTGTGTTAAAAGTCATGCATTCCTGTTCGATTTTTCGCTTCTCGATGGCTTTATATGTAGAAGGCGCTTTTGCATCTCCTTTCCCTGAGGTGCGCAATGACCACTGCGCTTAAACGGAACGCCGTCAATGCGTGGAGCGAGGAGGCCAGAGCGATCGCCACGCAGGCCCGCGTCCTGTCCGGCGAGAAACTCGATCAACTTGTTCGCCGCTTGCAACGGCACAGCGGACGTTCGAGAGAATCCTGCTGGCGCTTCGTGATGCAGACCGGCCTGAAGATCCGCGACGAGCATCGCCGCTGGACCGAAGCCGAGATCGACACGCTGCGCGAGTACGTCGCCATGCACACGATCGCGGAGACGGCGAAGATGTTGGGCCGTAGCGTGAAGTCAGTTCGCTGCGCTCTTGAACGGAATGATTTGAAGATACGCGAACTTCGCTGCGACATGATGTCCATCGATTCTCTGGCGAAGATCCTGCATGTGCGCAAAACCGAGATCCAGTCCTGGATCGAGAAGGGCTGGCTGGAGTCAACGGCCCGCACACACGGCAAGCGGACGCGCTACGTCATTACACCGGAGGCCTTTCGGGCGCTCTACACGCGCCATCTCAGCGAGCTCCTCGATCAGAAACGAATCCCCAACGTGGCGCTGTTCGAGGCGTTCTACAACTACTGCTTCGTGCCCAAGCACACCATTGGCACCCAACTGCTGACGGTACGCCGGGACAAACGGGAGCGGGAGGCCTTTGCCGAAAGCCAGACGGAGAACGATGAATTTGCGGAAGAGGCCAGCATGGATTGAGGACACCGGATTCTTTGAGCTGAGATCGACGTGCCGGTTCTTTGATGCCTCGCTTTGGAAAGTCGTCCTTTACACTGTTGAAAATCACCTCCAAGCCATCGTGACCATGCAGGAAGAATCGGCCGAATGAGCGGAAAACTGATCCATAAGAACACTGAGTTCTCCGAGATCCTCGGCATTATCCGCGCTGGCCGCGCCAAGGCATACAAGGCGGTCAACGTCGCGCTCATCGATACTTATTGGGCGGTCGGCGCGTACCTGTCGCAGAAGGTGGAGGACTCAGGCTGGGGCAAGGGGATCGTGAAAGAACTGGCCGACTGGTTGCTGGCGCGGGCGCCGGACTTGAAGGGTTTCTCAGCATCTAACCTCTGGCGAATGAAGCAGTTCTACGAGGTTTACGCCGACGATCCAAAACTCGCACCACTGGTACGAGTTTTGCCGTGGACGCATAATTTGTTGATTCTCGGACAAAGCAAGCGGCCGGAAGAGCGCGAGTTCTATCTGAAGGCAGCTGTGAGAGCGAGATGGAGCAAGCGAGAACTGGCTCGCCAGATCGAGACGGCGGCCTTCGAGCGCACCGCCCTGGCAAGCAAGAAACTCGCGCCAGCGGTGCGAGATTTGCCCCAGGATGCGACCGGAGTTTTCAAGGACAGCTACTTGCTTGATTTTCTCGACCTGCCGGAACGCCACAGAGAGGCCGAGCTACAGGCCGGTCTACTGCACAACCTGCGCAAGTTCCTCATGGAACTGGGCGACGGCTTTGCCTTTGTCGGCGAGAAGGTGCGTGTGTAGGTGGGCAACCAGGATTTTGAGCTCGATCTGCTCTTCTACCACCGCGACCTGCAGTGCCTGGTCGCATTCGAATTGAAAGCCGGACGCTTTGAGCCCGAACATCTTGGCAAGCTCTCCTTCTATCTGGAGGCGCTTGATCGGGATCGCAAACGCCCGCACGAAAACTCCAGCATCGGCGTTCTGCTCTGCCGCACCAAGGACGATGAGGTCGTGGAATACGCCATGAGCCGCCACATTTCGCCGGCGCTTGTCGCTCAGTACGAAACACGGCTGATCCCGAAGGCCGTATTGCAACAAATGCTCCACGAATGGAGTTTGATGCTGGAAGCTCCTGGCTCAGAGGAAGAAAGAGAGGCTTGAGAACGCCATCCATTATGCCACTTCAATGATGGGTCTATACTCTGAGCGTAATTCCTGCCGACGAGCGTCCAAACGCCGAGCTGCCAGCGCAATTCCGTTGTGTACCGCTCCTGAAGGATGTCGAGGTCGAAGGGAACGCTGCGCGCCAGAAAGCGCACGTCGTTGCGGTCTTTCTGGCTGTTTCTTTCGAGTTTCGATAGGGCCAGGTCGTAGGGATCGAGAGCCATCAGATGGAGGTTGCTGTAAGCGCCGGGGAACATTTCGACAAAACGGTCATCGTAGCTCTCGGGGATGACGGCAACGGCAACGCGGTCAAGATAGATGCGGTACTTTTGATGCAGTGGTCCGCCGCGAATGCCAAGTTCCATCAAGGTTTCGGCGGCGGCACGCGGCCGATGCTCGATGACATCGACATCCGCCGTGGGCCGCTCTAGTCCATAGAGCAGCATTACGACGAAACCGCCGATACAGTCGATGCGCACGCTTGAATCGACCGCCTCGTCCAGTTCCCTGAAGAAGGAATCCCAAGGTTCCGGCGGCCGTTTAGAGGACGACATGATCGAGTTGCTCCACGCCAAGGTCTGTCAGCAGATTCCAGTGCTCCGCCGATTTTGGCCGATGCTCGCGCAGCCAGACACGTTCGGCTTGGGTCATCGATTCTCTGCACAGAGTATCTTCTTTCACCAGACGGGAGGGCTCCAGTTTGGCAACGCGGGCGGCTAACTCTGCTTCCAACTGGGAGCTGCCGGCTTTCTCAGCCGCCTGTCGTGCTAGCTCAATCACATACGCCAGCCGGTTCTGCCGATCCCTTAACTTTGCATTCGCGGTCAGCCAATCCCAGTTCAGATGCGGATAGGCCAGAGGCAGCCACACCAGCGCCTCGGTGACGCGCGAGTCCAGATCGTCCGAGTCCAGAGCGTCCATCAACAGTTCCACCGGATTGAGCCGGACCGAGCCGCGCAGATAGGCGAAGCCCGGATAGCCCAAACTACCCAGCATCGTCTGGAAGAAGCCGGCGTGGTGAGCGCGTGGCCGGTATTCCGAGAGAGGAAGCGCTGTGGCCGGAACTTCAAAGACTTCCACCGCCCGTGATGCAAGTTCTGAGGAGACAGCCCGTTCTCCCCGCTCGACCATCGACAGATAGGCCTGGGTCACGCCGAGCCGCGCGGCAGCTTGGGCTTGCGTCCAGGAGGACGCCTTGCGGGCGCTTTTGAGCTCGTCTCCGGTCACGTCTTGAATATAACACCTGTTGTTATATTTATGCGATAATCCCGAACTCATGGCAAGCTCACTGTTTGCATCTGTTTAAGAACAAAAAGATAGAAGAAAATAGCGCTCAGGCCGGAGATCACCCTCTGCTCGATCCCTTCTCCCCGTTGCACCACCAGTGGACGGCTTGGATGTTGTCCGGGTGATCGTCCCGCCAGGCTCCGCCCATACCGCGGGGGTGAATGTGGTCGGGGACGACATCTACGTAACTGGTGAACCTCTCCTTGCAGAGGGTGCAGATGCCACTTTGGGCGAGGATCTTCCGGTCGAGAAGCTTGCGCATCTCGCCATTGGAGCGGAGTTCCCTGTACCCCCGGGGATGTTGAGGGTCTTCAATCCGGCGGACGCCCATCTGGCGCCGGCGCCTTTCTCTTGGAATTGCCTCTCTTCCGCAGCAGAAGAGGGAGCGGTGGATCGGACAGAGTTGATTCCGGCGGAGTCTCATGGTGTCCTCTTGATTGGCTTTGGTGCAATTGTGGGATGGGATGGGCAGGAAACGGGATCGTCTGCTTCAGCAAACGGAGATCTCTGAGAAGCCCTTTTTCTCAGGGGCCAGTTGTCAGTTTTCAGGGATCAGATACCCAGGCCGGCAGCGGCATTCCGGGTGAAGATCTCCCCGATCCGGATGTATCGGGCCAGCATCTCGGCCGATTTATGACCGGTCTGGCGCATGATGTCGCGCTCGCTGATCCCGTTCATCGCGGCCTGGGTGACGCATCCTGCGCGCAGGCTATGGCCGCCTAGAGGTTCCGGCTTCAGGCCGGCGCGGCTGGCGGCCCGCTTCAAGATCCAGCCGACGCAGTCCTTGTGGAGCCCGCGGCGGGAGAGCTTGCCATGGCGGTTAACCCCGCGAAACACGGCACCGGAAGGGATGCCCGATGCGGCGAGCCAGCGGCGGAGGGCGCGCACCGGGCAGGTTTCCTTCTCCTTCCCAAAGGGAATGCCGACCTTGCGGCCGGCGGCCTCCTGGTCGGTCTTCGAGCGGCAGAGATCAATGACGAGGCCGTCTTGGGTGAAAGAGAGGTGGGCGTAGTCGATCGCGGCAAGCTCCGAGCGGCGGAAGGCGCCTGCGAAGCCCAAGAGAACCAGCGCCCGGTCGCGGAGGCCAGAGAGCGTCTCCGGGCAGCAGGCAACGATCCGGCGAACGTCGGCAGTCAGGAGCGGAGCCTTGCCCTCCTGAGCGGTGCCGATCGAGCGGCGGATGCCCTTGAGGGTCTCGCTCACGACGAAGTGATGGCTCGACGAGGGCGACTCTTCAAACCCTGCCGCCTGGTGAGCCTTGGTGATCGAGGTGAGCCGGCGGGTGATGGTGGCCGAGCGAAGAAAGCCCGCGCGGTCGGCGATGTAGAGGGCAACGGTTGTCGGAGTTGCCGGCAGGTGGGTCAGGTTGTGCTCCTGGCAGAACCGGGTGAAGTCCTCGAAGTCGGTCCGGTAGGCGCGCAAGGTGGCGGGGGCCTTGGCAGCGTGGATATAGGATCGGGTCTTCTCGATCAGGTCTTCGAGGCCGGGGGAGCGCATGGCCAGGGAAAGTGTCTGCGGTTGCATGGGGTGAACTCCCGATAAATGAAGGGAATAAGAAGGGTGGAGCGAGAACGGTCACCCGATCCAACGGAAGACGAACAAGGGTCGCGGCCTGGATCGGGACGAGGCCATGGGCGACGAGGGTCTAATCAAGGTTGAATGGGAGACAACTGGAGGAAATCGATCAGGCTGACCACTTTCCGTCAGTGAGTCCACGAATGTTTCGGCACTCGCTGCGCACACCTGGTGAGGCTCGACCTCAGGAATCCTTCGATGAGACGGTCCGGGTTGGCTGATGCCGGATCAGTATGTCCTATGTCGGCATTCGCCCTTGGTGTGCTTCGCTTTGATGATTGCCGTCCGCGGCATTTTCTTGCTCGTGCTCCAGCATTCGTTTGATTTGGTCTTCCGAAAAACGAAGCCATCGCCCCTTTTTGGGGTGCACCATTCTGCGGACGGTCGCGTAATCCATTTTGTCGATGTCTTCTTCGTCATGCGGTTGAAGCTCGGGCGAATCCGTCTGGCGATTGATTTCTTCAACAATCCGCCTGTCTTCCTCGGGATCGCGGGGAGCCTTTGGGGCAGCCGCTATTTCGCGCCAGCGCGGAAGATGTTTGTCCCACAAACGGGTGGTTAAGAAAGCCGCAGCGTCCTCCGGCGGATGATCCGCGAAATGAATCAAGCCGGATTTCAAAATCTCTTCAGGGAGCAATTCATAGTGAGCGACCAATTTCGCCAGGTCCTCCTTGAGTTCAATCCCGTTAATGAAGGTCTGCTCCGGAGCGAGGAATAACGGCACCGTCTGGGCATGGAAGTTGTCCTTGGAGGTGAACACTGAACAAAACGGCAGGTAATAAAGATAGGCAAGATCGACCTGGTGACTCGGCTTCACATTGCGGAGTAGTTGTGTCTGCAGCACCAGGCTGAAGAAGAGGTTGATGGTTAGCATGAATACGAAGTACGGCATTTGTTCGCGGATCGGCGGTCTGCGCTTCTCGATCCAAGTGCGCACCACGTATTCGACGGTCTCCGGCACCCCCAAAAGATATAGCCCGAAGCGGATCAGCCATTCCGGCTCCGTATTGTCGATGATGGTATCGGCCATCTGTCTTGCATCGGCCAGAGATTTCGGCTTTCGCCAATGACCCAGTTCGCCGAGTACCTGCATGGCCATCGCGTCCAGATCGATCGCGCTGAGCGCCTGGCGCCATTGCTTGGCGATTTGCCGATCGAGGTCCAGGAATTCTCGCTTACCCCAGCGGCTCAGCGCTTCCTCTTCAGGACTCGGCTCGAAGACAACTCCCTTTTTGTCTCCCAACTGAACCTTTCGTCCGCCTGCGAGTACTACACGGCCATGCACCGATTTCAGATCAAAGCGGCCTGCCAGCTCGGCCCGGAGAATGGTGGCATGGTGCAGGTTGGGGTAGGACTGCGACTCAGGCGTCCGCGTCGCCAGCGACCCAACCAGCTGCTCCGGCGTGCTCCTGCTGCGGATCGCTTTTTCGAGATCCGCTAGGCACTCGACAAAAAACAAAGGCGTTATGTTCGACATATAAAAGTTGTCGAGCATCACGGCCTCGTCGAGGTTGAGACTTTCGAGCGAGGATTTGTCGAAAATCAGGAAGGGCCCCATCGGCATCCATAAATTTTAGGCTCATGGGAGGGGCACTTTCCAGCCGCAAGTGGGCCATTCAACCAACTGTCACGGGCCATTTGTCCAGTGCGTCTGGCAGTGCGGTGGACGGCGATGAAGGTTTACGTTTATCTTTCCGATGCAGATTTGGTGGTGGCGGCGACCATTAAGCCTATTTCTCTACGCTGTCTTTCGTGACGATCGAAACTCTTTCCCCAGGATGCCAACGGTGCAGTAAGAACATAGCGCCTTCTCCTTGGCGTGGCACACACGCCGCGCACTGGTACAGGTCAGCCCGGAAGACTGGCGCGCCATTCCCGAGCGGGTCTGCTAATGGCCAGTCAGTCTACCGTACTTAGGTGAGGTTCAGTGTTTACCTCTGGCGTTCGAGAAGCCACTTGATGATTTGTAGCTGCTCGGCTGGCGTAATTCGCATTCCTGCCTATTTTCCACCTATTGCACTGAAATCAGGGCATATACTTCCGGTGATGCTCATTCTCATCACTGGGGAGACTTTTCCGTGCTCGACCCGAAATTGGACCTTGGGGAGCTTGAGGTATCGCTTGAAAACCGATACTTCGAGCTTCAGAGCTTGCGGGCAGGGGGACAAGGCGTTGTCTTCAGCGCCAAGCGAACTCTGAATTCCCGAAGAGAGGCTGTAGACGATCATGTTGCCCTCAAGATCCATTCTGGCGCGACTGAGAATGTGCGCGTTGATCGAGAGATCGCGGCATTGCAGGGATTCGATCACCCCTGCCTCGCATCACTCGTCGAACATGGAACGCTCAGTCTCAACGGCGAACAATACCGTTACGTTGCATGGCGTTTTATTCAAGGCACCGCTTTAGATGAACGCCTCAAGGGTGGCCCCATCTCTGCTAAGGCGGTTGCCTGTGTGGGCAGAGACGTAGCTCGGGCGATTGACCACATTTGGCAGAAGCGGATTGTTCACCGAGACATCAACCCCAAGAACATCATGCTTTCGCCCCGAGAGGACTCAGCAGTCTTGATCGACCTTGGAGTCGCACGCTTTCTTGATTTACGCGTCCTGACTGCGGCGGGACGGACTTGGGGCACGCCGGGCTACTTTTCGCCTGAGCAGTGGTATGGCCCTGGGGAGAATCTGACCTGCCACTCTGACGTGTTTACCCTTGGAGTTTCGCTTCAAGAAGCCCTTTTGGGGAGGCACCCTACACTCGGGGATCAGCAGACTCTCTTGAACAGCCATACACCAACATCAACCCTCTGCCCAACTGCACCTGCTGCTCTTGCGGCTATCATTGACAGTTGCTTGCATCCTCGACCCGTCTTTCGTCCTATGCCATCCGCGCTGGCCAGTGACTTGGCTCGATTGGCAGCGGAGCTACTTTGAGGTGAGCATGTTCTTTCATTGCACGAAGTACCATTTCAAACTCGAACGACCGCAGATGGCCTCAGGCGGAATCATCTCTGCTTCAGGAATTCCGTCTGTACAAATCCTTCAGAGGAACAAGAAAGTTCTGCTGTCGAAGACATACCCCCACCTCGCTCATCGGTATCTTGATCCTCAACTCTACCTCGGACGACTTCCAAGGACATCGAAGGCTGTTGTGAATCTTGCAACATATCCGTGGTTTGGTGTCGCCAACCAGCCCTTTCACTCCTCTCAACTCACCTTTAAGGAGTGGAAGCAAGCGAACAAGAACGACCTGATTAACAATTGGACTGGAACAGTCCCCACGAACGACAACGACATACTTCAGGCGGTTTTGTCCTGCATCGGGTTTCAGTTGACGATGGGTGTAGACGGGATAATTTTGCCGTCCCCGCTAACGAACACACTTGCTGGCAACTACGACCTTGAAGGAAAGTACCTAGACGCAGCCGAAGAGGCCTGCAAGCGCCTAGCGGTTACGATTCCAGTATTTGCCTCGGTGGCATTTTCTGACCAACTTGTACGCGGTACTGACCCAATTGCCAATTCGTTGCTTTCGACGATCACAGCCCAGATCGCTGCACGAAGTTTCGTGAATGGCGCTTACCTCGTGGTTGAACAACCTGAGAACAGTGGCCATTGCTACAACTGTGAGGAAGGATGCTTGTCCTTGCTCATGCTGACAGACGACCTCTCACGAGGTGCCCGAAAAACGATCATCTGCAACTATGCAGGAACATTTGGGGCCGTGACGATGGCTGCGGGCACCTCCATCTGGGCGAGTGGCCACTACCTTTCTCAGCGTCGTCTTGTTCTTGGAGATTCAGACGGTCGCGCCTATCCTCGGTTCTACAGCAAGGGGATGCTAGGAGATGTCGGCGTTGAAAAGAACGTGCAGGTCGTCCATTCCGGGACATTAAGAAGCGCGATTCTGGATAAGACTATTGATAGTATGCCTTTGCTTGCCGCACTTGCTTCAGGCAACTCGGTGGACTCGGTTCCAGCTTGGAGGTATCGTCAGGGCAACGTGAGTGCAGGCGCGGGACATTACTACGAACTGTGCAAGTCGATTGACGACACGATTAGCCAATACACGCCAGAGAGTCGAGTCGATGCCGTCGAAAAACTACTGGAGCACACCGTAAAGTTGTCTGGCTCCGTCAGCAGAGATAGAAACATCGAAAAGGGAAAGCATACCGACATCGACCATCAGCAAGTCTGGTTCAATGCGTTCAAGAAATGGCGAGGGTACTCTGGACTGTAATCTACGGCCAATGTAGCTTTGTGCATTGCGATGAATCTCTCTGGCGTCGGTTCGGGCGGAGTGGACTTTGCTCGCACGCGCATTTCCAGTGCCGTCCCATGCTGCAATAGAAGACCCACGCCGGCAGCAGCAAAGGCGCTCTCCACCTTGTCAGAGGCATCAACATGGTTGCCATCCAGTACGACAAAACTCTGATCTGCAAAGTGAAGATAGGATGTGGCCTGATCGAGTGCTTCCCTCCACCGAAAGAGCTTCATTTCAATGGCGACTAGGGTCACTCTCTTAGCACTCGCGTCCTTGGCAAGTGTGTACGTTCCCGACCGCCGCGCTACGATCATTCCTTGCTTCAGCAGGCGGCTTACAGACTCGCTCGCCTTGGGTTCAAGCAAGAACAGACGTTCGCATAGATCAGAAAGGGTACACCCGCCAGTCCTTTCCAGAACCGAAAGAATATGAGCATCAATAATAGTGGCGGGGCGCTTAACCTTCGGCCCAGGCGAATACCGCCAACGGCAGTACAGTACGTCCGGGATTACGCCACAGATCGACGGCTCTATGAGCTCCTTTGCCTTTGGGCCGCGTGGGAAAACGGTATCGTGCAAAGCAGTGCCAAGCGCAGGGTACATCTCGCTCTCATAGCGGAATGGGGCTTCCATCAACATTCGTTCAATCCTATTCTCAGAGTCTCTCGCTCTTCAATATCGACCGTATGTGACCTGGATTCAGTCGTGGATGGCACCGAACGCCGCCACCGCGTCGTGGAAGCTCTTCGGCTTGTATCGCTCCCGGTCCTCTTCGCGGACGAACAGCGCCCGATATTGCCGCCCGGCGTCGAGTTTGCTGGCGTCCTCACACCACTGCTGTAACCGCTCCTATTTGCCGGGATCATTCAGTCTTTCGCTACCACGGTATCGTATAGGCCGTAGTGCGACAGCCCCTGGTGGCTTTCGATCCCTGTGTACCGTAGCGAGGCATCTTCGTAGCGGCGAAACGCGAACACCGCCTGGTTCATCTGCTCGGTGTTAAAAACCTTCAAGCGCACGAGCAGATGGAAGTCCTCCACAGTCAGCCCAGTGACGGCCAGAAACAGCTCCGGTTCCAACTTAGTGATCACGTCTTGCAGCGTGTTCTCGCGAAAATCGGTCAGGTACATGAACGCAGGGATGCGCGTCGCGAACTTGATTAGCTTTTCTTGCACCAGCTTGCGCTTGGACTTGTATTCCTTCTCCTCCTCGGTGAGTTGCTTCTTCTGTTTCTCAGTCAGGTCCCTACTCTTGGCCTTGTTCTTGAGGTCCTTAACCTTCTCGCTCTTGTTGATGATGGTCTCGATAATGTTGTCGCCCAGCGCGCGCCAGCCCTCAATACGTTCCACGGCGGCCATGGCCTCTGGGTTATCAAGGACCCGACGCAGCGTGTCATTATCCACGTTCACCAGCAGAGCGCTCTCCCATTTGCGCGCCAGCAGCGTAGCCGAGGTGCCTGCCATCGCGATGTCCAGAATGCCGCCAGCATCGATCTGAATCATGACCGCGCCGTTGTAGGCCAATACCGGTAGGAACGATACAAGGTCCTTTACGGCATTCTCCGGATTCAACTCGTTTGGTGAAAGACCGATACCGTATTCAGAGAGCTGACGAAGCGCACGCGTTGGCGCAAAGTCGAACACGAAGCACGCAGGCTTGAGAACTTCTTCCTCATGCGGGTCGTCACCGTTCGGATTCGTGATGGACCAGGGAGACTGAACTCGGAACGCTGCCTGAAAGTAGGTTTCAGGGCTCTTCAGGTTGCGCAGCATCAGGATTGAAGACCATTGCGGCACAGTCACGCCAGTGGTGAGCTTGCCGCATGACAGCGTGATTGTCTTGGATTCAAACCCACTCCCGATGGCTTTGCGCACCGGGGGCAAAGCATCTAGGCCAATGCCTGCCGACGCACCAGCGGCCACAACAACGTCATACTCGTGCCAGAAGACGTTATGCTTCTCGGCCAGCAGATTTGCCATCGCGTGACAAGCCGCCACGTTTGGCAGAAACCAGAACGAGTGTTGCAGATACGGCAGAAGCCGCACATCCGAGTATGGAAACGGCGGCGGCGAGCCAGCCTTGAGACCGTCCACGATCTTCGGCGCGTACTGGCCTCGGATAATGTCTAGCCACTTCTGTACGTCACTCTTGTGCTTGAAGTGCGCGGCCCGTTTTGTACCCGTAGCCCCAAAGAACTCCTTGAGGTCGAACTCGTCGAACTCTCCGGCGCTGGCGACGGTTAGAAGCTCGTCCGGCATCTGATACGTGAGCAAACGCATCTGCGGCAGCGCACCATAAGGGTTCCACTTGCCGGGATTCCCAGCGGCAAACTCTTCCTTGGCTCGCTGTTCATCGGTATAGGTCCAATTGAAGATTTGCTCTTCAATGAACTCACCCGTTGCCAGCGCTCTAAACGGTGTACCTGAGAGGTAAAGGTAGGCTCTTGTCGTGATCGGCAGGAACTCGATTTCCTTCTCCGAGAGGACGCTAAGGTCCTCGTTCACATCTTCCAAGGCGGCGGCGTATTCGAGCTTGGTTTCCTTCTTGGCGACCTGCTCGTCCTCGCCCTCGAACAACTCCTTCGCGGTTTCCCGCCAGGCACCGAAGTGGTATTCGTCAAACACCACGAGGTCCCAATTCACCGTGTGTAGCCATTCATTCCTCGGTTTGATATTTCCTGCCGCGTCGCGGCCAAGAAGGTCCTGAAAGGAGCCGAAGTAGACTACCGGCTTGTCGTCGGCGATCTTGGTGGGGTCGCTGTTGGAGTTACGGGAGAGATAGTGCCAGCCGTCAAAATCGACATGCGATTCGAGATCGGTTTGCCACGCGTCTTCCACAGCGGGCTTGAAGGTCAACACGAGTACCCGCTTGGTACCAAGCTTCCTGGCGAGCTGATAGGTTGTGAAGGTCTTTCCGAAACGCATCTTCGCGTTCCAGAGAAAGCGTGGGGCGGCCTGCTGATTCTCAGCCCAGATCGACCGGAAGTAATCAGAAGTCTTGTTGACCGCCTCAATCTGCTCACGACGCATCTGAAAAGTCTGGTGGTGCGTTCCGGTGAACGGTCGCCCCGTGCGCAGTTCGGTGAGAACCATCTTCAAGTCCTGAAGGGAGCAGCGCACCCATTCCAGTTCGGCGTTCTCAAGGCCTTTTCTGATGAGCGCCGCACGCACATCGTGGTCGCTAAAGATGGTTCCGTCGTCGCGCTCGGCGGATTCGTCCAGTTCGATCTTGTAGTTTTTGATGGCAGCGGTCTTGAGTTGCTCAGCAACCCGCTGCTTTACGTCGCGCGTCGTCTGGCCTACCTTAAAGAGTCCCTTGTGCACCTCATCGGATATCGAGTAGGCGTAGATGCGTGGCCGAGCCTCTGGCTTCGGTGTGAGGATTTCCTCGATAGGTTTACTCATCGTCACTTTCGTCAGCGGTGTCTTCATCGAACAAATCGCCAGTGATTTCCATCGGGCGCACGATTCCCTCAATGAACGCGATTTCGCGGGTGGTAAGGCCATACTTCTTGTAGAGGTCACCGTCCGTCCATGGCTTCGTCCAGTCCTGGGTAGGAACGAACGTGTAGACCTTGCGCGTAACGTGTTGCGATGGTTTGTGAAGAAGTATGAGGAAACGCGTCAGCCGACAGCAGAGATAGGACAAGACACTTTCTGCCTCGGTCTTTGAATCGAACGGGCCGATGCAAAGATAAGTTTCGGAAGAGATGGAGCCTGGTTCTCCAACGAAGGGTGTGCTGATGATTCTGTGCGGGTAGGTGTCTTTGTTGCCGGTGCCCGGAGCGGCATATCCAGCAAACAACTTCCACTTATTGATGAGGTGAGTCCCGGCCGCGACGGATTTTCTCGGGACATAACCCTTTCCGCCATTTTGATAAATCAGCAGATCGCCGTGTGATTTCTTGGCCTTCCCCTTAAAGAACGTTCGAAAGCCAAAGGCTCTCGCGGAACTGACTAGCCGATCGAATCTCTTGTCTTCCGGCAGCAACAGTGAGTTGGACTGTGCCGTCTCGACTGCCGCAACTCTTTTGAGAATCGACAATCCTTCATTGAAGCGAATGAACACGTCCGCGCCCTGTTCAAGAATTGGGCGGGTACTTGTTGAGACCGGCCAGTCCTTGAAATGTGTGCTGACCTGGCATTGCCCAGGATTGTCCCTATCCCAGAGGAAGAAATTGACCCCGCCCTTAAGCCCTACCCCCGGAAATACATCTGCCGCGCTGAGATAGTCGTCAATCGAACGGATACGGTTGTCTGTCAGCATCGACTCGCGGAAATCGTCCAGCCCCTTGCCGCCAGCAAACCAGCGGGAGGGAATGACCATAGTTAGATAGCGCGGCTCGAGCGCTTTCGCTTGTTGCACGAACAACTGATAGATAGGTGCGGCGCTGGTGCCGAAGCCGCCATCGTCCAACTGATACGGCGGATTTCCAATGATCACGTCGAATTGCATACCGCCTCCAAATAACTCGCTTATCCGGGTCTTGACGTTTTCGCTGTGAATGAGCGCATAGGCGTGGGTTTCGAGTTCCTCGCCACGGTCAAGCGTTTTCTGGCTTGCTCCGCAGAACCTGCACCTGCCCTCTACCCAAGTGTGCTCCATCCGTTCAAACCAGATGTTGCCCGTCTCGCTGGCGAAGCCTTTGGCTATAGAGTGGGGGCCGTTCGCGTGCTTCGAACAATACACACTTCGCCGTGCCAGCAAGCTGGTGAGATGGGTTATGGCGATCCCGAACACCTGCCGAGTCAGGATGTGGTCTACGCGCTGCTGGAGGTCGGGAATCTCGGTCGCCAGTCCCTTGGTGAGGCGGTAGGTGATCTCCCGCAGGAACACGCCCGACTTTGTGAATGGATCAAGGAACCGAACTGAACTATTCGCCCAGATGTTCGCCCCATTGTTCGCCGCCGCCCAGGCTTCCGCAAGCGTGCCTAGCATCCGGTTCGCAAACTCAGGCGGCGTAAATACCTCGTCGTTGGAGAGATTGGCGATGCAGGTAAGAACGTCCGGATTGCGACCGCGCAGGGTAAAGCTCACCTGATTGTTCATACCGCCTCCCTCAAGCCATCCTCCAACGGGAAGCGGGCAAGCTGACGCGCTGTCATCGGCGGATATTCCTTGATCGGCGTGAAAATCTCATGCTTGCCGAGACTGGCGAAAAGCGAACCTTCCTGACTGTAAGAAGACATCTGAGCAAGGGCCTCCAAGCTGAAGTCGCGACGCTGGAACTTGCCCTTCCCGAGGTAGCCCCACTCGGCAAAGGTGATTGGCCGGCCGTCGTCCATGAGCATCGTCAGCGCGTCGCCATGCACGAGATTCTGGGACAGGACATAGAAAGCAGCCCGATAGAGATCGTCCCCCCCATCGAGATTCAGATACTCGGCGAAAACCTCCAGCATATTCGCGCGGCACTCCGCGATATTGTCCGGCAAGAGTTCAATGCCGTAGGTGCACATGAGGCCCAGGAGCGCATACTGCCTCTTCTCAAACTCGGACCTTCCAAATTTGAGTTCCACCGCTGCCAGCTTCCGTTGTAGAACCCGGACCAGAAAATTGCCGCTCCCGCAGGCCGGTTCCAAGAACCGCGAGTCGATACGCTCGCTTTCCTCTTTGACGAGGTCCAGCATCGCCTCCACCATCCATGCGGGAGTGAATACCTCTCCGTGGTCGGCTATTCGCTGCTTTGACTTGGTTAGGCTCATGCGCGACCTCGTTGCTGTGTAGTCCTTGCTGATTAACCTGTTCTGCTCAGTCAGCTTTGCCATTGGTTCCGGTCTTGTTCGTTTGGTGCGCGGCGCACAGGTTAATCTTGGTCAGGGTACATTCTAATTCTCGTCCCTCTCAGTCAGCGCCTAGTCGGCAAAGAGTTCTTTCAGCAGAGCCACCTGCACGGGCCCCGGTTGCCGCCACTTGGCTGTCTGGAGTCGCTCGCCTTCAGTTTTTTCGAAGACTTGGCAGCCCGCTGCCTTGATGGCGTGGAGTTCGCTGGCAAGGCTCCTGGCCCACTGTCGCGCCCGCTCCTTGCCGCTGACCGCTCCGCTCTGTAGTTGTGGTCATATTTGTAGCCTGCCGGACTGCGGTTTTTCGGATCGCGGCCGACGTAGATGCAGACCAGCGACGTGCTGCGACCGTAGCGGATAATCTGGCCAGTCTTACGAACCATATTGCCTCCAAAAGATGAAGCGGCAAACGCGCGGCACGCCTTGTCGCTTCCCAGAGTTAGTCTTGCAGGTTGATTAGGGAAGAAGAGACTAGCGGGGGCGCAGCACCTGCTGTATCCCAGGAGGCCCGCGGGTTTGCAGCAATTGGTCGCATAACTGGCGCATAGGATTGGCAGAGATCAGCTTTTATTGGCCTTTTTGAGGGGTGCTACTGATGGAAGCCTCAGTACCATCTGGCTCCTTCCAGCCTCTGAGAATTGAATCCTCTCAGATGCCGGAATCGCCCCGAAATGCACATAGGCGTTGCATTCCGTATCCTTTTCGGGTACGATTGACCCCGTAATGGGTACGGCCAGCACACTTTCGAGCACGCTGTTTGGCCGCACGCGCGGTGCGGTGTTGGCCGTTCTGTTTGGGCATGTTGGCGAGTCCTACTACTTGAGACAACTTGCCCGGATGACGGGAATTACACTGGGACCCGTGCAGCGGGAGTTGCGCCAGTTGGTCGATGCAGGTCTGGTGACAAAAAAGACTCTGGGAACCCAGACCCTCTTTAGCGCCAACGAGGCCAGCCCCATCTTCGCAGAGATGCGGGCCATTGTCGCGAAGACGGTCGGAATTCGCGACATTCTCCTGGCTGCGCTCAGCCCTCTCCGAGCGAATATCGACCTTGCATTTGTCTATGGCTCCGTGGCGCGTTCCCGCGAGGGCCGGCAAAGCGACGTCGATTTGATGATTGTGGGTGAGGTCGACTTCGCGGATGTGGTCGACCGAATCGCAAGCGCACAGAAAACGCTGAACCGCGAAATCAACCCTACGGTTTATACGGCGAATGAATTCAGAGGCAAGCTGCGCGGCAACTTCCTGAAGACGGTGCTCGGCGAGAACAAGCTCTTTCTGATCGGAGACGAGGATGTCCTTAGAAAACTGGGCCAGTAATAGGTGGCTTGAGAAACTCGGGTCCGATCGGGAGGAGATCGAGCGTCTGCTCGCGAATGCGGTCGGGCATCTCGCCGACTATCGATAGGCGGTCGCGAGCGAGATGTCTTCCGATGCGCAACTGAGTCTGGCCTGGGACTCGATCCGAGCTTCCGCGACAGCCGCCTTACGCGCGGCCGAGTACCGGGTTGTCCGCGGCGGAGGCGAGCACTACCGCACGATCGAGGCACTGGAGTTTTCGATTGATCCGGAGAGAAAGCTCATCCCCAGGCTCGATGCCTTACGCCGAAAGCGAAATACGGGCGCATACGACGACTACGGGCTTGTGGCTCAGGGTGAGGCTGATCTCGCGGGCAAACTAGCGGCCGAAATCCGCAAAGTGGTCGAGGACTGGATCCGCAAGAACCACGCCGACAAGATTACATAAGCGCCGATTGCCGCAGGGCGCCTCAGCGACGAGATGGGATCTGCAATTGGTATCTGAGAAATTCATGTTCTCAGAGGCTCGATCACTGCTACTTGATTCGCAGGTGCCATCCCCGCCGCAACTCTGCCCCTGGAACCTGTTCCTCGCGCAGGATGGCTGCCTTGATCGAATCCGTGTCCGGCCTTGACTCTTCCAATGCGCTCTCGAGCATTTTGCCAAGCTCGTCGGGAAGATTCGCAAGAACGGTTTCCCAGAGAACGCCGCTAATACGAGCGTCGATCCGGCGAAAAGCCACTGGTAGCGCAGCCTCATCGGTGATTCGCACCGAGTCCTGGCTGTTCTTCTGGGCGCGCAGGGTGAATTCTCGTCCTTCGATTGCTTTGAGGTCACGGCTCATCAGATAGTAGAGGACCATGTTCTTCGTTCGCTCAACCTTGCCGGCCGCGGTGCGGGCCCGGTCGCTAAGCCGGGCAGATTCGCTGCGGCAGAACTGTTCGCGCGCTTCCATCTGGCGCAGAAAGCGCCCTATCCTGTCCACCTTTTCGTCGTGGGCCGAGCAGAATTGCTGGAAGCGGCCAACGAGTTCCCCGGATGGTTCGCCGCCCTGTGCGGTCTGCTCCTCGATCTCATCGAGAAGGCTATCCAATTCCACGTCGATCTCAAAAAGCGAATTTGTTGCTGCAATCGTTGACATGGTTCTTTTCCTCTTTGGAGTTGTGGTCTGCCAGCAGCATCAGGCGGCAATTCGTTCCTGAGCGGCAACTGCTCTGGCGGCTTGGTAGGCAATCGCATCGGCACGGGTTTGGATTGGATGGCCGCTGTGCCCTTTGACCCATAGCCAACGAATCGTTCGATCCGCATTCAGCAGGATCAACTCGCGCCACAGTTCCTGGTGTTGCAGGTCAAAGCCACGGCTGTTGCGCCATCCGTAACGTCTCCAGCGGAAGACGCGGAAGCGCATTCCGTGGATCAACAGTTCCGAGTCCGAGTGCAACTCGATTCGGGCGCCGGATGGCGTGAGGCGTAGCGCTTCGACCGCGGCGCGCAGTTCCATTTCAGAGACGGTCGACCACGGAACCGATCCGGCGATCTCCTGCCGTCTTGTCCCGTGGATCACGATAGCTGCCCAACCGGCAGGACCTGGGTTACCGATGGCCGAGCCATCGGTAAAGATGAAGAATTGCTTGTTCATGGGATGCTCCGTAGCGCGTTACTACCAATGAGCCAGCATTGGCTACGCCGCGTGCATGGGAATGACGCTGCCAAAGGGCGCATGACGGCCGCCGGTCGAGGCCCAAAGGACGGGATAGTCTGGTGCGGAGTCTGGAAATGTTCCATAGAGATCGGTCAGAAAGACCATTGTCTGTGGGTGGATTCCGTGCTCATTAAGCCAGGCGAAGCAAGGGCCAAATTCAGTGCCTCCTCCGCCGACTGGATCGAGGTGAAGCATCTCGCCGGCCGTGTAGGTATCGACCTTGTGGACTTCGGCGTCGAAGTAGAGGACGTGTACCCGCTCGGGCCGCTGGCCTTCGAGGATGGAACGGATCTCGGCCTCGAAGAGCCGCAACTGACGCGCGTTGACTGAACCAGAGCAATCAACGGCGATTGCGATTTCGCCGACGCCCTCGCGCACAACGCCGGGCAGATAGAGACCGGACCAGATGTGGCGGCGATTGGGCCGCATCCAACTGGAATCGGCCGGGATGGTGTCGGACCAGAGACGGTGCAACAGTTCCCGCCAATCGACCTGGGCTTCCGCCGCACCTTCAAGAGTCCGCTGGAGACCGGCGGGGACTTTGCCGGCCTGCTGGGCGAGAGTCGCCGCCTGGTTAACGGCGATCTCCCATTCGCGCGCCTGCTCTTCGTTGCCCGATTCGTCCTCACCAGCCTCCGGCGCGTCGATCACCTGGCCGATGCCGCCCTGGCTCTCCGGAACAGACGGCGATCCGTCATCGTTGCGGCTGCCAGTTGAATCGTTCGATTCGGAGCCTTGGTCATCATCCTCGCCCTGGGCTGATTCGCTTTCGCCGCCGGGATCAGACTGTGCCTCAGCCTCGCGCAGGTT
Source organism: Acidobacteriota bacterium (assembly GCA_021813745.1). Taxonomy (GTDB): domain Bacteria; phylum Acidobacteriota; class Terriglobia; order Terriglobales; family Acidobacteriaceae; genus Telmatobacter. The sequence goes on from JAKAJO010000098.1 coordinate 40,987, forward strand.
GTAGATCTGCTCGGCGCTCATGCCGCGAAAGCGCGGATCGACGAGCACATCGTCTGGCAGGCTCAGACCGGCATCGAGCAGCAGCGGGTTGATCGCATAATCGCAGGCTTCGTTCCAGCGCCTGGGGTCGCGTTTGGCTCGCCGGGTGTGATGCTGGAGCGCGGGGTGCATGACCTCATGGGCCAGCACTCCGGCCAGCGTGGCCGCGTTCAGCGTGTCAACGAATGCCGGGTTGTAGCGGAGCACCACACCGTTGGTCGCCATGGTCGGAATCGAGCGGCACTCCTCGCTCTTCAGCCGGAACAAGAGCGACCCGAAAAAGGGATGATCGAGCAAAAGCGCCGTGCGCGCTTTTCGGATGCGCTCGGCCGCCGGAGTTTCGTGTGTGATTTGAAGCATAAAGTGGACTCCAATCATGAGTTGCCGCGAGTGCTGGGGCACTCAGTGCGGCATTCACCGTGCAATCGGAGAGGCTGCTGGCGCTGCAGCGGGGATTTTCCTTTTTAGTGAAGAGAAATCTGTCACTCAGTAGCCCCATGAAAAGATTGAGAGTGGGATAGCAATGGTCAGAGTTGCCGGGTCATTTGCCAGGAACCGGTCCTTGAGTGCCTCGCCGATTTATCGCTCGTCCACATGCGCGATTTGTCTCTGATCGGGAGAGGCACAAGTCACCATAGCCGACTTTACGTCCGGTGAGTGGCCGCATCAGGTCCGAAGCTCACTACCCATCCTCTCTCCCCGGTGAAGCAACGGGTCTGAATGAGTGACTCGCCCTGTTAACCGGCCAATCGGCTCCCGATTCGTAGGCCCCCAGCCGAATTAAGCGGATTAGCTAGCACGAGTTCTCGACTCAGTGCACAGGTAAGTTAGGCGACGAAACTGGTCACAACGAATTGAACGCGCGGACGCATGCTTGGATGATTCGAAACCCATCCTTTAGTGAGCCTGTATCGAATTGCTCACCATCGTGGTCCACGGCATTGCTGACCATCGCGATGGATCCAACAGAGACTCCTCGTGATTTCCCGAAGGCAAAGAGGGATGCGGCCTGCATTTCGACCGCAAGAATGCCTTCGTTTGCCCAGTGTTGCAGCTGGGTTCCCGTTTCCCGATAGGGAGCGTCGGTTGTCCACACCCTCCCGGCGCGAACAGCCCAGCCGGTCTCAGCCAGTTCGCGCTCGATGAGCGCCGTCACCTGCGGCGAGGGACAGTCAACTTCCTTGCCTGGGGCAAGGTAATGCAGCGACGTGCCTTCGTCACGAATAGCGCCGGTCACTGCCACCAGGCAAGGTAGCGGCAATTCCGGAGAAACCCGGCCGGCAGAGGTCAAACCGATGATTAGTTCCGCGCCAGCGGCCGCCAGCTGCTCGGCAATCAGGACTGCATAGGGCCCACCGATGGTGCGCGGGATGATCCCGCACATCGTGTTTTCAACCTCAATTGCAAACATCGTCGTGTGAAAGCAGGGCCATGCGGGAAACGGCTGTGCAATCCCCTCCTTGACCAGCCAGTCGGTAAGATCGCCGTCGAACTCAAGAATGCAGAGGGGCGGCACGCACCCGTCCGGAATTCGACGCGAGCGCCTCACGCTGTCGATCAGGCCTTCAGGTGTAAACGTCGTGGGCTCGTCAATAGAGTGGTTTAGCAGCGGCAGCTTTTCCATTCGATTCTTCTCGACTTGACAATTTCGTCAAAACTATTCAAGGATACAATTGAATAGTGTATGAGTGCAACGGGCGATCTGAAAAAGACTCTCTATGAGCAGCTCGCGCGGCTGGGCAAGGCGGTTGCCAGCCCTGCGCGACTCGAACTGCTGGATCTTTTGTGCCAGGGGCCGAGAACTGTCGAAAGCCTAGCCCATGAAGCAGGCCTAAGCGTGGCCAACGCCTCGCAGCATCTCCGGGTTCTTCACGGTGCGCGCCTCGTTGAAGGTGAAAAGAACGGCCTGTTCGTGACGTATCGCCTAGCTGATCCGGCGGTGGGCGACTTCTTTCAAACGCTGAGGGCATTGGGAGAGAAGCGGCTTGCTGAGGTCGATGCGATCCTTCGCGAGTTTAGGGAGGCGCCAGAATCTCTGGAGGCCATTGAAAAGGAAACTTTGTTGAACCGGGTCAAGAAAGGCGAAGTCATCCTCATTGATGTGCGCCCCGCAGAGGAGTACCGGGCCGGCCATATTCCGTTCGCAATGTCGGTGCCGCTCAAAGAACTGGGATCGCATTTCGCAAAGCTGCGCCGGCGCCAGCCGATCGTGGCCTATTGCCGCGGGCCCTACTGTGTGCTCGCGGTCGAGGCGGTGAAGCAACTCCGGGCGAAGGGGTTTCGCGCGGCTCGCATGGACGACGGGATTGCTGAATGGCGTGCACGCGGGCTTCCGGTCGCCGTTTCTGAGGTAGCGAAATGAACGTCAATCGCAAACACATCGTTGTTGTTGGCGGATCGTTTGGCGGCATCAACGCCGCCTATGAACTGCGCAGGCAGCTAGGCCAGACGGCGGAGATCACGGTCATTTCCAAAGAAAGAGACTTTACATTCCTTCCGTCCCTTCCCTGGGCCATTCTCGGATGGCGCGATCCCGCCTCTTTACAGATCGGAATTGAGAAGCCACTGAAGCGAAGGGGTATTCGATTCGTGCACGCTGAAGTCGAGCATCTTGACCCAGACAAATGCGAGATCGCAACCCCAGCAGAAACCTTTAGGTATGATGCCGCGCTCATCGCCAGTGGGGCTGACCTTGACTACGAAGCAGTGCCAGGTCTTGGCCCTCAGAGCGGCTATACGCACTCAACGTTCAGCGTCGGGGAGGCAGTGCAAGCCAGAGGTGCTTTGGCACGGGTTCTGGCCGGAGACTCTGGCCGAATCGTCATCGGTGCAGCTGCCGGTGCAAGCTGCATCGGGCCAGCCTATGAACTGGTCATGATGATCGATACCGCCTTGAAACGCATGAAGAAGCGTCACCGCTTCTCCTTGACCTTTCTGACGCCGGAGCCATACCTGGGCCATTTTGGAGTTGATGGTATCGGCGCATCTCCGCGAATGGTGCAGGACGAGTTTGCGGAGCGCAGTATTGAATCCGTCCTCAATGCGCAGATCAGAGAAGCATATTCCGACCGAATTGTTCTCCATGACGGAAGCGAGCATCTTTTCGACTTTTCGTTGGTGATCCCTGCATTCCGCGGGAGCGCATTTGTGCGCTCGGTAAGTGGATTGGCAAATCCGAAGGGATTTGTGACTGTCAATCCGCAGATGGTGAGCGAGAAATTCCCGAATATTTACGCGGCAGGAGTGGCAGTGGCGATACCGCCGCCACGGCAAACCCCGGTTCCAGTTGCTGTGCCCAAAACTGGACACATGACCGAACTCATGGCCCGCGCCGCGGCTCGCAACATCGCCGCAGAGTTCCGAGGTGGAATCAAGGTTGATGGCTTGTCGATTCCTTCCACCTGAATCGCCGATGCGGGCGACACAGCATTCTATCTTGCGGCGGATCCGTTTCTGCCACCCAGGAACAGAGTCATCACCAAGAAAGGCAAATGGGCGCGATATCTGAAGCTGGCGTTCGAGCGATATTACCTTGCGCAAATTCGCTACGACTTGCCTCACCTCGATTTTGGTTGGTGAGTTTTGAAGACAGAAGAAAGGAACGAAGCAATGAAGTATTTGATCATTCTGAATGATGCGCCCTATGGATCGGAACGCAGTTATAACGGGCTTCGACTTGCGGGTTCATTGGCCAAGCAGGAAGGCGATTCCGTGTCCGTCTTTCTGATCGGAGATGCCGCCAATTGTGCAATAGGAGGACAAACGACTCCGAACGGCTACTACAACATCGAGCGCATGATCAAAGGCCTTGTGGCGAAGGGTTCGCAGATTGGCATATGCGGCACGTGTATGGATGCCCGCGGAATCCGGCCCGAGATGGTTACGGAAGGCTCCAGGCGCAGTACTATGGACGAACTCACTCGATGGACGATGGAAGCAGACAAGGTACTTGTCTTCTGATGGATGAAGGCGACTCCACTGCGAAGGTGTTGGAAATCACGCCTGATTCCTATGCCCGGTGGAGATCGTCCTTTCTCGGTGATGTAACGGAGCGGCTTGAACAGCATGCGATATTGGCTGCCGCAGGCGATCTCCGCGGCCGATCCGTACTCGACGCTGGGTGTGGAGACGGTGCGTTCGCCGTGGCCGCCTGGAAGAAAGGCGCTCGCGTTTCAGGCGTGGACGGTTCCCCGGCGATGCTGGAGGCAGCGCACACGCGTGCTCTTGGCAACGGTGCAAGAGTCGACCTGGTCCATGCTTCTGTCGAGGAGCTTCAGTTCCCTGCGGGTTCATTCGATGTCGTGGTGATGGCCAGTGTGCTGTGCACGGTTCAGGACCCCCTCCGGGCTGTGAGTGAAGCTGCAAGAGTGCTTCGACCTGGCGGAAGATTGGTTCTCGGAGAACTCAATAGGTACAGCATCTGGGCGCTGACGCGACGACTCCGAGGCTGGCTGGGAAATCCGTTCTGGCGCGGAGTCCGATTCTGGACCGTGGGAGAGATCCGTGCGATGGTTCATCACGTCGGGCTGAACGTTCAGCATGTCAGAGGCTGCATCTACTATCCGCCGTGGGAATCTGCCGCACGGCTCTTGTGGCGTGCTGACCAGCCATTGAGTCACCTTGGAACCTTCTGCGCAGCATTCCTCATCGTTCGAGCAGGCAAGGAGTAGATCGTATGCCAGAATCACAGAACCGGATCTATCTCGATTACAACGCCAGCACTCCAATTGCGCCTGAAGTGCGCACGTTGATAGCCGAAATGCTTGAAGAACCGTTTGGCAATCCGTCGAGCAGCCATTGGGCCGGCATACCAGCAAAAGAAGCGGTCGAGAAGGCCCGCGCACAAGTTGCCGCATTGCTCGGCGCGATGCCGAACGAAATTGTCTTTACGAGTGGTGGAAGCGAAGCCAACAACCACGTGCTGAAGGGTGTCTTCTTTGCAGCAGGCAGCAGTGACGTGCACATCATTACGACGCAAATTGAACACCCGGCAATTACCAACCCGTGCCGGTTTCTTGAGAAGCTTGGCGCCAAGGTGACCTATCTACGCGTTGACGGGTACGGGCGAGTCGATCCAGACGATGTCCGCCGTGCATTGCAGCCCAGGACGCGCCTAGTCTCGGTGATGCATGCGAACAACGAGACAGGCACCATTCAGCCGATTGCTGAGATCGCGCATCTTGTGAAAGGTACTGGAGTCCTGCTGCACACGGATGCCGCTCAATCGGTGGGCAAGATTCGCTGCGATGTTCCGGAACTCGGCGTCGATCTCTTGTCGGTCGCAGGTCACAAGCTATACGCCCCGAAAGGTGTCGGCGCTCTTTATATCCGGGAAGGGGTATCGCTCGAATCATTTATTCACGGGGCAGGTCACGAGAGCGGCCGACGAGCTGGTACCGAGAATGTGCTGTTGAATGCCGCCTTAGGAGCCGCCTGCGAGTTGGCCGGAGGCTGGGTCGGAATAGAATCTGTAAAGGCTCTGCGAGACCACTTCTGGAATCTTCTCCAGGCTAAGTTTGGAGAGAAGGTGGCCTTGATCGGCCATCCTATTGAACGGCTGCCAAATACCCTCAACGTAGGCTTTGTTGGCCATGCTGGCGCGGAGATCCTGAATCGAATTCCGCGGCTGGCAGCATCAACCGGATCGGCTTGTCACTCTGGCAACGTCGAGATGTCATCGGTTTTGCGTGCCATGCGAGTCTCACAGGGAATTGGAATGGGCGCTATTCGATTCAGTCTTGGACGCGGAACGACCAAAGAAGAGATCGAGACCGTCGTGAAGTTGATCGGACAGGTTCTCGTTTGACCGATCATCGGCCAATCAAGTCGGTCCCTGTCCATCAATCGGTTGACAACCCGGAATCTGAAACTGGCAAACAAGTCACGACAAAGCACTCATTGAGCGACGGTTGTGAGCAATTCCACAGATTACTCTCGGTAAATGGGCTCTGGTCCGGTGATCTAGCGCGAAATCTCAATTTGCACGAAATCCGCCGAGTCACTCACCGACGCAAGTCCGCACAGAAGTCTCCAAGGCTCCACGATGCTTGGGTCCAGCAAGTTGCCGTAGAACGGCCTAGCCTGACAAGTGTCTCTGGTTGCCCGTTGCCGGTTAACAGTCAGTATGGAGTGACCGGCGCCGATGCGCTGATCGTGGGTTAGGCTGTGAGTTCAGAAGGACGCACAGTTCAGAGCCACAAGCGGAAGGGAGCCGGTCATGAAGGAAAAGTTACGATTTTTGGGTCTGGATGTCCATGCCGAGACGATCGCTGTAGCAGTTGCTGAGACGGATGGCGAGGTACGGAGCCTGGGTACGATTCCGAACCGTGCCGAGTCGATCCGCAAGATGATCAAGAAGCTTGGTCCAGCAGAGAAGTTGAGAGTCTGTTATGAAGCAGGTCCGACGGGCTACGTCGTGTACTGGCAGCTGGCGGAGTTAGGCATTCAGTGCGAGGTTGTGGCCCCCACACTGGTGCCGGTCAAGGCGGGTGATCGGGTGAAGACGGATCGACGGGACGCTGAGAAGTTGGCACGTTGCTATCGCTCCGGAGATCTGACGGCGGTATGGGTTCCGGATGAAGGTTCGGAGGCTCTGCGGGATCTGGTACGTGCTCGCGAAGCAGCCAAGCAGGATCAGATGCGAGCGCGGCATCGGTTGAGTAAGTTTCTGCTGCGCTCAGGCCAGCGTCCACCCACCGGGGTGAGACCATGGACACGCCCTTATCTGATCTGGGTTGCGCAGCTGCGCTTCACACAGATCGCTCAGGAGGCCACGCGGCAGGATTATCTGCACGAGGTCGAGCACATGCGGGAACGGGTGGCGCGTCTGGAGCAAGCCATCGTGGAGGCCGTGAAGCTGGCCTCACCCGCGTTACAACAAGTCATCAACGATCTACAGGCGCTGCGCGGTATCGCAGATATCTCAGCTGTGACCATTGCCGCCGAGCTGGGCCAAGTATCCCGCTTCGGCAGTACTAGGCAGCTGATGGGGTATTGCGGCGCGGTGCCCAGCGAAGACTCCAGTGGCAAGCGAATCAGACGCGGAGGCATCACTAAAACTGGCAACGCACACTTGCGACGAATCGTTGGCGAAGCAGCATGGAGCTATCGCCGTCCACCAGGTATCTGGTATGGATTGCGCAGACGGCAGGAGAGCATTTCGGAAGAGGTTAAGGAGATTGCATGGAAGGCTCAACACCGCCTGCACAAGCGCTATATGAAGCTGGGTGCAGCCGGCAAGCCCCAGGGAAAGATCATTACTGCAGATGCTCGTGAATTACTGGGATTCATCTGGGCTATTGGAACCAGAGCAGAGACGACCGTCAGCCAGCGAACTGCAGCCTGACAAGAACAAAAGCAAAAGCTTTCCAAATAAGGAAAAAACAAAAACCGTTCCTTGATGAAACGCGCCATCCATCTCGAGCACAGAGCCAGCAGCAGCCGGAGCAAGCACGAAGGAGAATCCTCGCTTGGCCTATGCGACAGGCTCGACCGGACTCGCGATAACAGTCAGAGGCAGCTCCCGACGGATCATGATTATGCGGTTCCGACCCGCGAATATCAGACTGATCAATCGTCGCTCAAACCTGCTCAGGCTGCTGCTCGCTCTGTCCTCGGGGAGAAGCAAAAACAGCGACAACAACAAAAACAAACCCATCGACTCCGCAGGGTTGACAGGGTCACTCCATATCAGGCCAAATCACTCACTGACCCAACTGGGCCGGTTGGCCGCCAATGCTGGCTCATGAACAATGTTCGCCTGATGCATCAGTCGCCTGCACCTACTATGCGACGTTCCTCCTGACCGGTGATGGCAGGATCAGAATTCAAAGACGGCAAGAATTACAACCATAAACAGGCCACTCCGGCCTATTTATGGTTGTAGCGACTTCGTAACTCATGCCGCCGCGGGCACCTCCATGTACGCCGACATGTGATCGAAGATGCCCTGAACCGAAGCCAGGCTTTGCTCGGTCTGTTCAGCTTCGCGATTGCGGATCGCCTCATCCATGCGGGAGACGAGTCCGGCGGCCTCGGTCGCCGTCGCCATGCGCAGCAATTCGTGCTTCTTGAGATCGTGCGCTGTGTAGGTGCAGAGCTTCTGGCGGGCCTCTTCGGCGAAGCGGTTCAACTCCGGATCGCCCGTAACATTCAGCTTCGGCAGCAGTTCCACCAGATCGAAGATGTTCGTAACCAGCGTGGCGTGAAAGCGCGACTCGGGCTCGTTCAGCCGGTCGACCATGTGCGAGACGACATCGCGCAGCCGCTTCCACAGGTCTTCGACGCCGCGCGCCAGCGACTGGCGCACATTCGAGTCGATCTCGCGGGCGACGCGCGCCTGCTCCTCGGCCGACATCTCGACGCGAAAGTCGTTGCCGGCGGGGATGGGCAGGACTTCGAGCTTGACGCCGAATTTGCGCCTCAGCCGGTCGGCCGTTGGGTAATCCTCTTCGCGGAAGAGCCCGTTCAGCTCCGGCCGCACCTGCTCGATGTACTGCGGATAGACCTGGAGGAACGCATCGACGCCCTGCTCGAACTGGGCCTCGAACTCGCGCATCCGAGCCGTCAGATCGAAGTAGAGATTTCCGGGCAGGAGCCGATAGCCCTCGTCGGTCCACGGCAGCGTGATCTTGTAGAAGTACTGCCGAACCTGGCCGGCGAGCGTGCGCAATCGGTCGAGCTTGTCGGCGCCGCGCAGCAGTTGCTTGTTGTATCGGCCGGCGCTCTGGTGGGCGCCGTTCCGTTCGGCTACGTCGCGGCTGACGCCGCGGTCGTGTTTGACGGCTGTCCAGATGCTGATGTGGACGGCGGCGAGCATGGCGCGTTCTTGAATCACTGGACCACCTCCTGGTGCTCGATGCCGAAGCGGATGAACTCCGGCGTGTGGGTGATGGCGCGATCCCGCGCCGCAGCGTCGCGCATAGCCATGACGCGCATCTCGGTGGGCATCCGTTCGAGATACTTGAGGCCGCGCGCGATGGAGCTATCGCTCATCACCCGGCCCAGCGCCGTCGAGATGGCGATCTGCGCCGATGTCTCCGCCGGCAGCGGAGCGGTTTCGGGATTGAGCAGGATCTCGTCGATCGACGGCAACTGGCGGAAGAGGCGCAGAAAGGCCAGCAACTCGCCCGAGGCCGCCTGCCCCACGGTGCCGTCGAGCAACTGCGCCTCGAACTCGCCGGCGCCGGACAGCAGAGCCGAGTTCTGCCGGCGCGCCACGCCGCAGAGGACGTGCGAGGCCATCTCCCAGGAGCGCGGAGTGGGCCAGGCATTGGCGTCGGAGGTCGCGTCGGCTGCATGCAGCAGGTCGGGTTTGAAGCGCAGGAAGGCGATGATCTCTGGCCGCACGCCCGCGCCCACGGCCCACTTGCACCAGTCGTTCAGGTCGGCTTCGAGTTCGAGATGGACAAACCGGTTGCGCAGCGGCCGCGGCATGGCAAAGTGCACGCCACGCTCCGATGCCGGGTTGCCGGCGGCGATGACGACCCACCCTTCGGGGAGCATGTATTCGCCCAGTTTGCGGTCGAGGACGAGCTGGTAGCAGCCGGCCTGCGTCATCTGCGGCGCCGAGGTCAGCTCGTCGAGGAAAAGGATGCCCTTGCCGTCGGTTGGCAGGAACTTGGGCGGAACCCACTCGGTCTGGTCCGCCGCAATGCGCGGCAAGCCGCGCAGATCGACCGGATCGAGTTGCACGGCGCGCACGTCGAGGAAGTCGAAATCGAGATCGTCGGCAACCTGAGCGACGATCTGCGACTTTCCGACACCGCATGCGCCCCAGATATGCAGGGGCACTCGTTCACCGATCAGCGCATGAAGCGCTTCGTAAAGCTTCGATGGTTTCATTGGATTTCCTTTTTGGTACGAACGGGATTGTCTCCCGCAAGGGTGTGTTCAGGCGGCGAGCCCAGGAGACGAAAAATCTGCTGCGCGACCGGGTCATACGACCGATCGTTCGAACCGGGAGTTCTAATACTCTGGTGATGGCTTAGGAATCAGGACTCCCCGGCCTTTTCCAGGGAGTTGGATTCTCTTACGAAATCGGAATGCCGCTCGATCGACTGTGTCGTGCAGACAGAGTACGCGGGCGGAATCCATGCCCTGCCGCCGGGCTGCCTCAGACGATAAGGAGAGATTGATTCTTCTGAAAATCCATGCAAGCTTCTATCAAATCCTCTATAGGTATGCATAAGTGTAGAGGATTTGATAGAATGCTTCAGTGAGCAAAAAGGCGGAACATGTCGGAGCTATTGTCCAGAAAAGGACCCTCGTGCGCTCGAAAGAGCTCACAGGCCTCTCTGTGTCCCGATCGCACCTCTGGAATCTTGCCCAAGCCGGAAAAATCGAACGTGTTGGTCGCGGTCTGTACCGGGCTAAAAACGCCAACATCTCTACCAATGAGACCGTCCTGGAGGTTGCCAAGAGGGTTCCGCTGGGCGTCCTCTGTCTCTCTTCCGCCCTTCGGTACCATGAACTGACCACGGAAAACCCCTTCGAAATCTGGCTCGCCGTCGAAAGAGGTGCCTGGACACCGAAGCTGAACGACCACCCAGTCCGCGTGGTTCATTTCTCCAAGGCCGCTTTTGATTTTGGAATCCAAACCCGTTCGGTGGAAGGCGGAACGCTGCGCGTCTATAGCCCAGCGAAAACCGTCGCAGACTGCTTCAAGTTTCGCTCCAAGATCGGAATCGAAACGGCTATTCAGGCGCTTCGGGCAGCCTATCGAGAGAAGAAAGCCACCATGGACGATATCTGGCGCGCGGCCAAGGTGTGTCGGGTAGTCAACGTCATCAGGCCGTATATGGAGTCTCTCGTTTGAGCAAAGCGATCCGCACCAACACTGCCGCATCCGTGAAGCAGCGCCTCCTGAATAGAGCGCGGGCCACAAAGGAAGATTTCAATCTTCTTCTGATCAAATACGCGCTGGAACGAGTTCTCTACCGCATCGGCCAATCTCAGCACAGAGACGCATTCGTTCTGAAGGGAGCGCTACTCTTCGAGCTTTGGACAGACCAGACTCATCGGCCAACCCGCGATGCGGACTTCCTATCGCAAGGAGAAAACACCCTCGAACGGTTCCAAAAGATCTTCGAAGAAATCTGCGAACTCAAGGTAGCAGACGACGGCATGCGCTTTGACGCCGCTTCTGTGAAGGTGGGACGGATCAAAGAGGACCAGGACTACGAAGGCATCCGAGTAACCTTCCTTGGCTATCTTGAAAACTCGCGCCTTCCGGTTCAAATTGATATCGGATTCGGGGACGCAATTACACCCGAACCTGTTTGGACATCTTTTCCGACGCTGCTGGAAAACCCCACACCGATTCTTCTTGCCTATCCCCGCGAAACCGTTGTCGCTGAGAAGTTTGAGGCTATGGTCAAGCTCGGTTTTGCCAACACGCGGATGAAGGATTTTCATGATCTCAAGACGCTGGCCAGCCTCTTCCCTTTTTCCTCGCCTTCCCTCTCTGAAGCCATAAGGCGCACATTCGAGCGAAGACAAACACCCTTGCCCCAAAAAGTTCTTCCTACCGCTCTCACTCCTGAGTTCTACAACGACGCCACCAAGCAGAAGCAATGGGATGCCTTCGTCTCAAAGAACAAGCTCTATATCGCACCGATTACCCTTCAGGAGGTGACCGCCAGCATTCAGGCTTTTGTTATCCCTGTGCTGCCCTCCTCAGCCTCAGAGAACGTGCCAGATCTCAAGTGGGAGCCGGACGGTCCTTGGCAGCAAGTCTGAAATATGCCCCACAGGCGCGAAGGTCCTTCGCGACCCACTTGGCCCGCTTCCGAAGGATGACTCTTCAACCGAACCATGCACTTCTGTCTTCGCCAATTCCCTTGGCAGTCCTTCACCGCAGAATTGGATCACGTTCTGGGGCAAGCAGCCGCCGCAGTATTCATCAAAAGGCCATAACGCTTGGGTACCAGCCATTCCGAACCAATCCATCGAAAGCATTGGAAGTGGAACGCTCAGGCCGCGTTATCCAGCTCTTCTGTGTCGTACACCGGCTCGTCGTCCTCAATTTCAACGAAGGGTTCATCGTCCTCTTCCGACTCGTCCGGCGCAGCGGTGGGCGTGGCCGCCGGTGCAGGCAGATCGAAGAGGCTTGCGGTCTTCTGCGGCGCAGGCTTCACAGATTCGGCCGGCTTGACGGTTGCGACAGGCTGCGTGGTTTCCGTCTTCGGCGGCACTGTCTTTGTCGGTGTCTTCGACTTCGCGCGCGCCTCCGCCTGAGCCGCCTTGGAAGCCGCGTCCATCTCGGCCTTTGCCTTTTCCAGCGTGTTCTTCATCTGAAGATGGGAACCGACAAAGCCGACGATGGTCGAGGACAACTCGGCGTCGAGATCTCCGGCAGTGCCGGTCACGCTGAGGGGGGTGGTGAGAGCGTCATTGTCGCCGTCTTTGAGCTTCTTCGGCACAATGTTCACCCGAATCTGGTCTGTCTCTACAAGAGTGACCGTCAGCAAAACCGCGCGGTCCCGCAGGACTGGTAGAAGTTCTTTGAACATGGAAGTTCCTCCTCATGGATTCTGATCTTTGGTTGCTGATCCACTTTTCCTGGGCTTCTTGAGTTCTGGATCATCCCATTGCATGGTGTAACGCTCCCCTAGCGTCAGGTTTTCGAGATAAGCCGCGGAATCGTTTTCTCGCTGCCATAGAAGGCGGTAGAGAGTATCGACCGCCGACTTCATCATGGCCTTCATCTCCTCGTCGGAGATGTGGAAAACATTCGGATTGCCGCAGCAAACAGCGCAGGGCTTTCCCGCGTGCAAGGCTTCGATAGGGCCGTTGCGAAAGGCCAACGCAACCATCGCTTTCGCTTCGATAGCCAGGGTGTGGTCGAGGTTGATCTCCATGGACAGCCTCCGGTGCCATCCAACGATACACCCAGCTGAGAAATGGAATATCAATCCCTCTTGGCAGACGTTGTCACTTGCCGGGCGCGTCTCTTCGTCTTCGACCAGAGTTGCGGATCGATGGGCAATGCGCTCATCTGGCTAGTCTGAGCGTTGAAAAAGCCGCCGTGGTGTGTGAGTCTTCCGTAGCGGAACAGGCGCGCCAGCATGGCCAGCGCGGCCGACGCAAGAGTCTGGTTGATAAAGGGCTCCTGGCGGTCCAGTGCCTGGACGGCGGAACAACTGGGTAACGGGTCTTCACCAGCCTCTGCGTTGATGATCTCGGGATACAACTCACTCACGGTTCGCAGGCGCCCAGCCTTCCTCCGGTTCCGCGCGTTGAGTGGTTGGCCGAGAACGAACTGGCCGCTGGCGGCATTGTTGCCGAGATCGAGCCAATATGCTGTGCGGTTCCTGGTGTTTGTCAAGGCCTGCGCGATGATGCTTCGTGCCGCCCGTGTGTCCACACAGCCGATCAGTAGATCGGGGGACGTGTCGTTGACCCGGTCCAATGTCCGCTCGCCGAAGTATGCCGGCTCGGACCGCCACCGTGTGCCCCAGAACAAATTGATGCGATTGATCAGGACAGTCGCCTTGTTCTGCCCGATGTCTGATATCGAAAACGGCTGGCGGATGCAGTTGGTTTCGGAAACCGTGTCGGCATCCATCAGGACGACGTCAAGCCCGGCGAATCGTCCCCAGACGCGGAGCGCCTGATCGAGATACGGCATGCCCATCGTGATGGCGCTTCCCGTGCCTCCGGCTCCAACGACGAGAACGCGCACCGGCCTGCGCGCATCGGCGCGAAGGGAAAGTACGTGTTCAATGCGCATGATGGCCCCGCTCTCCGCGCACGAATTGCTCGAGCGTCTGCGGCAACTGAATCAGCGTTTCTGATGGGAAGCACCGGCGTTTGCCCTTGAGCGATTCCCAAAGGCCCTCGAATCCGCCCTGGTGGCGCGTGAGGCGGCCGACGTTAGCGTGCGTAAACGCGCTCTCGTAGAATCCGCGCTCCCATGTCGGAATCGAAGTAACCGTTGCGCTATCCGGCCGGCGCATGGTGCCAGTGCAGACGCGCCCATCGTCCGAGAGATTCCAGAAAGGAGCTACGGCAAGAGTCGTCGTGGCTTGGGGCCGTTTGTTCACGGCAAGCGCCCGAATGCTCAACTCGCTGCTGGCTACCTTCCAAACCAGAGGCGGCTGCGGAAAGATGCGGCCGTTCAAATCAGAGGCCTTGCCTTCGGCGTTCTCGTAGAACATCTGCCGGCGTCGCGCCGGAGTCCACCAGACGATCATGCGGTCGCCTTTGGCGAGAATGTTTGCCGGCAATACCTCGGCCTGGACGCTGCCACCGAGCGACTGCATCAGAGACTCGACGAACGCGAGGGTGAGCGGCTGCGCCGGCCCAAGCGTGGGTGGTCCGCTCTTCTGCGTTAATACGTCGTGTCTCGTGATGAAACTCGATTGACGGTCGCGGTAGACGAGCAGAGCCTCACGCAACTCGAAGCAGTGATTCTGCCCGATCGAGAGATGGATCTGCATGGTGAGCCTCCGAGGCGTGGATCCATTCAACAAGCGAAAACAATTCCGCGTTGATCTGAATGAAGCGCGCCACGATCCGCAGCGCGTTGCGCACCTCTGCCGGGTTGGCCGGCGAGAAGATGACGCAGAGCGCGGGCTCCGATGTTGCTTCGAGCATCGACTGGTTTTCTTCGTCGAAACAAGCCACGATGGCGTCCTGCTCCTTGAAGCAAACTAGCAGGCACGGTAATGGCGGCTGGTCGTAGTAGCCCTCTTCGAGGTACTCTCGCGATTGCTTGAGGGGAAGTCGCGCCAGTTCCTGGATGCGGCGCAACCGGACAATCCAGTCCTTGAAGTGCCCGTTGCGATGCTGTCGCAGTAACGCCCGGTCGTGTGCCTTGCCTTCGCGGTGGTCGCGCTTCAAGGTCTTCCGGATGCACTCGGGCAAAGCCTTCTCGACCTCCGGGAATTCGTACTGGCCCTGGTTGTCCTCGTCGTCCTGTGCAGCCCATTCACGCATCTGCTCCTCGTACATCAGCGCGTCGTCATGGTTGTAGAGGCGCATGACCTTGTAGAGGGCGTATGTCAATGTCCAATAGAATGCCGCCCCGAGTCCCTCGGCCTCCGCTTCCATGGCTTCGATGGCAGGGCCGATCTTCAGATAGCCCGATCCGCTGCACTCGATCAGGACGGCGAGCCTTCCGGAACCGAGTTGCACGTCGTCGCCGTACCGCTCCAGTGCATCCGTGACCAGAAGGTGATACTCGACATTGCGGGTCAGCAACTTGTCGCGCTCGGCACCGATTCCGCTCGCCATCGCGGTTTGCGCGAATCGGATCGCGCTGCCTTGAGCCAGGTTCGAGGTTTTCTGGTCGCCCAGTCCCTCGCGCACCAGCGCGGCGCACAGCTCAAAAAGCAACTCGCGATTGGTTTCGTGGCTGTAATCGGTGCGAACGCCAACAAGGGATGGCAATGCTTGGCTGAAAGCAGGTGCCAGTGTAGCGATGCGGGCGGCGAGAGCCGTTCCGGCTCCGGCGGCAGCAAGATCTTCGCGGCGGCGCGGCCTGGAATCGAAAGTCATTCTCATGGGGTTCCCGCCTTTCTGACTGTCCTCGAAGGCTTGATAACGATCTGATTCAAAAGTGACTTATGGATGGATGAGCAATGCCTGGCTGCAAGTCGAGTATTTCGCATATTGCGAGTATTTCGAGTATATGCTATTCTTCTTGCATGTCGTCTCCTGCTCTCAAACCGATTGCGCTCTCCCGTGCCGAGCAGCCTCCAGCACAAGCATTGGAACGTCTCCTGAACCGCGGGATGGACCGTGGGGCGCTGGCAGTCATCTCCTCTGCGGGGGATCGAATCGACCTCCCAGATCCTATCGTGGAAGTTCTCAGAACAGCCGTCGGCTACCTTTCTCACGGTCAGGCCGTCACGCTTATTCCGGACAATCAGGTGATCACAACGCAGCGGGCCGCGGATTTGCTCGGGCTTTCGCGTCCCTTTTTCATCAAGCTGCTGGATGCCGGCGCAATGGCTCATCACCGGGTAGGCAATCAACGGCGCGTTTACCTTCGCGATGTTCTCGCCTATCGAAGAAAGCGCGATGCCGAGCGGGATGCGGCATTAGACCGACTTTCTCGCGATGCCTTTGAAGCCGGATTGTATGATCAGAACCGGATTCCCGAAGGCAGCTCCGACGAGTGAAAGAACCTCGGATCGTTGTTCTCGATGCCTGCGTCCTCATCCCGATGCCGCTCGCCGATACATTGCTTCGGCTTGCGGCCCAGGGCCTCTATCAGCCCAAGTGGTCCGAGACAATCATGCTCGAAGTGAGCAGGACTCTTCGCGAGAGTTTTGGTCTTTCCGCCGCGAAAGCGCAGTATCGAAAGAAGGAAATCAGGCGTCATTTTCCAGAAGCCTGGGTCGAAGGCTTTGACAAGCTGATTCCGAAGATGACGAATCATCCCAAGGATCGTCATGTACTGGCTGCAGCGGTGCGGGCAAAAGCGCAAATCATTGTCACGTACAACGGCAAGGACTTCCCGCCTGCATCCCTTGCTCCGCATGCGATTACCGCGCTGGGTCCATCGGCATTTCTCAAGGCCCTCTACGACAAATCGCCATCGGCAATAATTGAGACCTTACATCGACAGGCGGCGGCAATCAACCAATCGATGGATTATTTGCTCTCGCGCCTTCGCATCAATGCGCCGGTATTTGTCGAAAGGATCGAGAACGAGATGGGCGGAAAGCAAAGCTAATCGCGATCCAGCACAAACTTCAGGCGAGCGGTGGAAGCAGGTCCGGTGGCGCCGGCAAGAGAGTCCTGTCTGTCCCGGCATAGCGTCGAGTGGCTTCGGCTACGGCGTTCGATAGATCGCACGATTCTTTCGATTGGAGATGCCTCGCCAGAATCAGGTTGGCAGCGAGAGGAGCCTCGGCGGCTTTTGCCATGAACAAAGCAGCCAGCTTTTCTCTCGTCATTGATCGCCGGGCCACGGCTCAACCCTTCGAGCCGATGGCGCGGCTGAAGGAATAACGGAGCGCGGCTCCGGTATCCTCTGGCCCGGTCAGTGTGGCTGTGGCAATCTCCGGGTAGGTTGGCGTGAGCAAATCGCGGATTTCCTCGGCCGTCATCTGCGGAGCAGGATCGGGAATGCGCGTGCCATTGAAATAGAACTCGCGCGGCAAGGCTTCCACTTTCAGAGTGCTCATGATGATCGTCTCCTCGCTTGCCCCTGGTGGGCGTAGTGTTTGAGTTGGATTGTTTCTGGCCTTCAGAACAGGCTGGCCTGAATGGGAATTCTTTCGATCACAGGCGACGACGGTTCAACTACGGCTAAATCAGCGGTTGTCGCGCCGGCATCGTCCGTTCGATTGGCGGGAATACGATATTTGGTTTCCAAACGCCTGAGCGTCTCCATCTCGCTCGCGCGCTCCGCTTCGGCCACACGCAGTTGGTAGCCGGCCAGGTAGTTCCGCTTGCGCACTTCCTGTTGAATGGCGCGCTCGACGTCGGAGAATGTGTACTCGGGATCGCCCCAGCAAGGCCATTTGAGCGTCTTCTCAAGGAAGCGCAACCGGTCCTGATCGGAGGTGAACCAGGTTTCGTAGAATGTGGCGCGATCGCAGTGCGCAATATGGCCGAAGCACATCGACAGGCGGTGATAGAAGTCTTTGGTGAAGAGGGTCTGCGCCCACTCGGACTCGATGAAGCGCAGAAAGTGATTCCCGAATTCGGCTTTGTCGGTCGCCGTCGAGAACCTGGTCGGCGTGAATTCGCCTGGGAGGAATGGTCCCTTCGGCATGAGATGTCTCCGAAGACGCCCATGGCCAGCGATAGCTGTCCATGGGCGTTGCCTTGATTGCGAACCGGCGTTGACCGGCGCCGCTCGAAACTACTTCTCCCTGCTGGGAGAGTATCACTGTCGATTTTTCACGGGAAGAGAGATTTCGAAATGCAGACTCGATCAGGCCATGGAGAGGAAGCTAGTTCCTGTTCTTCCTGCCACTCCTTCGATTGGTTCTGCGCCTGCGCTTGAGTTCCCGGTGAAGGTCGGTCAGTTGATCGACGGTGTCGGCTCCGCTGATCTGGGCATCTTCTACTTTGCCGAGCCACGAAAACCGCTCTTCGAGTAATTGGAGCACCCAGTCGACAAAGGTCTGCGTTGGGCGATTCTTTGGACTCACAAGATCACCTCGATCGTTGTTGTGAAATGGAAAGGAGATTTGCAATTCCGCGCATTCTCAACCGAAAAGGCTGAGCTGCACGGGAGCCGCCGTCGCTGGCCAGGGCGTGTTCTCGATTTCGGTCCTGACAGGTTCGGCCAGATGGATGCCGTCTCGATTTGAAGACGGACTGGCGACCGCGAACTCCGGCAGGTCGAGCAGAGAACCACTTTCCTCGATGACTGGAGGAGGAGCCTGAGGAACAACTTGGCCGCGTTCCTTTTCAAGGCTTCTCCAGATTGTGTCTGCGGATTCCCCGACCCCGGCCTTTTCGACCAACTCGCGCGCCATCGCGCTCATCAGGTCTTCGTCGGCATCAAGCGCCATCAGGCCTTCGCCGGAGAACTTGCCCTCCAGCATCAGCGCGACGAGCATCTTTTTGCCCATCAGCCGGAGGCAGGTCTCCTGCATCGTTCCCGAGTAGGTGACGAACTTCACCCGCACCGGATGGCGCTGGCCGATCCGCCACGAGCGCCGGCTGGCCTGCCGCAGCGTGTGCAGCGAATAGCCGGTCTCATAGAAGTAGAGCGTCGGAAAGGCCAAGAGATCCAACCCCGTCTCCACCAGCTTGGGATGACAGACGACGACCTCGACACCGGCCTGCAACTGGCGTTCGTACCAGTCTTCGCGCTTCTCCGTTGGGACTGAAGAGCGCAGCACGGCAACCCGGAATCCAGCCTGGCGCAGAATCGTCTCCAGACGCAGCGTGACATCCTTCTCTCCGGTGTAGGTGGCATAGACTTGACAACGCCGGCCCTGACGCAACTCCTCACTTACGTCGGAAATGAGCGCACGCTCTTTGGCAAAGAGTTGACCCTCGGAAAGATTGAAAGGCGTGGCGGCGAGAAACCGTACATATTCGCGTGTCTGCGGATCGAAAGCCCGCGCCCAGATCGCATCGAATCCATATGGATGGTCCGGGTACAAGAGCAGAGTGTTGAGCAGAATGCTCATCAGGCTCTTGTTGCCGCGGTGCTGGCGCATCGCCGAGCGAATATCCTCCTCCAACTCCTCGTAGGCTTTGGCAAGATCGGAGTCCATCTCAACCGAGACGACGCTCTCGTCGTAGCGCGGCAGGTTGTCCGCGATGTCTTCAAGCGAAAGAAAGGCCGTCGTATTCATCAGAAACTTGCCAAACAGAAGCGGCGATGCTCCCGGCTTCCGTACCACCTGAATGGTCTTCTTCGTGGACCGCGAGCAGGCGTTGTCCTCCTTGCGGACCTTTTCGATGGTTTCGAGCACGCCGTACTGCTCCTGGAAGTCGCGCCGCCCCTGGCCGCCGTAGGCAAAGCCCTCGCTCGCCATCGCGTGCGGTTCCATGCGATAGAAGATGTTGAAGAGATCGTCGGCGTAGCCGCCCATCAGCGTTCCGGTCAGCGCGATCAGCTTGCGGGCCGCGCGTTCCAGCACGCCCAGCCCATTGCCCTGCGCTGTGTCCCCGGCCAACTGGTGCAGTTCGTCGGCAATGGCGAAATCGAACCAGCGTCGCATATAACGGCCCACAAATTCCATCGGCGCCATGCGCTGGATTCGATCACGGTCGGCCTGCCACAATGCCGAGTACCGCGTCGTTCCGTCCTGCGGCTGGGTCAGCGTCTCCGAGAGCTTCACCTTGTCTCCGAAGTCGAGATAGGTCAGCTTCTGCCGTTCGGAATCGAGGATGGCAGTACCAGTGTCGGGATTGACGACGCCGCCCAGGTTCGGCCCCGACTTCGCCTTGAGATAAACGTGCTCCCAAAAGTAGCCGAGCTTGCCTTTGTCCTTACCGGTGATGAAGAAGGCCGGCGCCGGACACTTCTTGCGCCACTCCCTGCGGCTCATCCGCCGCAGATCGGAGAGCGACAAGCGCATTCCGTCATAAACGATCCGGCCCTTGCGCAGCTTGACCTCGCAGACGCCGTGCGCTTTCCTTGGATCACCGCCATTGCGCAAGTCTTCGATCAGAAATGCGCGGGCGCGCGGAATGGTCACCAGTACCTCGCGCGCCCATTTGTGCGTAATGTGCGAGGGGCACATCACCAGCGTCGTCGAAGGCCGTCCATCGGAAAGAACATGGATTGCGCCCAGCGCCATGTACGTCTTGCCCGCGCCGCACTCGGCCACGATCCGTGCCGCCTTGGCCTTGCGCAGATACTTTGCCGTCCCGGTAATTGCCAGCGCCTGCGCCGGAAGCGCCTTGCGCAGCAGCGTCGCGATGCGCGGGGCAACGGCATCGGTTGTGTTCTGCAAAGGGGGGAAGGTACTGAGGATGCGCGATCCCAATTCGTTGGCGTTCGCGCGCAGGTAAGAAGCAATATCAACTAGGCTCTCTTGGCTCATGCATGGAACCTCATGGCGGGTCTATGGAGCGGAATCAAGCACGGAATTGTTCTGAAAGCGATTCGGCCGGAGATCTATTGTTCGTCCTTGTCCCGAATCTGGTGCAACGTCTCGAACAAATGGTGCTTCGGCCACTTGACCGGCCCATTCTCTTCGGGGAAGGCGATCACGCCGGATTGCAGCGCCGTTGAGATCCATGTGAGCATCTCTTCGGCCGTGACCGTGACCAGCACGGGCTCGCAACCGATGCCATCGAGCGCCTGAAAGCGGCCTTCAGCTTCAAGGACTCCGCAGATGTGCTCTGCCCAGTCGGGGACAGCGGGAAGGCCAAGAAAGTTGGACAACCACGCCCAGACCTCATCGGCATTTTTGCGGCAAAGGATCGTCCGGCCCGCGCTGCCATTTGCGTGCAACTGCTCGGAGATGGTGATCAGGTGCCGCACCGGGTGTTTTCGCCCCGGCAGGGTCACCGAACCGCGATAGCACGAGGCGTGTTCGCCGAGCACAATCTCCTTGACGGCGCCGTCGGGAAAGGTCAGCGTGAAGTAGGCCTTCTCGTGAACTGCCGCGGTAATCGCGCCGATGTCGGAGTCGTTCCCGAAGACGCCTATCAGATGCGCCTGCTCGTCTTCTCCGATATAGGAGGAAACCCTCACGCGAATCCTGGTTGACGTCTTCTCCGTAATGCGGTGGTACTCAAGCAGCCCGAGCCGCAGGTGCGCATTCTGCATCCGTCTCCTCCTGTTGGATCGGCGTTTCGGTCAGCTTCAGCGTTCGTCCGTTGGCGTAGACCAGCCGCAGTTCGTTGGCCCACCGCTCGCGGTGATGGACAATTTCGCTTTCCTCGTCGTGCTCGACGAAGGTGGTGACATGCTTGACCGACCGCCAGCGCGCAATGTGCCGGTCGTCGCCCTGGCCGAAGACGCCATTCAGCAGGCCCGCCGTGCAGAGCAGTCCGACATGGCCTCCATGCAGGGGCGTGATCGGCCGCCCGGTGGCTACTTCCTCGTGTGGAGCAAGAAATGGCATCACCTGCTTCCACGCGCCGGAGTGCGGCAACAGGTCTTCAAGCAGGTCGTAAGGCAGGCCGCGATAACTGAGCGCCGTTTCGCCTGAGGGCGGGACTTGATACGGCTCGCAGGCATCGGGAGCCAACTCCGGTAACTCCTGATAGCTGCCGTAGCGGCCGATGCGCTGCAAATGGCGCTTGTTCGCATCAATGGCCGAGCCGCGCACGTTCGCGCGCACGCCAAGCACGGCAATCTGCCGGAAGCGTACCGACGCCTCATCGGTCATGCGGAAGACATTGAGTTGCGAGAAGTGCGAACTCAACAGGCCCGCGCAGTCCATCAACCGCTCAAACGGAATGACCGTCGCCAGTACGCCGTCCATAACGAGCCAGCGATAGGTGTGATCGAGAAACAGCCGCTCCATGCGGTTGTTCGCGGCCAAATTTATTCCGGGGCCAATCTCGGAGTCGTAGGGCGGATTCAGATAGAGCAGCGAAAAGGACTCCGGCTTGGCGATAGCGTCGAAGGCATTGCCCTGGATGGTCTCGATGCCTTTCGATTGAGCGATCGCCGCCCGCTCGGCATCGAGTTCGACGCCGTAGCGATGCACCTCCGTGTCTTGCGTGATGATTTCAAGTGCCGTTCCTTGCCCGACACAGGGATCAACGACCGACGCCGGACCGGCAAACTCAAGCAGTGCGCGAAGCCGCGCGGCCTCGCCTTCGGGAAGCGGGTAAAAGCCCATCTTCAACCGTGCCGCGTTCCTGGCCATGGTTCCTCCGTGGGCGATAAGCCGATGAGTGTGAGTTGGTTGGTATATTCTTCGAGGGGGAGTGCTCAAGCGCACCATGGTGAAAGATATTCTTGCCGCAATTGACTCCGAGATCGCGACCCTCGAACAGGCCAGGGCTCTACTGAGCGCATCGGGCACAGTGGTCGCCAAGCGCAAACCCGGTCGGCCGGTTAAGGTTGCAACTGCTGTTGCTCCGAAGGTTTAGAAGGCAAGGAAGCGCCGCAGATGAGCGCGGAGGCGCGGAGGCGCATCCGCCAAGCGCAGATCAAGCGTTGGGCCGCGTTGAATGCTCTCAAGACGAACATGAACGCCACGGTTGCGCCAATGCCCAAAGTGAAGAAAAAGGCAGCAGAGGCTGCTTGATTGGATAGGGAACTTCGGGTCAAGCAAAGAGGCACAAACGCCTGAGATGGTCACTGGAAGAGAGGAGTCGATATCCGATGAGCTCTGAACGTAAACATGGACGAGTGCTAGGAGCGGCATTCCTTTTGCAGGCCACGACTTCGCTTGCTGGCGGAATCATGCTCGAATTCTTTTTGCTTGTGCCCAGAAATATTGAGGCAACAATGACAAGGATTGCCGGGCATCCCGCCTTGATGCGAGTTGACATTTTGGACGAGATGGTAACTGCGGGCGGAGTGATCTGGCTCGGAGCGATCCTATTCTCAAAGTTGCGCGCCCATGGCGAAACGGTGGCCAGGGTCGCGTTTGCGCTCTATGTTCTGGAAGCTGCGATGCTGGCGGCTAGCAGGATCGGGGCCTATCAGTTATTGACCGCGAGTTCGGAATACGTTGACGCGGGCCGGCTGGCGAGCTTGAAGCCTCTCGGAGAAGTAGCTTACACAGCGATGGATCGCGGTCAGCTATTGATGATGGTTCCGTTCTGCGCCGGCGCATTTCTTTTTTATGGGCTACTTTACAAATCGCGCATGGTGCCTCGATGGTTGGCGGCCTGGGGACTGGCAGCGATGATTCCGGTGACGGTTGGAACAATTAGCACCGTACTCGGAATCGGAATCTCGTTCCTATTGTTCGTGCCGTATATTCCATTTGAATTCTTCCTCGGTATTTGGATACTGATTTTCGGCGTTTCTGGAAAAGCACACCGAACCGTGGTTCCGTTGGCGCAAGTTTAGAGTCCACATCACGACTGTCAGCCAGGCCTGCACGACGGCAGACGAATCGCGCTCGCTCAAGGCAACTTGATGTTGGCTGCGATCTCTTTGGCGGATTTTCGCGAGACACCGGCCTGTTCGGCATGGCGGGACCAGTTGGCCACGGCCGCGCTGACCCTTGCCAGAATCTCCGGCGCGCTCTTTAGCCCATGCTGTTTGCCCAATGCCAGAAGTTGGGCTGCGCCGGGACTTTTACCCTCGCCCATGACGAGCATACTTTGCTCTCCGCCCGGGCCATAGGAGAAGGTAAGGTCATAGGCGGGCGCGAAGATCCACTCGTTTCCCGCGTTCAGCAGGAACGAAAAATTCTTCACGTGATCGTCACGGTTATGCGCAAGTACGTTGAAGCAGGCCAGCGCATAGACCTTTTCTGCTTCCTGGATATTCCTGGTCAACGCTAGGGTCACGCGCAAGACCATCTCGTAGTCGAGGCTGGGAGTGCGATGATCGGCATGGATCAAGCCGCCAAGACTGTGCATGTGGATGCGGGCATCTCCGTCCCGGTCGAAGCGTTTTGTGCCGAAGTATTTGTTCCTTTTCGTGCGGAAAAGATGAGTCTCAGGCATCTCCACGCCTGCATCCTTTGCCATCAGGCTATAAGCGAATTCGATAGCTCCCGCGTCCCGCGCGTCCTGGGAAGACGGAAACTTGATCATCCAGTGCGCGAAACCCGGTCGCAATTCCTGCTGGCCGTGAATGATCCTTTTCTTGTTGGTGCTTACTTGCGCCACGATCTTGGGCCGGGCGCCCGAAGAGGAGCCATTGAGGCGCAGCAAATCTTCAAAGACCTCTTCATTCTCTCCGGCCAGAACGACGGCTGATTCCTCCGCGAGTTTGTCGAGCGCCAGAGGAGCATCGGCGGCGGTTTGCTGGCTCAGTTCCGGCTCGTAGCTGAGTGCGCCCATGCCGTGCCGCCCCACATACGCCAGACGGTCGAGTGGATTCAGTTGGCCGCGATGGATGCCGTGTTTCTCCACTGTGCGGTCGAGCAGGAGGCGGCCCCATCCGTCCGGCAGACTGTCATTGAAGACTCCAAACAGGCCGTCAAAGATCGCAGTGTCGGCAATAGACACGCCGGGCCTGAGCGGAAGTTTGATGGGCGAAATCTCGATGCCCGATGTGATGAATGAGGCATCATATTCGAAAAGGATTTGCCTGTCCTTGAACGCGAGGCGTCCAACCTTGCGGCGTGCTACTTTGCTGCTTGGGTCGCGTGCGTCCAGGTAGACAGTCAGCAACTCTGTCGGACTATAGGCCATGGCTGCTTCCCTTTCTGCCCGTCGCTCTCTTCCGTTGCGCTGGAGTAGAGAGCAGAGTATCGAGCGATTGAGTCGCTGAGATGCGCGTATTTTCCGCGGCCAGCTTGTCGAAATCGTCGAGGCAATTGAGCACCAGAGCCAGATTCAGGAGCGAGTCCAGCGCAATCAACCCTTCGCGCTCAAATCGCTTCAGGGAACTGAAGGTTACGCCCGAACGCGCCGCGAGCTCTCTCTGCGTCAGGTTTAGGGCAAGACGCCGGGCCTTGAACCGCCCCGCAATTCCCGTCTGTACCTCTTGTACAGTCCTGAGATATACAGCCAATATGTTGCCTCTTTGTGCCAATTATACAATACAAATGGTAATATATTAACTATATAATTTAAAGAAGATACCCATTTATTTGTCGCTGAGGTATGCTCTGGCTGCGCTCAGGATGGCTGGCGCCACCGCATCAATCTCATGCTCGCGCATCAGGCGCAGCGGCACTCTGTCTCCCAGTTCCGGATTCACGCCTGTCAGCCAGGCCTGCACAACGGCGGGCGAATCGTGTTCGCTCAAGGTGCACACTACCTGAAAGGCAAACCGCAGCCGGCTCTCCGCGTCGCCATAGATCGTGCCGCCGGCAATCCAGCGATCAACAGCGCGCGTATCCTTGACGCCACCGATATACGCGGTCAGTTTCCTCCCCACGATCTCGACCAGCTTCTCGACGACCTTCGATGCGGAAAGCCGGAGCGCCTCCCGGTGGGCTGACAGGTGGGGTCTGGGAAGCATTGGTGTGTCCATGCGAATCTCCTGGTTGAACCTCCTTCGTCAGCGTGGGACGCTGCGCATGCCGATAGTTCCGTTATGCCGCTTTGACCAATTCGATCGGCAGAACGGGTGCGACGCGCCGAGCTGAAACCGAGCCGGAGTGCGGTCCCCTCGGTGGCTGTGGCACCAGCTCGGCCAGCGGCCAGACGGAGATGTTGCCACACACGCCGCAACATCCCCCGCTGGAGTTCGAAACCGAGGCGCAACTCTCGCAGTAGACGGCTTCGACAACCGGAATACTGACGAGGCTGCGACGCGGGCGCAGAATGCTGATTTCTCCCATGATGTCCTCCCGGCGTAAAGGCTGGAACCGGCCCGGCCGCTATGCGACCTGCTCTCTGGTCAGGGATTCGAGATCCTCGACCAGTTGCTTCAGCGCCGCCAGGCTCGGCAGTTCGGTGACCGATGCGATCTTGAAGCGCTCTGCCGCGGCGAAGAATCGCACCTCGCCGGCCATCTCGGCCAGTTGGCGCAGCCGCTCGAAGCCGCGCGCCGCGGCCTGCATCTTCTCGATGGCCTGCTTCTGCCGTTCTGCGTTGGGGATGGTCCGCGCGTCGGCGCTATGTCCGGCCCGGCGCAGAATCTCGGCATATATCGGCGCGCCCAGCGTCGCGCGAAAGCCCTCGATCTCGGCCGTGAGCCGCTGATCGACCGGGCCGCGCGTGTCGCCGGCTACGCCGTTGGCCTGAGCCAGGGTCATGCCCGGCGGCAGCGCCCACTCGGGCAGGATGGGAATCGCCATCGGTTCGCCACGGGAGTTCAGTCGCACGCGGGTCTCCCCGAAGCGGTAGAGGTAGCGGCCCAGCCCGAAACAGCTACAGGCCCGCTTAAAGGCCTGGGCGTCCGCCGACGTGACGGCGTTTTCGCGATCCGCCCACTCCTCGCCGGTGCCGGTGTGGCTGCCCAGCCGCGTGATCGTTACGGCGGTGGCCACCAGCACCTTGCTGGTCACGATCGCCTTGCCCCGCTCCATGCGGCAGAGCGACGGCACGGTCGAGATCGTGTATTCGCGCGTCCAACCCGACGGAGTGAAAAGTTCGTTGAGCCGGTCGGTGTAGGCGCGCGGATCGGCGAAGGGCAGGATGACACCGCTCCGGCCATAGTCGAAGGTGCGCATCACGCGCCACTTGATCAGCGCTGGATCGAACGGCGCTTCGAGCTGCGCGAAGAGCTTCTCGCGCTCGGCTTCTGTGAACTTTGCTGCGGCCATACCTACCTCCTTTGGCTGAGAGCTTCGTTCCCAGACCAAATCATTGAGAATGCGCCAGCACGCCCCGTATGATTAAGGCCGTAGATTCTTGTGCGCTGGTTCATTGCATTTTCCGTGCTTGGGTCATATTTCCAATTTCCAAATTGGAAATATGAGGCTACAATGGCAATATGCAAGGACAAGACGTTGCGCTTCTCCTCAAACTCGCCATCCAGAATGGGCCGCAGGTGCCCTCGAAAAACCTGGCGGAGAGCCTATTCATCTCTCCTTCCGAGGTATCGAAGGCTCTGAAGCGCTGTGCGGATTCAGGGTTGGTCTACTTGTCCAGTGGAGAGAAACGGGTAAACCGATCTGCGCTCATGGAGTTTCTGGCGCATGGATTGAAGTATGTCTTTCCACCCGCAAAGGGACCTCTCGTTCGAGGCGTTCCCACGGCCGGTGCGGCGGAACCGCTCAAATCGCGCCTTCTGGGGGATAGTGAACCTCCCGCAGTTTGGCCGTATGCAGAAGGAAAAGTTCGAGGAATGTCCCTTGCTCCGCTATACAAGGGTGCGCCCAAAGCCGCATTGCTCGATCCAAAGTTCTATGGCGTTCTCGCTCTCTGCGATGCAATTCGCAGCGGAAGAACGCGGGAACGAAACCTTGCGGTCGAACTTCTCAGAAAGGAGATCAATGCCTGATCCGAATCTGCCTCTGTTGGAAGATGCAGTCCGCAAACTCGCACCTTTTCTTGACGAGATTGTTTTTGTCGGTGGAGTGACGCTCGGGCTATTGATTACCGACAAGGCCGCCGCTCCAATTCGCGGAACGAACGATGTCGATGTAATCGCTGAAATTGTCACATATGCCGATTACATCGCGTTCTCTGAACGCCTTCGCAAGGCCCACTTCACGGAGGACGCAGGGGAAAATCCTCTCACGTGCCGCTGGCACAATGGCGGCCTGACGTTGGATGTGCTGGCGCTCAGCGAAGAAGTGCTCGGGTTCACTAACATCTGGTATGAGCCTGCGCTCAAACATGCGTTCACAATGATTCTGCCCAGCGGACAATCGATCCGGGTGATCACCGCGCCGTTCTTCCTTGGAACAAAGATGGAAGCATTCCGGGGACGAGGCAAGATGGACTTTCAGGCCAGCCACGATCTTGAAGACTTCGTCGCTGTCATCGAGGGACGAGATACCCTGCCTCAGGAGATCACCGCGTCTCCACAATCTCTTCGGCGGTATCTTGCGGATGCCGCGAAGGCGCTGCTTGCCGAATCGAGATTCCTTGACGTCCTTCCTGGATTTGTCCTGGACGACGAGCGGGTTCCACTCATCGAAAAACGCCTTGCATCCATTGCAGCCAATATTTCCTGAGAGGGCTGAAAGATGGATTGCTCCTGTCTCAGGCGCATTCTGCGCTTGCATCAATAAGGTATTTCCTCCTGCGTGATCTCTGGCTCCTCGCTGAACTCGGGTTGAGCAAAGCCTTGACCGCTGACGTAGTGCTCCACATCATCGCCGTCGCCATCGGGCGGGGGCGACAAGAGGCTGACCTCGGTGACGACGATCTCCGAGCGATAGCGGCGCTGGCCGGTCTGCCGATCGTCCCAGGAGCGGGTCCGCAGCGTGCCTTCGATATACAACCGTGAGCCCTTGCGGACATAATCGCGCAGGATCTCGGCTGTCCGCTTGAAGCCGACCAGGTTGTGCCATTCGGTGTGCTCCTGCCAGTCGCCGTGGATGTCCCGGTAGCGTTCGCTGGTGGCGAGCGACAGATTGACGACCGTGCCCGTGCGCAGGATGTGGACCGTCGGGTCCTTGCCGACCCGGCCCAGAAGAATGACCTTGTTGACGCACTTGCCCATTCGCTTCTCTCCTCTCATTGATCGATGGCATAGACAGAATCGAACGCCTGCCGCTGGTCGATCTCGACGTAGTTGCTATCGACATAGCGGTAGAACTTGCCGGTTACCGCATCGATATTCAGATAGCGTCGCGTCAGGCGGTGCTTGTAGAGCACGATGTCTCCAGCCTTGCCCATGAACATGAAGTCTTCGCAGAACTCGGGCGGCATGGCGCTTTCAAGAGGCCGCCAGTCCGGCTTGCCCACCTCGATGGCGCACTTCATAGCTCACCGCCTTTGTTCGAGAGAGGCGCCACGGCGATGTGCGTGTGTTTGCATCCCAGGCACGAGACTGCGCCGGTGATCTTTCGAATCGCTGTATCAAAGTGCTCCGGCAGGCTGAGTGCTTCGCCAGCAGCGGTGTAGAAGACCGGCGCAACCACGCCGCGCAGGGACTTGTTGTCCACGTTCCAGAGTTCAACGGCGAGTGTTCCCTGGTGGCCGCGAAAGACGGGCGCCGTCGCAATGGCAGGGCGCGCGCGGCCCTCGTCAGTCTTCAGCCAAAGCCGCGTGATGCACAGTTCGTAGGTGTGGCCGATGCGCAGCGTCTCGATCCGCACCAACTCCGGGGCGATGACGATAGCGTGGCGGCCGTTGTCTGAGATCGAATCGATCTGTTGCAGCCACGGCGCCGGGTTTCCGTCAGCATCGAGAAAGGCGCAGTACCGGCCCATGTCGGCGACCGCGCCGCCGGACTCGACGCCGCGCAGCACATACCGCCGCGCCAGATACTGGTGCTCGATGGAGACGCTCGGCTGGCAATAGATGCCGCGCTTCTCCATGGCGCGGAGCGCCTGTTGTGGAAGCGACAGGCCGTATCGCGCATAGCGGTTGGTGTTGTTTGCGACGATCTTTGCTGGGTGCGTCATCGGCATCGGCTCCTCAGACCGCGACCTTGCGGCGGATCGGCTGGCCCAGCGCCGCACGAATCTCTTCTTTCGTGCAGCCGGCCCAGCACTTGTAGAGGCGGGGGTTCCTGATCTGAATGGCGAGGTTGTCGCCAGTTCGGTCATGTCCGGCCTGAGCGCATGATGGGCAGCGCGCCCACCAGTTGCGGCTGTCCTTGCGCGTAGCGCGCACGTAGTCGAGAATGCGGAACTCGGTGTGAGGAGTTGACGAAGCCGGCGGTATATATGGAGTGGCTACGACCGGCCGGTAGGCTTCCGGCAGTGTCATACCGCCGATGTTAGTTTTCAGTTCGACCTCTGTGAGTTTCTTCAGGCCGTCAAGGTAGTCAAGTTGCGCCTCCGGCGTGAGGGCGGACTCGTAGAACCAGTATCGCTGGTTCGTTTTGCGATGAACTCCGAGCGGCGCGCGGATGGCGTTACCGTATTCGCCGTCCTCAATCCGGTCCTGGCGCGGGAAGACTTCGATGCCGTCCTTGAGGCCGCCGCCCTTGACAGGCACGCCGAGCCGCAGCGCGAGGTTGTAAATATAGATGCGGCACTCGGCGGCGAGAAGGGGCGTCTCGGCGAAGATCCAAAGATGGCCGCCGCGGCGCGATTGTTCGAGCGCGGCATCGACACCATCCTGCTTCAGTTCCCACTGCAATTGGAATAGCGCCTCGACCGCACCGTCGAAGTCGGCATCAATGGCGACCCACTTCGAGCGTTGCGTCTCCGGGTTAATGGCATAGAGGTTGATGGTGATGTCGCCGTTCAGGTGCATGCGCACCACGTCGGCGTCCAGTGACTTCGGCTTCTTGGTCTGCCAGTCCCGTGCCAGGTAGTACGGAACCGAGCCGTTGGGCAGCGGACGGGCAGCCTGCATCCCATAGGCGCGCCGGTTGACGAAAAGTTGAATGAACCGGTCGGCCGTCTCGCGGCTTACACAGAAGGTCGTATACATGAGGTCCACTCCTTCCTGAAGTTCTGTGTTTGTACCCCGGTTCCAGAACTCGGTCAAATCGGCGGCGTGCCGCTTGGAAGGCTGTTTGCGAGTGAGAAAAATGAAGGCCCGGAAGAAGACGCCGGGCCATCGAAGCAGCAACGAGATTGGGGGCCTTCAGAATTGGTGGGCGAAGCGCAGCCGGCCGTGCTTGATGTCGGGCGCGGGTTTGCGGTTGGCGACGAAGCCGTTGGGTTCGGTGCGAAGGCCGGGAAAGGCGGCAGCCTCGGCCATGGCGTAACGAGTCGCGAGAGAGCGGATGCGGCCAGCGGATAGGCGCATGGGATTCCTCCTGGTTGAAAGTGGGATTTGGAATGGGTGGGACCGGTGGAACAGGGTGAGACGATCAGGCCTAGGCCAACTGCATCTGGGAAAGCAGCAGGCCCGGCTGCTCAACGTAGCTAAACAGCTTGTACTCGGAGAAGACCCGGTCGAACAGGTCGGAGGTGAACCGGTCTTCGCAGCCCTCGAAGGAGAGCATGTACCAATCGTCGCGCAGTCTGTCGAAGACATAGATTGCGCCGGATGCGTTGTCGCCGGGAACCATTTGCAGGAGCATGACGCCCTTGCGGGTCTGAATCCAGCGGGTGGCGACCGCCTCGCCGAGTTCAAGGAAGGCTTGGACGGTCTCAAGGATGGTGTTGGCGGCGCGGTCGCGCCAGTTAAAAAGCTTGTAGGCGGACATCTTTCCCAGGCTGCGGTGCATGGTTAACTCTCCTCTCTTTGAGAATTGGTTGGGTGGGGTTGGGGGTCAGCGCGGCCGGACAGCCAGCGCCAGATACCAGGTTCGTGCCAGTGAAGCGAACAGGGACAGGAAGAGCAGGACGATCCCGGGAAGCCAGATTGTGTGATCTGCGGAGACGCGATGGAGCGTTCCGCCAAAGGTGACAACGGCCCAGGAATCGAGCACGGTGAGCAGGATGCTGATTGCCACACGCGCCGTGTTGCGTGGGATCAACGCAGGTTCGGCGACAGCGGGCGGCGGGGCGATCGACAGGGTTTCGGGCATAGTGATCCTTTCCGAAGGGCATGCCTTCGATGGTTGGGATGGGTTGTCGGTGGGCTTCTAGGATCTGCGGAGAGCTGAATCTATGCGTGGGTGACGACTACAGGCAGGACAACGTTGGCCTTCAGCGCAGTTCAGACGCGGCTTTCAGCGTTGCCGATAAATGGAAGGAATCCCTGGCCGGCCATCTGCACACATGCGCTTTGGTGGTCCATCTTCATCCTTCTTCCAACCACTCATCCCAACCATCATCAAAACAACCAACAAACAAGGGGATAGTCAGAATGCATCTGCCTGAGCAGGCGCGGGTTGTGACCCTGTGGATCAGTTCAATAGGAAGACGAACGGAAGACAATCGGAATGCAATCGGTATTCAATGCCGAATCATTAGCAACTGACTCACCAAAGACGGCCAGACGGCAGCCACCTTCAGAAGACAGGCCCTCTTATCCAAAAAGAAACTCGCGGAAGGTGACGACGTCGTTGGCCGATGTGTTGGAGAGGACGTTGGTCGAAAGCAGGCTGGAACGAAATGCCCGGCTCAAAGCGAGGCCGATTCGTTTGTTGACCGAGCGCAATTCGACGGCGAGAAGGTAGAGGATGGACGGGTCCGGTGTCAGAAAGAGGATGGTGTCGACGCCATTTGCAGCGTCGAGAACCTTGCGCAAATCGCCGTAGCGGGCCGTGCCTTTGGCCGTTCGCTCGAACTCGATTGCGAAACTTTTGACCCGATTGCCGTCGGAAACCTCGACCAAAGCGTCGAAATCTTTCGTGCATTCGCCACCATAAACGAGGTTTTGCGCGAGGACTTCAAGCTCCCACTGCCACGATATGAGCACGTGGGCTTGGGTCAGCGCCGCGCAGATTGCGGCCAACTCGACCGAATGGAGCACCTGCGACCTGCGCACAATCTCCCTGGTAGTTGCCGGCAAAGAGAGCAGCGCATGGCCGCGCAGTTCGAGCAATTCGAGTCCCGGACGGGTAATTGCAAAGACCGGTTCCGAGAGCAAACGGCCGCAATCGATGCGCTCGATGAGGCTGTTCCGCTCCAGCCTGTCGACCCGCCAGAGCACGGAACGCCGGCATTTCTCCGTTCCATTGTTGAGCAAGAGCGTGCAGATCTGATCGCAAGTGATCGCCCGAGCGTTGCGAATCGCGAGCAGCATCGGAACGTCCCGCTCGTCCGAGAGTGCGATAAAGCCGCGCCGGTATCTCATGCGATGCGCTCCGAAGCGCCGATTTCAAGCTCGATCCGGCGGCCATCCGTGGACAGAATCCAGCGTCCAATTTCCGTTTCGATCCAGTCCGTAGCGCCAATCAGCACCATGGCTTCGTAGCGAGCGCCGCGCACACTGACCGAAATAGGCTGGACTCCGTCCGATCTCCATGCGCTGTTCGCGAACAAAATGCGCCCATGCGTGCGCTCATTGAGCGTGACCAGAAAGCGCTCGGGAGCATCGCCGCTGACGGGAAGACGAAAAAGAAGGTGCATCCGGCCACCGAAGAAGTTTGGTTCTGAGCACTCAAATGTCCTTCCGACAGACCGCAGCGGACGCTCTGGATCGAAGTTGCTCGTCAGATTGAAGCGGAGTTGTCCAGGGAATGCCCAGCACATGCGCAGCCTGCGCCCGTACATGAGGCCGGCCGAGTTGAACCAGGCTGCGTTGCGCCGGAAACAGAAAGGATCGTTCAGGTCGCGGGAGTGCGCGGCCCACCAATTGGTTCCCAGGCCGATTATGCGGACGCGCACGGCTTCATGGCCTCAATCAGACCCTGCACTACGGCGCGTGCCTGGAGATTCCGTTGCGGTCCGCGCAACCAGTTGAGGAACCAGATTCGCTCGAACAGTAGTGGCGGCAGCGGGAGATTGTTGTCGCGATAGTGCGTGAGCAACTGCCCCAACTGCCCAATTAACACCGCATATTCTCCATCACGTTTTGCGCTCTTGGACAAATCTCGGCTATGAAATGTGGCGATGAACTCCTCCCAGGGACGCCGCTCTGCGGAATCAGCGGAACCTATATAGTGACGCCAAAATCTAAAGCAAGGACTCGTTCGCCCGAGGTGATCGAGCAGTGTGTCGATCTTGTCACGCGGATCACTTTGATTGTCGGAGTGGTCGACACTGACCCCGGATGATTTACATTCCGACATCAGTTGCATGGTTGCCGTTGCGAGCAGCAAGTCATTGAACGCTTCGATGGCCTCGGTTCGCTCCGGTTCGTTGAGCCTCGCGATGCGGTCGAGTTCCATCTTGACTTCAACCGGAGGTTTCATGCCGCGCAGCCTGTAGAAGCACAAAAAGAGTTGTGTGCGCTCGAACGTCAGCACATAATTGACATCCTCATCTGGCACGAATGCGCGAACATATTCGCGCCACTCCGCTGGATCGGCAAAATCTCTGGACGATTTAATCTTCAACTTGTTTGTCATCGCTCTACCCATTGGCTCCTTTGAGGGTCCGATTGCGCTTCCGTTCCTCATCCAACTGCGTGTTCACCTGGTTCAGCCGCTCCCGCAAATTGCGCTCGCTGTTCCGCGTAGCCTCCAGGCTGTTCTTTAGAAGCTGCACCTGCTGTTGCACGCTCATTACGCGATTCC
The DNA here is from genome assembly GCA_021813745.1 of Acidobacteriota bacterium. Classification (GTDB taxonomy): domain Bacteria; phylum Acidobacteriota; class Terriglobia; order Terriglobales; family Acidobacteriaceae; genus Telmatobacter. The sequence goes on from JAKAJO010000098.1 coordinate 75,140, forward strand.
CGGCAAGTGTGGGATCCGCCGGACTCGTATTGTGTACATCAGACGAAATTTCAGCAGTATCTTCGTTGCTCACGCTGGCCCTCCTTGCAAGGGCCTGGACCGTGCCTTTGAGATCCGCCGTCTCTGCCTCAGCCGCCTGATTGGGCTGCTGCTTCGCCATCAGAGCACGCTCGACTTCGGCGTTGTGCAGTTCCACAAGCTGGTTGAATTGCTCGGTGCGGCGCACAATCTCGATTCGGTCGCTGACGCGGCCGTTCCAGAGTTCCGCGATGATGGTGGCGGCAACGATCTCCTTCTTTGCCGCAGAGCGCCACTCGAAGTAGATGATTCCGGCGGCGCAAACGAGCAGGCCCAGCGTCAACAGGTTCGACCAGAAGTAGAGATCGTCGATGGTATAGCCGACAAGTTCGGTCCGTCCTTCTGCCATCGCCGCGCCATAGTCGGTATTTGTTGGGTTGATCTTGCCCAGGGCATAGTCGATAAATCCCTGCCTCTGGCGCGCGGTTTGCGCGGCTTTTTGCAGCTGCACGGTCTGCGTCTGGGCGACCAGGGCTGGCGCAATCGCGCTAAATAGCAAAACGATTACAGACAATTGAGTGGCGAAAAGGCGTCGCATCCTCAACCTCCGTAGGGCGCATCGAGCGAGATTCCGGCGATCCGTCTACGCCGCTGGCGGCGATTCTGAGCGTCTTTGAAACGGAGATTGACGCCGACGCCGGGATCCAACAAGCTGTGCATCTTGGGATAGAGATATTGGTCGATCCCGTCCACGTGGTAGCTGGGCGCGCGGCGGACGTGGAGATGAGAGTGGAGAGTTCCCTCGCGCGGGTCTGTCATCAGAATCTCAAGCTGCCCAACGGGAAGGTTCTTGATGTGATCCTCTCTGGCTCTGGTTTCTTTCGCCTCGCTCTCGCTCCCCATTCCGGTTTCGGTGTACTTCGGTGTGAAGATGCCGGTCCGGCGGACAGACAGACTACGCCGCTTCGTCGCAATCTTCGCCGACGCTTTCAGGAACCACTGCGCCGTATTCTCCTCGGAAACGTTCATGATCATCTTGGTTCCGGGCGCCGAGGAGACCTCATCGGCGAAAGCCTGGCTGACACGTTGCAACTGCGGCAGGCTCTGAAAGGAGAACAGGAACGACACGCGCGCGCCGCGGGCCGTCTGCAAAACCTGCGTAAATCCCGGATAGGCAAAGGGCGCAAACTCGTCCAGGATCACCGAAAGCATCGGCTCATCCTTGGCTTTTGCGGCGGTTGCCTGCGAATACCGCTTGCCGACCATCAGTTGAATGTTCTGGAGAAGTATCTTCCCCAGGGCCTCGACAGCGCGCTGATTCCGATTCGAATTCAGCGAGACGAACAGAATCAGATCGTTTTCGAACACATCGTCGAGCGTCAGAAGATCCTGGTAGGCGCCGGTTACAACCGACAACTCGTCTTCAAGAAAGCTCAGCAACTCGTTCAAGAGTCCCTGGATCTTCTCCACGCGTTCGCGGTCCTGAAGGGACCGCAAGAGCATTTTGACCGACATCTCGAAGTTCAGCCGCTTCTGCATGGAGAGACCGGTGAGCGTCGTGATGCGCGCTTTGGCCGCCTTGATCTGCTCCTGGAGCACATCCTCGTCGAGCGCCATGACCAGAACGTCGTAGACGTTAAAGATCCGGCCGGTGTACTGCAGAACGCGGACAAGATCGGAAAGGTACGCCTCCTGGTGGCCTTTGAAGAAGTCCTCACGCAGGCCGAAGGAGCGGAAGATGAAGTTCACGTGCTCCTGGTAGGCGTCGTCGAGCGAGTAGAAGGGGTTGTAGCGGCAGGATTCCGCGGGATGTGTCGGGTCGAGAATCCGCAGATCCTGCAAGCGTCCGGCTGTGGCAATGTGCGGCAGAAGGTGGTCCAGAAACTCGCGTTCCCCCTTGCCGTCAAAGATGATCATCGGCATCTTGCGCCCGCCAAAGCGGCGCGTAAGGTCCTGCGCGATGATGTTTTCGAGAAAGGTGGATTTGCCGGCGCCGGTGCCTCCGACGATCACGCCGTGCTTGATCCGCACGGCATCAGGCCATAGCCAGGGCTCTTTGTGGACGTTATAGCCGAGCAGGGTCGCTGCCTCTTCGCGCGCATTGCTCAGAATTCGGGATTCCTTTAAGCCCGGGATTGCAACAGGCGGATGCGGCCAGTTCTCCTCGCGCTTCTGGCTTCTACCGGCGAAGTGCGCGACGACAAGGCCGCCGCCGAAGAACACGATGGCGCAATCGAGGAAGAATTCGACGCATTGATCGTTGTGTAGTTGAAGGCGGGAGACGGCAACATACCAGAAGAATCCGAACACGGCGCAGCCCAGCAGCACGATGACGCCGGCGAGATCCTCCGGTCCTGTGCGCCTGTAACCGGGCTGATCATAGTAGGGAATCATCGGCTCTGCCCCAGCGAGAAGTAGAGGAAAATGACGAGCAATGCGAAGACAATAACGCCAACCAGAATCACCAGAGAGCTTGGCTTCCAGCGCCCACGCGCATCGACGGGCTTCAGATCGTCGGCCAGCGCCGCGCGCAATGCCAACTCTGGATTCGTCTCCACGTCCTCGGAGTGCAGCTGTCGGAGCGCCTGACGCACTTCTTTCGGCGTGATGTAACCTGCGGCGTCCATGGCTAGAGCACTGCCTCAGCAGTGACAGGCCCGTTCCGGTCGATTCCGAAATTCAACTGATAGAGCCGCGGTTGATTCAAATCCACGCCCTTGATGCCGATCACGCCGGTCACTTTTTCGCCCGGTGCAAGATCGCGTGGTGCGAACTCCTCCCGCACATCGAGCGCGACTCCGCGCCCAGCCTTGAGGGATGCGTACATCTTCTGATCGAGTTGATGGTTGCGAAGGCTAGTCAATGAGATCGCGTTCTTGCCCGGCGTCTGTCGAGAGACAACAGGCGTTGTCACGCGATACGGCGTCCCGGTTAGGTTGGTCAGCGAGTAGCGGATATAGACTTGATCTCCGCTCGCGTAGATCTGCTCAAGCGCGACCTGCACCCGGTTGCGGTCAACTTTCGTCGATTCCGGCACGATGTTTTCCGCACCTTCGAGCGTCTGCGTGAGAACCTGTGTCGCTATCGCATGAATCTTCCGCTCAGAAAGTTCCTCATCGGAGTGCGCAACAGTGCGCGGGTCCGGCGCGGGATCGGTGCGAATCAGCACGTCCATCGAGGAGAGCGAGCCGGACGGATCGAGTTCGTAGCTCAACTCCCGTGACGCCGTCCACACGAAAAGGTTGGTGGAAACACCTGCCTGGAGCGGCTTGATGAAAACCTTATCCTCGTGGCGTTCGATCTGAAAACTATCCGCATCGCCAATGGCGAGCGTCATCACCGGCTCACCGAATTCGAGGACGGTGAGATGGTTCATCGAGGTTTCAACGTGCCTGATCTGGCCCTGGCCGGTCGTCTGCGCCCCCGCCACGGCGGCTGAAATAGCGAGAATCATGGTCAAGAGCGTCTTCATAGCGGCCTCCTCGGCGCAAAAACGAAAGGAGAAGCCACGGCAATCGCAGTGACTTCTCCTTTGGGTTAAGAGCATTCGAGCGTAGCTGGAATGCTTGTGTCCTCAAATGTCAGGTCCCGCTTTCCCTTGTACTGGAAGAGGAATACCCGCTTCACGCCTTCAGGGCCTTCGGGATTGGCGATCCGCTCGACGAGAAACGCGCGTTGCTGATCGTCAAACCAGACGTACCCGTTGATGGTCTTCGGTAGCCGAACCCTTACCCGCTGGCCGCCGGTTGCCTCCGCAAAGGCATCGACGATCTCCTGCGGAAAGGATTGGAAGAGAACCGCTCCGGAGCCTGTACCATTCGAGACGATGGTGTTCATCGCCTTCGCCCATGCTCTGCGATTCTCCTGCTTGCCCTGCGCCCAGTAGTGCACAAACAGGTGGAGCGAGCTGAATTGGTCCCGCGCATCCTGTTCATGCTCCCAGAGAGCAGATTGCGCTTTATTGCGCGCAACGACTGCCGACCGGCGTTGTTCCTTGTCTTCGCACTTACGCATGGCATCCCAGAGCGTCTGTGCGTTGGCAAGGTCGAGTTTGACCTGTTCCTCGCGTTCGACGATTCTGCTCGCGACATCGGCGTAGATGGAGTTGATCAGTTGGCATTCCTCGAACATTCCCTTGGTGACGGTTTCACCGGAGAAGAGTCCGCGGAAGTCCTCGATCGACATCCGATCTTCGAAGCCGGTACCGGATTCGTTGGGCAGAAAGCCAAGCTCCTTGCGCAGCACGTTATAGAGCCTGCCGACTTTGTCGGTGTCCGCTACGTCCAGGTGAGCCGGCAGATCCGACACTCTGCGCTCACGTTTGAACTTGAGCCAGGGCGCCTGAACTACCTCCTTGCGGATTTCGCTGATCACCGATTCGTCGATCTCAACCCGGTGCTTCAATGAGTCGAGAGCGTTCTGCAGTTGTTCGACGAGCTTGTAAGCCAGATCCGGCCGTCCCGCAGCCAGGCATGAGGTCTTCAAATCGGTGATAGAGCCGATCCTGTTCCCGCGCGCCTTCATGGCAACCAGGCAGACGTTCCACCAGGGAGACTTTGCTTTCGTGAGCTTGGTCTTCGTCTGGCGGAACTGCTCTCCGTACGCAATCCGTCCCGCCACAAAGCGCGGAAATTGATCGGATGGCATGATGCAGATGGTGTCGAAGTCGAAGTCGCCGCCATTCCGTTTCGCCGTTTCCGAGTGAAGGATATAGGTTCCTTCCATACGGAGTTGGCGATCAAGAATCGATGCAATCTGCGATTCGTCAACGTCTGCGCCCAGCGCACGTTTGAGCAACGGCACAAGTTCGTCGTTGGTGAGATGACGGATGGGAAGCAAATCCTCCTGCATCCGAATGGGATACCGGATGCAAAGTCCCTGTTCCGCCGTAAGCGATGTGATGGAAGTATCCAGTGGTATCCAGTCCGAGGCCGAGAGAATCTTTCCCCGGTGCTCAATCAGGACGCCATCATCCGCCAGAGCGAATGCCGGCAGCCGGAAACCTCCACCTGTGCAGATGCGAAATGCCCAGCGAGCCAGCTTGCGGTTGATCTGGTTCGACACGTAGGGGAACCTGATGCTGGTTCCACTGCGATCGGCCAGAAGCACCGCTTCCGCTGGTTCCCACTCTTCAGAGACGTGACTTGCGCCACTCTCCAACGATTCAGGATCAAAGCTCGAATCCTCATCCTCGAATGCGGCAACGTCGGACGATTTGCCCAGCAGTTCAAGCAAAGCATCGTAATCGCCCTCGTCCCAAGCCTTTCTCACCTTGCGAATCTGCCCGATGGCCCGAGGCATGATCTCAAGTTGAAGGCTGTCTTCCGAAGCGTGCTCGACCAGCGTATAGCTCGATCCAAACTCCAATGCCCGGGAGATTTCCTTGATCCCGAGAACAGCTGGACCCGTATACAACCGGCCCGATGTTCCCAGCTGTGGAAGGAAGCGCAAGCCTCCTTTCAATGCCGGTTTCGTGGCGCTATCGGGCAGAATGAGATCGACGCCCAGCCTGTCGGCCACGCGGTCGCTCATCGCCTTGAGTGCGCCTTTTGCCTGCTTCGGTTCGTGCGCGTCGAAGGCCAGCCGGAACTGGCAGAACCTGTTGGCGCCGATCTTGAGCTTGCGGTAGACGGACTCCCGAACCCATCCGCGGCAGTCGTTGGTGCCAAGAGCGTGCTCCTGGACCACGGCCACGCGGAAGTTGGGTTCATCCACCATCAGCCTGCAGTCGGAGACGAGAATGGCGAAGTACACCATTGCCGCCTCGGGCCAATGCTGAAAGCGCTCAGCAATCTGTTTGGAGTGCACGAGATCGACAAAGTAGAACTTGCCGTCCTTCGCCGAGTTGCTCGCGCCCACCAAACGATACTCGACCCCGCCGTAGATGAGCTTGGCCATGCGGTTTTCGACCACTGACTGCTCATACGGCGTCAACTCATGCGGCACGCTGACGCGCGCTACCTGGATGCCGGGATAGAGCTCGGCAATCAATTTGCCTTCGAGCGTATCCTTGCGGCCCAGTTGGCTAGGCTTGCGGGTCACTTCACCTGACGCATCGATGCTCAGCTCAAGAATGAGCCGTTGATCGATGGCCGTCTTCTGTGTCCTCGTCGCTGTCATTTTCTCCTCACTTGTCTGGCGCTTCCTGGACGAAGTGACAAGAGATCTGCCGATCCCGGTCATGAATCCCTTCGCCTGGCCGCCCGTGTTAGGGGTGAGTGACAATCCAACCAGGTTCGAGACTGCAAACCGGGTCAGCGCAATTCCTCATCGCGTGCGATAAGGCGTCAAAGGAGGATGACAAGATCCGTATTTCAGGGTTGTATCCTCTTTGAATCCGTTGACCTGTGGCCCCGCTATTTGCGCACGAGCCGCTTCACCAATGTCGGAGACCCACCCTGGATCTCCGCCTCCGCCTTGTAAACCACGACGGAGTAGAGCAACCCGCTCTTCGTTTGAAATGCCCGGATCAGGGCCTCGCCTTCATTTGCGGCCTCCGCGCCCAGCTCGGGCTTTTCGGGCGACGATCCATCTTTGGCAAGGAAGTATCGGGCTTGCTGATCCTCTTGCCGGCCTCCTCGGCGTCTCCGTCCCAGTTCGGCAGCCGGCACCGGCGGTTGCTCGTTTCGAGGTATGCTCACTGTTTCTGTAGCCATCACTGGCCTCCTCGGTTTGGCGTGTCTTCGCTGCCCGGTACGGTATCGGGCGCATTTAGAATCTGATTGCGGCGCTCGCCGTCGATGGGCCGCTCGCTGTACTCGGCGATCCAAAGCCCATCGGGATTCGCGTCCGATCTTTTGTCCGCGATCAGCCGGATGCGGTATTCATTCACAAAGTGATCGGTGACCTCGGTTCCGTTCGAGAGATGATGAACGTCCTTGACGCCGTAGACCAGGTAAGTAAGTGGCTCACTGGGAACGGTGTCGATCTCGCGCAGATGAAAGACCGACTGAATCTGCCCCTCGTCGATCTTGCCGCGGGTGTTATCGTCGGCCATCGCCTTCAACGTGTATCCGCGCAGGTTGCGGGTCATCATATTGAGGCTCGCCGCCCAGTGGTCGTCCACGTCGGACGGCGAGTAGTTGAGGTAACTGGTCAGGAAGCGCTTGACGAAGGCCTCATCGAGAAACTGGTCCGTGCCCGCTGTGGCCAGATCTGTCACCGCGCCTTTGACGGGCTTGCCTACAACCGAAGCGTCACCATTCGGGCCGATGCGAATTACCGTTGGTGGTTGCATGCGCGCGAAGACGGCGAAGCCAACCGCAGCAAGCGCAATCGGGATAGTCAGAAAGGCCAGCAGCCAGGCGCGATTCGCATTCGCGCGCAACGCTCCATCCACCTCGTAATACTTCGGCCTCACCTGGGAGGCCTCGTCTGTTCGATCTGCCTTTGTCTTCATCAATGCCTCCTACTCCTTCTCTGTTGCCCGCCGGGATAAACTTGCCACACCCTGAGCCGCAACACGAGCAGCATGGTACGCGCCCCATGTTCCGATGTTGTAACGGTGGACGGTTGGCCCACGCCGCGCCGGTGCGGATGTTCTAGGTGAGCCCGAACCACCAGTCGCGGCAACCCCTGCGGCCTGTATGGGAGCTGCGGTCCCCGAAGTCTCACTCTCAGGCTGCGCATCGTTCGAAGCCGCTCCCATCAAGCTGCTGAAGGAGCCGCGGATCTGATCGGCATGACCTTCGATCGTCGGCGTTCCGGCGAAGGAACTCGATGTGGACGCAGGCAGCGACTGTGGCGGCGCCGGCTGATTCGATCCGGTTGATGCGGCGGTCAGCCGGCCAGCACTTGCGGCCGTGCCTGTTGAACTGCCGGTTCCAGCGCCCTGAGCGCCAGCAGCGGCAAATCCCGCGGCCGCACCCTCACCGGCAGCTATTCCAGCGGTGACCACCGCGGCGGCTGCTCCGACCAGCGCGGCCGCGGTAGCACCCACATCGCCGCTGACGATGCGCTTGGCAATGAATGGAATCACCGCAATCGCCAGTGAATAAATGATGCTGGCGATACCGATGAGGAATGCCCCTTCCAGATTTCCCAGCCCGCCTAGAAAGTCGTTTTGGCTGAGCATCTGCCCGACCTGCCCCATCTGGACTGCACTCAGCAATGCGCCAAAACCCGCATAGAGAATCGGCCACGCATTCCAGATAAAGACGTTTTCGATATACGACTTGGCTATGCGGTTCGCGCCTCCGAGAGGCAATAGAGCAATTACGATCGGGCCAAAGATGTAGAGCACGCTACCGTAAAAGATGTAGAAGAATCCAAAAATCGCGATGACGACGGGATAGAGAATGTACGCTACAAGAATGAGAATTCCGTCGATAACACCAGCAATAGATCCAGTGATCAGTCCCCAGAGATTCTGAAATCCAA
>JAKAJO010000083.1 GCA_021813745.1 Acidobacteriota bacterium
TGAGAATGGCGACGGGAAGCGTCAGGATCGCAACCAGCGCGCTGCGCACATGGAAAAGGAAGATCAGGCAGACGATGCTGACGATGATCATTTCTTCGATGAGCTTCTCCCTGAGCGTGGCGATGGAGCGCAGAATCAGCTCCGAGCGGTCATAGACCGGCACAATGTGTACGCCTTTTGGCAGGGAACTCGCGATCTGGGCCATCTTCTGCTTGACCCGACTGATGAGCGCCAGCGCGTTTTCCCCGTAACGCGCGACGACAATTCCGCCGGCAACCTGTCCTTCGCCATTGAGCTCGGCCAGGCCGCGCCGCATGTCCGGACCAAGATGGACATCCGCCACGTCGCGCAGGTAGATGGGCGTGCCGTCTCCGTTGGTGCCGACGACCACCTTTTGCAGGTCGGCGACCGACTTGATATAACCGAGCCCCCGCACCATGTACTCGCGGCCGGTATACTCCACAACCCGTCCGCCCACATCGTTGTTGCTCTGGCGAATGGCATCGATCACGCGGTTGATAGCGAGATGATAAGCCAGCAGCGTATCGGGGTTGATGTCGACTTGGTATTGCTTTACAAAGCCGCCGATACCGGCCACTTCGGAGACCCCCGGCACACTGTCGATCGCATAGCGCACAGTCCAATCCTGAAGACTTCGCAGCTGGGAGAGATCGTGCTGTCCGGTCTTGTCAACCAAAGCGTACATGTACACCCAGCCGACACCTGTCGCGTCTGGTCCGAGCGTTGGCGTGACGCCGGCCGGAAGGTTGCCCCTCACGCCCTGCATGTATTCGACGACGCGGGAGCGGGCCCAATAGAGATCCGTGTTGTCATCGAAGATGACGTAGACAAAGGAGAGGCCAAAGAAGGAATACCCACGCACGACCTTGACATGAGGCGCGGAGATCAATGCCGTCACGATGGGGTAGGTCACCTGGTCTTCCACCAGATCAGGGCTGCGCCCCTCCCACTCCGTAAATACGATGACCTGTTTGTCGGAAAGATCCGGAATGGCGTCCAGCGGCGTATTTTTGAGCGCCCAGATCCCCCAGGCAACAACAAAGAACAACCCCAGGAAGATGAAAAACTTATTCCTGCTGCTCCAATCGATAACCTTTTCAATCATGGCTTTTGTACCTTCCCGGTGGTTGTTGCGGCTTCAGCCTGCAGGTCATTTATGCGCTTCATCACGCCGCCGTGCTGCGCGATGAAGGCGCGCGCGTGCTGTTCGCTCGAAAATGCCAGCACGCTTGGAGAGCAGCGGTCGAAGGTGCGAACGTAGACCGACTCCCTGCCGCGACTCTCCACAGCCGGCGCCATGCGCATGCAGAGGTTCACGCTGCTGTTCTCGACAAACCAGGCGCTTACTGGATCGATCAGCTTGCTGGATTCAAAATCTGCCACCTTCAAAACTCGCAGCGGCTTGCCTGTCTGTTGCGCCTCGATGATGGCGCAGCGTACGCAGCAGACCTCGTATTTCTTTCCGCCGATCGTGACCGATGCACGGGTCTGCGGATGGATTTCGCGGCCCGAAAATGGACAGGCCTTGGCGCTTCTCTGGCTAACGAAATACCAGGCTCCGCCCAGAAGGACCAGAACTGCGATGAGTCCGATTGTGCCTGCGACGAATATTCTTGTTCGCATGACGTTCCTCATTTCTTCTTGCCCATGTCCATTCCGGGCATCGAAGCCATCATTTGCTGCATAGCGGCGCCGAGGCGGCTCTCGGAATCAATCAGGAAGTTTCCTGAGGCGACGATCTTTTCGCCCGGCTGGAGGCCGGCCAATACCACGGTTTGACCGTCGAACTGGTCTCCAATCTTGATGTCTCGCGGTTCAAAATAGCCATTCGGCTTAGCGATAAACACCACCTGTCGCGTTCCCGAATTGAGCACGGCCTCGCTAGGCACCAGCGTCTCGGCGCCGTAGTCAACCTTGAGTTGCACGTCGGCGTACATGTCCGGCTTCAGCTCGTAGCCGGGATTCGGAAACTCAAGGCGAACCTTGATGGTCCGGGTCTTTGGATCAAGAGTGGGATAGACGTAAGTGACCTTGCCGTGCCATGTCCTTCCCGGCTGATAGCTCAATTGCATCTGGGCGGACTGGCCCACATGAACAAACGGCGCTTCGTACTCGAAGATGTCGACATAAACCCAGATCGTGGAAAGATCGGCGATATCGTAAAGATCGGTCTCCGGGGTCACATAGGTCTGCTCGTAGGCGTTCCTCGACATCACAAAGCCGTCGATCGGCGAATAAAGCGTCATATCGCGCTGGGCCTTGCCGCTCGACTCCAGGTTGTGAATCTGCGCATCGCTGATGTCCCACAGCCGCAGACGGTCACGGGTTGCGCTCAAGAGAGAGTCCGCACCGGAGGACACATCGGTATAAGGCGTCTTCGAGAGATACTCCTGACCCTTGCGCGCAATCAGATACTCCTCTTCGGTGGAAACGAGATCGGGGCTGTAGAGCGTAAACAACGGTTGGCCCTTCTTGACCAGCTTGCCGACGTAGTCGAGATCGACCTTGTTAATCCATCCGGCAACTTTGACATGGACGCGGGAGATCTTCTCATCATCCATCTGAACCAGTCCCACCGTGTCGATCGTCCGCTCCAGGCGGGCCCGCCGGACCGTGGCATAGGTTACGCCGATCTTCTGTTGCGTGGCTGCATCGAGAATTACGGTGCCAGGCGCCATGTTCTGCATCTCCGCCGTCTGATTGCCGGAGTTTCCGGACATGTCCATACCCGGCATGTTGCCCATGCCCTGATTCGAGCCGGCGGTATTCCCCTTGTCCTGCTTGCCGGACATATCCATGCCTGGCATCGTGGACATGTCCATCGCAGGCATATTGGCCATGTCATTTGATTTCGCGGATGCCTGCTGCGCCGCTGCTGCCGCGGCCTTCTCTCTCGCCGCCTCTTTGCGCGCCGCGTACCAGTACGCCGATCCACCGCCGAGCAGAATTCCGGCGACCAGCAATGCAATTCCGAAGACCAGCGCGCGTTTCGTCAAAGTAAGTTTCATGGCTACTCCTTCTTATTCCGTCAAGTCGGTATTGACCAGCGGCTCCATCCGGGCCAGCGCGGTCTCGAAGTTGCTCAGTTCCTGGTAGTAATTCACCTCGTAGTCGAGCACGTAGATGAAGTTGTCGAGCATGGACAGAAAGTCCACTTTCCCCACTTCATACGAGGACATGGAAGATTCAAGAGCCAGCGACGATTGCGGCACGATGGCCTTTGAGTAGAGGTTCATCAGATCCCGCGATGCCGTCGCCGCAAGGTACTGCTGCTTGATCTCGAAGTTGACTTGCGTCATCCGGTCATCGAACTCGCGGCGCGCGGCGGTCAGTCCGTGGCTGGCTTCGATCACGCTTTCGCGCTGTTTGCTCTTGAAAAAGATCGGGATATTCACGCCCACCATCACACCGTGCATGTCCTGCATGTCCGGGCGCTGTTCATAGCTATAGGCCACGTCAAAGTCTGGTTCGTAGGATTTTTGCGCAAGATCAACGGCAAACTGGTTGCTTTCAACCATCCGCTTGTCGCGCTCGAGACCGGGGTCGTTTTCGTGCACCATCGTGTAGAGCTCGTCCAAAGAGAGTTGAAAGATGGCGGGCTTCACTGTGGCGGGCGGCGGCAGTTGCGCTTCAGGATCCCGATTCAGCAGTGTATTGAGCCGCACACGTGCGGTATATTCCTCCTGCCGCAGGACGATCAGCTTTTGATCGATCCGGGAGACTTCCACCTGGGCCCTCAAAACATCCTGCTGGATGCCTTTGCCTACGCGGTAACGTGCCTCGGCGATGTTTTCAAGCTTTTCGAGCAAGTCCTTGTTCTTTTGCGTAATTTCAATCGCCTTGGTGTCGTAGAAGTATGCGTAGTAGGCCACCTTGACCTCCGACACGACCTGGCGCTCGGTCTGTTCGTATTCCCAGCGGCCGGCCTCCGCCTCGCGGTCGGCAACCTTCCCGCGCAGTCCCAGTTTCCCTGGGAAGGGGAAAGCCTGGCTTACGGTCAGTCCCCGGTAACTGGATGGATCGCCCTTCTGCACGCTGAAGGGAGCAATGTTTCCCATCCATCCGCCGGATACCATCGGATCCGGAAGCGATCGCGCTTGTGGGGCGCGGGCGCGCTGCGCCTGGAACTTTTCAGCCGCGCTTTTGATCGCAGGATTCTGAGCAAGCGCGATTCCAACCAATTCCTGCAGGGTCACTTCAGAGCCTTCGCGTGCCTGAGCGGCGGGCACGGGATTCTGCAGTGGGGCAGGCTGAGGGGTGGCACCCGGTGTGCTTGAGTCCGGCGCAGGGGCGCTCATCTGCGCGCCTGCAATGGCGACACAAGATGCCACAGTTCCGGCGATGAGCCATAGGCGATACTGATGGGATCTGTTCATCGCTTCTCTCTCATCTCCGCGCTTTGCGGGTTCGGCCCGGTCGCGATTCCCGGCGCATACACAGGGATGCTCACGTTGTGCGCGTAAATTGCATCCGTCGCCCGGTCAAAAAGGGCGCGGGCAAGGGGCGCTTTCAGATCAAATGTGTAGGTGTCGCGGTAACCGAAAACGAACAGGTGGTAAGGATCCGGGTTGGATAAAGTCTCGAGATCCGTCCATCGCCAGCTCCTGCTGTCTTCCTTGGACGAGGTCACGTAATCGATTCCGTCCTGACGAAAACGCAATACGCCATTCGTGCCTCCGGCGAGCGCCCGATGATGTGCCGGGATCGTTGCAATTGCCGGCGCTTCGGAATCTGGAACGGAATTCTCGAGCGGGCGTGCAAGGACCGTCGCCAACCCAGCAGCTACGGAAGCGGGCATCGCCTGCGTCAAATCAAACTCGTACCGCCGCTCGCCGGGCCGATGCAGACTCCGGTTCACATAGGTTTCAATGATCATGCGATGAGGGGCAAGAAAAGCTGTGCGAATGTCGGCCAGGGCCCATTTCTGTTCGCGGCCGTTGCCTGATCGGAACGTCACGCCGTTCGCATCGACAGCGAGGGTGCCGTGCACCTTGGTCTCGAGAGTCATCCGATGCTCCCGCGCCGGCGTTTCCCATCGCGCCGCAAGGCTGTAGCCGCTTTCTTCAGCGACGCCCTGCTGTTCCGCCGCCCGAGCCGAAATCAAGAATCCCGAAGCAACTGTTGCAGTGAGCAGTGCGAAGGTGGCCCATCCACTTCGCGTCCAATTTCTCGAAAGCATAGGTGTAGTCTCCAAGTTTGTTGCGCTCCTTCCACTTGGGGGAGGCAGATTTCAAGGATTGAAAGTGAACCCTAGCGGCTCTGCAAATGGATGAGAAACGTCAGCAGAGCGAGAAGGCGTCAGATGAGAAACGTGCAGAGGTCGGATTGCGAGCGTCGGAGAGTTCGCGCATCGATCGGCGCAAGACCCGTGTTCAGATGCTCAACAGCCGGAGCAAAGAAGACCTCAAGATCCTTGCGAGGAACTACGATGCTGAACGGTCTTTCCTGCGTCCTCTGGGGAATGACAGCAGCCAGAAAATGGCTTTTCAGCTTGCAGCAGTGTCCCGGAACGCCGTTCTTCCCGCCATGATCGGCCGCTTTGCTTCCCCGTGTTATCGCCATCTTCGAACAGGCAGATCCTCCGCAGCACGTCATCGCATGAGCGGATGGGCTGCATGGAACCGAGGCAAGCATTGGAGTAGCCAAGAGAGCTATCAACAACATGCCGGTAACGAATTTGGCGAGATACTTCACCGTGCGCTCATCTTCCTGCTTGTGAATCAAGCCGGTCTGTGATCTGGATCACCTGAACACCGCCTTGGCATAGACGCCAACCACGGGTTGTAGCCTCGCTCCTCAACGTTGCAATTTCGGGGCCATCCCAAGCCAGAGAGCCGCAAAAGTGGCTCGCGTCCGGATTTCCGTTCGATTCCACTTGTGAACTATGCATGCTCTTCGACCCTGTTGTGCGATACCAGGAGCATCTGGAAACGACTGTCAAAAGCGGTGTTCTTTCGGCCGAGTCCATCGGCCGACAAAGAGCCTTGCGCATCCACCAATCCAAGTTGGGGCAACCGATGCCCGATTTGAGACACTTTCTGCATTCCAGGAATGTTGCTCGGCGCCAACTCTTGCTGCCGTTGTTTGACACCGATCCGGTCATCATTCGCTGTTACTGTTGAGTTGGCCAGAACTCGCAAGACATCATTCAAAGTGTCCTGCATGCGATTCTTCGGCGCGTGCAGCTTGCGGCCTGCCTTGGCGGTCAAGCGACAGAGCTGGTAGCGACCCGGCACCGGTGCCAACGCACGGAAAACTAACTCGGAACGCATGCCTCTCCTTCCCTCCTGCAAATTTCTCATCAGCCAAGATTCTTTCTGCGCTAGCCCATGGGCCACTGGGTCGTGTCAGCCGGGCTTTCTAATCTAGCCCCGTACCTTTCCCAGAGGTATCCTGCCTGTGGCGCGGTCTCGATTGCCCGCCCTTGGTGGAATTCGCAGTCAGGCTGCTGCAACGTGCCATCACGCGATTGACTCCCCCCCCGATACCCTACATGGAGATCGAACTCGTGACGCTTATAGAGAAAGCACGTTGCGTGCCAAGCCTCCATTCGGCGAGGACAACCGCAAAACAGGCATGATTATTAGAGATTTGGCTTCAGGCCGAAAACAAGCTGCTGTTGCCCTCCCCTAGAATTGGCGCAATTCGGGCAGCGGTTGCCTTATAAAGGACAACGGATCCCCAGCCGTTCTCCTCAAGAGCGAGATGGAAATGCAACTTGGGCAGCTCGCTGCGCCGGCCTCTTTCCCGACCAGGTCCAGCTATTACGGCAGGGGCACATTCGAATTTTCACTTCATGATCACGTATCATCCCCAGCAGCCTGTGAAGTAGATAAGGTGAACTGCCAGCTTTCTCTGTGAACCCTCCAACATCAAAACTTGATGCCCCATCGACGTGAGTTGACGATTCCTCCGGGTTGTTGCCTTCGCTTGAAACAGGTAACAGGAGTAAACAAAGAGATTGCACTTCGCTTCGGACCGTCAATGCTTCAGCGAGGCGAGGTAATTGCCTTGACTTAGCACACAAGTTACGCCGGGCCGTAGCGCCGCCCTGACGCGACAGGAGGCAGGGCCGAATGGGGGAGACGAGACCTAAAAAAACAGACTCGTCTGTACCGTGAACGTAAGAGCGGAAGGAACTTTTGGGGTCACGGCCGGGCCATTGACGTAGCTGAGGCCGAGGCCGAGATACGTGCCACGCGCGACATGCACAGTGTAGCTGCCGGTGACCGAATTCGAGGAGTGCCAATAGGATTTGCCGGCGGCGGCAAGGTTGCGCAGGTCGTCCTGGCTAAAGGCCGTGTAGGAGGCGACGATGGAGGCGAAATCCGCAAGCCTGCTGTGGAGGGGCGCTTCATCATAGATACGCGCCTCGTAATAGAGCCGGTAAATATTGAGATCGGCGGGAACGACCATGGCCGAACCGCCAACGTAGACGCCACGACCTGGCTTAGTCTGTTCCGGCTGCCAGACCTGGTGGTCGGCAAGTAGATAACCGGAATAGTTGCCGCTCTTTTTGAGGCCGGTGCGCAGGCTGGTGTAGGGCGTGTTGTTTGCGATATATCCGGCACGGTACCACTCCTGCAGCTTGCCGGCTTTCGCGGGACGGTTGATACCGGCCTCACCGATGAGAACCAACTTGTCGCCGTGCGGCAGGAAGCGGAGGCCTAAGGCATCGCGCTTCAATGCGTCCTGCTCCGAGCCGGGCTCTGAGGCTCGCTGTGCCGCTGCTTTGAGGTAGGGGCCTGAATCCCAGCGGTATTTGAATGTAATGGCGGGCGCGGTAAGCGGCGAGTAGGAGATACCGACCTCGTAGGGCAAGACGGCGTAAACGCCCTGCGCGCCAGAGGCGACTTGGCCGCCGACCTGAAGGCCGATGAACTGGAAGTCGGTGGCGATATAGCCGAGTTGGAGTTCTGCGCGATCTTCGCCGAATTCTTTGTAGAGATATAGGTTGCAGATGGACCACGCCGCAGGCTGCGCCTGATCCCAGCTTCCCTGCTGTAAGTGGCCGTTGATGTTCAACTGCGTTCTCCGCAGCCCGAACTGGCGCAGGTCCGCAGTGAGAACGGGGTTGACCGAGTACGCACCAAACTGACGTTGGCCGATGTAACTCTGTGCGTCCGCAGCCACTGGGGCTGCGAGGGTGTTCTGGATATAGTCCGCATTGGCGCCCATTCGAAACAGTAGCCCATGGCGAAAGAGGCTGCTGCGGATGGGCGTGTCCAGGCCAAGAATCGAATCTGTGAAAGGCGGGTCACTGGCGGCGGCTCCTTTGAGGTTGAGGTCCTCGATGGAGCGCTGGAACGGTGGGTTGACTGGTTCCGGGGCGGATGGCTGCGGACTCTGAGCCATTGCACCGAGTGAGAGCATACTGCAAAGAGAAAAAAGACAGAGATACCGAGTTGTGCCGCGACAAGATTTGATCATTGATTGGCCCTCTGGACCGAGGTGACGACGGACAGGTATCCGCCACAAAACACTTTCATCCTGCTTGACTGTTGATCCGTGTTCATATGCGCTAACCCTTGAATCCCGGCGTAGAGGTGGTTGTCCCGAGCGGATGAACACTCGCGCACTTCTTCGCAGGATGCGCCCTCCACCAGGTCGCCAACGCAACGCGTGACATTGCCCGTAGAAGCTTGGCGAGCAGGCGCTTTGGAAGCTGGATCGGCCCGTCTGTCATAAGGCGAGAACCATTGAAGACGACCGGAGGCTTCGAATCGCGTATGCAGCGTGTGCGGAAATCACCGGGATGCTCCCACGGCATAATGAACGACTCTCCCTCGAACGATTCGCCCCCATTCTCGTTGGGCGGTAAATCTGTCAGGAAATCAGGATCCACGCTCTGAGTTCTCATCGGCGCACTCGAGTTATTCGCTTCTGGCATTCAATTTGCGCTGTCCGCCGCTCATACGGCGAACAGCACAAATCAGCGCTACATGGGCATGCCGGACATGTCAGGCATGGCAACAGCTTTGGCCTCAATCACTGAGGCGACAGTGATCGTATCGCCCTTGACGCTTCCCTCGACCTTCACATGTTTTCCAGCGAATGGTGCGATGGTCTCGGGTTTGCCGGCCAGCGTATAGACTCTCTTTCCCACGACAAGCGCGTAGCCGGCGCCGCCCTTCAAGCATTTCGCAATGCAGTCGGCGTTGTTGCTTGGTTGCATGTGTTTCTTGCCGCACATGGAGTCGCTGATGACGCCTTGGATGGATTGCGTCGCCGCATGAATCTGCTGAATAGTGGGAACCATGATGGCCCCCAACAGGACAGCGATGAAGATCGGCGTTTTTTTCACGGATTTCTCCTTGATGTTGATATGAAAGTCAGACAACTATCGAGATGTCGGTGTCCCAACCGAACGAGTCCCACCTCACCTCTTGGCAAGTTGATTGCCAAACTTCTTCTGAACTTCAAAGGAACGTAAATCGCTCATTTGCACCTAAAGAACGCTTTCGAGCATCAAGCGAGCGATATTGGTTGCCGCATATCAGGCACCTGCTGACGCATTTCGGTTGAGGCTCCAGCGGCCGGTCGGAGCAGATGACCATCCGATCAATCCTTGATTTTGATTACGGTCAGATAGCAGCGCGCCGTGGGTAAACGTCTTCGTGGTTTTGAGGAAAATCTAAGAGAAATGAACTGCCTTCCTGTCGATCCAGCCTCGCCTTCTCAATCTGCATCGGCGACACCTGAAATTGCACGGGCAACGATCCGATGCCTGCAGGCCTCGCTGTCGATTACCGATCTCTGCGCTCCAATGCATTCTTAAGCACGCTCTCCAGCGCCACTTTCTGCGCGGCGTAATCTTCGGCATTGAGCGTTCCGGAGAGTTTCTTACTCTCCAACGCAAACAGCATATCTTTCAGTCCGCTTAGCAGAATGGCGTCTGCTTCCTCAGGGATTGCAGGGAAAGCAAAACGTGGTGCGCCTGGCGCACTATGAATTGACCTGCCTTCTGAGCCATGGATCGCAGGCGCTCCCGAGGGCTCACGCAGAAGGAATCCTGTCGCGGCGGCAAAAAGCAGAGCCAGGCCGCCGAGCAGCCACCACTTGTACTTGCTGAGCGGGTCGGGGGTGTCGATAGGGGCTCGGATGCCTCCTCCATGCTGATTACCGGAGTCGGCAACTGTCTGACCGCCCTCGTCGCCCTGCGTCTCCTGTGGCATAGAGCCGACTCCGGAGACCGTAAATGCGAGCGCCTTACCGGGAACGAGGTTACGGGCTAAGAAGGTCTGGACGCTGGGATCCCCTTGCGCCGATTGGAAGGTCGAATTCGAGCCGGCCGCAAAGCTCATGCTTTTCGGCAATAGTACGCCGACGGCTTGCGTGGGCAACGATGCCTGAGGATGGAACGTGAAACTGTTGCTGTAGGGAACTGTGTACTCGACCGCGAAGAGCGTGTCCTTGTTGCCTTCATCGGGTTGAATGGGAAAGTTGAAAGCATAGTGCCCCTTTGGTCCGTTAGCATCGAGCGTAATGTTTGTGGGCATGCCGTTGGGCCGCTGGGCTGCTGCGCCTTCGATGATTGCTTCAGGGGGAACAACAATCGCAAAGGTGCGCCGGCTCCACTGGGTGCGTGGCGGCAAACTCGTGTTGTGCACAAAGTAGCGCTCGGTAACGTGAAGACGGCCGTTGTCGGATTCAAGCTCGAAAATGTCGGCTTCAATGGAAACGCCCTTGACCTTGGCCGCCACGTCGTAAACGGCAATATCGCCAGGCGCGTTGGCCTTGGGCACGGCAATGAAATAGCTCGCGCCCTGATGCGTGACGCGAATCAGGTAGGGGCCGCTGGCCGGCTCGTGCAGTGAATAGTGTCCTTGAGCATCCGTCGTGGCATGCGCTACTTCGCTCATGCCCTCTTGTATGTCCACGAGTACAACCGCATCATCCGAGGCCGGTCTTCCGGTGGTTTTGTCGGTCACTGTGCCGGCCACAGAAGCTGTCTGCGCCGCTACCCCAGCAACCAGGAGACTCAGGGTTGCACAGCCTACGAAAAGTGACTTGATCGGTTTCATGGTTGCGATGGAATCCTTATCGGGCGCGCAATGCGATGCGCCCTGGTCTGGTTCTCTCGACGCGTTCAATCTCCTTGATCAACAGCGCGGTTTCGTTTTCGAGCAGCGACCGCTGCGCGACAAAATCTTCCTCCGGATATTTGCCCGCGCGGTACTCGAAGGTCAGATCGCGCAGGTTCTCATAAAGCTGCTCCTTGCGCTCCAGCAGATAATCCAAGCGGCTCTTTTCGGATTGGCTCGCCGGAGCGTTCTCTGGCCAAAAGATGTAGATTCCGAGCGCCAACGTCAACATCGCTCCGGCGATAATCCCTTGCATCTCAGTCATCGGTCAAAAGCCTCCTTCGATCCCCGCTTCCGTTTCTCGACGAATTTGCTCACGCAGGGCGTCGATTTCCGGGTTGGCTGGCTCCGCCGGAAGTTGCGTTCTGCCCACGGACCAGCGCCTTACGAGCAGAATGGTTCCCATTAACGCTGCGGCAAAGACAGCGACGGGTGCGATCCACGCCACCAGATCGAATCCCTTCGTGGTGGGCGCAGCGAGCACTGTGGCGCCGTACTTGGCGGCAAACGTGTCCAGAATCTGCCGGTCAGTTTTCCCTGAGGCAATAGCAGCGGTCAGCTCGGCCTTGGCCCGCGCAGACTCCGCGCAGCCCATCTGATTACATTCGCCAAGCATTTGTGCGCAGCCGCAGGTGCACATCAGGCGGTGGCTGAGATCGTAGACGCGACCACTGTCATTGCTGGTGCCCATCGACAGAGTGACTGCAACAACCAGCGCAATGGCTTGCAATGCCTTCGCCCAAGAGGTAAAACGCAAAGGAGTTGCCACTAGTCGCCTCCTTTCAGCGCAGCTTCCGCAGGCGCCGTTCGCACGGCTGGCATGCGGACGGTGGCCGCAATCGGCCGCAGACCTGGCGTCAGTGCGACGAGGGTTCCGAAGACGATGAAAACAAGCCCCGTCCAGATCCAACCGACAAGCGGGTTGAGGAGAGCTTTGATGATGGGATGTCCGGTGTCCGAATCCGTGCCTTCATAAATTACGTACAAATCCCCGCCGGGCCCGGAATGGATTGCAGCCATCGTTTGGGGCTGATCGCTTGCCAGGTAGGTGCGTCTTTCCGGTGCGACTTGAAAGACCCTCTTACCGCCTCTATAGACGTCGAGCAAGACAGACTCGGAGTTGTAGTTGGTATTCGTGTCCTGAGAACCCCCGGCGTTTTCCAAGGTATAGGGACCGATGCCCATCCGGTCGTGGAGAGCGAGTTCGCTCTCCATACTGCGGTTGAACGCTGCACCCGCCAAGCCGATCATCGCAACAACAACTCCGATATGCACGCAATACCCGCCGTAACGGCGGGTATTGCGGCGAATTAATAGATAGATGGCAGCAAAGAGATTGCAGCTGGTTTGACGGACGATAACGCGGGCCCCGCGCAGAAATTCCGACAGAATGGCGGTGAGCACGCCTGCCGCGAGGGCAAAAGCGACCAGCGCATAGAGGCGGCCGATGTCGAACGCACCGTCTTGCCAAGGCTGTACACCCGCGGTGATGCCCCCGATCACGGTTGCCCAAACAGCGAGCGCGGGAAGAAGAAAGTTGCGTCGAATCGCCTGCAGCGAAGCGGCTCGCCATGGAAGCAACGGGCCGACACCTGTGAGGAAGAGCAGAAAGATCCCAATGGGAACGGCCACGCGGTCAAAGAATGGCGCGCCAACGGTGATCTTGCTGCCTTCGACGAACTCCGAGAGTATAGGAAAGAGCGTTCCCCATAGGATGACGAAACATGCTGTCAGCAGCACGAGGTTATTGAAGAGGAAACTCGATTCGCGGCTGACCAAGGACTCGATGCGCTGCTCGCTCTTGAGGTGGTTTCGCTTGAAAATGTAGGTAAGAACGCAAACTGCGAGCACGATCGCCAGAAAGACCATGAACCAGGTGCCGAGCGACGACTGCGCGAAGGCATGCACCGAACTGACGAGGCCGCCGCGTGTGAGCAGCGTGCCCAGAATGGAAAGCATGAAGGTGGCAAAGATCAGCCAAATGTTCCAGCTTTTCATCATGCCTTTGCGCTCCTGCATCACCACGGAGTGCAGGAACGCGGTCCCGGTAAGCCAGGGCATTAAGCTCGCGTTCTCGACCGGATCCCATCCCCAATAGCCTCCCCAGCCGAGTACGCCGTAAGCCCAGTGCATGCCCACCACAATGCCGAGCGTCAAAAACAACCAGCTGACCAGGGTCCATCTGCGCGTAACCTTGATCCACGTCTCGCCGGGATAGCGCATCATCAACGCGCCCAGTGCAAACGCAAAGGGTATGGTAAAGCCCACGTAGCCGAGGTAGAGCAAGGGCGGATGGATGACCATCTCCGGGTATTGAAGGAGCGGGTTCAGGCCGTTGCCATCATCGGGAATCGCGCCTTTCAGAAGCGAGAAGGGAGGCGCGGCGAAGTTGACGACCGCGAGGAAGAAAACTTCCACTGCAGCCAAGATCGTTCCAGCGTAGGCATAGAGCTTGACTTCGGTCTCATGCGTGAGCCGAAGGATGAAGCCATAGCCTCCGAGCAGCCACGCCCACAGTAGCAGCGAGCCCTCCTGCCCGCTCCACAACGCCGCGAACTTGTACGGTGCGGGCAGGGCGCGGTTGGAGTGCTCCGCGATGTAGGTGATCGTGAAGTCGTTCGTCAACGCGGACCAGGCCAGCGCGACCGCGGCTGCCGTGACCGCCACAAAGCTGGCAATGCCTGCGCGGCGCGCCGTATCCGCAAGGCGGTCAGCCGAGATGCGCGCCGGTCGGCCGCTCGCGAGCAGCCTGAGAGCTGCCGTACCTGCAAAGAGGTTATAAGCAGCCAGCGCCAGTGCAAGAAGAAGGGCAAAACTACCAAATGCTGCCATCAAGTCTCCAACGTAAATTTCCAGCCGAAATCTGCCCGATACCGGTCAAACAGGACGTACTCACGGCTTGCAATGCTCCTTAATTATGTTTCGCTTTCTTCGCCATCTCGCCGTAAAGATCCGCCAACTCAAAAGCTTTTTGTGCTGCTTTGCTGTAGTAGAAAATCAATTGACGGCAATGCTGGTCCATGGTCGGCCATTTGGGAACCGGATGGCTCGAAGGGTTATTGAGATACTCGGCCAGTTCCTCTTCATGCTCCCGCTGCTTTGCCTTCAGTTGCTCTCCCTCCGTGCGGTAATACGCAGCGATCCGCCCGTGGTCTTCTGAGTTGCGGGCGTTCGCAATCAAGGTTTTCAGTTGCTTCTTGCTTAGCTTCTGCGCCTGCTGTTCCGGCGCTACCTGTGCGCCCCCACCTGCAGGAGCTATTCCTGTGGCAAGGACGAGGAGAAAAACGATTATGCCCAATCGTGACCAAGACATACATGTCTCCTGCCGGTTGCTTGTGGCACGCGGCGTACCAAAAAGGTTGGATCAATGCCCAGGCTAGGAAGACCTCCCAGATCAAGGCGATACGGGTACTTCTTCGAAGCACGAAGTGAACGCATTTGCCGCAATTCGGGCATCTCCTGCCGCATTTGGGACAGAGGTCATATTGGCTTTATGCGCCTGGCGATGGATCGCCCGCATTCGCCGTGACTGTTTGGGGGTTCCAGGAGATACAGGCCACAGTTGTTCGCGGAAGATACTCAACACTCGTCATCGGATCCTCAACAACACGCGAATTGACGTGAATTTGCTCTTCGAGAGGGGTGTGCGACGGGTTGGCGCCGTTGAGATGTGCGTTGTGGCTTTTGCAAAATACCCCTATGGGGTATATTTTGGATTTATGCCAAGACCTGTCCGATCGAAGTCGACGGTCCATGCCGCTCGCGGCTGTACTCCGGAAGCAGAGCAAGGGGGCCGGAAAGCGATTGCTGTCGACCCCAAGATTCGCACAGCGAATCTGAACCGCTTGCGCCGGATCGAGGGCCAGGTGCGCGGCTTGCAGCGTATGGTCGCAGAAGGGCGCTATTGTGCGGATATCATGGTGCAACTTTCAGCCGTGAATGAAGCGCTACGGATTGTAGGGCGGGAGCTGTTGCGCAACCACCTGCGCCACTGCGCCACTGCGGCAATCAAGAGCTCTCCAGAACGCGCTGAGGCAATGTACGACGAACTGGTTGAACTGTTTTCGCGGTATTCGAGGTGAACATGAGCGGATTAAAAATCCTGGGGCACGATGCTCCTCGGTCGAGCCAAGCGATCGATCCCGTTTGCGGGATGACAGTTGAAACTACGTCAGCCAAAGCAAAGCTTGATCATCGTGGAAGCACCTACTACTTTTGTTGCGCAGGGTGCGCGAGCAAGTTCCAGGCCGATCCTGAGAAGTACCTCGGCCATGTGGCCGGATCCCAATCTGTTCCTACAATGCATGGGATTCCCACGACAGCAACAAATACGGCGGCCGTTCCGCCCGCAAAGGATCCGGTGTGCGGAATGACGGTTGATCCTGTGCATGCGGCTGGGTCCGTTGAGCACGCAGGCAAGACCTACTTCTTCTGCTCGCGACATTGCGAGGAGGAATTCAGTGCCAATCCCAACGATTATTTGACGCTGACCTCCGCGGCGAACCAAGCAGCCTTAACCGATTCGTCGAAGGCCGTCTGGGTTTGCCCGATGGATCCCGAAGTCCGCCAGTTCCGTCCCGGTCCGTGCCCCAAGTGCGGCATGGCACTTGAGCGGGAAACCCCACTCGACCATAAGCGCACCGAGTACACGTGTCCGATGCACCCGGAGATCGTAAGACAGGCTCCCGGAGCGTGCCCCATTTGCGGCATGGCGCTCGAGCCGCGTGTCGCTTGTGCGGATTCAGAGGACGATCCGGAACTCAGGAACATGACGCGGCGCTTCTGGATTGGAACGGCCCTGCTGATTCCGTTGCTGGTGCTCTCGATGGGCATGATGGTTTTCGCCCCGGGAGCGATTCAAGGACGTATCATGCCTTGGCTGCAAATGGCATTGGCCTCGCCGATTGTGCTTTGGTGCGGGTGGCCCTTTTTCGAACGAGCCTGGAATTCGCTCAAGACGCACCATCTGAACATGTTCACGTTGATTGGCATGGGGACCGGAGTTGCCTACGCTTACAGCCTGTTTGCAACTCTGTTCCCATCGGCGCTGCCGGCGCAGTTCCTCGGGCGCGGCGACATTCCCGAAGTCTATTATGAGGCGGCGGCAAGTATCGTTGTTTTGGTTTTGCTAGGCCAGGTGTTGGAGTTGCGTGCGCGAAGCCGAACTGGCGCCGCCATTCGAGCCCTGCTCGACCTCTCACCCAAGATGGCGCGGAAAATCGCAGACGACGCCGAGGCAGACATTCCACTTGGCAGCGTGCAAACCGGCGACCGCTTGCGCGTGAGGCCGGGAGAGAAGGTGCCGGTAGACGGCGTCGTCATCAATGGCGCCAGTGCGGTGGACGAGTCTATGGTGACAGGCGAGCCGATTCCTGTCGAGAAAACGCCGGGAACAAAAGTGATCGGAGCCACCGTAAACGGCACGGGATCTTTCATCATGCGCGCCGAGCATGTGGGCAGCGAAACCTTGCTGGCCCAGATCGTGCAGATGGTGGCTCACGCTCAGCGTAGCCGCGCCCCCATTCAGCGGCTGGCAGACAGGGTCGCCGGCATTTTTGTACCGGCTGTGGTGGCGGTCGCAGTCATCTCCTTCGTGGCTTGGGCCTTCCTCGGACCGGAGCCACGCCTCGCGCACGCATTGATCAACGCGGTAGCGGTACTTATTATTGCGTGTCCGTGCGCGCTGGGATTGGCAACGCCGGTCGCCATCATGGTTGGTACAGGGCGAGGGGCGCATGCCGGAGTGCTTATTCGGAATGCAGAAGCTCTTGAAACCATGGAGCGCGTGGACACTCTTGTCATTGACAAGACGGGCACGCTCACGGAAGGGAAACCCAAGCTTCTGTCTTTGATCGCGCTCGGCAGCGACGAGCGCGGATTGCTGGAAATGGCCGCGGCAGTTGAAAAGGCAAGCGAACATCCGCTCGCCGCCGCGATTGTTGCCGGGGCGAGGGAACGTGGAGTGGACGACGCTCAGGCCTCCGACTTTCGTTCCCTCACCGGCAAAGGCGTTGTCGGCCATGTGCAAGACAGCGAGGTTGCTATCGGCAATGCGGCACTGTTTGGGGAGCTTGGCATCGACGCGACTCCACTGCTTCAGCACGCAGAATCGATTCAGAGGGAAGGGCAGACGGCAATGCTGGTTGCAATCAACGGCCAGCCGGCCGGGGTAATTGGGGTTGCCGATCCCATCAAGCCGTCGAGCGCCGAAGCCATTCGAGCGCTCAAGGAAGAAGGTCTGCGTGTCGTCATGCTGACCGGCGATAGCCGGACCACGGCGGCGGCAGTGGCGCAAAAGCTCGGAATCGATGAGTTCGAAGCCGAGGTCTTGCCGGACCGCAAAGCAGAGGTCGTGAAGAGGCATCAGAACGCAGGGAGAATTGTCGCGATGGCCGGAGACGGGATTAACGACGCGCCGGCGCTGGCCCAGGCTCATGTTGGAATTGCCATGGGCACCGGGACGGATGTGGCCATGGAGAGCGGCGGCATCACACTGGTCAAGGGCGATCTTCGCGGTGTCTTGCGAGCGCGCCGGCTCAGCCAAGCCACGATGCGCAACATTCGACAAAACCTCTTCTGGGCGTTCGCCTACAACTCGCTCGGCGTGCCCGTGGCGGCGGGCGTGTTGTATCCATTCTTTGGATTGCTGCTCAGCCCAATCATCGCAGCGGCGGCGATGAGCTTCAGTTCCGTGTCTGTCATTACGAATTCGCTGCGGCTACGCAATGCGAAGATCTAGTTCTCGACAGCGCGTATTGTGTGCACCTGGAGGCTCTGGGAACTCTTCTCCACAAATCCGGTTGCAATGACTCTCATTCCGGCGAATTGCTCTCCCAGTTTCTGGTCGGACAGCACAAGAACGTGAACGCCGTCATTGAGGACATACTTGGCTCCTTGCTTTTTCACACAATAGCGGACGCACTCTGCCGTCTGCTGGATGAACTTGTGCGTGACGCCGCATTGCGAGTCGGTGATTTCGCCAGTGACACTCAATAGATGCGTGTAAGGTGGGTGAAACCAGTGCCCTCTGATCCAAGAGCCACCCACAATGAGCAACAGCGTTGCAAAGACCGGCACGACAACCCATGCTAGCCGCGGCATCACGAAACCCGAACGGATGAATTCCTCAATCGAGTGTGGCCGCAGGGTTCTGCTGGAGAAGGCCGATGGCATAAAATCCCAGCTGCCGAGTTCAATTTGGCTGTAGTCGACTTTTATGCTTGCCGGTATAGGCAGCGGTACCTGTGTAATGGCATCGATTTCGTCGATGCTTCGAACCATTCCCTTCAGGGTGGCCGTGTCGCCGTCGATCTCCACATCTACGTCAAGGTGCGCCGTGTCCTGGTTTCGCGCAAGCGCAGCCTTGATGCGCGTCGAAACGAAAAAGCGCTCAAGTGGCGCCAAATCCACTATGCCGAACTTGCCTTGATCGCGGATCATTTCTGAGATCTTCCTGCAGGCTGCACGCGGACTTTCATGTTCCGGATCGATGACGCAGTCACACGCGGATGGCAAGACGTTCTTCTTGCCGAACAAGTACAGGAGCCAACGACGCTGGCTCCGGTCGCATTCATTTAAATAGCACCGAGCCTCGGCACCATAGAGATTTAGAAGTTCTTGTACCTGCAATTGGCGAAATCTGCGGGAGGCGTGAAGGCCAATGCGCAAGATCGGCGTTGATGGCAAGCAGAGGAGATGCGCCGCAAGACCGAAGCACACGACGTTCCCATCGCGTGTCTCCTCTGCAAGCGCTGCACGCAACAGCACGGTTAGGATCTGTCGACGCCGGGTAAACCGATCAAGAAGAGTCGGTACGCTGTCAATCGCCGCCCTCAATTTCTCTCGCTCTCCGCCCCATGCGGCAGCGCGCTCTACCAGGACCGCAGCGTCAACATAACGCAATCCCAGACGTTTCGCGAGCAACCGTGCAAATTCACGGCCACCACAGAATGCCTCTTCGGAAACGGCGATAATACAGGTCGCTCTCTTTCCGCTCACACCTCTTTCCATTTGCGTCATTTTCGTCCAACCTTCCCTACACTTCGCTTTCAGCCTGATTTCACTGTGCAGCAAAGGCCGCGCCCTCCACTGCGACATCTGCCGATCATTCCACCACGTTGCTGGTAGAAACGAGGAATGAAGCTGCTTCATGGAGGCCATGCCAATCTCCTTCGAATGTGGTTGCTGAGCGCAATCGATGAGGATCCGTAGAAAACCTCAGGGATCAGAACATTCCAGCGCTTTGGTTCCGCTTACTTCGTGGACATAGTTTCCGCTATTCGCCTTGTGAAGAAGCAGGTCTTCTGCCAAAAGCGGAAATCACAGTCGGGAATATGAAAGCCTTTTTTTTGAGGCTGTTAACAGCGATAACGATGGCTGGAACTCAGTTGGAAGCTTCACTGACTTGCCGTATTTGCGCCACCCGTTGCCTCATAAAGGACAGTCAAACCACGCCAGTGAATCCCTCACATGCTGTCAGGCCACCAGTAACGCGCATCAACCATAAACCGATGCGCTCAAGAACGCCCCACGCATGCCTGAGGCGCCTGATCCTTCAACTATCGAGCTGAGCGATCCTTCTCACTGTGGGCGATGTTTCTTCAGGATCAGCATGCACTGGCGGTTTTCGGACTTGACGATTTGCAGGTCTTGTCAGGGAATTGTGGCGTGGCTACCAAACGATCAAGTTCACACCAGTGGTGCTCGCTGCGTCGAATAGAGCCAACGTCTTCATTGGGTGTCGGTTAAGTGCCATTCGCTCGCGTAATCGAGTTGCCGGTCAGTTCCAAGGCGCCGGTTTCGCCAGTCGAAGTCGATGGTTTGATCCGGCTCAATGGGTGTTCCTTCGAGAACTGTGCCTTTCCACGTGTAATACACGCCTGTTGGCAGCGCAAGACGAAATCCGTTTCCCACTTTCACGGACGTGGCAGAGAGCAAGCGGCCGGCGGTCCTTTCGCCAATAATCGTCGCCAGGTTGTTTTCGCGTGCGAACGCAACAATCATCTCTGCGGCGCTCGCGGTGTGCCGATTGACGAGCAAAACTGCCTTTCCATGGAATGGCTTTTTCCCCAATCCCTCGGTTTGAAGAACAATAGGCTTCTTCGCCATCATTGCAGGAGCGAATTTGAGCGCAAGACGCCAGAGCGTCTTCGTCGACGAAGGAATTCGTGAGAATCGCCGAAATGCCTGTTTCTCCGATTCGAGATTTGCCGTAACGCGGCGCCTGTCGAGAGCAAACCCGACTGGAGTCTGAGTCGGAGTGAGCAGGCTCATCACGCGGAGGGCACCGATTCCTCCTCCTGTATTGCCGCGTAGGTCGATGATCAGGCTCTCGACCGGCCCCAACTGTTCGATTGCTTTGGAGATTTCATTTGCGACCACGACGCCCACCATGCCGGGGAACATCGCCACTTTCAGGTAGCCAAGTCCATCCCTGATCCTGCGCGACTCAACAAGTGTTGGTTCGATGAAGTGAAGTTTCTTCCCTTTAGGACGCGCCACATCGACCGAGAGGGTTTGCTGCTTGCCGTGGTTGTCGATGAACTCTACCCTGGTTTGCTGCCCCATTGGGAAGACTGGATGTTCAGGAGGGACGATGTCACGGTCATCGACGCGCAGCAGGATGTTCCCCGGTTCAATGCCG
>JAKAJO010000109.1 GCA_021813745.1 Acidobacteriota bacterium
CAACTGCGTCTGATAGGCAGGCAGGAAGGGGTCGTCTTCGCCCTTGTGTTTGGCCGTCTTGTAATCAACGACGCAAAGGCTGCCATCCTTCTTCTTGAAGACGCCATCCGGCATGCCGACCAGCGTAAGGCCAAGGCTGGGAACATCCTCAGTCATCTTCGGCGGGAAGATGGCCGGCTCCGTGCAGGCCAACTTGCTGAGCCACTGGGGCGCCTTACCAGTCTTCTTGAAGTACGCCTCGACGAGCAGTTTTTCGAACTTGTCCAGGTTGTGCATAATTCCAGGCATGGGCATGTCGAAGGGGTAGCGGAAACCGAGTCCGATCGCATACCAGAAGCAGTGGGGGCAGAAGTTCGCCAGGCGCATCTGGCCCAGGTGACGCGGTGAAACCCGGATGTACTCGGGTTTTTCAGTAGCCTTGTTCATAATCTCTCCAGATAGAGTTTTGTTCGTGGTCATTGCTGGCCACGTTTCCAGTTATTGCAGGGCAAGAGCAACTACCAAAGTCATGCCGATCATTTCGGATTCAGGCTGGGATCGTGGTGGGTGATCCAATGCAACGTGGCAAAGTTCGCAACGCGCATTGGCCAATTGGATGAAGAGGAGGACTACACCGGCGACGTCTGGCGGATGAATTCCATCGTGGCGAAGTATTCGCGTGACAGGCGATCAGGCTTGACGCGGAAGTAGCGCTGCATGGTGTTCTGTGTGGAGTGGCCCATGAGCTCCTGAAGGACGGCCGCGGACATGCCTGCATTCACGTTGCGCGTGGCATAAGAATGGCGCAGTTGGTGGATGTGGGCATGAGGGAGGCCGAGCCTCTTACACCAGCGGTCCAGAACATCCTGAATGTTGCGGCAGCTGATGCGTTTGTGATGCGCGGACAGAAACAGAGCCGGGTGATTGTCGCTGGCGCGGCAGGTGCGGATGTACTCGCCCAGGGCTTCAAGCGCCGCAGGGCCAACCATGAACTTCCGCTGCTTGCGTCCCTTGCCGATCACCTGGCCCGTGCCAAAGTACTGAACCGTTCCGTCGGGCGCCTTGCGCTTGCGGGGAACGATCGTGTCCTTGTTCAACTGGCGGAGTTCAGAGAGGCGCAGGCCGGAGTAGAGGAACAGAAGAACGATTGCCTTGTCCCGAACATCGGTGATGCCATTGATCAGGGTTACGAGGACGTTGTCTTCAATGGCGCGTGGAAGATCGTTATCGACCCTCGGCCGTTTCACGCTCTTCACCGGGTTGCTGATTTTGCCGTCGGTGTTGGCGCCGAGGAAGTCGTAAAAGCTCGAGAGCACAGCCAGGCGGCGCGCCACGGTAGCCGGGGCGAGAGCCTGGCCGCGCTGATCCGCGAGGTGCTGGATGTACTCGTTCACGGTGCTGGGTTTGACCTGCGTGACCCGCATGCCCTTCGTCCGCAGGAACGCCTCGAACTTCTCGAGATCCTGCCGGTAAGCACGCAGCGTCTCAACGCTGCCGGTCTGGGTTTTCAGGCTTGTCAGAAAGCCATCAATATTCATGTTTGAGTTCCTTTCGTTCGGGGTGTAGCTTGACCGCCTATTGCGGCGTGTCATTTTTGATTGCTGAGCCGCATCACGCGTCCGGGTGTGTGGCCGATGTGCCAATGGCGTCCGAGACGGCATCGGTAGGTGATGAGGTCCGCGCCTGGGTGTGTGTTCAGGAAAGCGAGTGCAGCTGCGATGGCTTCCGCGTATGTGCGATACTTGCCCGCGCGCTGACAGGGGGTGCGTGGAAGCCGGCCCTCACGCGAAGCCATCGCGGCCTCTTGAGTGTTCAGAAAGACGAATTGCAGGTAACAGCCAGTACCTGCAATTCGTCCTAGGCTGCTGACGTACTTTGAGTTACGGCGTCAGGCTGGTTCATGAGGGCGAAATCGATCAAAGAGATGGATTCATCCTCTTCGGTTTCGACCTTCTCCTGCAGGCGGCGGTATGCGGTTTCGTACTGCGCACGCACGGTGCCTTCGAGAACTTTGATGTACCGCTGCATCGAGTTCCACTTCTCCCAGCCGCCAAGGACTTTCAGCACCGCCAGTTCCATGCCGTTGTTCATAAGCATGGTTGCCCAGCTATGGCGCAGGCGATGGAATTTGAACGTTACAGCAGGCTCTGGTTCATTCTTGAGAGCAAGCTTGAACCAGGCATCGAGCTGTGTACCTGTGAATTTCTTCAGTGCCGTGTTGTGGAGCAGATGGTCGTGTTTGCAGCGCGGGTCGCGCTGCGTAAGCCACAGTTCCAGGTACTTCTGCACCTTGCCGTGATAGGGAACCGTACGGACACGCATGTTCTTGGTTGGCAGCCTCACGAAGATTGTCTGGGCAGCCTGGTCGATATCCGAGAGCCGGATATTGGCTACCTCGCCGACGCGCAGGCCAGACTCTTCGCCGATGACGAAGGCCAGCATCAACTCCAGTTTGCCGGTCCGCTCGACGCACTCCCAGATGGCTTCGAGATCCTTGTCCGAGTAGGGGCGGGCCTCGGCCGGCGCGCCACGCTGGCTGTGGATACGGGGAACGACAGGATTGGCAAGGGTGTAACGCTCCTCGGCAATCGCCCAGCGAAAGAAAGTAGAGAGATGTCCGACGAAGTTGCGGCCGGTCAGGCCCCGTTCCCGTTCATGGGCAATGAACCGCGTGATCACAGCGGGGCGTACCTGCTCAAGATCTGTGAGCTTTTCGATCAGCGCAGAGAAGCGGAAGAACTTCGCCAGGCTGACCCGCACGGTGGCAAGCGTACCGGAGCGGTAGTAGGTTGGAGCCATCACAGTCATGTATTCCTCAATCAAGGAGCGGAACGGGCCGGCCGGTCCAAGAATCTGCTCCGTGTCGTGAGCTTTCATATGCTCCTCGTTACAGAACTGCTTCTTACCTACTTCGTCTTTGCGACCCATGACCGGTCCGCCGCAATGCTTGCAGGTTCCGACCACATAACGGCATGCCGCTTCGCGGTTACGGCAGGACGTGCTGCAGAAGAAGCGCACCTTGTGAGCCGGGTACCAGCCTGCGGGAATGACTTTCTCACAGCCAGGTCCTTCGCACTGGGTGGCCTCGACATAACGTTTGCGCGGGCGGTTCTCAGCACTGAACCGCCCAGTGTTAGAGGCGGGAGTAGTGGGTGGCTCCACCATCTTCGGCGGAGCCACAGGATTCGAGTGAAGAGTGAGTTTCTGCATTGTCGTCCTTTCAGTTCGTGATGGAGTTGGATTCACGCGGCGCCATCATCAGCTTCCTGTGCAGACGGTTGACGACGGGGTTGCCGTGGTCATACAGGCCCTGCTCGATGACCCACACGAAAAACGTGGCGAGCTTACCGAGGAACAGGAATGTTGTGTAGCCTTCAGCCCGCCGCTTCTCGACGAAGCGGGAGACCGTCGATGGGCGAATCTCGTCGAGATCCCTGATGTGAAGATCGTTGAAGACGAAACGGCAGAAACTTGCGATGTCTCCGCGGACCTTCACAAGGTCCTGGGCGATGTAGCGTGAGGGCGCTGCCTCGAGCATGTAGCGCTCGATCAACGGACGAAACGGCCCGGTGGGAGCCAGGATGAGCTCGGCGCGGCGAGCTGCCGGCGTGATGTAGTCCGCATGGGCCTGCGGAGGCTGCTGCGATGCCGCGGGCTGATCAGCGGACTCCTGCGCCGCTGGATTGAATTCAAGAAGACGATTAGACAAGTGAATCCCTCTTTTCCTTGATTTGTTGATAGGTGGCGATCAGGCGGTCAACCTCGCGGGCGTCGAAGCGCTGCTCGCCACAGATAAGGAGAGGGCGGAGTTGCCGCGTGCTGATGAGCCAATCTATCTGTTTTTCGGAAAGCTGAAGGAGAGCGACCAGGT
>JAKAJO010000017.1 GCA_021813745.1 Acidobacteriota bacterium
CACGCACCGCATGCCGGCGCGTCAGGCCCCGATCCTGGAGACGTGCCACCAGGTACGCCCGACCGCCGAGACTCTTTATGGGCTGCAAAATCGCTAGATCCCTCAGAACCGATTTCGTCACTCAATGTACAAGGAGTTCATAGATCGTGACGAATGGCACGCTCTCGACATTTTCATATTGGGAGGCTTTGGATGCCCTTGCAGCAGGGATGTCGATACGGATTTCTCAACGCTTGAGCGGCTTGCCGAAAGCAACAAACTGTTCGCAAGTTCGCCTGCAAGGTTTCTCTGGCCACAGGCGATGTCAGACTCCTGGTGTGCCCTCTGCGCTGGACAAGAGCGAGAGAGTCATCCAGTGTGGCCCATGGAACATTTGGATGGATGAGGGATAGGCTGTTTGTACTATGCATCCCCGAGATAGACGCCGTTAGCATGAGTTTGCTGCTTACAGGAGTCTTCTTTGCATTCAAAACTGTTCCAGTCTATCCTCGACCGCCGCTCCTTCGTGAAGAGGATGGCACTCGTTGGTTGCGCCGGTTCCCAATCATTCTTCCTTTCGCCATTGTCTCGTGCCGCAGATGTCAAGGCTTCCGGCGATCAATTGCAGGCCCAGAAGAATCGCGCACCGCTGCACGCAAACGCCTTTTACACATTGCCCCTGGGCGCGGTTCGTCCGTCGGGATGGCTCCGCAATCAGTTGCTTATTCAGGCAAACGGATTGAGTGGCCATTTGGGAGAGACGTGGGCGGATGTCGGCCCGAACAGCGGATGGCTGGGCGGAACCGGTGAATCATGGGAGCGCGGACCATACTATCTTGACGGACTCGTTCCGTTAGCCTACCTGCTTGATGATGCGAATCTGAAAGCAAAGGCGCAAGCATTCATCGACTGGACACTCAACCATCAATCGGCTGAGGGCATGCTCGGGCCGAGGAGTAACGATGATTGGTGGCCTCGGATTGTATTGCTCAAGGTGCTGACACAGTATTTCGAAGCTACAGGTGATTCACGTGTGATTCCGGCGTTGACTCGCTACTTGATCTACCATCAGTCGCAGTTACCGACTCGTCCACTTCGCGACTGGGGAAAATTCCGCTGGCAGGATGAAGTGCTAAGCGTGATCTGGCTCTATAACCGTACGGGGGACAAGAGGCTGCTTGATCTGGCGCACGTACTGCACCAGCAGGGATTCGACTGGCGTGAGGAGTTTGCCGATTTCAAGTACATCGAGCGCACTACTCCGCAGGCAGTAGGTCTCACTAGCGGACATCAAACGGAGGCGTCCCTGACGACTCATGGAGTTAATAATGCCCAGGCGATCAAGGCCTCAGCCGTCTGGTCCGTCATATCGGGTCAGGAATCGGACAGAAGGGCCTTCTTCCATCAACTTGAAGAGCTCTATCGTTATCATGGGCTTGCTAACGGGATGTTCTCGGCGGACGAACACCTTGCAGGCCGCAATCCAGTACAAGGCACGGAACTGTGCACAGTCGTGGAGACAATGTTTTCGCTAGAGCAGGCCATTGCTATCTTCGGCGATGTGAGTCTCTGCGACAGGCTGGAGAAGATTGCCTTTAACGCGCTCCCTGGAACGTTCACTGACGACATGTGGGCGCATCAGTACAATCAGGAACCGAACCAGGTGGAATGCAGTTTGCACCGCAAGCCGTGGACCACGGACGGTCCGGAGTCGAACCTCTATGGTCTCGATCCGGAATTCGGTTGTTGCACGGCGAACTTCAGCCAGGGCTGGCCCAAGTTCACGGCCAGTCTGGTCATGTTGTCGGACGACGACGGAATCGCGCTACCGCTCTATGCTCCATGCCAAGCGGACACGATTGTGCGCAATACACCTGTGCATCTTAGTGAAGATACGGACTATCCCTTTGGACCCACGGTCACCGTGACGCTGCATCCTGAACATCCTGTGCATTTTCCGTTGCGGGTGCGTATTCCCGGGTGGGCTGATGGTGCCACCCTTGAAGTCAACGGCACAAGGATTCCGGGTATTGCGAATGGCTCGTTCGCAGTGGTGGAACGCACTTGGAAGGCTGGCGACCGAGTGGTCCTGACGCTGCCCCTGCGTCCACGTGTTTCCCATTGGTACAACGACACGATCGCAGTCGAGCGTGGGCCACTCGTTTTCTCCTATGGGATTGGCGAAGACTGGCTCAAACTTCGCGATCGAGGGATGACCGCTGATTGGCAGGTGTACCCAACCACTCAATGGAACTATGCGCTTGATCCTCGAGAGGAATCAATCACGGCACAGGAGCATGACGGTATGGTCAATGATGGGTCGGGTCCGTTCACCCGGAATCATCCCCCGGTGACCTTGCAAGTTCATGCGCGCAAGGTGCCCCATTGGCAAGCCGAGGAAGGCGTAGCCGATCCAATGCCGGCCAGTCCCGTAGAGAGTGCAGAGCCCGAGGAAAGGGTGACTCTCATTCCCTATGCAGCCGCCAAGCTGCGCATCACCTGCTTTCCATCCCTGAAGGATGTCTGAGCTACCGGGACCCAACTGCGACCAAGCATGCATCGCATCCAGACCGCGATGTGAATCCGTTCTGCTGCCAAGAGGAACTTCATGATCACTCGCCGTCACTTCAATCTCACTGCCGCAGGCGCTGCTCTTTCACTTCCATTGAGTTCGGCCCTCTCCTATGCAACTCCAACGCCAGGCGCACAGGAGACTTCGTCCGATGGCGGATCCGGAAACGGTTTCACGCCTTTCGGCTATCTTGACAATCCTTATCACTGCTGGAGTCTTCACCCCAGCGGAGTACTTCGGTCAGTGCCGGGTGTAGGATTCGGAATCTACTACCCTGCAGGGCCAGGCGGCTACTTCGACTATCGCCGAAACGGTATCTATCACGCAGTGCTTCGTCTCGGCTTTGTTGTAGGTGGCCGCACGGTCCTGGCGTTTGAAGACTTCCGTGGAGACGAGCTCGTCTCAATCCATCACAGCAAGGATGTATTCACTTACCGAGTATCCATCGACGGCATCCAACTCGATTGCACGTTCTTTCAGAGCGGGGAGGACACCCTCGCTGCACGTGTGCAGTCCAGCGGCGGCAATCAGCGACAAGAGAAGCTGAGTTTAATCGTTCAGCACGAATACCAATTGGGAGATGCACATTGGTGGGGTGGGGACGGCGTCGCGGCGTATTTCGATCGTGTATCGGATGCCTGGATCACTCACGGCTTCGCAGCAGGCACAGTGTTCGCGACGGGGGCGGACTGTGCAAGCAACTCGCAAATTGTCTACGGAGGAAAGGAATCCCAGCAGTCGCCGCTTGCTTCCGAGGATCGTCGGGAAGCCACGGCTTATGGTACCGACCCCATGACGGCAACTCTCCGCTACGATGTGACACCTGCGTTGATGGAGCGTGGCATCACAATCCACATGTCGCGCGGTGTGAACAGGCAAGCCGCATTGAAGGAGTTGATTCGCTCCAAATCCGAGGCGCGGAGAGAACTGGAACGGAAATACGGCAGTGACGCTGAGTTCTGGAAGGGTGCCCCACGACTTACCGGTGATTGGCCAACTCACTGGAAGAACGGCTGGGTCTATGACTTGGAAACGCTGCGGATGATGGTCCGGAGACCGATCGGGATCTACCGTCATCCTTGGGATGCGATGCAGATCCAGGCGCCTCGCAACGTTCTGGCGGAAACTTCCATCGACATGTGGGCGCTGAGCTATGCCGATCCGGCAGCGGCAAAGGCGGTATTTGTCGGGCAGTTCCTTGATGCGATTGCGCCTAACGTACCGTGCGCGCGGGAAGATGGTGTCGCAAACATGGTGGCTGCCGACGGCAGCGAATGCGGAACCGCCATCTCATGGTGCTATCCATTCTTCTGCGCTCTGTGCATCTACCAACGTACCGGCGACAGGGATTGGCTGGCACTCGTCTATGGAAGACTCGCTGCGTTTCTGCGCTGGACACTGGAAAACCGGAGCGACAAGGACAAGTTCATTATTTCCAAGTGCAGTTGGGAAAGCGGAATGGACGGCTCGAAGAGATTTCTCATCAACGAGCCAACCGGTGGCGAAACCACTGAATTCGCCCGACTCGTTGAACTGCAGGCCGCAACGTCACAGGGGGCCAGGGTTCTCGCCTACTTCGCGAAAGAACTTGGCAAGAGCGCGGAAGTCGGACAATGGCGGCTGGTTGAATCCACGTACTCATCGAAGACCCAGCAGATGTGGAATGGCAAAGACTGGTTTAATGACTTCGATACGCGGAGTATGCAGCAAATCACATCAGTGGGACACGATGTTGGTCAAGTAGCGCCGATCTTCTGCGGGACCGCTTCAAGTGGTCAGATTCAGAGTATGCTGCCTATACTTCACGCCTTCTACGAGGATGCGAAGACAGGAAAAATCGATGGCGGACAGGATCCACTCATCTGGTCTTCACTCTTGTTGCCATATGTTGAATCCTTGTGGAGTGCGCTTCAACTCGATTTGGCCGCT
Source organism: Acidobacteriota bacterium (assembly GCA_021813745.1). Classification (GTDB taxonomy): domain Bacteria; phylum Acidobacteriota; class Terriglobia; order Terriglobales; family Acidobacteriaceae; genus Telmatobacter. The sequence goes on from JAKAJO010000017.1 coordinate 4,481, forward strand.
GAGGTAGTGCATAGCATTGCTGACCGAATCTACACAAGCATGGACAGGCGCAAGCCGTCCTCAGACGGAAAGACGCATCTGGGTTGGCCCGGAGTCAGTTGTGAGATGTGGGGACCGGAAGGAGCTTGTGGAGGTGAGGGCTACGGTTGGGGTGCTGTGATGCCCGCTCACATTATTCGCAATCTCCTGGGAGTTCGAGAGACCGGCGAACCAGACAAGGTCATCCTCGCACCCAATCTCCCTCAGGCACTGATGAAGAAGGGGGGCACGTATGGAATCGACAATGTTGCCTTCAGGCGAGGGAAGCTCACCCTGCACTATGAAGTCATCGATCAAGATAGGGTGCGGGTAACGGGAAGCTGCACTGCCGGGTTGATCGCCGTGGAGGACAGCGCGAATGATGCCCGCGTCGCCGGCGGTTCTTCGCATACCTTCACCTTCGCGGCGCGGAACCGCCATGTGTATCGAATTGTGTGGCAAGAGGGGCACCCCTCTTCATAGATTCAGTCAGGGGCGCGGTCGGACGAGGCTAATCGGACAAACGGATGATGCCCTGCTGAATGGCGGTCGTGGCAGCTTCTGTGCGGTCCGAGACCTCGAGCTTCTCCATGATGCTGTTGAGATGATTGCGCACGGTGTTATCACTGATGCTTAGTGCAGAGGCAATCTGTTTGTTTGTCAGTCCCTTTGCGATCATCTCAAGAATCTCGTGCTCGCGTGTGGTGAGGCTGGAGCGCAACATGCGCTCGGCCAGCCTTGAAGCGATCTGTCCCTTGATGTACCGCTTGCCTGCATGCACCGAGGCGATCGCCTCAAGCATCTGGCTCTTCGATGTGTCTTTGAGAAGATACCCCATTGCACCCTCTTGCACCGACCGGTAGATATCCTCATCTGCCTCGAAGCTGCTGAGAATGATGACACGCGTCTGGAGATGAAGAGCCTTCATGGCCCGAAGCGTCTCCAATCCGTCCATGCCCGGCATCCGCAGATCGAGAAGCAAAACGTCCGGCAACTGCTCTTTGACAGCTTTGACAGCATCTTGGCCGTTTGAGACTGTGCCAATGACTTCCACCTGCTGCTGTGCATTCAACATGCTGGTCAATCCCGTGCGAACTACCGGGTGATCATCCGCGATCAGGACCCGAATACATTTGCTTTCGTGCTTGGGCATAGGAACGATACCTCCAATAAGTCTGCCAGAGGGTAAATGGCCATTCAAACCATCGACGGGAGCGCGGGACCGGTGCCGTCACTGTGACACGTGTGCCCGCACCGGGAGAGCTTGTGATCTGAGCAACTCCAGAAATAACACGGGTCCGCCGCTGGATCCCCTGCAGTCCAAATCCAGCTGATTCATGTCCTATCTCAAAGCCGATTCCGTTATCTTCAACGGTGAGTTGGACGTCGCTGTCGTTGTAGTTGATAGCGATTGAGATTCGCGTGGGTTGTGCATGGCGCACGGAATTTGCAATCGCCTCCTGCCCGATGCGAAAGAGAGCATCGCTCAGAGCGGCGGGCAGAACGCGGACGTTACCCGACTGTATCGCGCTCACGACCACGCCACACCGGTCCACCATTTTGCGTGCGCAGCGTTCCAACGTGGTGAGGAGATCCATGCCGGTGTCGGAGTCCCGGCGTAGAGCAACGATGCTGCGCCGCGCCTCCTGATGGCTGCGACGCACCAAGTCGCATGCGAGGTCCAATTGCTCGTGCACAACCGGAATGTCTGCCGGCACCCGGTCCCGAATCGCTTCAAGTTGAAATCCGAGCCCCGCAAAGCTTTGGGCAAGGGTGTCGTGAATCTCGTGGGCCAAATTTTCTCGTTCTTCGAGAATCGTGCGCCATCTCCAGTGCTCGACCCGGTTCTGCATGTAGTGGGCAACGAGAATGAGAATGAATGATACGGCGCTGAGCAATACGACATGACGTGTATTCCACCAAGGTGGTCCCGAAAGCACTTCGAGATCATCGGCTGACCGCATAAGCAGTACGAAAGGAAATCGTTGATGGGTGTACTGAGGATCGCTCACGCAGATGCCTCGGAGTCGCACCGTGCTATTTTGTTCAACGTCTTGGAGAAGATGGTCGCCACGGCGAAGATTCACGATCGCTTGAAACGGTTGCTGGTCGCTTTCCAGATCGAGCACGAGGCTATTATCAGGGGCAGGTGTCTTGTGCCTTAGCGATCCCTCCAGCTCGATGAACATGGAATCGAAAGCGCCGCTCGCCGCCTGGGCGGAGGTGATGGAGACGGGCGGAACCGGCGTGTGCGACCAAAGCGCGTTCACAGTGGAATTTTGCAAGTGCGTGCTGTAGTACCCAGGTAGGACATTCCCCGTTACCTGCACCTCCTCGCCGATCTTGACCGGAGCAAGAGATTTTCCGTTCACGGCTACACCGCCCGTCGAATCCTGTACATAAAGGGGCTTGGTGAGGATCACTACTCCGCGGACTGTAACTCTGGTCTGTGGTGCAGCAAGGCTCAGACTGCTAATCGCCTGAACGGAACTTGCAGGAGCGGGCAAGGGCAAGTTCGTGGTCGAAGGGCGCGATCCCGAACCGAAGTAAGGAAGGTCCGTCTTCGACTTCAGCCCTGAGCTGTCTCGATGCGCAGGAACTCGCACGAGTGCGTCCCGCAGGTCATCTTCAGTTGCGACGCGTACGCGGACATCTTTCCACGCTCCACCCGAGGAATAGGAGCGCAACCCGATTCTGCCGGAGCGTATGCAATTCTTGTCAGAGAGAGATACCGCTGTAAAAGAGCCAGGCGTGCTTGTTGGAGCCGCTGACACAACGATGGTGCACCCAAATGCAACTATCTGCAGGTGATACCACTGGAATGCGCGCATGCCGCCTGGAATTGCAACGCTCTGTCCTTCCTTCCAGTCGTACATGGCCCGACCAAGGACGAGCCGATTGTCTCTTGTTCGCAATCCCGCGTAATAGCCGCTGTAGGAATCGACGCCCTTTTCCTCATTGCTGGAGCGGACAATGAAGCCGGCATCTCCGTCCGTTCCAAGCAGTTTCACATCCCCGCTGAGAACATAATCTTCCCAGTGAGTCGAGCCGGCCATGAGCTTGGCTCCGCGCTCATCGGAGTCATTTTGCATGGTTCCATCGACGATTGACCAGGTCCCGCCAAAGGCCTTCCACTCATCCGCGATGTTTGCGGCGAAACCATCGTGATACGGTAGCCGATACTGCGGATAATGCAGGTAAATCACCCAGCAGATGCCCGACACGGCTGCTGCGATCGCCAGGCCGAATGCCAGGATGATGAGCCCCGACTTTGAAAAGTGTCTGGTGATCATCGATTCCACTCTGAATCCAGCGCCAGAATGCGCTGAATCTCTGGCGAGGCCAGATTGCTTTTTGTCACCAGCCGTGGGCTTACCTTGATCAAAGCAGGGACCGCCTTCCCGTGGATCTGGTCAGAGAGCAGCTCCACAGCACGATATCCCATGTCATAGGTGTCCTCAATAACAACCGAATCCAAATCGCCGGTTTCGATCGGCTGAATCAGGTCCTGGTCAAAGCCTATGAGGCGTACCCTGTGAAGCCGGTGCAACTCATCCAACGCGGCATAGGAGCCACGGGTTGCATCTGCGGTGACAGCAACAATCGCGTCTAGATTGTGATGCACCATCAGCAGTTCTTCCGTCGCCTGCTGTTCGTAGGGGATGTTGAACGATCCTGTCCTTTTTTCTGCAATGGTGATACCGGGAAATCGACGGGACAAGACGGCCTCAAAGGAGCGCACGCGATCGACCACCCCGATAATGTCGAAGTTGATCCCGACAATGGCGATGGTCCCCTTGCCGTGCAGCAGTTCGCCAATACGCATTGCAGCCAGACTGCCCGCCTCGTTTTCGTCGTTGAGAATGTAGGAGAGCTTTCCGCCCGGTGGCATCGCCAATGGCGATCCGAGGATCACCGTTGGGATTCCCTTGGCGAGTCCCCTGCGGACGGGCGTAATGAGGGCGAGCGGCTGGTCCGGGGACAAAATGAGTCCGGAGTATCCCGCATCGATGACGCGGTTGACCAGGGCGATCTGACTGTTGATGTCATCCTCGCGAGTGGGCGCGTTCCAGTATGTACTGAGATGTGCTGAGGCTGCCGCAGCTTCTGCTCCGGCATGAGCCGCCTCCCAAAGCGACATGCCAGTGGTCCTGGGGATGAAGGCGATGACACCCGCGTGTCGCGCCTTGCACCCCGCGAGCAATCCCGACAGCATAAAAGTGAGTGGGACGGAGAGTGCCAAGCAGATCCAGTACAGCCGCAGCTTTGTGCTGCAAAATTGCCTGACAGCGCTGCCCTTGTTGCTCCTTACGATCATGCGACTTCACTGGTCGGCGGGTAGGGCTTTACCAGCCCGCACACCACTCTTGATGGCATCACGCGACCGTCCATGTCCTGCACGCTTTGACCTCAGTTTACATCGGCCGCGCAGCGGAATCCGATCGTTCCTGATCGATCGACGCTCGGCGCCATGAGCAGATACTTGCCGTGCTGGTCAAGCCGATATGCCTGAGGGAAATACCACCAGGAACCTTGAGGCTGGTAATAGCTCCCTCCGCGCAGAGTTGCCGATCGAGTGTGCGGGTCCTCAAACTCGTTTGTCCATTGCCAGACGTTACCCACCATATCCATCACACCAAACGGACTGGATCCCCTCGGGTGAGCGCCAATCTCGTCCGGGCTCGTCAGCCGGCGATTCTTGTCCGGTTCAGGAACTGCGCGTGGGTCCCATTCATTTCCCCACGGATAAGCGCGGCCATCCAAACCCTGCGCCGCGTATTGCCACTCCCACTCATTGGGCAGACGCTTGCCCGCCCAACGCGCGTATGCGCGAGCATCCTCCAGAGAAACCCATGTCACCGGTTTCTGACCCCAACCGGTTGGATACGTCCCGTCATGCCAATCGCGAAGAAAGTTGTGATTGTCGCGCGGGTGATAGTGGCTCTCTTCCAGAAAGCGCTTGAACTGCGCGTTTGTCACAGGGTATCGATCAATGTAGAACGGTTTGATCGAGATCAGGCGGTCGTGATCCCGATGCGGCGCATCCTCCCATGGATACTGCACATCCATGCCAAGCTCATTGTGGTTATTAACCTCAATGCCGTGCACCTTGAACTCAAAGTCAGCGGCGGGAATGAGAATCATGCCGTCGAGCTGATTGTTCGGAGCCTTGGCAGCCTCAATCTTGACCATTGTCTGCTGCAGAGGCTCCCACCGGTCGGAGTATTCACTCAACGGCTTGATTGAGCGCTCATGCATTTCCTGCAATATCTTCGTCACCGCAGCGGGCACCTCCTGAGAATGCACCTCGAGAATGGCGCCAAACCCCTTGCTCTCTATGTTGAAACTCAGAACTGCTTTGCCATTCAATGATGCTTGCGGACCAAGTTCGACTCCATGCCACAGATCGAAGTAGCGAGTGCCGGGTGTTGCCGTTATTTCAACTTGCGCGCCTGTCACTTCGTATTCATTTCGGCTAATGATTGTCCATAGTGTCTGATCTTGTCCAGGAAAGCGGCTTGCAAACACCCCCTCCTGCACTGTCGGCGCGTGTGGTTGCCAGTCTGGACTGACAAGCAGAGGTGCGAAGGCGCGCTCAATCAGCATTACTCGCAGAATGGCTTCCGCGTCGCGCGCCGTGAACCCGTTGTGGATTCCGATCACGTCCTGCTGATTCGAGAACCCAGCACCATTAAAGAAAGCTGCCTGGATACCGTCGATGCGATGCCGTCCTCCGCTGACTAACATGGGCATATGGCGAGTCTCCAGCCATTTGTAGCGGCTGATCATTGGCACAAATGGATAGCTCCAGTAGCCCCACGTCATCTCATTCCATGCGAGTGTTTCTTCAGGTGGCAACCCTTCCGGGTGTAGGGCCAGTGGATGGTGCACTGCATCGGAAGCTGACAGGTAGACGCGCGGCATGCCATCCATCGTGTCGCCCATCAACCCATCGGCGCCAATCTCCTTCATCAGTTCCGCCTGCACAACCCAGTCTTTGCGGCCTTCGTTATGTGTTCCCCTGTCCCACGGTGTTTCTGGAAAGAAGACCTTCACTCCGCGACGATGAAAGTCCGACACCATCTCCTTGACGGCAGCAATTCCTCCCGGCATGTCGCGTAGGCGGTCAAACTGATTGCGGTCATCCACGCCAAGATTGGGGTATGTATCCCACACCAGGACACTGTCGGTCCCACCGATCTCCCTCTCAACCCGGTCAAGATAGCGGTCCACTGTATAGACCATCTTGTTGTGGTCGTAGAAGTCACGCTCCTCGATCATCATCTGAGAACAAACAAAGTTCCGCTGCGTCCATGCAAGCTCAGGCCTGCGGTAGTTGGAGTCATCGAAACCAATGCGATCCAGACGCTCCTGCCGCCAGCGGTGCAGGTCCTCAAGCCAGGCTTGCCGGTCAGCGGCTTTCGCCGGGCCAGGAATCTGGGCATCGATCGGAGGATACGCCGTGTCCTGGGCCCTCGCAGTCCGTAATGAACATGCACCGGCGATGAAGAGAAGAGCAGAAAAAGCGAGGACTGTCGTGCGGCCGAACGAGGCGCGGCTCCAGCCCTTAATGCGATCGACGTGCACGGACGTGTTCCTCCCGAAGGGTCCCATCCGGGGTCATAGACGACCTTGCGAAGGGTTGCCCACGACGATATCAAGAGCGCAATGCATGGTCCATAGTACAAATGGCAAAAGTCCGCCGTTCTCGCCACGACGTACAGTCTTGTATACGGTCCATTTGTACTAGATGGAGGGGGTCTAATCTGCTCATGCGCCCGCAACATTCAGATCTCTAGACTTGCGCAATCGAAAACTCCGGTCACTCCGCACCCCTTCCGTGTCTGCCCGAGTTATGCCCCGGAGGTTCAACGTCAGGAGAATTGTGAGAGGTGGATATACCATGAGCTCTTGGAGCAAGCTGTTGTTTAGGGCTGCATTGGCGGGAGTCATACTCGCCGCGCCCTGCGCTTTCGCTCAGTTCTCGTCGAGCGTCCAGGGCACCGTGCAAGATGCTTCTGGTGCCACGGTCGCGAATGCGAGCGTAACCCTAACGAACAGCGATACGAAAGTTTCGCAAACCCGGTCTGCCGACGAACTCGGCACCTACCGCTTCCCAAGCATCGCACCGGGCAACTATGTAATTTCCGCGTCTGCCCGGGGCTTCAGCAAGGCAGCCGTCAGTTTCGTTCTCGCAACTGCTGAGAACCGCAACGTGGTCCTCACTTTGTCAGTAAGCGATGTCGTCTCCAGCGTTTCGGTTACGGCAGAGGCTCCGCTGCTTGACACTTCCGACAGCCGCAATCAGCTGACCATCGACAACGAGGCACTCCAATCCCTGCCGCTGCCCTCGCGTAATCCTACCGCGCTCCTGGGCTTGACCCCTGGCGTGTCCGGTCTGGGCTCGGCCGGATATAACAACTTCTTCACCGAGAATGCGGACTACAGCGCCAACGGGCGTGGTAACAACGGAAACCAGTATGTCCTTGATGGACTGGACATCAACATCGACGTCAATCCCGGCGTCTTGACGCTGGTTCCCAATGCCGATGCTTTGTCAGAAATGAGCGTGCAGACAAATACGTACACGGTCGATTATGGCAAGACGAGTTCCATGCAAACGATCATGACGACCAAGTCAGGCACGGCACAGTACCACGGCTTTGGCGCCATCTACTATACCTATCAGGGTCTGAATGCGCGCGGTGAATTCGGTCCTCCGCCGCCAACTCCGGTGGCTCCGTTCCACACAACCAATATGTCTTTTGGGATCGGCGGTCCCGTGGTTCCCAAGCGCCAACTCTTCTTCTTCTTCAGCATCGAGCCTTATCGCGCATTGAATTCAAATGGGAATGCCGTTTTGACCTATGAGGATCCAGCATTCCTTGCTTTTGCACAGCAGGTGCGCCCGAGCTCTCCGGAAGTGAACCTGATGGCCAAATACAGCCCATCCGCTGCCACAACCACAGGCGTGGCTGCAACCGCCCAGGATGCTTTCGGGCCGCAGGACACTTTGAACAACACCGGTTGCAATACGCCAAGCACGGACAATATCCCCTGTGCCACGCCCGTCTTTGACAACGGCATCTTCAACTCCTCAAGCTATCAGAATGCCAAGCAATACAATGTTCGCATCGACAAGTACTTCAGCAAAGACCGTGTTTACGGCACTCTCTTTCGGGATACGATGGACTTTGGGGGGCCTGCGGTTCGTCCCGCCTTCAACACCACCAACCCCTCTTCCGTCATTTCAACGCAGGGGAGCGAAACTCACACCTTCTCTCCGAACACTCTGAACGAAGCGTCCTTTGGTTACAACTATCTTCAGGGAACAATCTCGGCTACCGGACTGCTGAGCGTCCCGGTCGTGAATGTCAACGGTCTGGGTGTGGGCTGGGGAATCGGCTTTGCCGACGGCCAGTATGCAGAACACAACTACCACTGGCGCGATGTGTTCACGCACATTAGGGGCTCGCACTCCTTCAGCATCGGCTATGAGGGCTGGCATGGAGACGATCTTGCTCTCTTTGCGCCCTCTTTCGCGCAGCCGACTTTCCAGTACAACAACATGATCGACCTCATCAACGATAACCCTTACTCGGAAAGTGGGCTTTCCTATAATCCGGTTACGGGCAAGCCGATGCCGGGGCAATATGAATACGCCGAGACAACGCATGGTGTCTTCGCGCAGGATACGTGGAAGGCTAACCGCCGGCTCACCATCAATTACGGCGTGCGTTACGACAATTACGGCAACCCTTATCCGATCGCCGGAACCCCATTGGCCAACTTCCACCTCGGTTCAGGGTCCACAATGGCCGAACAAGTTGCAAACGGAGTCAACAAGCAGCAGGGGCATGTATACAACCAGAGCATGAACTGGATCTTCAGCCCACGCGCCGGCTTTGCATGGGATCCCACCGGAAGCGGCAAGTGGGTGCTTCGTGGCGGCTATGGTGTGTATCGAGACTGGGTAACGCTGGGCAACGCCGAAAACAATCTCAAAGGCAACCCCCCGGGCTTCGTTCTGCCTACGTTCTACAACAACGGATCGACCGCGGCTCCTATCTTTGGATATGGGACTCAGAACACTTATCCGTTCGGTTTCCCATACCCTGCTTTCCAAGGGCAACCTCTGGACAGTCGGGGAGGCATCCCCGGGGCACAGATCGCGGTCGGTGGTGTTGACGGCAATCTGAAGTCGCCTTACACGAACACATGGTCTGTTACGTTGCAGCGTTCGCTTGGGCAAAACATGGTCGCCAGCGTCGGCTATGTTGGGCAGCATTCGGGCAACCTGCAGTATGGCGGAGGAAGTTCCTTCGGAAATTCCTTCTCAGGCGACGTGAATGTGTACGAGGGAGACCTATTGCAGCACCTCTCTTGCGCGCCAGATCCATCGAATCCGGGCGCTCCCCCTGTCTGCCAAGGAACGCAGACGCGGCTAAATCCGAGCTTCGGCGCCATCAACTACACATTCAACGGCCCATGGTCCAACTACTCGGCGCTCATTCTGGCCATGAATGGGCACTTCGCGAAGCGCGGATTCGTCACGGCATCCTATACGCGCTCGGTGTCGAAGGATAACTCGGGAGCTCTGCCTTCCGGAAATTATCCGATCGAATATCCGCTCGACCGATTCTATGGACCTTCGGCCTGGGATGTGCCCAACCGTTTCTCGCTTGGCTGGGGTTATGACTTGCCAGGCATCCACGGGGGGCACGGAGTGGTTGGTCGTGCAGTCTCCGGATGGCAGCTCTCGTCGGTTGCAATCCTGCAGTCCGGACTGCCGTTCACTGTCGTGACAGCCGCTCCTCTGGACGTGACTACCGACATCAACGGAAATGTCGTATTAAAGTCGGACAGCGGAGACTTCAATGCTGACGGTGATAATACGGATCTTCCGAACGTTTCTTCCTACCACATCTCCACCAGTCGGAGTAGCTACCGCAATGGGGTGTTCAGCCACTGCAGTGGAGGAAATCTGTACAATTGCGGACAGTTCTCGTTCCCCCAGGCGGGCCAGGAAGGGAGTGAGAAGATCAACCAGTTCCGTAACCCTGGCTTCGCCCAGGTTGACGCGACCTTGAAGAAGGTAACCAGCATCAATGAGCGAGTGAAGTTCGACCTGAGCATTGACTTCTTCAATATCTTCAACCGGGTTAATCTACAGGGTGTAGATGCCAATGCTCAAGATGTGAGTACCTTCGGAACCTCAACCTCAACGCAGATCCCGCGCCAGGGACAACTGGGAGCCAGACTGGAGTTCTAGGGCGCGACTCCGTCGTGATATGAAACGCTGAAAGAAAACGCGCCCGGAGACACCTGCGCTCCGGGCGCGGCCTCCTTTCAAGAGGATCATCTCTTACGTGCTTTTGGACGCTCTGAAGTCACTGCATAACGGAATGGCGAAGGCGCTGTGCTACGGTCTGCTCTGCGGTTCTGCAGCACTGGCCCAGCATGCGCCTTTGCAGTCGGATCGGTCTGCCATTCTGCAGATTGAGGAGGCTCTCCAAGCCCAGCGCTATTCAAGCGCCCTCGCCCTTAGTTCTTCTACCCTCAAACGCGATTCCCAAGACCCACGGCTCTGGACGCTCCAGGGCATGGCTTATGCCGGCTCCGGGAGGCTCAAGTCCGCATTTTCCTCCTATGAGCATGCGCTTAAAATCAAGCCTGACTATTTGCCTGCCCTTGAAGGCGCGGCGCAAGTGAGCTACCAGCAGAACGACAGCGGAGCTGGAGCCCTTCTCCAACGTCTTCTCCGTCTTCAGCCCGATAATCCCACAACTCATGCCATGGTGGGTATCCTTGCCTCCAGGCAGGGTGAGTGCAAGGAAGCCATCATCCACCTCGCGCAAGCGCAGCGGGTGATCGCCTCCCAGCCCGCCGCGCTGACACGTTACGGTGTCTGTTTATCGCAGGAGCACCGCTTCGACGAAGCCATCACGCAGTTTCAGGCCGCTCAGGCATTGCAGCCGGAGGATCGAGCCGCCCGTTATAACCTTGCCCTCGCCTACTGGAATGCGAAGCGCGTTGATGACGCCTTCGCCACACTGCAGCCCCTCATTCATTCCGGAACCACCAATGAAGGGGTTCTGACTCTGGCCGCCGACGTGGATGAGGCGCGCAACGACACTCCGCAAGCCGTTGCCCTGCTGCACAAGGCCATTGAAGCGAACCCTCAGGACCCCAGAGCATACGTCTGGTTTGCCAACCTGGCCAGTGACCACTCGTCATTTCAAGTTGGCATCGATATGCTGAACGCTGGCATTCGCATTCTCCCGCGTGAGGGGCAACTCTACACTGCGCGGGGCGTTCTTTACGCACAGTTGGGAGACTTTGAAAAGGCGACCGATGACTTTGAGGCCGCACATCGTCTCAACCCGAATCTTGCATTTGCTGGCACCGCCGAGGGAATCGTCGCGACACAGCGCCATGATCTGAATGAGAGCGTCAAGCGCTTTCGACAGCAGGTACGCATTCATCCCGGAAGCGCTTTCGACCACTATCTGCTGGCAGAAACCCTGCGCCAGCGTGGAGCCGAAGCGGGCAGCGCTGACTATGCTGAGGCCTTGCGGGAAGCACAGGAGGCAGTCAAGCTCGATCCCAGCCTCGCCGTGGCGCGCGAGATACTTGCCGACCTCTATCTAAGCGATGGAAAGACGGCGATGGCTGCGGCACAATGCGAAGCGGTACTGCAAAGCGACCCTGACAATCAGGAAGCTCTGTATCGCCTCATTCTCACGCTGCGTAAATCTGACCGCAGGCAGGAAATTCCCGCATTGGTCAAGCGGCTGGTTGCTCTACGAGATGCCCAAAAGGCAAAGCGATCGCACCTGATGAGGTACGAATTGGTGGACAATGTGGAACGCTCTGCCGCTCCAAGCATTCAGGAAAAGGGATCGAGCAGCGCGCATTGACTCCGGCTGGACTTTGCGGAGAAGGCAATCCGGGCGTATGCGGTCTTCCAGGCAACATCAAGAGAGAATTGTTCTGCAGTGCGCCGGGGATATCTTCGCAAGCAGCATGAAGCTGGATCAACAGAAGACAAATACATCCTGCACATAGTGCGGAATGGTCGAATGAGGACAATCAATGAAAGCCTTGGTCAAGAGTAAGAAGGAACGCGGACTCTGGTTGGAAGACATTCCCGAGCCGAAGTTTGGAATTAATGATGTACTGATCCGGGTGCGGTATACAGGCATCTGCGGTACGGATGTCCATATCTATCAGTGGGACGACTGGGCACAAAAGACCATACCAGTTCCGATGGCCATCGGCCACGAATTCGTTGGTGAGATTGTCGCCGTTGGTTCCAACGTGAATGACTTTCATCCCGGCGATATTGTGAGTGGCGAAGGCCATGTGACTTGTGGACGCTGCCGCAACTGTCTGGCCGGCAGGAGGCACCTTTGCGCGCAGACCCATGGTGTCGGCGTGAATCGCCCCGGCGCCTTTGCGGAGTTTATCTCCCTGCCCATGTCCAACATCTGGCGTCACAATCCGAGCATCCCGCTGGAGGTAGCCGCCATTTTTGATCCCTTTGGGAACGCGGTGCACACAGCTCTGTCTTTCAATGTTACGGGTGAGGACGTGCTCATCACGGGCGCTGGTCCAATCGGCATTATGGTAATTCCAGTGGTGCGGCATGCAGGCGCGCGCCACGTCGTGGTCACCGATATGAATCCATTTCGCCTCGATTTGGCGAAGAGACTCGGAGCGACCCTTGCGGTGAATCCCAATGAGACTTCGCTCGCCGAGGTGCAAAAGCACCTGGGCATGTCCGAGGGGTTCGATGTGGGGCTCGAGATGTCTGGCAATGCTGTTGCCTTGCGGGACATGATTGCCAACATGAGCCATGGTGGCAAGATCGCCATTCTCGGCATTCCGAGCAAACCGATGGAAATGGATTGGCGCCAGGTGATCTTCAACATGCTGACCATTAAAGGCATTTATGGCCGCGAGATGTACGAAACATGGTACAAGATGACGGTCATGCTTGAGTCTGGCGTGGATATTTCACCGGTCATCACTCATCGCTTCGATTACACCGACTTTGAAAAAGGATTTGCGGCGATGATTTCTGGAATGACAGGCAAAGTGATTCTCGATTGGACCACCTGCCGCTGAACCTCCATCGTCACTGCCGTCTCCGGCGAGATTATGTCTTCTTGGTTTGAATAGGAACGAGGTGCGCATGCGGAAAAAGTGGAAAGTCTTATCAGTTGGGGTGGTGGCACTACTCGGCTATGCATTGCTGATGACGGCTGATGCTCAGGCGCAATCTGCCTCGCAGGGCGGGCTTGGCAGCGGCCTCAGTGATATTTATCGCCTATCGAATGCCCATTCGTTCTCCATCGGTCCCGAGAATCTGACGGGAGAGAAGGGAAAGGGCGCCATGGCCGTGGAAGGGTCGGCCTCCCATGCGGCGCGCGATCTCGGACAGGGGTGGAAGGTCAACCCGTTTGTTGTGATCCAACCGGGCCATACCCTCACTCTCGCGGCAATCAATGGCTCCGGAGCCATCGAACACATCTGGATGACCCCCACTGGAAACTGGCATCTTTCCATCCTCAGAATGTACTGGGACGGCGAGAAAGATCCTTCGGTCGAAGTGCCTGCAGGAGACTTCTTTGGGATGGGATGGGGGAAGTATGCCCAGCTGTCCTCGCTCGCTGTCTGCGTGAATCCCGGAAGCGCCTTTAACTCCTATTGGCCGATGCCGTTTCGCAAATCGGCCAGGCTTACCATGGAAAATCTTGACGACAAGCCGATGACGATCTTTTACCAGATCGATTACACGCAGGCCCCGGTACCGGACGATGCCGCCTACTTTCATGCGCAGTTCAGACGAGTCAATCCCGTGCCCTATAAGCAGGTCTATACCATCCTCGATGGTGTGAAGGGAAAGGGACAATACGTCGGGACCTACATGGCTTGGGGAGTCCACAACAACGGCTGGTGGGGCGAAGGCGAAATCAAGTTCTACATGGACGGCGATAAGGATTTCCCGACCATTGCTGGCACAGGAACGGAAGACTACTTCAATGGATCATACGATTTTGAGAATCAGGAGACTCATCAGTACGAGACCTTCACTTCTCCCTATTCGGGTCTTGTGCAGGTGATCAGGCCGGACGGTCTCTATCAGTCTCAGCAACGCTTCGGTCTTTATCGCTGGCACATTACAGATCCCATCCGGTTTGATCGGGACCTTCGCATCACAATTCAGGATCTCGGCTGGCAGAGCGGTGGCCGCTATCTTCCACTTATGGACGACATCTCATCCGTGGCCTACTGGTATCAAACCGAGCCACACGCTCCATTTCCCAAACTTCCGGACAGGGATCATCTCGCGGTGAATTGATCCTCGCGAATCGCGGGCACTCAGCAAGCGAACTTGAACTTATCCCAGCCAGTAAGACCGCGAATGGAACTCCGAGGCAGAGATGAATCGACGTGTCCTGTTCTTCGCTTCATTGAGGCACTTCGAAGAACAGGACTCAGCAGATCGACGCTCTGCATCAAGATCAAGAGGAAGGAGTGCCCACATCAGGTTTCACCGGGCGCTCGTGTGGCCGGGTGGATAGACCAAGAGGTCCGGGACTGGATTGACGGCCACGCCCACCTCCGATTAGGACCGGAACCAGAGATTTATCCTGCGCGGGAATCTGAGTCAGCGCGTGTAGTCCCGAAAAAGTACCCGCACCTTTTGGCTTCACCTTCTTCCGGACCAGTCGGCCTAAGATCCGAATATGACCGGGCGAAGACTCAACACTGGCTCATCTTTCTTGGTCGCATCTGTTTGTTGCCATGAGACTTACCTGGAATTCAGACCAGTCAGATTGGATTCAACCCAAGCTTCAACCCAAGATGGCTGCTCCGCGCTCACATTTTCAATGACTTACGCGTAATTGGCAGTTCCGGAACCGGTTGTAAGTCCTTTGTTTTGTGAGCGCACTCGCTTTTGACACGGAAGAGGTCGCTGGTTCGAATCCAGTCGTGCCTACCATTTATTTGCAATAACTTAGCTCGTATTTTCCATTCGTTTCCTCCTCCTTTCAGCCCAAGATTCAACCCAACAGCACCTAAGCCACACTCTTTGCGACTTTGATGGCCTCCAGGAATTTCCCCTGGGTCGCCACCTGGGTCGCGTTGACCCGGTGGATGTAGCGCGCCGTCGTGGTTGGTTTCGCGTGCCGCAGCATGCTCTGAATCACCGGCAGGCTGACGTTGCTGTCGGCAAAGTAGGTCGCCAGTGAATGCCGCAGGTTGTGCCATCCGAAGCG
>JAKAJO010000012.1 GCA_021813745.1 Acidobacteriota bacterium
CGCACCAGCCGCTCTGCCTCGGCCCTGCTCCGACGACGCCTCGTTGTACTCGTACCAATCTCACCCATGCTCCGAGTTCAACACGCGATCAGCTGCGAGAAAAGATGTGCTTGCCCGGACGGATACATTCAGCTTTTACCGGTCTGCTGCTATCTCCAAGCTTTTCGTTGGTAGGATGGTTGCATTGAATCCCACTTTATCTTTTACGCAGCGCGCTCCCGTAGAGGTGGAATTTCGATAGGCATGAGTCATGTGTGAACTGAGGTTTTCCACCGATGCGAGATGAAGCTTTCGTTGCAAAGGCAAGCTGCGTTCCCGTCAGGAATGTGAAGAAAAGTTCATCCTCAACGCACAAATTTACTTCAAAATGGAATGCGCGTGGAGACTGAACTCTGGGCGGGTCTTTCGATAGGCATTTGAGTTGTGGGAGCGATGCGAACTGTTTTTCCCCATTGGGATTATTTGAGTTAAGGAATGCAACGCAGGATCATGGTACGGCGAGTTACCATTCACAATTACCTTTTGGTTACTGAAATATTTCTGCATGATCCTCTTGTGTTATTGTCAGGCCTCTAGCACCGTGGCATTCTTTTGAACACGACATCAAGAGTTCAGGTCTGGGTCGTTCAGGGTTTCCTCAAAGTCTTTCTTCGGAAAATTTGAACTCATAAGGAGCTTGCTTGGTGCGCGTACTTGCACATCGATTGAGATTTCAGAAGAGGTGGGGCGGTGGGTGCTGGTGCGGAGGTGCGGGAGCGACTCGGCGGTCTCCATGTATGGACCGTCTGTCCCGTGGATTCCGCTCTGAGGATGGTCAAAATCTAGTTGAATTGTCGTTCACGTTCCTGTTGTTCATCTTTCTATGCTTTGCCGTGCTTGAATTTGGGCACTTGTTTTTTGTGGAGATGGACGTGCAGAGCGCTTTGCAGGAGGCTGCGCGCTACGGGTCGACGGGGAATCATTTGCCGGATCCGAAGAACCCCGGTAACTCCCTTTCGCGAGTCATTTCGATCACGGACACCCTTGAAAATGATGCGATCGGTGTGAAGTTTTCTAATATCCAAATCTCCAGCGCGACTGGAGGCGCCGGGAGCGCCGGTGGCCCTGGAGATTTGCTGACCCTTTCAGCGACTGTGAACATGCCGTTGATGACACCGCTGATTGGCCAGTTTTTCAAGAATGGGCAATACACATTCACCTCAAGCATTACGGTGAAGAATGAGCCCTTTCCGCCCAGCCTAACGAATTGACTGAGGAGCGCACGGGTGAGTCAGAGACTTATCAAATCCATAAACTGGGTGGCACGAATTGAGGATGAGGGCGGAGCGGCACTTATTGAGTTGGCGCTCTGCATCCCATTACTTCTTGTTCTTGTATTTGGGCTGATTGAGTTTTCGCAGATGATTTATGACCATCAGGTGATGACGGGTTTATCCAGACAAGGCTCGAATCTTGCCTCTCGCGGAACGAGCTTGATCGACACGGTGTCGGCACTGACGGTTCAAGGCGCCAACCTGAATATCGCCTCAAATGGAAGGATCATCGTGACGGCGGTTGCGCTTGGGGCCAATGGCAAGGCTCAAATTCAGGATCAGGCGGAGTCGAGCAGTGGCATCTCAGTGAGCAGCGCCATTGGAACTGGGGTTGGAAGCGCAGCCACCCTTCCTTCGAGCGCCAATACGGTTCTCAATGCTGGCCAGACTCTTTATGTTACAGAGGTGTTTTATTCCTACAGTCCCATGACACCCCTGGGTGGATTTCTTAAGAGATCACTCGCTTCGACTTTGTATGAATCGGCTTATTTCTAAGTGGAGGATCCAGTGCATCTCATTCGAGACCTGAAGGCGACCAGAAACGAGAATGGGCAGATCCTGGTTCTGTTTGCCCTTGTGCTACCGCTCCTCTTGCTCTTTACGGGGCTCGCTATTGACTTTGGCTTTGGCTATCTGACAAAAGCTGAGCTTGAGAAGTCGACGGATGCGGTGTCACTGGCGGTGATGCGCAACCTGGGTCGCGGGCAGACGACGGCGACCTCGATCGGGCAAAGCGAGTTTGCCCTTAACTTTAATGCGAATTCAAAATTACTTGTGTCGCCGCCCAGCATGAGCATCACGTATTCGACGGATTCTTACGGCGATCCGATTGTCAACGTCCTTGCTACCGCAAAGATCAGGACTTTCTTTATTGGGCTTGCGGGCATCCACACGCTGACGCTATCCGGTTACACCCAGGCAACCCGCCCGCCAGTCATTCTATCGCTGGTATTGGACAAGTCCGGATCCATGAACCTTAATGGCGGGGCGACTGCCCTGCCCCCATCGGTCACGGATTTCCTCGGCTATTTCATCAATGGCACGGATCGACTGGGAGAGGTGAGTTTTTCGTCCATCGCATCGGCCGATGTGCCGATTACCCAGTCGTTTCAGACGCCGATTGGGAACTCTGTGAAGAATATGTCGTTTGGAGGAGCGACCTTTGCACAGGGAGGCCTTCTGGATGCTCAGGCGCAGGTCACGGGCGTTTCGAACCCGCCGCCGAATGCGGTTCAAGTCGTCGTATTTTTCACGGATGGGTGGGCTAATACGAATCAAGACGTTCTTGGCGGCAGTCTTGTCAACTATGGAGGTTGCTCTCCAGTCGAGGCGGCGGTGGGCTGGTGCAATGCAGTTTCCTGCATGGATCCAAGGACTGGAAACGTGATTTCGGCCACGTTAGGGAGTGTGGGGAGATGCCATGGTCAGGGGGCCTTCAGAGCGCATGACCCTGCGATCGTGAATCCCGCACGCATGGATACAACGAACATCAGCAATGATGCCAAGTATCGGGCGGTCCAGTTGGCGAATGCGATGAGGGGGCAGGGAGTGACGGTGTATTCGATTGGCTTGGGAGACAAGATCGACCAGACCTATCTGCTGGAAATGGCAAATGATCCTGCGAGTCCGACCTATGATCCCACTCAGCCATCCGGATTGGCGGAGTTTGCGCCGACGGCGAGTGAGCTGGATACGGCTTTCCAGACGATTGCCTCGAAGATCCTGCTTCGCTTGACGCAATAAGGACGGAAGGGAACATCCGCTGATGGGGGGCTGCGCTGGCTGACTGGTGCTTGCCCGATGAAGGCGCTGGGCTGAGGACGACGCGGGCGGGAAACGTGACCAAGGCTGAGGAGAGATTCTTCTCAGCCTTTTCAATTTTGTAGGCAAGCGATTGGAAGATGGGGCAGTGGTGACCGTCGGCAGTGGGGAAGCCGTTTCACGAGGACATCTCGGTGCCTTTGGCTTCATGGCCGAGGGAGGCGAGGATGGCAAGCGTGACGGCGACGAGAAGGACGGTTCCGGCGAGGACGGCGGGGTAGTTGCCGGACCACTCGGCGAGGCGGGCCTGGAGCACGCCGTTCCATGAGGTGATGAGTCCGCCGAGCTGGTAGGCGAGGCCGGGGGCGGTGGCGCGGACGGGCGCGGGCGAGAGCTCGGTGAGATAGGCGGGAACGACTCCCCAGGCGCCCTGGACCATGAACTGCATGAGGACGGCGCCGGCGGCGAGGGTGATGGCGGAGTGTCCGTAGGCCCAGAGCGGGATGACGGGCAGGGCGAGGAGCGCAGCGACGATGATGGCGCGCTTGCGGCCCCACTTTTCCGAGAGAACACCAAAGACAAATCCGCCGGCGATGGAGCCGAAGCCGTAGAGGACGCCGATGAGGCCGACGGTTTGCGGGGTGAGGTGCATCTGGACGGAGAGGAAGGTGGGGTACACGTCCTGCGTGCCGTGGGAAAAGCTCATGAAGGCGGTCATGAGCACGATGAGGAAGAGGAAGCGCGGCAGGAATTTGAGGATGTGGGCGGGGATGAGTCGATTGGAGGATGGGGCTTTGGGTGTGGCGGCGCGGGCGAGCCAGACGGGGCTTTCCTGGACGCGCGTCTGGATGTAAAGGACGAGCAGAGCGGGACTGGCTCCGGCGAGGAAGAGGCCGCGCCAGCCGATCCAGTGGAAGAGCAGGCCGAAGGCGGCGGAGGCAAGGATGGAGCCGAGTGCGTAGCCCTCCTGGAGGATGCCGCTGAAAGCTCCCCGGCCCTTCTGGGGGAGGGTTTCAAAGGTGAGGGCGGCGCCGACGCCCCACTCGCCGCCCATGGCGACGCCGAAGAGGGCGCGGAGGGCGAGCAGGACAGGGAGCGAGGGGGCGAAGGCGCAGGCGAACTCGATGACGGAAAAGCTGAGGATGTTGAAGATGAGGATGGGGCGGCGGCCGTAGCGGTCGGCGAGGAGGCCGAAGAGAAGCGCGCCGAAGGGGCGAAGAGCCTGCGTCCAGAAGACGGCGGCGAGGACGGCGGATGGGCGCGTGTGAAAGTCGGCGGAGATGGCCTTGACACAGAAGATCAGCAGGAAGAAGTCGAGGCTGTCGAGGGTCCAGCCGAGGAAGGAAGCA
Source organism: Acidobacteriota bacterium (assembly GCA_021813745.1). GTDB lineage: Bacteria > Acidobacteriota > Terriglobia > Terriglobales > Acidobacteriaceae > Telmatobacter. The sequence goes on from JAKAJO010000012.1 coordinate 4,424, forward strand.
AGGAACGTGTGGCGCTGCGCGGGCGTCAAATGCTTGAAGTCATGGAAGAAAGACATCACGGGGAGGATAGCAGACACTTGGAAAAGAGGGAGAAGTGAGGCGAGGGAGCGGATCGGGGGGTGGGTGGTCTGTGATTTAAATCACGTTGGCGGGTGAATGATGTCACTGCCATAGAGCCTAATTGCAATCAAAATCAAGAGTTAAAGCGAGAGGAATGGGCGCCGGAATCGGCGCCATGGCGCTTTCAGGCATTGGATGAGGAGCGTCACGGAGCGAGTGTTGGGACCGTTGCCTGGCGGTGGTCGAAGCGGGGGAGTGCGTGAGCCGAGGCGACGAGGTGGAATGGCAGGAGGCGTGATGAGCTGGCGAGGCGGACTGAAGACGATTGTGGTGGCGACAGCGCTAGATGGGGGATCGGATGGCGCCCTGGAGTATGCGCGGAAGCTGGCGGGAGCCTATGGTGCGCGGATTGTGTTGGCCCATGGATTGGATCCGCTGGAATATGCGCAGGTGGACCAAGTCCCAGGACGGGTACTGGGGAAGATGCCGGAGGAGGCACGTGCGGCGCTGGACCGGATGGCAGAGGAGTTATTGCAGGAGGGGATTCACAGTCACTCGGAGGTGCGGCAGGGTGAAGTGACCGAGATGCTGCTGACGGTCGCGCGGCAATATGAAGCTGGACTGATTCTGGTGGGGACGAAGGGCAGATATGGAGCGGGTCCAGTGGTGGTGGGAACCGTGGCCGAGCAACTGGTGCGGAGGGCGACGTGTGCGGTGATGGCAGTTGCAGCGGACTGGAATGCGGGTGCCTACCGGCCAGTGCCGGGAGGCCCTATTTTGCTGGCGATGGAGCGGAATGAGGCCACGCATGCGGCGGTGGAGACAGCAGTCTCTCTGGCCGGGACGTTCCAACGGCCGTTGCTGGTGGTGCATGCGAGGACTTCTGCGGAGGCGTCGGCATTTTTGAATCCATGCGCTACGACGCTACAGGAATTTGGGATCGAAGCGCCGAGTGACGTAACGGTGCGGTGCGTGGTGAAGGACGGGCCGGCGATGGACGCGGTGGTTGCCGCGATCGAGCAGTACCGGCCGAGTGTGCTTGTGGTGGGAGTGAAGCGAGCGAGTGAGACGCCGGGGCTTCACGGGACGGCGTTTTCTCTGTTGGCGCGGTCGAGGGTGCCGGTGATTTGCGTGCCGCCTGAAGCTGCGGCGGTACAGGGTACGACCGAAGTCACGATGGCGACGGTTGCCGAATGAAAGATCGAAGGCGGACACGAGCCCGGAGGCGAGGTTTGCCAGGCCGGCCGGGTGAGTTGGCGTCTGAAGCGAGTCGGAACTCTCCACGCATGGCAGAGGCAGGGAGATGGAATTGGATGGAGACCATGTGCGGCCACGGGAGGCATGAGCGTGGAAACGCAAGTTAAGCAGGGAGAACGGGCGACAGCGCATCCGCTGGCGGAACTGCTGGCATGTCCCCCGGAGACAAGCAGTCTGCTAAGTGCGGCGACGCAGACGTTGAACTTTGAAGCGGCGCGGACGATTTTCACGCAGGGAGAGCCGTGCAAGGGTCTCTATGTGGTTCTAGCAGGGCAGCTGCAGCGGAAGACGGAGAGGATGGATAAGCGCTTGACGCTTGGTCAGGTGCGGCCGGGCGAGTTGGTGGAACTGGCGGCGGTACTGGGAGATGGGCGGCATACGTATACGCTTCGGGCTCTGAGCGGAGGGACGATGTTGCTGCTTCCGATGGAGGCACTGACGGCGGCGTTCCAATCGCATCCGCCTCTGCGGATGCAGCTGCTCGAAGAGTTGGCGCGGGAGGTTTCCCGGGCGTATAACGCATGTTTTGCGGTGCGAATGGTTGGAGCACGGCGGCGCAGACTGGACACGTCCTATTCGTCCGGGATGCAGGGGACGCGATAAGGAGAGAGCAGCCTGATGGAAGCTGAGTCGACGGCCGCGGAGATCGAGATCGAGGGTTCCGCGGCAGGGATGGCAGAAGATAGAGGGGAAGAAACTGGGTTATACTTATCGCAAGAACGCGGAATAGGTATGGCTGGATTTCACCCACATCACCCCCCGGAAGATTGTTTGAATTGCGAGCATCGCCATCTGCGCATGTTCTGCAACCTGACTCCGGAGGCGCTTCAGGATTTCGACGCAATCGGCATCATGATGAATCACGCGCGGGGAGCGAAGTTGTTCTCCGAGGGAGATGCTGCGCGGAACGTGTTCATCGTGTGCTTTGGGCAGGTGAAAATCTCTTCGACGTCGCGCGACGGGAAGACGATGATCCTGAAGATTGCCGGGCCGGGAGACGTGATGGGACTGAGTGCGGTGCTGGCGAATGTGCCGCACGAAGTGACAGCTGAAGCTCTTGAGCCATGCCAGGTCAAGACGATCCGGAAGCAGGAGTTTGTGGAGTTTCTGGGGCGGCATGGGATTGCGAGCATGCATGCGGCGCAGGCGCTTTCGGGTGAATATCTGACGGTGTTCCACGACGCGAAGCGGCTTGCGCTTTCCGGTTCCGCGGCTGGCCGACTGGCACGTTTGTTGCTGGACTGGGGTCGCACGGCCTCGAACGGCAAGCCAGAGATGCGATTCACGATGGCTCTAACGCATGAGGAGATCGCCAACATGGCGGGCACTTCACGGGAGACGGTGACGCGCCTTCTGAACCAATTCCGGCGGGACCAGTGGATTACGATCAAGGGCGCGAGTATGACGATTCTGAAGCCGGATCAACTGGAACGACTCACCGCGTAAGAAAAGCTTCTCAATCACAATCACTTTAGTGAAGATACCGGGAATCGTGTGCGCTGGAGAGCGCTAGAGCTGAAACTCGACGCTCTCTAGGTCGCCATTTTCAGCGGTGACAATGTTGTCTTCGCGCAATGTGAGGACGGGACAGCGGGCGTGCGCGAGCACTCGGTAGATGGTGTGATCGTGGGTGAGCGTCTGCATGGTGGAATGACGCGTGGCGCCGAGGATGATGAGGCTGGCGGATAGATCGGCGGCAGTGGCGAGGATTTCGATCGAAGGGTTGCCGTGAGCAATGCGCGACTCGATGGGAACGTCAAGACCGCCCTCGGCATTGGATTCAACGGCGAGGGTGCGAAGCTCGAACAAGGTGGCGGAGTCGATGGAGGAAGGAAGGCCACGATGGGAGAGCTGATCCTGTGGAGGCAGGACGTGGAGGAGCACGAGGCGGGCATTTTTGGCGGCGGCGATTCGGCAGGCAAGCACTGCGCTCGGGCGAGAGGCCTCTCTTAATTTGGTGGCGTGCAGGACGACCTGTTTGTCGTGGCTGCCGGACACCGGAAGATGAGCCTCGGGTCCCACGGTAATGACCGGGAGTGGAACCGAGCGCAGCACCTGCTCTGCCACAGAGCCGAGGAGGAGCCTTGTGAGCTTTCCGCGACTCCGAGTGCCAATCAGTATACGATCGACATGAAACTGTCGTACAGCGGCATAAATTTGCTGAACCGGAATGCCCTCGCGGATGATTGCGTGACAATCGATGCCGGCGTCCCGCGCCAAGGAGACCCACGGGTGAAGAGTTTTGGCGGCGCATTCAACGGCGGAGGCGGGATCGTAGCAAGGCCGACCCGCGGGGTCCGATGAGAAGCCGGCAGCGGCGGGGATGACGTGAAGGAGCAGGAGGCGAGCGTGGCACTCGCGGGCCTGTGGAATTGCAAAGGCCATGAGGTGTTCGAGATCGAGCAGGTCTGTCGCGACGAGCATGACCGCCGGATTTGTCCACCGCTCTCCGCAGGCGAAGATCATGGTCTTATGCCTCGCATTCTCAAGATGGCATTACTCATTGATATTGTGCTGTGCCTTCTCGCACCGCAATATGTGAGCGAAATCACGCGGGGCCGCCGGGTTTGCGGAGCGGGATGTTTGTTGAGGCGGGAAAACTGATCCATCTTTATTGCATCCTTACGACGAATCCAACTATGTTGGGGAATGGAAGACCACACCCCCATAAGCCACAGCTGTAAATTCCTGAGACAAGCCAATCAGTTTTGAGTTGGCGCGCGCCTGCGCCGACGGAGCCGTACATTCCCATTTTCCTTTTTTAGCGGGCGCGACAGAAGAGACACATCAACACAAAGATTCTGGAGGATAAGGCGCTATGCTTCATCGTCATACTCGAAGTGTATTCGTAGGGCTCATCCGGATGCTGTTTGTCGTAAGTCTGATTCAGACAGGAGTTTATGCACAGACGTTTCGAGGAGGCATTAACGGGACAGTCACCGACCAGTCTGGCGCAGTGGTGCCGGGAGCGGATGTGACGCTGACCAATATGGGCACGGCGGCGACGTCGAAGGCGGTGAGCTCGAGCGCGGGTGAGTTCAGCTTTCCCGACCTGCCGGTGGGCAGTTATCAGATTGGCGTTACAGCGCCAGGGTTCAAGGCCGTGAGTGTGCAGAAGATTCCCGTGTCAGCGGGTACAACGTACACGTTGCCATTGAAGCTGAGCATCGCGACGACTGGAGAAACGGTGGAGGTATCGGCCGACGCGCTGACGCTGGATACGACGTCGACGGTGGAGACGACAGATATTCCCAGTGAGACGGTGCAGAATGCACCGATGAATGGGCGAGATTTTACGCAGCTGATTGCTGTGACACCGGGCTATAGCGGCTACTCGGGCGGGGGCTATGGGTCGGTGAATGGTTCGCGGCCGGACATGGTGAACTGGCAGATTGAAGGAGCGGACAACAACGATGTGTGGTGGAATATTCCGGCAGTGAACCAGGGTGGGGTTTCGGGCATTGCCGGCATCACGTTGCCGCTGGACGCGATTGATCAGATGTCTGTGGTGACGCAGGCGGGAGCTGACTCGGGGCGCAACCCTGGAGCGACGGTGAACCTGGCAATCAAGTCGGGCACCAACCAACTGCACGGAACGTTGTATTACTTCAACAGGAATGAAGCACTGGCGGCGCAGTCTGCGTTGTCGTCAACGAAGCCGGAGTTGCGGAATCAACAATTCGGTTACTCGGCGGGCGGACCGATTCTGAAGGACCGCTTGTTTTTCTTCACGACGTATGAGGGGCAACGTTTCACGATTGGCGTGAATGCACCCTCGACGGAGCCGTCGACTGCGTATCAGACACAAGCGGAGAGCATCCTGAGTGCGTATGGCGTGCCGGTGAGCCAGGTGGCTCTGAACCTGTTGAATGGAGGCGGAAACACGCCGGGGCTGTGGCCAACGGCTGCACTGGGCGGATCGGCAACGCCGTTCAACTACACGAATCCTGCGAATGAGCATGGGTTCAGTCACAACGGACTGGTGAAGCTGGACTACAACCTGAACGCGAACAACAAGCTCTCATTCAAATGGTATGTGGGTCAGGGTAACCAGATTGCGCCGACGGTTTCGTATCTGTCGCCGTATTACGAGGTGGCGCCGATCCATGTGCAGAACTATTCGCTTACTTACAACACGGTGTTGTCATCGCAGATGACAAACCAGGTGTTCATGGGGGTGAACTACTTCAACCAGGCCTTCAGCGATCAGTCGACGGTGTACCAACCCATCACATTGGGTCTCAACACGGGCGCGACGAGTGTGGCGCTTGCTGGCGCTCCGCGTATTGAGATTGCGTCACCGAACTCGAGCAGCGGCTTGGGGGCTTCGTCGGATGGCTTCGACACGGTGGGAGGGACGCCGAACTCGGGACGCAACGACATCACGGGCCACCTGGACGAAGCGCTCTCGTGGACCGTGGGTAAGCATGAGTTTCGATTCGGCGGTGAAGTGCGCCAGGCACAAGTGGACGACTTCTACCAGGCCGGACAGCGGGGGACATTCCTGTTTGACGGTACGCAGGGTCCGTGGACGGGCAACACGGGGACAGCTTGCGACGCACTGACGGCGACGGCGCCTGGATCGGTAACTTTGGCAGCGAACCTGAGCAGCGATCCGCATTTCTATCAGCTCGCGGATTTTCTGGCGGGTTGCTTTGATTCAGGTGGCACGAACATTGTGCAAGGCAATCCGAAGCGACAGGTTTTTGTGAACAGCTATGCGCTTTTTGCGCAGGATGCGTATCAGGTTACACCTTCGTTGAATCTGAACTATGGACTGCGCTACGAGTATGTGGGGCCGATGCATGATGGGACGAAGGATCTGACGACGTTCCTGCCGGGAGCGCCGAATGGAATTGCAACCGCGGGCGTGGACATTGCGAATCTGTATCCGCAGTACCACGGAGGGTACGGGCCGCGCGTGGGCTTCAACTGGGAACCGAGGAGCGCCAAGAACCTGGTGCTTCGCGGAGGATTTGGCATTGGTTTCGACAGCCCGAACGTTGTGAACTATCTGAACTCGCGCTTCAGCAGCAATGGGGGCGCATTTGGCGTGCAGGACAATCCGGCCGGATCGACGCCGGTGGTGGACACGGGGGCGACGGTTGGCGTGATTCCATCCGGAACCAGCTTTGGGAGCCTGATCTTCCCGAATGCGGCGACCTCATCGAATCCGTGCATTGCGAATCCGAGTGCGGTGCAGGCGGGCTGCTCAACGGCGAACCTGTTTTCGATCAGCCAGAATCTGCGGCCGGGGTACATGTACAACTACAACTTCAACGTGCAACAGAGCCTGGGGGGCAGCGTCATTCTGCAACTTGGCTATGTGGGCAGCGAAGGGCGCCGGCTGCGGGCATTGCTGGATGTAAACCAGGCGGGGCTGGGCAGCGGCGGCGCAAACTCGACGCGGCCGTACTTTGCGCAGTATCCCAATTACGGGGTGATCAATCAAATACAGGGGATCGGCACGTCGAACTACAACTCGCTGCAGGCGCAGTTGCGAATGTCAAGCTGGCACGGATTGACGTCGCAGTTTGCGTACACGTGGGGCCATGCACTGGATGAGATCAGCGAGGTCTACCTTTATAACCCGCAGAACAGCCTGTGTTTCAAGTGCGAGTACGGGAATAGCGACTTCGACGTGCGGAATACGTTCACGAGCTTTGTATCGTATCTGGCTCCAGCGCTTCCGCATGGGCCAAAGGCGCTGACCTCGGGCTGGCAATTCAATACGCTGATGAATTTCCACGGCGGGCAGCCATTCACGATCTACTCGAGCAACGTGGGAGGAAGCGGCAATGGCGAGTATGCGGAGCGCGCCGATAAGAATCCGGGTGTGAGCGCATATGCGGGCGTTTCGCATAGCGTGCAGGGGACGGCGGCGACGGGCTACTTTGTCGCATGGATGAATCCGAATGCGTATTCGCCATCGCTGAATGGCGCGTATGGCAATAGTGCCAGGAACGACCTGCATGGACCCGGCTTTGCGGATGTGGACCTTTCGGTGTTCAAGAACACGAAAGTGACGGAACGCATCAACACGCAATTTCGCGTGGAGATGTTTAACCTGTTCAACCGGCTGAATCTGGCCGCGCCGGGCGGGGGCTACTGCACGGACTCGAGCAGCTGTGCGATCACGACGACGGTGGGGAGTGCCTATGGCGCGCCAGGAATTGGAGCTGGAGAACCCTTCAACACGCAGCTTGCTCTGAAGGTGATCTTCTGAGTGAGTTGTCAGGGATGATGGAGAGGCCGGCCGCGGAGCATTGCGGCCGGGTTCTTGTGTGTGGGTGCAGGCCGGGTAAGACGCTGGGTGAGCTTGCAAATTCTGATGTATGTGCATGCAGACCCGTGCTATGCTTCGGCAATGGCTACGGCTTCCCCTCGGGCCATATCGACAACTCCGCGGCACGCGGCGGTGGTGCGCATTACGCACTGGCTGACGGTACTGGCCTTTCTCGCTCTGCTGGTTACTGGCGCGGAGATTCTGATTTCGCATCCACGTTTCTATTGGGGCGAGAGCGGGAATCCGAACATGCATCCGCTGTTCTCGCTGCCGCTTCCGACGTCACGGCCATGGGTGAACAATGGCTTTGGCACGGCGATGCCGGATGGAAACGGCTGGGGCCGGTATCTGCACTTTGAAGCGGCGTGGGTGGTGGCGCTGACGGGCCTGGTGTATGTGCTGTGGGGCTTCTGGCGGGGGCATTTCAAAAACAAACTGATGCCGGAGCGCGACGAACGCTCGGTGGGGGCGCTATGGCGTGTGGTGACGAAGTATCTGCGCGGCGGACGCGCGGGCGATGACGAGGCGCACAGCTACAACGCGCTGCAACGAGCTACGTATCTGGTGGTGATTTTTGTGCTGTTTCCGGTGGTGATCTGGACGGGACTAGCGATGTCGCCGTCGTTCACTTCGGCGCTGCCGGCGACGGCGAGCCTGCTGGGCGGACGGCAGAGCGCGCGGACGCTGCACTTTGTGGTCACGCTGCTGCTGGTGGGTTTCTTTACGGTGCATGTGACGATGATCGCGCTGGCGGGCTTTTGGAAACGCACGCGGGCGATGATGACGGGCCGCGCGGCTGCAGCGAAGGAGGACGCATGAGCGGACTTTCCCGCAGGAAGCTGATCACTGGCGGACTGGCGGCGACGGCAGGCGTGGCGGGTCTGGCCGTGGCGGACCGACTGGCCAAGGCCTATGGACTGGTGCCGCCGGATGCGGGTGGCATCTTTGGGCCGGGCGAGACTCTGACGTACGCGGCGCAGAGCCTGCTGACGGCGCACAGGCCGGCGCGGGAGTTTCCGCGGAGCATGATTTCGAAAGATCCATTTGCGGTGCCGATTGCGCCGCCGAGCGATGCGTTCAAGAAGTCGCAGGCGCTTGGGTTCAGTGACTGGCGGCTGACGGTGGATGGGATGGTGGCGCGGCCTACTGCGTTTTCACTGGCGGATTTGAAAGCAATGCCGATCCAGAGCCAGATCACGGAGGTGGCTTGCGAGGAGGGCTGGTCGTACGTCGCGGAGTGGATTGGGACGCCGCTGAGCGGGGTGCTACGCGAGGTGGGCGTGTTGCCGCAGGCGCGGTATGTGGCGTACTTCAGCGTGGAGCCCGACCAGTGGGACAGCCTCGACATGGGCGAGGCGCTGCACCCGCAGACCTATCTGACGATGGGGATGAATGATGGCGAGTTGCCGGTGGCGTTTGGCGGGCCGCTGCGGATGCGGGTGCCGATGCAACTGGGGTACAAGAACCTGAAGTTCATTCACCACATCACGTTGACAGATTCGATGAAGAAATTTGGCAAAGGCCTTGGCTCTGTCGAACCGGAATTCGGCTATGCGTGGTTTGCGGGGATCTGAGGTTGCGCGGTCTGGGCACAAGAAAAACCCCACCGGGCGGTGGGGTTTTTTGTTCGGTGGAAGTGCCTGATGCGGGGAGGTTAAGAGAGGTGGGTGTGGGGGTGTGCGGCCAGACGGCCGGGTAACGGCGCGGGTTCGAGGCCGGCAGTGGAGCCGCTCATGACCTCAGTGAATGCCTTGCGGAAGGCGAGCATCTCGTCGGGCAGGCCGACGGTGATGCGCAAAGAGTTGGGCCACGCAGGCCAGATGCGGCCGACGAACATCTCTTTGGCGGCGAGTGCGGCCTGAACTTCTTTGCCGGGTCGGCCTACGTCGAGCATGAAGCAGTTGCTGACGGAGGGCGTGGTGGAGTAGCCCTTGCTTTTGAGCCAAGCGATGGTTTCAGTGCGCGTGTCACCGATCGCTTTTTTGCGCGAAGGGACCAGGGCTTCATCGCGGAGGCTGGCGTTGGCCGCAGTGACGGCGGTGATGGGCAGGGAGTTTTGCCCGCCAAGGGGAACGATCTTGGCGAGGAGATCGGGGCGGCCAATGGCGAAGCCCATGCGGATGCCGGCCATGCCGTAGATTTTGGAGAAGGTGCGGAGAACGATGACGTTCTTTCCCTCTTTGACGAAGTGCAGGGAACTGGGCTCGTCGCAGAAGTGGATGTAGGCTTCGTCGATGAGGATGACTGTGTCTTTGGGCGCGCTGTTGACGGCGTACTCAATCTGCTCGTGGGGTGTGACGGTGCCAGTGGGGTTGTTGGGGTTGCAGATGTAGATCACGCCGGGATTGGGTGACGCGGCGAGCATCGCCTTGATGTCGTGGGAGGCTGCGCCTTTGGGGTCAGCGAGGGGCAACTTGATGACGGGTGCGCCGGAGACTTGCGCGGCCCACATGGGTGCTTCGTAACCGGGATCGGCGACGACAAGAGGCTTGTCCTTGCTGGTAAAGGCGAGGACGGTGAAGTGCAATGGTTCGCTGGAGCCGGCGAAGGGAATGACGGACTCAGGGTCGAGACCTTCCTGTTTGGCGAAGATCTGGGCAGGCACGTCCTCGAGAGGAAAGAGGTAACGGCCGCCGCGGGGAATGATGTTGGCGATGGCCTGTCGTGCGGCGTCGCAAGGCCCCATGGGGTTTTCATTGGCGTCGATGTGGATGCCGATATTGGGGTCGGAGAATTTTGGGATGGCGGCGAGGGCCAGGTGGGATTCGGTAAGGAATGGGGCGGTGGCGAGTGCAGAGGCTCCCGCTGCAAAGCGGAAGAAGGATCGACGGGAGAAGCCGGTGGAAGCAACGGGATCAACAGACGGCAGCATGGATGCTCCTTGAGTTGGGATGAGATGGGCGCGCAGGAGTGCAAAGTTTGTGAGGGAAGGAAAAAGAGCTCGGATTTCCGCGAAGGAGAACGGAAGGAATGCGTCCCATGACTCAAAGTAGCGCCCGGCCGAAGGGAAGACAAGGGAGAAACGCATAAGGATTTCAAATGAATTGGGAGAGGGAGGAAAAGGGGGTAGCAGAGGGGCGTGGTGGACAGAGTGTGCTACACTTTGTCGGGTAAACGCTTTCTCATTTTCCGGGGTGTGGTGCAGCGTTCCGCGCAAGGTTGAATAGAGCTCGTGAAAGTCCAGGAAAAAAGAGAGGAAAGAGTCGCTTTTGTGGCTTGACAATCTTTGCAGTAAACCCATTTACTTAGTGAGTGCGTCCGGCGGTCCAAGCGGGCGCAACGGATTGGTTCAGGTGAGACGATGCTCGAATTTGCCCCACTGACATTGGCCGGAGCGACAGGAACGCTTCCGGCATTACTGGCCATGAATGCGACCCCATTGGCGCGGCTGGGAGTGCTGGATATTGCGGTGATCGCTATCTATTTCGGGATGGTGATCTGGATTGGCTTTCATCTGAAGGGCCAGTCGAACACAAGTGAAGAGTTCTTTATGGCCGGGCGAGAGATGACGGCCTGGATCGCGGGGCTGAGTTTTGTCTCGGCCAATATGGGATCGCTGGAATTGATGGGCTGGGCGGGCTCGGCGTATCAGTACGGCATTCTGGCGACGCACTGGTATTGGATTGGCGCGATTCCGGCAATGCTGTTTCTCGGCCTGGTGATGATGCCGTTCTACTACGTGTCGAAGACGCATTCGGTCCCCGGCTATCTGGATCTACGGTATGACGGCCGAGCGCGCAGCGTGGCGGCGGTGGCGTTTGCGACTGAGATGATCTTGATGAGCGGCGTCAATATGTTCGCGATGGCCGTGGTGATGAAGGTGGTGCTGGGGTGGGATATCAATTTCAGCATCATTGTGAGTTCGGTGGCTGTGGCCTTGTATGTGGGGCTTGGCGGGCTGCGGTCGGCAATCTTCAATGAGGTGTTGCAGTTTGTTCTGATCTGGGGTGGTGCTCTCCTGGTGCCGATTCTGGGATTAATTCAGGCCGGGGGCTGGGTGGGATTGCAGCGGAAGATCATGAGCAATCTGCACAACGACAGCTATTTCCACCTGTGGCGTGACACGAGACATTTTTCGGCGAATCCGATGGGTGTGCACTGGACCGGGATCGTCTTCGGGCTGGGTTTTGTGATCAGTTTCGGCTACTGGACGACGGACTTCCTGGTGGTGCAGCGCGTGCTGGCGGCGCATAACTTGCGCGCGGCAAGGCTGGCTCCAATTATTGGCTCTTTCTTCAAGATGGCGGTTCCGTTCATCGTGATTCTTCCGGGACTGCTGAGCCTTGTGCTGCTGCAGAATCCGGATGGAAGCCGGCGGCAACTGGTGGGGGAGGATGTGACAGCGGCGTGCACGGCCAATTCCGCCGGGGTGCCGACGGACGCGAGCGCGTGTTCGGCGGCGATGGAGAAGACAAACCTGACGCCGGAGTATCAGAAGCAGGTGCTCAGCGGCGCGCCGGGCGCGGAGTTGCACACCTATAACCAGGCTCTGCCGCTGATGATGGTGCGCTACCTGGGACCCGGGCTGCTGGGGCTGGGGATCACGGCGCTGATTGCGGGTTTTATGAGCGGCATGGCTGGCAACGTGAGCGCCTTCTCGACCGTGTGGACGTATGACATTTACAAGCCACTGATTAACAAAAAGGCAAGCGACAGTCACTATGTGATGGTTGGCCGAATGTCAATCGTCATTGGCGTGATTGTGTCGATTGGAGCGGCATACCTGGTGCAGCAGTTCCACGGCATCATGGACTACGTGCAGGCATTGTTCAGCGTGTTTGTCGCACCGCTGCTGGCGACGATTCTGTTCGGGATGTTCTGGTCAAAGGCGACGAAGCTGGCAGGCTTCCTTGGATTGCTGCTGGGCATTCTATTCTCGGCAGGATTGTTCGTATGGGTGAAGGTGGTGCCTTCTGCACTCTCCGTCGTAGCGTTGTCGCCGGATGCGAAGCCGATGGCCGAGAACGTATTTCGTGCTCTGTGGGCCTTCCTGTTCTCTTCCATCATTATTGTGGCGGTGAGTCTGGTGACGACTCCGCGACCGGTGAAGGAGCTGGACGGGCTTGTGTATGGAGCGACCGTGCTGCCGAAGGAAGAGCCGGTGGTGTTTTACAAGCAGGAATGGTTCTGGGCTGTGGCGGTTGTGGTCATCTTCGCCATTCTCAACATCATGTTCTGGTAACGGGAAGGAGACCAAGTTATGCATGGTTCAAAGATTCCGATCTGGTTTTTCATCGGCCTGCTGCTGGAGATCTATGGTGTTTTGATTTGCGCGAACGGAATTATCGAAGCCGTTACGGGCAATTATCCGGCGGGTGTGCAACTGACGAATCTGCAAACGCCCATCTGGTGGGGCGGATTGCTTGCGATCATAGGGGTGTTTTATCTGGTGAAGTTCCGGCCGGGTCGGAGCGCGAAGTGAAGCGGGGCGGCGAAGCGCAGGCTTCGCCGCTTTATTTGTTGCAAAGGGCGTGCTGAGCCGTCGTGGCGCGCAGGGAACTGAATAACCATTTCTGCGCGGATGAGCTGGGGGCGAGGACGGTTTCCCGCGCGCGCGCAGAGTAAAGAGGCCGGAAGTAAGGCCAGGGGATTGAAGGAGAGAACAATGGCAGGGCAAAGAAAAATGACATTTGGTGTGGTGGTGGGGAATCGTGGTTTTTTCCCGGATCATCTGGCGAAGACGGGTCGCGAAGAGATCATCTCAGTGCTGGAAAAGGCGGGCGCGCGGGCGATTGTTCTGAGCCCTGAGGAGTCCAAGTACGGCGCGGTGGAAACGTATGCAGAATCGCAGCGCTGCGCGGAGCTGTTCAAAAAACATGCGGAAGAGATTGACGGCATTATTGTGACGCTGCCGAATTTTGGCGAGGAACGCGGGATTGTGGACGCGATTCGGCTTTCGGGTCTGAAGGTTCCTGTGCTGGTGCAGGCGACACCGGACCGCTCGGACGCGATGACGATTGCGACGCGGCGCGACAGCTTCTGCGGGAAGATGAGCGCGTGCAACAACATGATGCAGTACGGCATTCAGTACTCGCTGACGACGCTGCACACGGAGAGCCTGACCTCGGCGGAGTTCAAGGCGGACCTGGAGTGGTTTTCCGCGGTGTGCCGGATTGTGAAGGGGCTGAAGAACCTGCGGATTGGCGCGATTGGCGCGCGGCCGACTGCGTTCAACACGGTGCGCTACTCGGAGCGGATTCTGGAGACGAGCGGAATCACGATTGAGACAATTGACCTGTCGGAGATCTTCGGGCGCATCGGGCGGATGAAGGACAACGACGATGCGGCACAGGCGAAGCTGGCGGCGATCAAGAAATATGTGACGACGGCGGGGATTCCCGACGATGCGCTGCTTAAGATGGCCAAGCTGGGCGCGGTGATTGACGGATGGATGAAGCAGACGCACGTGACGGTGAGCGCAGTGCAATGCTGGACGTCGATGGAGGAGTTCTTTGGCGTGGTGCCGTGCACGATCATGAGCATGATGTCGAACGAGCTGATTCCATCAGCCTGCGAGGTGGACGTGCCGGGCACGCTGAGCATGTACATGCTTGCGCTGGCTTCGGGGACGCCGTCGGCGCTGCTGGACTGGAATAACAACTATGGAAGCGATCCAAACAAGTGCGTGTGCTTCCACTGCTCGAATCTTCCGAAGCACTTCTTCAAGGACGTGAAGATGGACTATCAGGAGATTATTGCTGGAACGGTAGGCAAGCTGAATACGTTTGGCACGTGCGTGGGCCGGGTGAAGCCGGGCGTGATGAGCTTCGCACGCTTCTCGACGGACGACCGGCGCGGCGTGATTCGCGGGTACACGGGTGCGGGGCGGTTCACGGAGGATCCGCTGGAGACCTTTGGAGGCGCGGGCGTGGCGGAGATTCCGCAATTGCAAAAGCTGCTGCGGTATATTTGCCGCGAGGGCTTTGAGCATCACGTGGCGGCGAACTTCAGCGATGTGTCGAAAGCAGTGCATGAGGCTGCGCGGTACATGGGCTGGGAGAGCCACTACCATCCGTCGCTGGACGAATAAGCGGAACGGACAAGAGAAGAGACAGAGCGGGCGCTTGCAAAGGCGCCCGCGTTTGCAAGCAAAACGATACCGGCCGTAGAGCCGGAGGGAGCGGAGCGGGATGAGCGAGCGGATCAGAAAAAGCCTGGTGGTGCAGGGGACGACTGTGGTGGAGCAGGCGGCGTGGAGTGCGGAGCTGGAGAGCAAGCACGAGCGGCTGGTGGAGTGGATGCGCGCGCAGAAACTGGGCGGCGTGCTGCTGCGGCGGAGCGAGAACCTAGCGTGGGTGACAGGCGGCGCGGTGGAAGTGCGTGTGCTGACGCCGAGCGAGACGGGCGTGGCCTCTGTGCTGGTGACGGCCGAGGGCAAGCGCTACTACTTTACGACGGAGAATGAGGCGCCTCGGCTGCAGGATGAGGAGTTTGGCGCGCTGGATTTTGAGCCCATGACGTTTCCGTGGTG
>JAKAJO010000093.1 GCA_021813745.1 Acidobacteriota bacterium
CCACGGACGGCATCATAGAAGCCAGAAACCCAACCTCGGGCGAGCTCTTCGGCTTCGAGCGCACGGCCGCTATCTCCACCCAATCCGCGAAAGAGATCGCCCATGCCGCGCAGACCTTCGGCCAGGAAGACGACATCACCGTCCTCACCCTCGCGCGTACAGCCCCTGCAGTTGTGTAGGAAATCAGCTGCGCCAGTGCAGCTCCACCGGCCCATCCATCGGGTGCTTGCTGGTTCCCTCCAGCCGCGCCTGCTTCAGCGCAAAATACCACTTCGCCGGCTTGTCCGCATCGTCAATCAGCATCAGGCTCGGGTTGTGCTTCAACCCCTCCGCCTGCTGCATCATCGTCACCTGATCCTGCCGCACAAACTTCGCGCCAAAGAACTTCGCCACCGGCGTCACAAATGGCACCCGATAAAACACATTCCACGCCGCCACCACATCGATGCGGCAGGTTGACGCCGTCACCGGCGTCACAGTGGTCAGGCTGCTGAACCACTTCTCCCCGCAGCGAATGATCTCCGTCCGCCGGTTCGGCAGCACAAAATCAATCGTCGTCTCCACTGGCTGCCCATACACGCCCAGCAGCTTGTAGGGCGCGGAGTTCCCGCTCGGCGCGTGCGCGCTCATCCTGAAGCCCTCAGCGATCGGCTCAAACCGCTTCGTCTTTTCGCGAATGCTCGCGCGGCTCCGCCACCACCACGCCTGATGCACAAACGGTCCATGCGCCGGGTCCATCAATCCAATAATCCCGTGATCCACATTGCACGGCAGGTCCGCCGTCAGAAACGCCGTCCGATACCGCGGCCCAAATTTCTTCAGTTCGGGGACCGGCCGCGGAATCGCACCCTCCGCCACGCGCCCACTGCCCGCGCCCGGCACATACACCCACGCATGCCCGTCGCGCTCCTCGCAGGGAAACGCCGTCGCATAAATCCGTGTCGCATCCAGATGATCGTGGCTGCTGAGTGAGGGAATCAGGGCGCACTGCCCGCTGCACGGCTCAAACTCCCACCCGTGATAGCGGCACGTCACCCGCTCGCCGTCAAACCACCCCACGCTCAGCGGAATCCCGCGGTGCGGGCAACTGTCGCGCATCGCAAACAGCCTCCCGCTGCTCTTCCTTCCAATCACCAATGGGATGCCGAGCAGCATCGCCGTCGCCAGCTTGTCCCCACGCAGCGCGTCCGTGCGCAGCGCCGGATACCAGTCGTCGTAAATCAGCGTCGCGCTCGGCCCTTGAATGGGCACGCCCGTCTCGGTTGTCGTCACCAGCGGCATCTGGCAAATACCTTAGCACTCGCGCGCACGCCGCGTCGGTGTCCAACGCGGCGGCACGCTTCCATCCGGTTACATGCTGCCGCGGCTCGCCGGCGGCACCAGTCCATTCATCCGCAGATACTCCACCATCTGCCCGTAGTGGTCCATAAAGTGCGCAATCGCAAACGCCGCCGTGCCTGTGCGCGTCCCGTGCGCCGTCATCACAAAAGCATTCTCCGGCGTCATCGCGTTCACATACGCATGCGCCTCGGCAAACGAGTCCTTCAGCGCCGCCACAATCTCCGCCTTGGTCTTCAACTTCTCAATCGCCGCGCTGTTGTCCGCCGTGGGCTTCGCCGGATCGGCAAAGTAATGATCGTTGGCTTCAGCTATATGTTTCACCTGCTCGGCAAATGTGCGCACGCCCTTGAACTCGCCCTGCGTCGGCGCAAAGTTGTACTTGTCCTCCGGCATCGCCTCCGCCAGCGACATAAACTCCCGCTCCCAGCCGCTCAGCACCTGGCCAAACACCTGCGCCGGCGGCACCTGCGTACCCACCGCGGGCTTCGCCGCCTGCATCTGCGCGCCGCTCACGCCACTCGCCGCCGCCAGCAGGCAGCAGCCCACCACTCCACTCCAGACACTCTTGGGGAAAAACATTCCTCGCCTCCTCGCACGGCCCATCATCACCGTGCCCACCGAATCTACCAGAGCGCTCCATCGCAGCGATACCGGCGCATCCTTCAGCCGCGCGCCTCACGCCTTGTGCAGCCGCCCGTCCTTCACCTCAAACCGCTCGCCGCGCCACACAATCGTGTTCCCCGCAAAACCCGCCACCCACAGCCCCATCGCCACCGCATCGCGCAACGGCAGCAGCCAGAGCCAGGGCAACACCTGCCGGTCGCCCAGCACCACCGCGCCCACCGTCATCGCCAATCCAAGACGCAGAAAAAGACTCAGCGCCAGCAGCCACACGCTCCAGAGACTCACTCCGCTGGCCACCACGTTCAGCACGGCCCACATCAGCCCGTGCGTAAAGATCAGCCCCGCATACCCCGCCGGCCGCGCATCCCGCACCGTCCGCAGCCAGCGCAGCTGATGGTCAAAGAACCCGCGCCACCCATACCCCGGCACGCTCGTCTCCACCACCTCGCCCGCCAGCGCCACGCGATAGCCAGCCTGCGCCACCCGCGCGCCCAGTTCGTAGTCATCGGCCAGATGATCCTTGAGCGCCACAAAGCCGCCGATGCGCTCCAGCGCCTCGCGCCTTACCGCCAGCGTGGATCCCAGCCCATACCGCAGCCCGCCCTCAATCATCCGCGACAGCAGCACGCCCGCCTGAAAATCTGTCGCAATCCCCAGCGCCTCCATCTGCGAGGCCAGCGTCCCGTGCGCCCGTCCGCGATAGAGCGCCGTCACCAGCCCTACTTCGGCCGCGCCCGCAGCCTGCGGCGCAAAGTGCGCCATCACCCGCTCCAGATACCGCGGCCCCACCGTAATGTCCGAGTCGTTCACCAGCAGGTAGTCAAACCGCGCCGCACCCTGCATCTGCGCCAGCGTGCTCACCTTGCCATTCGTGCCCAGCCGCTCCGGGCACACCAGCAGCCGAATCGCCCGCTCTGGAAACTCCGCCTCCAGCGCGCGCACCGCCTCCACCGCCGGATCATCCAGCGCCGACACGCCAAACAGCAGCTCCCACTCGCCCGCGTAACTCTGCCGGCAGTGGCTCCGGAACGCCTCCAGCATCCCCTCGTCGGTCCCCTTCAGCGACTTGAGGATACTCACGCCCGGCGCAAACACAGGAAGCGCCCGCCGCCGCGCACGCAGAAACACCTGCGCCGCAATCAGCGCCGCCAGAAAATACCCCATCCCCGCCACGGCCAGCGCCGTAGTCGCCGCCTCAATCCCCACTGCCAATGCGTGCGCCGTCACAGCGCCCAGTGTAGCCGACAGGCCCCGCTGAGATAAGCACGTCGGTGAAAGCAACTGAAGGTAAGAAAGTGGAGGTCACCGCTCTCCGGATACCGGACTAACCCGCGCGTCATCGCAAGAAGAATACTGCGTGCGGAGTCTGGCAATCAGCGTCGCTCTCCCAGGTCTCAGAATCGAGACCTTGGGCACCCAGTTTCGAGATAAGTTATCATCCAAAGACCTGCGCCACCCGCCAACTTTCAACGAGTTCCTAGAATGAGTGATCGTGCGTCGATCGCAAAGAAAGTCGCGAGCGTGGTTAAGTCTCTTCCAGTTGGGGCTCGGAGCTTTCGCCGCGCAAGAAATCGATGAAACCGAGGACCGTGGGGTGAGAGCGCATGCGCATGCATGGCCGCTCAATGACCACATAGAGCAACGATGCGAGGCAAAAAACCAGCGCGAGACCGATGGCGCCCGCCGCTGCCATGGCACCGAATGGACCGAGACGCGGGGCAAAGACCGGAGCAAGCCTGGGGAAGAGCCACATGAAAATCATTTCGTGCACCAGGTACACGGAGTAGGAGATCTGCGCGATTGGGTAAAAGCCCTCCCACGAGAGAATACGTGCAAGCATCCCGCCGAAAAGTTTTGGCGTGTGCATGGCGCCAAGGATGAGGAAAATAGCGCAAAGCGAAAACGCATCGTGGACGCATGTCCACCAAAGCTCTCGCGCCAAGTAGGGGATGCGGTCGAAGAACGCCGAACCCATCGAGGTGTAGGCAATGTGAATCATGACCGCCAGACAGACAATGGAAATGAGGGTGACACGAGTCGTGTTCGCGAAGAAGCTTTCGAGCCGGGGCGCGAAGAAGGTGTTGAGATAGGCGCCGGTAGCGCCGGCGAGCAGGCCTCCGAAACGCATCCAGGGCTTATCGTAGACGACATCGAACCACCTATCCCACTGAGGTGAGAGCGCGACGAAGCGGTACGGCGGTACGATACCGGAAAAATGAATAACCGTGTAACGGATGACAAGCGAGAGGCCCATAAGCGCCACAAGAATGCGCATCCGGCCTTTCCCGAGGCCGATAAAGATCAGAATGAAAGCGGGAAGCAACAGGTAGAACTGCTCTTCAATCGCGAGTGACCAACACCATCCAAGGTACTGCTTAGCGACAGGCAGGAAATCGTTGACGTAGAGAATATTTGTCCAGGAGTTTTCGGCGTTCAGCCATTTGGGCATCCCAGGAACCTCGTGGAGGAAGTAGAGGCCCAGCAGCATGACTGCTGTGTAGACAGGAATCAGACGAAGAAAGCGTCGCACGTAAAAGCGTGAGAAGACGATGCCGCCGAATTCCCTGTACTCGCCGAAGAGGATGGAGCCGATGAGAAATCCGCTGATGACGAAGAAGAGGTCGACACCGAGCAGGCCATTTACGAGCCAGCCAGTGACGGGGTTGGTGAACATGAAGTTGGCTTGTGCCGGAAAGATCCACAAGTGGAAGAAGAACACATGGAGCACGACCACCCAGAGGACGGCAATGGCGCGCACTCCATCAATCACAGGCTGCTGGAAACCGGGACGGTGGGCAAGATGTGCCCAGTTGTGACGGATGTTGAAAACCGACGCAAAACTAGCTGAGGTCCCTCGATCGGCTTTCATACGGATGCCTCCGGGGAATGAATTGCGGGGAAGGAAAGGGCAAAGTGAAACTATTCGGAAGAAGAGCTCCTTGTCAAGGAAAAAGCGTTAGGGCGCGCGGACCGGCGTGACCGGACGAAGCATCATCCAACGCCATTGACGATTATGCGAGTGACCCGCAAACCGGACGGAACCAGAAAATGGGATAATGTCCGGCTTGGCCGGGTGCCGGGTGCCCCAGGTCTCGCTTCTGAGACCTGGGAAACCTTCGCGCTAACCACGCAACCCCGCGAACGTCTTACTTCATCCGCCGAACCCCCGCCATGCGCCCAAAGGCCTTATCGAACGTAATCACCTCGTCCGCACCGGACGCGAAGGCAATCTCTGCAATCAAGTGGTCGGCAAAGCCCGCCGCGCCTTTGCGGCAGGCCTCCAAAGCCTTCCACGCCACGCCCGCCGACTCGACCGTCACGCCTCTCGTCTGCAGCAGGCCCTCGATGGCGTCCAGAACCCTGCCCCTCTCCCATCGGCCGCGCAGCACCCACGACAACTCCGCCAGCACCGGCAGTGGAACGAAGACTCCGCCCGCCGAACGTGCCTCCGCCAGGGCCGCGCGCGCCTTGCGCGCCTGCGCCGGCTCGTCGTTCAGGTAAGCCCGCGCCCACACGTTGGTATCCGCTGCCACCATCACCACCGCCTCCGCGCCTTGGCCGCATCCATCTCATCAAAGCTCATCACGCCGCCTGCGCGACCGCCCGTATCGGCCATCTTCCACAAGTCTTCGAGATCATAGAGCACGGGTTCCACCTTCACCGCGCCGCTCACAGGAATGCTGAACCGGATGCGGCTTCCCCGCTGGATGCCAAGCCTCTTCCGCAGTTCCCTCGGCAGGGTCACCTGCCCCTTCGAAGTCACCGTCGCTTCCACCGTCGTTGTCTTTGTTTGAGTCGCCCGCGTCATCTTTCACCTCCTTACATTATAAAGTGTTTCTCCTTACCTTCAAGTGTCCACCGGGGTGCCCCGTCCTAGCTCCGCTAGGGCGGGAAACCGCGAAATCGCTCATGATCGATAGACCACCTCCGCCTTTCTCCTTGCCCCGTCGCTTCACCCGCCCCATACTGGTCTCGTCCCCATGTCGCCCAAATCCCAATCTTTTGAGCCCCGCCCCTCACTGGACCCGCCCGAGAAGCGATCCATAGCTGAGTGAGCGCTTCATCCGCTAGAATCACGGTCCAGCAGGCTGGGCTGGCTCGTGTCGCCCAGGCAAGCAGAAGATCGAATCCCCATCATCGAGGTTGCAAATGACAAAGGCCAGCGGCGGGTCCGAGCAGAATTCAATCGGTGTCGATGGACGCGGTGCGGGTTCAGAGGTCACTCGCAGGGAATGCTTGAAGCTCACCGCTTCGGCCAGCGTGATGACTCTTGCTTCAAGACCCTTGTGCGGTTTTCCACTCCCCACGCCCAGTCAAATGGACGCTCGAAAACAAACGACTCCCCCGGAATGGACGGGCCGTAACAGGAATCTGGGCAAATACTTTCTCGAGAACGGATACCCCGCGTATGAGCCACATCCACGCTACCTCGGTGAACTTCACGGAACCTGGTATCAGATGGGACGTCAGTACGGCGAGCGCGCAGGCGACCTCATCCGCATGGTCTACGAAGGATGGTACAGAGAACTGTTGCCAATCCAGCGCAGCAGCGCAGCGATGGAAGCTTATCTGGTCCAGCAGGACCAATACTATGAGTTCCTGTTGCCCGAAGCGCTGGAAATGATGCATGGCATTGCAGACGGCGCATCGCAGGAGCTTGCCGCTTCTGCCTTCCCACGCGAGCTCGGCCATTTCCATAAGATCCTGATGATCAACAGCTATTTCGGACTAAAGGGAAAGCCGCCTGAGTCCGCCACCGCCTCGTTGGCACCGGAGGATGAAGCGATCCATTGCTGCAGCGGCGCGGTCATCCTTGGCCCTGCTACGAAGAGCGGCAAAGCCATTCACGTCAGCTCCGAGGATCAGCACTTCTTCCCGCAGGAGTATCTCGTCACATTCATCGCCAACCCGTCGGACCCGCGAGCGAGCCGCTACACGGTAACCGACTCTGCGGGCGAAATCGGAAGTGAGCACGCGCAGAACATTCATGGGGTCACCTCGAGCGGGTATTCAGGTGGAACGTACGGGATTCTCGGGCCCACATTGGATCGTCCGTTCTCTGGCTATCGCAGGCCCGGCTTGGACTGGCAGGTCGGCAACTTCTTTGTTGCGGCCTTCGCCAACTCCGCAAGACATGCCGTCGAACTTCTAACCCTGGGCAGGCCGGAGTATCGGGCCAAGTCCGGCAACAGGATCGTGATCGGTAAATGCACGCGGGGCGTCAACTGGGTGGTTTCCGACAGTCGCGAGGCGTTCGTGATCGAGAGTATTCCCGCGGATCAGATCGGCGCTGCGCGCTACGCTGTTCGATCCCCGGGCGACATGGGCGAAATCGGCGGGCACTACATCGTCTCTACGAATAACGTCGAAGCGACAGACAGCTACGACGAGGCGAATGTTCACCAGGCGGACCATCCGATGCGCCAGCACGGAAGCGGAAGCCAGAACCCAAAGCATTTCGGCCTCAACCTTACCGGAACACGCTTCTGGACGTTTATGTGGCTCATTCGGCAGAACTACGGCCATATCGATCCCGAGTTGGTGCAGGCCTGGCGGAGAACTCACTTCATCTACGACGAATCAGGAATCCAGCATGATTTCATCGAGAAGGACAGCAAACAGATTCCCATCTACCTTGTTCCCGATGCGGCAACACTCTGCTGGCACAGTTCCGGTCCGGCGGGCGTTGACTCGTTTCAAGGCGTCGACACATACGTCAGCATGTCAATAGCGGACGACTTGACCTCTTTTCGCACCAAAGGAAGACCCTGCGAGTGGGACGGGCCCTGGGATCGCATTTCCTTGCGAACTCCGCCACACCTTTCATAAATCTCATTCTCCAAGGATCCCTGAGCCGAAGATCATCTCCTGGGGAACGAATCAAGAGTGAAAGGTCGGACTGAGTGCCGCCTCTCCCTTTTGCCCCCGCATCCCACCGGTCCCATACTGGATGCCTGCCCCATGCCGCCCAAACCCCAATCCTTTCAGGCTCGCCTCGAGGCCGCCGGCAAGCCCCTCTACTGGACCATCGCCCGCGTCCCCGTCGAGGTCATCGTCGCCCTACGTCGCGCCTGGCCCGGCTGGACCACCCGCCGCGTCCGCGGCACCATCAACGGCTTTGCTTTCCGCACCACGCTCTTTCCCGGCACCAACGGCGAAGGCTGCACGATCCTCGTCAATAAAAAGATGCAATCCGGCGCCGAGGCCCGTCCCGGCGACCGCGCCGCCTTCCGCCTTGAGCCCGACCTTGAACCCCGCTCCGACGAACACCCCGCCGAGCTCACCGCCGCTCTCAAGGGCCAGCGCACCCTTACCCGCTGGCTCCAGAGCTTCAGCCCCTCCGCCCGCCGCGAGATCGGCCACTGGGTCGCCCAGGCCAAATCCCCCGAAAGCCGCCAAAAGCGCGCCCTCCAGATGGTCGAGCGCCTGTTTCTCGTCATGGAGGGCGAGCAGGAAATCCCGCCGATTCTGCGTGTTGCCTTCCAGCGCGAGCCGCTCGCCGCCCGCGGCTGGCAGGCCATGACCCCCACCCAGCGCCGCGGCCACCTCTGGGGCATCTTCGGTTACCAGTCCGTCGCGTCCCGCGAGCGCCGCGCCGCCCAGGCCATTGACCACGCCCTCCGCATCGCCCGCAAAGACCCACCCCCAGCCGCTGAATCTCGCTGTTGAAACTTTTTCCTGACGACCGCCGTTTTTCTGCGGCTTGGCTGCGTGGTTTGTCGTCTAATGGAATACGATGTCTGCCGCTGCCGCTCTTCGCTCGATCTTCGCTCCAGGCACCCATGCCAGCTCTGCCTCCGCCGCCGAACAGCTCGCGCGGCAGGAGAGCCTCGCCATCGCCGAGGGCCTGAAGCAGCAGCAGGCAGGCCTTCTGGACGAACTGATCGTCCGCTATCAGCATCGTCTGTTGCGTTATCTCATCTTCCTCACGGGGAATCGGGAACAGGCCGAAGACCTCTTCCAAGAGGTGTGGATGCGCGTGTTGACGCGTGGTGGGCAGTTCAACGCCAAGGCGCGGTTTGAGACATGGCTCTTTACGATTGCGCGCAATCTGGTGATCGATCAGAAGCGGAAGCGGACGATGAGCAGCCTGGACGAACTTTTCGAGGTGGGCGGGGACGATGACCGCCCGCTCGCATACGAGGTAGCGGACGGCCAGCCCAGCCCTTTTGACCGTTGCGCCAGCCAGGAAGACCGTGAGCGCGTGGCCGCTGCGCTCCTCCAGCTCGACACCCTCTACCGCGAAGTCCTTGTCCTCCGCTTCCATGAGGATCTCTCGCTCGAAGAGATTTCCAAGGTGACTCGTGCGCCTCTATCAACTGTTAAATCAAGACTTTACCGCGGATTGGCTGCACTCCGGCCTTTCGTTGAGGCGGCGTCACCGGAGGCCGTGTGACACCTTCCGGCCCGGTCGCCCACACGGGACCCGAACCTGAGCGGGCCGGTTCTGTCGAAGACCTCGCTGCGGCCATCGCCGGGAACCATGCTCAGCACGACTGCTCCGCTGCCCACCGCACCCGCCGCGTCGTCCTCGCCTCCCTCGGCGTCCTCCAGGAACAGAAATCCTCCAGCCGCCGCAGCCGCGCTCTGGCCCTGCTTGCCGCCCTGCTCTTTCTCGTCGTCCTATCCCCACCCCTTTGCTGGATTGGCGATATCCTGATCGAAGACGAGCGCATCTCCTCCTTCGTCGGCCAGCTCACCCTCTGGGCACTCTTCGTCCTCGCCGCCCTGCTCGGCGCAGCCATCGTGGCCCGTCTCCTCCGCAGCCGCTCCTGACTCAATCACTGACCCAGTCCGGTACCCCGCGCGAAAAACCTTCGTGCCACCGCAACTTCTCTTTCTGCGCTCGCGTCCATTGACTAGTGTCTCTGCTGCGGTTAAGTTCTTTTGAAGCTGCCGTAGAGACACAAAGTCATCATGCGCACTCCAGAATCACTACACGCCACCGGCGAAACCCGCCTTGTCCCGCTCTGGTCGATCCTCGTATCGGCTGCGGTCTTCATCCTTGTCGAGTATTACTTCTGGATCGTCTTCCCGCAGACCCAGCACCATGTTCCGCCTCTCGGCCTTCGCATCTATCTCAATGTCTCCTGGGGCCTGCTCGCCGCGCTCTATATCCTCATGGTCGGCTTCGTCAGCCAGGATGCACCCCGGCGCGCCATGAGCGCCCGCTTCTGGATGCTCATCTGCTTCGTCATGCCCGGCGGCATCGGTGCTGTCCTCTACTTTCTGCTCCGCGCCCCGCTCGTCACCCGCTGCCCCGCCTGCAGCACCCACGTCCAGAGCGACTTCCACTTCTGCCCGCAGTGCAGCTACCAGCTTTCCGCCAGTTGCGGCAACTGCTTCCGCACCGTCCGCGCCACAGACCAGTTCTGCACCCGCTGCGGCCACGAGCTCGCCCGCGATCACATGCCCGCCCGCCTCCACGCCATGGGCGAGTAGCCTCGCGACCAGCTCCGGACGCGTTTGACCCCGGCCACCGGCCTTCCTACAATCAAGAGTCAATCCAGCCTCGACTGGCCAGCGCCCCGCATGTCCCTCTCCGCCCTCATCATCGATGACGAGCAGCTCGCCCGCGAAGAGCTCAGGTATCTCCTCGACCAGGTGGGCGATGTCGATGTCCTCGCTGAGGGCAGCAACGGCATTGAGGCGATCGAGCTCATCGAGCAACACCACCCCGACCTCGTCTTCCTCGACGTCCAGATGCCCGGCCTCGATGGCCTCGCCGCCGTCGAGCGCCTTATCAGCCGCCACAAGACAGAGCCCGCCGCCGAAGCCGAACCGCTCCCGCAGATTGTCTTCGCCACCGCCTATGACCAGTACGCCGTCCGCGCCTTTGACGTGAACGCCGTCGATTACCTGCTGAAGCCCTTTGACCGCGCCCGCGTCGAGCAGGCCCTCGAGCGTGTCCGGGCCCGCGTCCAAAACCCTCTCGCCGGCACGCCCGCTGACCTGCACGCCTCCGCCCAACCCCCTCCACAAATCGACGCGCTGCTGCGCCTGCTCAACCACCCCCAGGCCGCTGCGCGCCAGCCCCAGCGCCTCATCGTCCAGGCGCAGAGCCGCCTCCTGCTCGTCGACCAGGCCGAAATCTGCTTCGCCGCCATCGAGGAAGGCGTCATCCGCGTCGTCACCCAGACCTTCGAAGGCCAGTCCAAGTGCCGCACCCTCGAAGATCTGCTCGAGCTCCTCGACCCCGCGCTCTTCTGGCGCGTCCACCGCGGCTACGTCGTCAACATCAACCACATCCGCGAAGTCGTCCCCTGGTTCAAGTCCAGCTACCAGCTCCGCATGAACGACAAAAAGCAGACCGAAATCCCCGTCAGCCGCGCCCAGACCAAGCGCCTCCGCGAGCTGTTCAATCTGTAGCGTGCCACCGGGCAACGCACCTTCCAGATAGGCGACTCTACGGCAAGATGGCCGCAAAGGAGAATCTTCTGAAATCCCCTTTGCTCAGGAAAGCGATGTTCCGTGCTGCTACGGCAGCCGTCAAGGCTCAAGATGAACTCGCTGCGCTAGGCCTTGACGGCTGCCTCGCAAGCCGAATCGCATCTTCAACTATCCTGAGCAAAGCAAATTTCAGAAGACAACCTCTTCAACGATTTTTTCGCTAGACTCCGACCGGTATACTCATGGAAGAGATTCCTTAATATCTTGCGCGCAGATATTGTCTAACTCGGATCGCACCAGCTACACGGTCGATGAGGCTTACGTCAGGCCGGGTCGATTATTTTTATGTCCAACATCGGAATCGGACCTCGGCGGACCATGCCTGCGTCACAGCGCGCAATGATTCAAAAGCTCAGAGAAAGGCCCACGTTCAACAGCCGGTTGGCAACAGGATTGCCGACCTGCGCCGAATAAACACCGCTGGCGAGGGCGATCGACTGGCCAAAAAGCGGGGAACCGAGGATGCCGATTGGCGTGGCAAGGTTGACGTTGTTCAGCGCATTCAGAGCGGAGATGCTCAGAGTGAGCGCGTAGCGGCGGTTTGTTGCCCCGCCAAGGTTTGTGCCGCCGCCGCTGCTCAGGCCGCGTCCGCCAAGGCCCCGATTCCGCCCCCCTTCTGTTTCGGGTGCGGAACCTTCTCCGCCATGCTTCTCACTGACCACGCGACCAAATCCAAACGTGCGGCTGAGCCGCATGTTCAACATGAAATTATTCGGCCCCGTCTCTGTGTTGGGACGGATGGGGATATCGTTTGGCCCAGGAGCGATATTGAAAGAGCCGTACTTTGTTACCACCACGTTGGCCGGGGGCGTCGAGGCAGTTGCCAGCGCAGGGCGGGCATCGTAAACGCCGGTTCCGTAAAGATCTTGCGGAAGCTGGATGCTGAATGGCTGTCCGGAACTCGCAATGAGCATTGGGCTGAGACGGAAGGCGAATGGCACGGCAAAGCTACCGCCCATGACAACGCGATGGCGAATGTCAAAGCTGGTGCGTCCATAATCCTGGGAAAGATCCCAGGGATTGGTCTGGAAGCTGAATTCTCCGGCGGGGCTGCTCTGCATGTTCAATCCTGCATCGCCGTTCGCAGTGTTGAACACGTAGTAGCCGAACAGTGAGGCCCTGCTGGTCTGAACATGGATATTTGCAACCAATTGCGTCTGCTTGTAGATGGCGGCAGACTCGTAGCTGTAAATGTTCCCGGCAGCGTTCCCCAGCGGCCTGACACCGCTGGTCGGATCGGCGGGATTAAAGGTCCCAGGCAATGGCGCGTTGATGTCATTCGCCAGGAACTGGTGAACGCCGCGAGAATTGACATACGTTAGCGAGGCGGTTGTACTGCCCGATAGTTGCCGTTCCACGCTGACGGCAGTGTCCATTTCATAAGGGAAGACAAGGTTTGGGGCAATGCGGAAGGTCGTGGGCGCCGAGGTTGCAGCGCTCGTAAGGTCAGAGAGGGGTGGCGCGGTCGGGAAGAAATCGGGATTATTGATGATATAGGTCTGCTGATTTTGTCCATTCAAACGGGCCGCGATCATCATGTGGTCATCGTCAAGGTGTGTATAAAAGATGCCCCATCCTGCTCGAAGCACGGTCTTGGTATTCGATCCGTGTCCCAGCCCCCAGGCGAGGCCGATCCTCGGTGCCCAATTGACGCGCCTGCTGACGTAGTTTTCCGATTCAAGGCGCAGGCCGTAGCTGGCCGTGAGGTGCGGCGTGGCGCGCCAGTCGTCATTGATGAAGAGGTCACCGTCAATACGATTGATTGAGGCCAGGAGATTGCCTGCCGTGACGCTGAACTGGCTGGGGCCGTATCCGGCCGCCTGAATCTGAACCATCGTCATGCCGTTCTGCAGCCCTTGCAATGTCTTCTGGTAATCCGTCAGCGAGTTGAACGTGTACGTGCCGTTGAACCCTCCATTCGTGGCCTCGCTGCGAGGCAGGTCAAGCAGAGTACCGCCAAACTCGACTTGGTGCTTGTGGAAAGTCAGGGTCGTATAGTTTTGGATGGTGTAGTGCGTCTCGGAGCGGTTGAACGTGCCCGAATTGTCACCGCCTCCAGTGAATGCGCCGAGGACCTCGATCGTTGGTGAGAAGTCCTGCGGCGTCTCCGTATTGTGGAAGTGGAGATATTGAAAGAAAGTCTGATTGACGAGGCGCGGGCTCAAAACCTGAGTGTCAATAATCTGAACGTTCTGGTGATGGAATACCCTGTCGTAGGCCTGCGACGGAAGGGATTGCGTGTCGACGCCGTCATTGTGGTCGCTGATCGCATAATAGCGGTACGCTGCGCTGAATGTATTCTTCTGACCCAGCTGAATATCTGCATGAGGACTGAAGTTGGTAAGGATACGAGGATTCAGAACCGAAGTCACATAAGGTACGACATTCAAATTCGAATCGAGCACGTCCGTATTGACGAGGCTGGCGCGATTGATATTGCGACGCTCGAAGTCGAAGAAGAACGATGCATTCTTCCAGAGCGGTCCGCCGAGGTCTGCGTCCCAGAGCCACGTATGGTACGAGGGAGGCGGCGCATTCGATGCGGACAGAAACGTGCTGATGGCATTCATCACCGAGTCGTTGTATTCGCTCGAAACATCTCCGTGGAATGCTGAGGCCCCTGGCTTGGTGAAAATATCGATCCGTCCATACCCCAGGCGATCGTTTTCCGCTGTGAAGGGATTGGAGTTGACGCGGATCTCGCGGATCGCCGATTTGGGCGGCATATCGCTGCCCGTGAGGCCGTTGACGTAAATCTCAGCCCCGCTCGCTCCGACTGAAGGGCCCGCCAGGGATGCTATCTGGTTCTGGAGTTCGTCCGGGTCATTGGAAAGGGCATTCATGTTGTTGCCCGCGACGGACACAGACGAGGCATTCGATTGCGGCGACACTTCCAGCTGAGGAGCGTTTCCCTGAACGAGAACCTGTTGCGACTCGGTTGCGATGACCAGACGGATGTCCAGCGTAACGATGTGTCGTGAGGCCGAAATGGCGATTTGCCTTGATGTCGTCCGAAAGCCGGATGCCTCGGCCGTTACCCTGTATTGCCCAGCAGTCAAACCCGTGATGCGATAGCGTCCCTCTCCATCGGTTTGTACGGTGCGGGCAGGCCCCGAAGGTTTTAGCTCAACAACGACGGACGCGCCCGGTATCACAGCTCCGGAGGGATCCATGACATGTCCCTCAAGAACATCGGGCTTTTGTGCATGGGCCGCCCCACATATCCACATCATGAACGTGAGGCAGTAAATTAGATACCATCGGAGCGACATGAAGGAGTAATCCTTATGAATCTGCACAAATGCTTCTTCGGCCACACCAAGCGATTCCGCTATTTGCACTATGAGAAATAGTAGCCGGTGTTGCGCCTGACTTTTCCCGTAATTCGAAAGACGCGCGGCATTCCTGGCAAGATCAGAACCTGGGCAGGTGATTCGCCCGCGGACTTGGGGATTTGCTGCATTCTGCCTCCAGTGCGCTTTTATCCGCGCTGACAGGTCGGCGTACTCGTGGAACTGCGAATGAGGCTCAACAGCATGTCCATTGGGACTAAATTGTGGAGGCGAATTGCCTGGGTGGCCCTCGGGGCAGTCGCCCTGGCTGCGGTTGTACTCTTGCTGGCGATTTGGCGTGGATTTCGCGCGAGCGAGCCGCCCGGAGTGATGGAGACCGCCGTGGCCCGCCGCGTAAGAGATCTTGCCATTCCCCTGCACGAGCAGCGCAAGAAGAATCCCCTGGCGGGTGACGCTGCGGCGCTGCAACAGGGCCGTGAGCTGTTTCTGGCCGACTGCGCGACCTGCCATGGAGTCGATGGCAGCGGTACGACAAGGATTGGCACCCATCTGTATCCGCGGGCACCCGACTTGCGATCCGCTCCTACACAAAACCTGAGCGATGGCCAACTCCACTTCATCATTTCAAACGGAGTGCGCTTCACAGGCATGCCGGCGTTGGATAGTGCCCATCGGGTTACGGGGCAGCATAGCTGGAAACTGGTGCTCTTTGTCCGCAGTTTGCGGCCGCTATCGCAATCCGAGCGGGCTGAAGAGGCACAGACGCTGGTCTCGGCACATTATGTTGGTTCTCAGGCGTGCCAGCAATGCCACCTGTCCATCTATCAGCGCTGGAAGAAGTCGCCCATGGCGAATGTAGTGCACGATCCCCGCGCCGATCCTCATGCCATCATTCCTGATCTCTCAACAAATACTGTCTCGCGGTTTTCCATGGAACAGGTGGCGTTCGCATATGGAACCCTTTGGAAACAGCGATACTTCACTCGGGTGGGCAACAATCTCTACCCCTTGCCTGTGCAATGGGACATTCGCTATCGAAAATGGCTGCCGTATCACGTTCCGTCACAGGGTGCCGATTGGTGGGCGCATCTCTATCCAGACGACAACATGCACCGGCCTACCGGGCCAACGTGCGATGGCTGCCATTCTGTCGGTTACAACATTCAGACCCACACCCCGGTCGAGTGGAATGTCGGATGCGAACGCTGCCACGGTCCAGGCAGTCTGCATGTTCAACACCCCACGCGCGGCAACATCATCAACACTGCACATCTGGATGCGGTGGCGGAAAACGACGTCTGCATTCAATGTCATTCGCAGGGACGGCCGCTCACAGGAGAGATTCAAGGCCAATATTATGACTGGCCGGTAGGCTATCAGGTTGGACTACAACTGCGGGATTACTGGAAGCTCGAGGAATGCAGTCTGGGGCAAACAGATTTCTACTACTTTCCTGATTGCACAGCCCACAAGAATCGGATGCAGGGCAATGATTTCGTGCAGAGCGTGATGTATCGCCATCAGATCAGTTGCTCGTCATGTCACGATGCCCATGGCACAAAAAATTACGCAGAGCTCATCAAACCCGCGAATGAGATATGTCTCGACTGCCATGGCCCGATGTCTCCGAACGGGCCGCATACTGTGACCCTTGAGGAGCACACCCATCACAAGGCCGGAAGCGCAGGCAGCCAGTGCGTGGCTTGTCACATGCCGGCCATTGAAGCAGAAGGTGTTCCAGGCACCTTCGTCCATGCCCATACTTTTCGGTTCATCACGCCGGAAATGACGGAGAAGTACGGGATTCCCAATCCGTGTACAACCTGCCACCGCAATAAAACAACCGCCTGGGCCGTAGAAGCAATGGGGCGGTGGAATGGAGAACTTCCCTGGCGTGTGCGATGAAACCATCGGGTTAGGAAGGTTCCATTTTCTTGAGACACCAGCCCTATTTTCGAATAGCGCGAATGCGTCCTGGAGGTCAGGTTCTGCGTGCCCGGGGCACCGATGAGTACAACCTACGCCAACAAGCACTGGAGGCCGAGTGCGGTAACTCCATACTTCTGGTTGGTCATGTGCCTCGAAGGCGTTTTCCCGAATTTATCGGGCGAGACATTCCGTTCCAGACTTCGCAGTCCTCCCACTTGCTTGCCGCTTGCAATGTGTCTTCGTGGTCGAGGAATTGGCAAGCAGACTGCGATCAGCTAGGCAAGAATCTGCTGGCCAATGCAGGATCCTTAAGTAGTCCAACTGGCAAGTGATCAAAATCACAGCTTGCTTTGGCTTTGTCGATGAAAATATGGCCAAGTACGCAATACTATTGACGCATGATGAATCGGAAACAGTTTATCGGACAGGCAAAAATGCTCAAGGTTCTGGCCCACGAGTCGCGGTTAATGATTGTAGACCGCCTGAGTCGAGGGGCGTGCTCGGTCGGGGATCTCAGAGACCTTGTCGGCGGCGACCTGTCGACGGTGTCAAAGCACCTGGCGCTTCTGCGCGCGCACGGCATTGTCGAAGACAAGCGCGAGGGAACCACTGTGTTCTATCGGCTGCTGACGCCTTGTGTCTGCAACTTTTTCACCTGTGCTACGCAGGTTTTGAAAGAGCGGAAGCGATGAACTCTGCTCGGCGCGCCCCTCAGGGAAAATTGATGATCGTCGGTTTCCTTAAAGAGCCTACCTTGGCGCATGTCGAAGGCTCAGGGAGCTGCAGCGGTTTCTATCGCACGCGTACCCGTTTGGCCAAGAACATGGTCTTAGTCGATTGTGTCGGTTGCCATGAGAAGCGCAGCATGTCAGCGGTAAAGATGCAAACTAGAGGAGGGAGCTCTTGCCGTGCAGGTGGCGCCACGGCCTGCGATGTAGCCTGGACCACACACGCGCACCCAACCCTTCCGGAAACCACCTCGGAAGCGGCACTGCGGTTCCGGGACGCGGCAGTACACAAGCAGCCGCGATAAAAGGCCCGGATTCGCTGGTCTGAGGTGCATATATGGATTTGGCGGATCTCCGATGAGGTTCAGTCACTCGCATGCTTCAGCCAATTGCACTCGCGATCGTACTGGCCTTCCTGAGCGCGCTCATTCATGCCCTGGGACTGCTCGGCCTGCTCTACTGGCAAACGCGGCAATGGCCACAAATCGAGGCTGACTTTCGTCCCCGGCGTAATCTGCCCGTATTCCTCCTCCTCTTTGGCGTGATTCTCACTCTGCACCTGATCGAAATCAGCCTGTGGGCTGCAGTTTACTTATGGCAGCATTGGCTGCCTGACTGGGAGTCAAGCATTTACTTCTCCGCCACAAGCTATTCGACCACCGGCTACGGTGACATTGTGCTACCCCGTGCATGGCGCTTGATAGGGGTCATGGAATCGATCACCGGGGTACTGCTGCTGGGATGGTCCGCGGCTTTCTTCTTCACTGTCGTGCACCGCTTTTTTGAGATTCGTATTCGCCGCTGGCAGCGTGAGAGAGACAAAGAATGAGTCCATCGCCTAGAGCGATCCGGGTAATGTTGGAGAACGCGTGAACGAGATCCGTGATCTGGCGCGCCAGAACGGCCCGGGTTAAGCGCGGGAGACGATTGTGTAGTCATTTGCTCCACAATTCGTTCGGGGCCTGCCTGGCCTTTCGCGCAATGGATTGCGATTCCTGCAAAGTCTTCACGCTTCTGTGACAGCAATCACAGCAGACATCATGGTTATATGGCAACATGGCCAATATTGCAGGTTAGCTTACTTTATGGACAAGCGCAATCCTTTCTCGAATCAGGCAAAGATGCTGAAGGCTCTGGCCCATGAATCCCGCCTCATGATTGTGGACCGGCTAAGTCGTGGGGAATGCTCGGTGGGCGACCTCCACGAACTAGTGGGAGGCGATCTTTCGACCGTGTCGAAGCATCTGGCGCTGTTGCGTGCGCACGGGGTTGTCGAGGACAGGCGCGAGGGGACCAGCGTGTATTACAGGCTGCTGACGCCCTGTGTATGCAACCTGTTTACCTGCGCGACCGATGTGCTGAAGGAGAGGAAGAGATAGCACCGGATTACTTCGCCGGGAGAGTCACAGATGCAGCGGTTGATGGGACAAGCAGCTTGACGAATGGGGATCTGAAACATGGACGTGGAAGAAGCAGTCAGGCAAAAGTACGGCAAAGCGGCGCTTCGCGCAGTAGCGTGCGATGGCGGCTGTAGCTGCGGTTCAAATGTGCTCACCGGAATCGCACAGGCAGGGCGCGCTTCCCACGAGATCTATGATGCGGGCGACACCACCGGAATTCCGGCTGCAGCAATTGCCGCATCGCTGGGATGCGGCAATCCCGCTGCACTGGCTCAATTGAAAGAAGGAGAAACTGTCCTTGATCTGGGATCCGGCGGAGGAATCGATGTCTTCGTCTCGGCCCGGCGAGTGGGGCCGGGTGGCAAGGCCTACGGGCTTGACATGACCGATGAAATGTTGGCTTTAGCCTGCGAGAACCAGCGGCAGGCTGGGATTGATAACGTCGAATTTCTCAAGGGCCGCATTGAGAGTATTCCGCTGCCGGACTCGTCAGTGGACGTGGTGATCTCGAACTGCGTTTTGAATCTCTCAACTGACAAAAGTCAGGTCCTCCGGGAAGCCTTCCGCGTTCTCAAGCCCGGAGGGCGCTTTGCTGTGTCCGATGTCGTGCTCTGTGGCGAGATTCCATCGCTGGTCTGCGGCAATCCGCAGCTGTGGACTGGGTGTCTAGCCGGAGCGATGCAGGAAGAGGAGTATAAGGCGGGACTGATCGAAGCAGGATTTGTGGAACCGGCCATTGAGCCAACCCGGATCTTCCAGGCCTCCGATGTCCGCGAGTTTCTCTCTACGGTCGGAGAGGATGCCATTGCTCTCGCCGGGGAGTTAGATGGAAAGGTGATGAGCGCAGCCGTGCGCGCCGCCAAGCCTGCTGCGGGCGGCGCAACTTCAATGAAAGGACATGCTATGCCGAAGATTCAGATTCTGGGTACAGGCTGTGCGCGCTGTAAGCAGCTCACGGCGAACACTGAGAAGGCCGTTCAGGGGCTTGGCATCCAAGCGGAGATCGAAAAGGTGACAGAGATCAAGGAGATTCTCAAGTTTCAGATTTTGATGACTCCGGGTCTGGCCATCAATGGGAAGGTGAAGTCCGCGGGCCGCGTACCGGATCCTGCGGAGATTCGCGAGATGCTGCTGGAGGAAGGGGGCAACTAAATGGCAGAACAGCTTCCAGGTTTACTGATGTGCGTGTGCACGGGCAAGTGTCCCGGCTTCGAAAAGATGGACATCTGGGACTTCATTAACCGTGCTCGAGTGGAACTCCCCGTGGAGTATGGCGCGATCCATCCCCAGTTGTGCGAAGTCGATGGCGACCGCTTCCTAGGTGATTTTCTTGAAGCCAAGCGCCCCGTTGTGATCGCTGCTTGCGCTCCCAACATGCAATACAAAATGTTTCGCGATGCCTTTGCCGCAAAGGGGATGGATGTGAAGCGTGACATGACGCCGCTGGACATCCGCGATCTGACGACCGATGAGGCCATCGATAAGGTATCAGCGAAGCTGCGCGAGATGGGGGTGAAGAGCGATGTCTGAAGCAACTTTCATGGGTGTCGCCAGGGACAAGATTACCTGGCACCCGACGATTGACTACGACAAATGCAACTTCTGTATGGAGTGCGCAACCTTTTGTCCGCACCGCGTCTTCGAGCAGCGTGAGGGCGACCGCAGGCTGGTCGTCGCCAACCCAAACAACTGCGTGGTCTTTTGTCGAGCCTGCTCGAAGACCTGCGGTCCGGATGCGCTCTCGTTTCCCGACAAGCCTGCGACCATCGCGCAGATCAAGGCGATCCGTGAGCAGGAGAGTGTGCAATGAACAGCGCGATTCTATCCTGCACTGGGCTCGATAAACCCGAAGGGTCAGTCGCGCGCGAGGTTGCGATCCGCATGGCCTCCGCGGCGGGCAGCGAAATCATTTGCCCGGTGCTGTTGAATCGCTCGCTGGCCCGCTACAAGAAGGTACTCGCTGAGAATCCTCTGATCGTGGTCGACGGTTGCTCGACGCGCTGTGCCAGCAAACTTGCGGAAAGTCTGGACCTCAAAATCGATCGTAAGGTTCTGGTTGCGGACGGGCTGAAGTCTTCCGGATTGACGCTGGAGCCAACGCTCAACCTGGGAGCGAATGGTCTGGCACTGGCACAAACCATCGTCGACGGTCTGGTGCAAAGTTTAACCGCCCCGGTTTCGGCCGTGCTGTCTACTGCACAGTCGACAGAATTTCCTCCGCCTAGGGAGTACCTTGTCGTAACCCACGACAAGTTCGAGTTTCGCATTCCGACTGCGGATTACTGGTTCAATGAGAACGATGTCTGGGTGCGGCCGCTGGGCGGTGTTGCGCGCGTGGGAATCTCCGACTACATGCAGCAGAGCCTGACCGACATCAACTTTGTCGACGCGCCTGCCATGGATCTGACGGTCGAGCAGTTCGGCGAGCTGGGCACGCTTGAATCTTCCAAGGCGGTGTTTGAAGTCGTGGCTCCGGTAGCTGGCACGGTTGTAGCCGTGAATCCGGAAGTCATTTCCAATCCCACCCTGATTAACGAAGACCCATACGGGAAGGGATGGATCGTGGAGTTGAAGTTGGGTAACTGGCCCGAAGACAGGGAATTGCTTTTAAACTCGGATGCTTATGCGAGGTCCGTAAAGCACAAGGCAGAAGAAGCGTGAGAGGCGCGCACGGATGGCACAGACATTGAAAGAAGGAGATGTATTGGTCATACCCTGCAGCGGGATCGGCAAGGTGCATGGGTTGATCGGCCGCGAAGCCACGTACATGGTGACGGATGAAATGGCCTCGGAGAACACAGCCACGCTTTGCCTGGCATTGCTCGTCAAGGGGGATCCGGAGGCGGTAGACGCGGTCAAGAGCCATCACTGCATCACCATTGATGGATGCGCGAAGGCCTGCGCTCAGAAGAATGTGGAGATATCTGGCGGCCGCGTTGCAAAAGCGATTCAAGTAGCCGAGGCGTTCCGTAATTTCCGTGGAGCCAAGCCCGGCACTGCGACGGCGCTGACAGAGGACGGCTGGAAGATCACACAGGCGATTGCCGATAGCATCACATGCGAGGCGGCGAACTTGCGGGCACAGGAGAGTGCGGCGCTATGAGCACGAACACCGCCAAAGTGGGCATCATCTCGTGCAGTGGTGAGGCTCTTCCCGAAGGCACCATTTCGCGGCTTGCGGCGCGTCGCGTTCTCGAACTGCTGCGCCCGGACCGAACTGTAACACTTTGTCTGCCGCTGTTTCTGGCCGGCAATGAGGGCGAGCGGAACTTTGCTCGGACCCATCCGACGATCACCATCGACGGGTGCGGCAAGCAGTGCGCGAAGTGGGGCACCGAGAAACACAGCGGGCCGGTAAGCGTTTCGCTGGTTGTGCCTGAGATTTTGAAAAGCACGAACGGTGGTTGCCACTGCTCGACCCGTGCGCTGTCAGAGGATGATACCGAGGCGGTGTGGGCCGTCGCCGAGCGTATTGCTGCTGAAGTAGATTCCGTGCTGGCATCGACTGCGCCGGCCGTCGCCGAGAATGCGGGGTCCGACACAGGGCCAGGTCATTGCGCATGTTCGAGTCCGCTCCCAGGTGGGAAGCTCACGATTGGCAGCAAAACAGTAGAGATTCCAGGGCTGCCGCTGATCTTTGCGCAATTTGCCGAGAAAGCGACGATAACCAATAGCGATCAGGGTGCCGCGCTGCTGGATTTGGTCAAAATCTACCACCCGATTCCAGCAAAAGAGCAGGAAGCATATAAGGATGCCCTTCTCGCTGAATATCAGAAGTTCGTAGGAATGCAGGCGGCAAAGTGATGGATGTCCTGTGCTGGTCAGCCCCAACTGTGGCTGAAAATATTGCGTTCGATGAGAGCGTGGCCAGATCGGCTTTTTCAACAGGCCGACGCCTGCTGCGTTTCTGGTGGGGCGGTCCGGCTGCGGTTGTGATGGGATCCAGTGAACGGGCGGAGCAGGCGGTGAACTCCGAAGCGTGCGAGCAATTGGGCGTGGAAGTGCTCAAGCGGTGTACCGGCGGCGGCACGGTGCTCCAAACCAGTGGCGTACTGAACTACTCGCTGGTAACGCCCGCACCGGATCGACTCGACCTGATGGCTGGCTTTCGTCAGGGTACGGATCTGATCCGCGCTTTGCTTGAAGCTTTCGGCATTGCCGGTGGAGTGCAGGGAACGTGCGATGTCGCGGTCGCAGGGCGGAAGATCTCCGGTAACGCGCAGGCAAGGAGGTGGAAGTCTTTGCTCGTGCATGGAACTTTGCTGGTGGACTTCGATTTTGATCTGGCAGAGAAGGTTCTTCCACATCCACTGCGCGAACCCGAGTACCGCCGGGCACGCCGCCACCGTGACTTTCTTGTGACCCTGCGAGAACTCGGTATTTGGGAAGATCGCGAAACCATCGAAGATATGGCCGTTCAAGCGGGCGTGCGGATTTTCAGTGCATTCGCCCCAACGCGCCCGGCGGAGACAGTGCTCCGGGGCATGCTCCCGCAGGCAAATTTGCAGAGCAACCCTGCAGCCATGCCCCTGGCTGAATGGAGTGCGCAATGAACGCGAAGACATTTTTCAGAATGGCTTTGTTTCTATTTGTCGCAGCGTGCATCTTTTTCTTCTTTCGCGATCACTTCGGCGCCCAGCCTGAGCAGGCTGTGCTCAGCCCGAGACCGACCGCTGCGCCTTCTTCGTCGCATGTAACGCACGCGGAGTCAATACCGGATACGACCCGCGTCATCGCGTATTTCTTCCATGGACATCGTCAATGTCCTTCCTGCCGTCATCTTGAGGCGATTTCAGAGAGGGCCATCGCGGATGGATTCCCCGACGCAATGAGAAGCGGCACAATCCAGTGGCGGGCCGTGGACATTGAAGATGCGGTCAATCAACACTTCGCCTCGGAATATCAGATCTACTGGAGTTCTTTGGTCCTGGTAAAGGTCACGGCGGGCAAGCCTGTTACATACAAAAATCTGGAGAAGGCATGGCAGATTCAGCAGAACGATCTAGCGCTCAGAAGCTATGTGCGGGCCGAAGTTCGCGCGTATCTCGGAGCGAGTTGAAATGTCCACATTTTGGATTGCCATTACGACTGCCTTATGGCTGGGAGTTCTGACCTCGATCAGCCCTTGCCCGCTCGCCACCAATATCGCGGCCGTTTCTTATGTTGCCAGATCGGTATCGCGTCCAGGATTCATGCTGATGAATGGGGTGTTGTACTCCTTGGGCAGAGCGATAGCCTATGTGGCAATTGCCGCTCTCCTGGTAAGCAGTTTGCTCTCCATTCCGCAAGTGTCGATGTTTTTGCAGAAGTACGTCGACCTATTGCTTGGTCCGATCCTTATTCTGGCGGGCATGTTCCTGGTTGGGCTCCTACGGCTGCCACAAATGGGGATTTCCGCAAGTTCCAGGATCGGTGAACGACTGGCAAAGAACTTCGGAGGAGCATTTCTGCTGGGCGTGTTGTTCGCGCTTTCGTTCTGCCCGATTTCTGCCGCGTTGTTCTTTGGCAGCCTCATTCCACTCGCTGCATCCTCGCGATCTTCGATCCTCCTGCCCGCTCTTTTTGGACTCGGGACTGCGTTGCCAGTATTCGCTTTTGCTGTACTCTCCGCATTCGGGGCTGGATCCATCTCCGGAGTATTTGACAGGCTGACTTCCGTCGAGGTTTGGACGCGACGGCTCACGGGGATCCTGTTCATCTTGATCGGAATCGATTTGTCATGGAACTATCTGATCCTCCGAGGATGAACTTATGTTTTGCGAAATGCACATTTTTCCGTAACAAATCTCACGTCGCGTGACTTTCTTTTTGGGAAGAGACCACGAAAGAACAAACCAGAAGAGGAGAAGCAGATGAATCCGGAACAGAAGCCAACCGTTGAGCAGGTCTTCGGCATGATGCGTAAAACTATGGGGTCGATTCCATCGGCCATCGAGAAGGCAGTCCAGGTGGACGAGGGGCTGTTGTATGAGCACCTGCGCTCACGCGGCTACGCCATGCCCACTGACGGAGCGCTGGATGAAGAGACCCGCACACTCATCTATCTTGCCTCGGCACTTGCAGCCAGCAGTAAAGCCTGCATTCAGGCAATGGCCAACAAAGCCAAAATGCAGGGAATCGCGCCGGAGAAAGTGCTCGAAACCGTGCGCATTGTTCGCTTCGCATTGGCGACCAAAATCGTCGGCGACGCCGAACCTGTCTTCGAAGCGATGGCGCAGAAGCGATAGCAGCAATCGAATGGGGTGTCCCCTGGCTAGCCGGGGGCGCTCCTTTCAGCGGGTGTGAGGCGGCAGAGATGAACAAGATTCTTCGGAACTATTTGAAGTGGGGCGTTCCTATTCAACTCATCATCTTCATGATGGTATGGCTGAGCGGGGCTTTCCACCGCGGCACGATTCATCCCGGAAAGGTAACGGCGGCAGAGACAACGACTGCTGGCATTGAGTTTTATACCGTCGCCGCCGTAACCGAGCCGCAGGTTGTGGAAGCAGTGGGGACGGTGCAGCCGCAATTCAAGACCTCGGTCTCCGCCCGCGTGACCGCCAATGTTGTCGAGTTGCCGGTTACCGCCGGACAGCATGTTCGCAGCGGCGACCTGCTAGTCCGGCTCGATGACCGGGATCTGCGCGCAAGAAAGCAACAGGCGCAGGAAGCACTGCGCCGTGCCGAAGCAACGCGAGATCTGGCGCAGAGCGACTATACGCGGGATAAGGCTCTCTATGAGAAGCAGGTCATTCCGAAGTCGGAATTTGATGAGACGACGTTGCGCCTGAAGACCTCAACCGCCGATGTTGCTGCATTCCAGCAGGCAGAGCATGATGCGGAATTTGCCTTTGGCTATGCCGTCATTCGTGCTCCCTATGATGCGGTCGTTGTCGACAAGCTCTCCGATGTCGGCGACATGGCTACGCCCGGCAAGCCGCTGCTAACTCTCTACGAGAGTGGCAAGCTGTGGCTGGAGGCAGCTGTTCCAGAGGAACAGGCGGGCACGCTGCGCATCGGCAAGACCTACGAGATCCACCTGGATTCGCTTAATAAGCAGATGCAGGGCCGGTTGATGGAGATCGTGCCTTCAGCCGACTCGTCCAGCCGCACAATCACTGCGCGTGTCGCGCTGCCCTATACCCAGAACGTCTTTCCTGGTCTCTTTGGCCGGATGATGATTCCGGTCGGCGAGCACGCACGCATCATGATTCCGCAGGCAGCGGTCTTGCGCGTGGGTCAGCTCACCATGGTGGATGTGGATCAGGCCGGGATGCTGCGCCGGCGTTCCGTGCAGGTGGGCCGCACCATCGGCAACCAGGTTGAGATTCTCAGCGGACTCGCCGCCGGCGAGAAGGTATCGCTCACTCCACGGAAGGAGCAGCAGCCGTGAAGCACGATGGCGAAGGCGTGACAATTCGGATTGTCCGCACCTTTCTGGAATCGCATCTGTCGATCGTGCTGATCCTGCTTGCGCTTATCGCAGGCGGCGCGGCACTGATGGTCACGCCGCGCGAAGAGGAACCGCAGATCGTCGTTCCCAACGCCGATGTCTTTCTTTCTTATCCGGGCCACTCGGCTGAAGAGGTTGAGAAGCTCATCTCGGCGCCAATTGAACGCTATCTCTACCAGATTGACGGAGTGGAGTATGTGTATTCGCGCTCGATGCCTGGGCAGAGCATCGTTACGGTCCGCTTCTATGTGGGACAGGACCGCGAGCGCAGTCTGGTCAAACTCAACAAGTGGCTCACGCAGAATGCGGATAAGATCCCGGCGGGCGTCACGGGCTACGTCGTCAAGCCGCGCGAAACCGACGATGTTCCCATCGTTACATTCACTCTAACCAGCCCGAGCCACGACAATTACGAGCTTCGGCGCATTGCCGAAGAGGTGCAGAACCGGCTGCAGGCAGTCCCTGATTCAGGTATCAGCTTCATCGTCGGAGGGCGTCCGCGCGAAGTGCTGGTGCGGCTGAATCCGGAGGAAATGGCCGGCTTCCATGTGACGCCTCTTGATATCTATCATGCGCTGGCGGGAGCGGACAGCAGCCTTCAATCCGGTTCCTTTACGCGCGGCGATCGCGATATTCGCGTGGAGACTGGCAAATTCTTTGCGGCCGCATCCGATGTTGCATCCTGTGTTGTGGGCACCTCCGGCGAACGGCCTGTGTATTTGCGCGATGTGGCAGATGTGACGGATGGCCCCGGCGAAGTGACCGACTACGTGCGCCTCAGCCAGGGCGCCGCATGGAACCTGAACAAGCACGCCGGTTCGGCGGGCACATGGGTCGGTGAAGTCAATCATCCGCGGCAACCGTTGCTGCTTGAGCAGCCCGCTGTCACTCTTGCTGTTGCCAAGCAAAAGGGCACCAACAACGTCACTGTGGCACGAGCCCTGCTGGCCAAGATGGACCAGATCAAACGCGAGGTGCTGCCTGCCGATGTGAACGTTGCTGTCACCCGCAACTACGGCATCACCGCGGATGACAAGGTCAACGAGCTTGTCGAGGGACTAGTTGTCGGCATCATTGTGGTCATTGCGCTCTTAACCATCGGCTTGGGCTTCGCGGACGCCATGGTGGTTGCGGTTGCTGTTCCCTGCGTCTTCGGATTCACTCTGGCGGCAAACTATTTGTTCGGGTTCTCCATTAATCGCGTGACCCTGTTCGCCTTGACTGTCGCTCTTGGCCTGCTGGTTGACGACCCCATTGTCGATGTCGAAAACATCCATCGTCACTTCCGCATGGCGGGCAAGGCGACGCGGCAGATCGTCCTTGAGGCGGTCAACGAGGTGCGGCCGCCGCTGATTGCAGCAACCATCGCCGTCATGATTTCGTTCTCGCCGCTCTTCTTTGTCACCGAGGAGATGCACGATTACCTGCGGCCGATGGCAGTCAATGTGCCCATGACCATGCTGATGTCCATGGTCGTCTCCTTCACCATTACGCCCTGGCTTGCGTATTGGGTGATGCGTCGGCGCTACAAGCCTGGCAAGGACGGCAAGGTCCCCGAGAAAGAGGCAGGCGAAACCGATGTGAAGCAGATGTGGACCTATCGCTTCTTCCGTCCGCTGCTCGAACCATTGCTCACGAGGCGAAGGAACCGCGTCCTCTTTATTGGAGCGATCATCATTGCCTTCATCGGCAGCCTCATGCTTGTCGGAACCCGGCGCGTCAAGCCCAAGCAGTTGCCCTTCGACAACAAGGATGAACTGCTGCTGGTGCTGGACATGCCAAGCGGCACAAGCCTGGAAAGAACGGACGCGGCCGCGCGCGACTTTGAAAGCTATCTCCGCACGGTTCCGGAAGTCACCGACTTCGAGTCATATGTCGGCACTGCCTCACCGTTCGACTTCAACGGCATGTCGCGCCGCTACTTTCTCCGGCAAGCGCCCGATAAAGGCGACATCCGCGTCAACCTGATTCACAAGACGGACCGGACGCAAGGCAGCCACGAAATTGCGCTGCGATTGCGCAGTGACCTG
Source organism: Acidobacteriota bacterium (assembly GCA_021813745.1). Lineage (GTDB taxonomy): Bacteria > Acidobacteriota > Terriglobia > Terriglobales > Acidobacteriaceae > Telmatobacter. The sequence goes on from JAKAJO010000093.1 coordinate 28,231, forward strand.
ACAGCGATTGCCGTACGTGATGGGGTGAAGCTGAAGATCGTCGAACTGCCCGCTGGGCCGCCCGTAATGTCCACCGTAGTGGCCGCCGTCTATGGCCGGCCCGGCGACAGCTATGAAGGTCTGATCCACGATGCGCAGATCGTGAAGCACAGGATGCAGCAGGAACCTGGAATCGTGGATCTGGACGATACCGTCGAGGAAAACCAAGAGAAGCAGGTCTTCACCGTGGATAAGGCCAAGGCCGCATTGAACGGAGTGACGACAGACGACATCAATCGCACGGTCAGTCTCGCACTGTCGGGAACGACGGCCGGGACGGTTGCAATCCCCACGGAGCGCAATCCATTGCCAATCGTGCTGTGGCCGGAGCGCGCGGACCGCTCGAGCACGGCAGATCTATCCCGCATCTACGTTCGTGGCCAGAAGGGAAACATGGTTCCCATGTCGCAGTTAGGAAGCTGGCAACAGACGATTGAGAACAAGACTATCTACCACCGGAATCTGGAGCGTGTCGTGTACGTTACGGCGGAGATGGCCGGGATGCCTCCGGTTGAAACCATTCTTGACATTCGCGCCGACCAGCGGACTCCAGCGCAACTTGCAGCTGCGGGCTATCCCGAGAAAGATGCAACACCACGCCCGCTGAATACGCGGACGCTGTTCAAAAAAGGCGGAGGCATCCTGTGGGCCGTGCCGGACGGCGTCACTGTCAACTGGTGGGATGAGGGAGAGATGCGCCTCACCATGCACATCTTCCGCGATCTCGGAATCGGCTTCCTCGGGGCGCTGCTCGCCATCTACATTCTGCTCAGCCAGCAGACGGGCTCGTTCCGGTTGCCGATTGTCATCATGATGGCGATTCCTCTCATGGTCATCGGGGTCATGCCGGGCTTCTGGCTGCTGAATCACCTTGGCGTGCGACAGGTCGGAGGCTTCGCCGACCCAATGTTCTTCAGCTCGCCCGCCATGATCGGCATGATTGCCCTGGCCGGCATCGTCACGCGAAACTCCATCATCATCGTGGACTTCGTGCACATCGCCCTTGCGCGCGGGCGCACGCTGATTCAGGCTCTGATCGAGAGCTGCTCGGTGCGACTGCGTCCGATCCTGCTTACATCGGGTGCTGCCATGCTGGGTGCGTGGCCCATCACACGGGATTCGGTCTTCGCGGGCCTTGCGTGGTCGCTCATCTTTGGGCTCTTCGCTTCCACCATCTTCAGCCTGTTTGTTATCCCTGTTGCCTATTACATGATGTATGCGAAGCAACCTGGACATGGGCTGCCCGAGAACTTTCATCTGCGGGAGGTCGAGCCGACGGCTGACGCAACAGAAGCTGGGGTAACGCAATGAAATCTGCAATGGGATTCTTCCTGGTGTTCTTCGTGACTTCCACTGCACTGCCTGGCCAACAGCAGGCAACTACGCCGCAGCTTACGTTGCAGCAGGCGGTTACCTATGCCATGGAGCATAGCCCCGATCTGCAGTCCGCAGTCGCCGAAACAACCAAGCGCCAAGGCAACGTAACCACAGCTCGATCCGCGCTGCTGCCTGAACTGGATGTGGCCGGAGACCTTGGCCGCAGCCGGCTCCAACATGGCTATCCGGGCGGAGCGGCTCCGTCCATCCTGCGCTTTTCGCAGACGACGTATTCAGGCAGCGCGGACCTGCACATGCTGGCATGGGATTTCCAGAAATCGCAACTGGAACTCGACGCGACACGAGAGCGCCTCTCTGCCGCGAAGATACTCACAGACCGCAGCAGGCAGGAGCTTATCTTTCAGGTTGCGCAATTCTATCTGGACGCTCTGACGTACGAGGACTTGCTGCGTTCTGCCGCGCTCACCCGCAAGAGTTTGACTTCCCTGCTCGACCGTACTAACGAACTGGTGAATGCCGGCCGCGCCGTGCCTGTCGATGCCTTTAAGATTCAGACGCAGATCGCGCAGATCGACAGCGATTCGGCTACTCTCGAAGCTGGCCGCCAGGCGGCACTCAGTTCCCTGGCCGCCACGATGGGATACCAGGGGCAATTGCCCGCGCTCCAGTATTCGCCCGCGTCGGAGGTGACACCGTCTGCAAGCGTCGACCAGCAACAACTTGTGCAGACTGCCCTGCAGCAGAGGCCGGATCTGAAAGCAGCCATGTTCGACACGAAGTCAGCGGAAGACCTGGTGAGCGCTGCTCGACGCGCCTACTGGCCGCGCATTGATTTTCGCGCCACTGCGATTCAGTACGGCGGGCAAAACCCTGTTGGGTTTCCCGCTCTCATCGGACAGATGCTGCCTTCTCTGCATGTGCCGAGCGGCTCTACTCCAGGCGCAGTGAATGACTGGACCGTAGGAGTGCACATCGGAGTGCCGCTCTTTGACAGTGGGCGCCGGAGTGGCCAGATCAAGGCTGCGAAAGCGCAGGCGGAGCAGGCACGGCTCGCACAGAGTAAGACTGGCCTGAATGTCGCCCGCGAGGTGCAGACATCGTATGCCGAGTTGCAAAGCGCTCAGGCGCGCGTCAAGGCCATGCAGGAGGCCGTGGTGCAGTCGCAGGAGATCCTGAAGAATGAACAAACGAAGTATGAGGTAGGCCGGACGGTAATCAACTTTGTGCTTGAGGCGGAAGTTGGCGTGCTGAGCAGCCAATCCTTGCTCTTGCAGGCACAGCGTTCTGAAGCGATCGCCTCACTAGCTCTCGCACTGGCCACAGGCCAAATCCAGGCCGATTCACCCGGCATGAATCCATAGCTTCCACGGTGAGATCTTCATGCCGCCTGACCCGGGTGAGGACCTTTCGCACGCTCTTAGACAGAGTTCGGAACAACCCCAATGCCGCACGTGCACGACGCTCAGGGCCAGGGCCGGAAGCTGGGAAGTCGGCTCTGGATAAGCGTAAGCTTGAACGTTCTCATTCCCTCGTTCTCCTCTACTCGGCGATCACTTTTATCGTCACTCCGCTCGCAGTTGGTGTTGCGCTCAGACAATGGCTTACCCGCACGCATGGTAGCCAGTGGTTCAATGAGGTATTTCTTCCGAAGTTCAGCCCTGTAACGATCCTCGCCCTGCTGGCAACGCTGGTGCTAATCTTCGGCTTCCAGTCTGTGAATACTCGCGGACGCTACTTCCAAGTCTTGTTGATCGCGATTCCGATTCTTAATCAGGTGTATTTCAACTCGTCTCTTACCTACGGGCAGATGCACTGGAAGGTCTTCTCCGGAGCGTTGAACGCGAAGACCATGATTGGCTTCATGAAGCGGCTTGCGCATGGACGGCAGAAGCGAGTTTTCCTGATCCGGGACAACCTGCGCGTACATCACTCGAAGGCGGTCAGGAAGTGGCTCAAGGAGAACGAGGACAAGATACTGGTCTTCTACTTGCCCAGCTACTCGCCGGAACTAAACCCGGACGAGTTGCTCAACGCTGACTTAAGGCAGCACCTCACCGAAGCTGTTACGGCCAGGAGCAAGATTGCCCTGACCCGAACCGCCATCGGCGCCCTGCGCAGCATCCAGAAGCAGCCCGGAAGGGTCGAAAGCTACTTCGGCCCAGAAGATGTCGCCTATGCCGCATAGGTCACACTCTTCAGGGCCGGATCGATAGGATAGTGCCCCCTCGCATTGCCTCCACTCCCGCTTTCCTGTACACTAGAAAATTGCGAGGGATGCGGCTCGGCTTGCATTCTGAACCGCACATCCCAAAGAGCTTAAGGAAGCACAATGGCCAATCACGTATCCGCGCTCAAGCGCGCCCGCCAGACCGAAACCCGCACCGCGGTGAACCGCGCCAACCGGACCCGTGTCCGCACCAGCCTCCGCGCCCTGCGCGAGGCCATCGCCGCCGGCGACGTCAAGGCCGCCCAGTCCCAGTACCGCGCTACTGCCTCCCTGCTCGACAAGGGCGTGCAGAAGGGCGTCCTCCATGACAACACCGCCTCGCGCTACAAGAGCCGCCTCAACGCCCGCGTCAAGGCCCTCGTCACCGCCAAGGCATAGGCTCCCGCGGCCCCAACGGCCGCATCTCAGGTACCAGAAACACAGCGGCCAGGGCGCAACCGATTGCTTCCTGGCCGTTTCTGCACCATGCTCCCCATCCGAGCAGACAGGCCCGGCAGTTCGTGATTCTCCACGCCCGAAAACGCTGCGCCGCCACACCGGCTCTCCTGTGCGCCGTCCGGGCAAGTATCATCGCCGCCGCGCTTCTTCTAGCATCGCGCGCCGCTTTTGCAATCCAGCCGGACTCGGCTCAGGCTCCGCCCGCGCCTGCCGCGTATAACGAGCCGAACGCCCCCGGCGGCAACGCCACGCCCGATCCCACCGGCCACTTCCGCGTCCCTGCCCGCGACTCCGCAACTGCCTCCTGCGACAGCGCCCATCTTGATATCGAAGCATTCAATTATCCCGGCGCGGAGCTCCTCCTCCCCACCTTTGCTGACTCCATCACCGGCGGCGACAACCCGCTGCGCCACGAGCTGCTCTGCCACGGCCTCGCCTATCGGGTCGTTAGCAATAACAACTTCACGGCCAGCCCGCAGAGCGACCCCGCCCCTGGCACGCCGCAAGTCTATGTCGGCCAACGCCCCACATGGACCCTCGCATCCTACTACTTCCTCGCCGCCGACCTTCGCAGCCTCCATCTAGCCGGGTACCAGATCAGCACTATCGCCGTCGTCTCCAGAACCAGTTGGTATCCCGGCACGCTCGAGGCATCCAAGATGCTCCAGGCCGTCGTCTACAAATCCTTCCTGCACAAGCGGGTTGAGGTCCGGGCCGGCTATCAGAATAACGACGACCAGTTCGCCGGCATGCAGGTGGGCGGCAACGCCGCGTCCGGCTCCGTAGGCGTCTTCGCGGTTCCGCAGAACGAGATGGGCCTGGCCTACGCTCCTCTCTCCGCGCCTTCGGTCACGGTCCGCGTTCAGCCCGTGGGCAACTTCTACGCCAAGGGCGGCCTGCAGCGTTCCGCCAGTCCCGCCGGCGGGCCTGAGGATCTGCATCGCGACGCCGCCGGTTTTCGCTTTGTGCCCCACGGCGATGGGCTTCTCTCCATCTTTGAGGGCGGTTACCAGCGCAATGCGCAGCCAGACTCCCGCGCCACCTGGGTACGCGCCGGCTACATGACCAACACCACGCCCTACCTCAGCGCGCGGACCAACGCCGAGACATCCGGCAATCGTTGCTGGTTCGTGCTCGCCGACCGCCAGTTGCGCCTCCCCAGCGACGCCGCTCCCAGCCACGGCCTGTATATGGGCGTCTCCGCCATTTCTGTGCCGTCGGACCTCAATGCCTACCCCACTTACGACGAGTTGCGCTTCTACCAGGTCGCTCCCCTGCGCAGCCGCCCCAGTGATATGGCCTCCCTGGTGCTCTCCCACACCGGATACAGCCGCTTCACCCGCGCACAGTTCGCCGCCGCCGGAAAAACCACCGCATCCAGCCTGTCAACCGCCTCGGCCAGCTACTCCGTCCACCTGCGCTCCGGCATCTACGTCTCCGCCGGCGCCGCCTACAACACGCGCCCGGCCATCACCCCGCGCCTGCCTGGAGCCTTCACCGCAAACCTACAGACCATGTTCTTTTTCTGAAGCGCGCTCTACCCCAGCCGCTCAAAAATCCCCGCCGCGCCCATCCCGCCGCCCACGCACATCGTCACCATCCCATAGCGCGCGCCGCGCCGATCCATCTCCCCCAACACCGTCGCCGTCAGCTTTGATCCCGTGCATCCCAGCGGATGCCCCAGCGCAATCGCACCGCCGTTCACGTTCACCCGCTCCGGGTCCATCCCCAGCTCGCGCATCACCGCCAGTGACTGCGCGGCAAACGCCTCGTTCAGCTCGATTACGTCAATGTCGCTCAGCTTCAGCCCCGCCCGCTTTAGCGCCACTGGCACGGCAAACACCGGACCCATGCCCATCTCTTCCGGCAGGCATCCCGCCGCGGCATAGGCCGCAAGCCGCGCTCGCGGCTTCAGCCCCAGCTCCTGCGCCCGCGCCGCCTCCATCAGTACCAGCGCCGCCGCTCCATCCGATGTCTGCGACGAGTTGCCCGCCGTCACCGTCCCCTGCGCATGAAAGACCGGCTTCAGCGCTGCCAGCGCCGCGGCCGACGTGTCCGCGCGCGGTCCCTCATCGGCGGCCACCACCGTCTCCGTCACCACAGGCTTGCCCGCCTTCGCACCCGGCACAGCCGTCGTCACCGTCACCGCAACCAGTTCATCTGCAAACCGCCCCGCAGCCTGCGCGGCCAATGCTTTCTCATGGCTGCGCAGCGCAAAGGCGTCCTGTTCTACTCTCGTAACGCCATACCGTCGCGCGACCCGCTCCGCCGTCAGTCCCATCGTCAGCAGCGCCGCCGGATAGTGTTCCGCCAGCCACGGATTCGGGCTCGGCTTCAGTCCGCCCATCGGGATTAAACTCATCGACTCCGTGCCGCCCGCCATCACCACGCGGCAGCCGCCCGCGCGGATGCGCATATCGGCCTGCGCAATCGCCTCCAGCCCTGAGGCGCACAGCCGGTTCACCGTCACACCGGGAACCGCCACCGGCAGCCCCGCTCGCAGCGCCGCATAGCGCGCCACGTTCCAGCCCTGCTCGCCCTCCGGCTGCGCGCAGCCCAGAATCACGTCCTCAATCTCACCTTTGTCCAGCCCCGGCACGCGCTCCAAAGCTCCGCCCAAGGCAACGGCAGCCAGGTCGTCGGGCCGCTTCGTTGCAAAGGCGCCCTTCGGCGCGCGTCCCACCGGCGTCCGCACCGCGCTCACAATCACTGCTTCCCGCATGGCATTGGCTCCTTTTGCGCGCGGCTACTGGGGGGTTGGCAGCAGCGTCCATGCGCGCTTTTCATAGAAGTGATAGATGGTGCGATGCTCCACGACGGAATCCGCAAGGGCATCGTGTGCGATGGGCGCGGGCCGCGGCGCGAGGCCGGCCTGTGCATCATGCACATCTTCTGGCGAGGCCGCGTCGATGCCCCAGTTGAAGCCCAGGACCCCGCTTGGATCGTGTGCCTGCAAACGCTCCGTGACTGGAGCGGATGCGAGCTCCATTGCAATGCCGGGTGCCGAGCCAAAAAAGACGAGCAGCGTTACAGTTCCCTTGGCTTCGCAGAGGACAGCCCAATCGTGGCTGCCGGCCTCTTCCAGACTGCCTTGCACCACGTTTTCTGGCCGGTGCGCCTCATAGGTCTGCGGGATCATGCAGCCGCTGGCGTTGAGCGCAGCGGCCGTGGCCGCAGGCAAATCGGGAAAGGACACCACCGGCAGCCGCCGGATCAGGTACGGAGCTTTTTTCCCCTCCACTGTTACCTGCCCACGTTCGGTCAGCGGCGGCATCGCCTGGGGATTCCACCGCGTCTGCGCCGTCATGAGGCTCGCCGCCATCTGCACCACTGCCGCGCAACTCGTTGCCCACACCTTCGCTCGTAGCATCCGGCCCTAGTTCCTCAGTGGCTTTCCCGTCTTCAGCGTAAACGCAATCCGCTCCTGCGTCTTGCGTTCGCCACACAACGACAGAAAAGCCTCGCGCTCCACATCCAGCAGATACTGCTCGCTCACCGCCGTGCCCGTCGTCACGCGTCCGCCACACAAAACGTACGCCGACCACTGCGCCACCTTCTGGTCGTGCTCGCTTGCATAGCCCGCCTCGCCCATCAGATAAACGCCCGTCTCCAGCATCGCCAGTGCGCCCAGCCCCGGCGCGGGAACCTGCGTCCGCTGCGTCGGTGGCGCATACCCAGCCTCAGCCAGCGCGAGTACCTGCTCCTTCGCGTCCAGCAATAATCGCTCGCGATTCAACGTCACCCGATCGCTCGCTGCCAGCAGACCCAGCGCCTTTGCCTCCGCCGCCGAAGTGGACACCTTCGCCAGCGCAATCGTCTCGAAATTCCGTTTCAGCGCCGTTGCCATCTCCGCGCCCTGCGTAAAGCGCGATGGCGGGTCTTTCGGATCAGGCGGTGCCAATGCCAGCGCCGCGTCCACCGCGCGCAGCAGCATCTCCTTCGTGCCGCCGCCGCCGGGAATCAGCCCCACGCCCGCCTCCACCAGGCCCATGTACGTCTCCGCATGCGCGTGCCGCCGCGCCGCATGCAGGCTCATCTCCGCGCCTCCGCCCAGCGTCATGCCAAACGGCGTCACCACCACCGGCCGCGGGCAGAACTTGATCGCCTGCGTCATCTGCTGGAAGCCGCGAATCGCCAGATCCACTTCCTCCCACTCGCCCTCTTGCGCCACCAGCAGCAGTTGCAGCAGATTCGCGCCCACGCTCAGGTGCTCGCGATCGCCCGAGATCACAAACCCCGCAAAATCCCTTACCGCATCCGACGCTGCGTTTAACACCGCCGTCACCATCTGCACCACGTCCGCGCCGATCGCGCTTTTCACCGCGTGCAGCTCGATGCACCCAATCCCGTCGCCCAGGTCCACCAGCGACGCTCCGCTGTTCCCGCGCACCACGCCATTCGCGCGCCTGAAGTCCGCCACCCGCGCATGGCCCGGCCGCTCCGGCAGCGGTTCCCACGCATGCGTCCGCGGGTTGTAGCACTGCGGACCATCCGCTGCATACCAGCGGTCATACTTCGCATCCAGCAGCGCCCGCGCCGCCGCGCACACCGGCATGCCCAGCGCCTGCATCCGCTCCACGCTCGCGCGCACGCCCACCGCATCCCACATCGCAAACGGACCCAGCTCCCAGTTGAAGCCCGCGCGCATCGCCGCATCGATTGACGGCGCATCGTCCGCCGCCTCGCCAATCCGCTCCGCCGCAAAGTTCCACACCGCGCCCAGCAGCGGCCAAAGGAAGCGCGCCGCCTTGTCCTTCGCCGGATCGTTCGCCATCAGCAGCCGCAGCCGTTCCTCCACCGTCGCCGCGTTCTTCGCCATCTCCAGCGCGGGCAGCGCCGCCTTCTGCGCAGGCCGGTACTCAAATGTCTTCAAATCCAATACCAGCCGCTCGTCCTTGCCATCAGCGCCGCGCTGCTTTTTGTAGAAGCCCTGTCCCGCCTTATCGCCAATCCATCCGCGCCGGACCATCTCCTCCAAAACAAGCGAAAAACCGCCCGCAGCGCCGCCCGGAAAATTCCGCGCCACGTGTGCCATCACGTCGATGCCCACCATGTCCGCAAGCCGAAAGGTCCCCGTGCGCGGCCATCCAATCGCAGGGCCCGTCAGCGCGTCAATCTCCTCCACCGTCAGGCCCTGTTCCTGCATCAGCTCCGCGGTCCGGAACATCACCATCATCCCCATCCGGTTCGCAATGAAGTTTGGCGTGTCGTGCGCAAACACAATCTGCTTGCCTAGCATCTGGTCAGCAAAAGCCGCAAATGCCCGCACCAGCTCCGCGTCCGTCTCCGCCGTAGGAATGATTTCGAGCAGCCGCATATACCGCGGCGGATTGAAGAAGTGTGTCCCGAAGAACCGCGCCCGGTGCGATGTCAGCTCCGCTGCAATCTTTCCTACCGGCAGCCCCGACGTGTTCGTCGTCAACACCGCATGCGCATCCAGATGCGGCGTCACCCGCGCTAGCAGCGCCCGCTTGATCTCGAGATTCTCCGCGACCGCCTCAATCACCCAATCGCAGCCGCGCAGCTTCGGCAGGTCATCGTCAAAATTCCCCGGCACAATCCGCGCCGCCGCGCTCGCCTCATACAGGGCCGCCGGTTTCGCCTTCGCCAGCGCCGCCAGCGCGCTCTCCGCCAGCCGATTCCGCGCGCCGTCACCCGCCGGGACCATATCCAGAAGCAGCACCGGAATCCCCGCATTCGCCAGGTGCGCCGCAATCCGCGAGCCCATCACGCCCGCGCCCAGCACCGCCGCCCGCCGCACCAGCATGGGCCTCGCGCCCACGCCCTCTGCCATTGCCGGAGCCGTTGCACTCATCTCCGCGCTCCCTTCGTCAGCCTACCAATCGCCTGAGCTATCCGTTGGCCGCGTAGCCCATGCCCGTCAGCACGCCGCGCATGTAGGCTTCGCTTTCGGTGACGCCCGGCAAGGGGTCATCGCCATGAATCTCATATTCGAGGTCGACCCACCCTGGATATCGGATGGCAATCAACGCCTGAAAGATTTCGCGGATGGGCAGCTTGCCCTGGCCGACGGCCACCTGGCTCTCCTTGACCTTCAGGTCAGCCAGGTCCTTCATGTGGACGTTGAAGAGGCGTGGCCCGGCCGCATGGATTGCTTCCACCACGTCAGTGCCAGCTCGCACGCAGTGACCGACGTCGATGCAGCACCCGATGCGGGAATCCATGTGGCCGACTGCCTTGAGGACATCGAGAGGTGAGTGATAGATCGCGTCTTCCGGTCCGTGGTTGTGGATCGCGAAACGAATATCGTATTCGCGCACGAATCGCTCGATGAGCGGCAATGCGGCTGGTAAAGGATCTCCGGCGACGATGACTGTCACTCCGGCGCGATGCGCATATTCAAATTTAGATCGAATATCCGCTTCTTCATCCTTGCGGAAATAGACCGCACCGACGGCGTGAAGCGTGATGCCGTGTGCTGCGTAATCGGCGAGGGCCTCAGCTTCGCCTGCGGGGTCCATGGGCAGGTGGTCCTTGACGTCCTTTGCATTGAGGCCAGTGATGCCGAGGGTGTGAAGGTCGGCGATCATTTGCGCCCGTGAAAATTCGCGAAATGTATAACTCGCCATTCCGAGGCGGATGGGCGGAGCTCCGCCGCTCTCCGCGCGCGGTTTGATGGAGGAGGCCATGGCTGCGGAAGGGAATGCAGATGCAGCCGCCACGCTGGCCACTGCACGAAGAAAGGCTCGTCGACGCATTGTGGGGTCCATCAGCAATGAGTCCTTTCTGGAACCACTCATTCCTAACAGACAATGGCCCTGCTGCTCAAGTTGGGGCCGCGCGACTTACTCGTAGCGGAGGGCCTCAATCGGATCCATGGATGCTGCCTTCCATGCCGGATAGATGCCGAAGACGAGACCGACGAGGCAGGCTACGACGAAGGCAACGATGACCCAGGTGGCGGAGAGCGCGGCGTGAAGAAAGGAGACTGCGAAGTGCAGAATCAGGGTGAAGAGGGAGCCTGCAAGGATCCCAACCAGTCCACCTACCATGCAGAGCGTGACAGCTTCGACCGTGAATTGCAGAAGGATGTTCTTTTTGGTGGCGCCGATTGCCTTGCGCACTCCGATTTCGCGCGTTCGTTCCGTAACACTGACCAGCATGATGTTCATGACGCCGACGCCGCCGACCATGAGGCCGACCGAGGAAACGGCCACCATGAATAGGAAGAGTCCGCCGGTGAGCTGGTTCCAGAGGCGCGTCAGGGAGTCGGGGCCGAAGATGGCGAAGTTGTCGTCCTGATTGGCGCGCAGGCCACGGCGCACGCGGAGCAGTTCGCGAACCTCCTCAGCGACGAGAGCCTTGTTGGCCTGGTGGTCATACCTCACCACGATCCAGTAATCCTTGATCTCCGGGTGAATTTTGTGGAATGTCGACAGGGGGAAATAGGCTGAGTTGTCCTGGGTGTTGCGCCCGCTTCCGAAGGGTTGCGGCTGCTTGTCCAGGACTCCAATCACGGTAAAGATGTCACCGCGGCATTCAATGTCTTTGCCGATGGGAGACTCATTGGGGAAAAGATCTTCGGCGGCATCATGCCCCAGGACGACGACATCAGCGGAACGCTTTTCCTCGTCGGGGGTCCACATGCGGCCCTCCAACAGTTCGATGTCGGCGGTGTCCTTCACCTGCGAGGTGGTTCCATTCAGGATGGTGTTATGTATCGAATATTTGCCTCGTCTGACGGAGACATCGCCAAGGCCGGTCTGGAAGTCCTGCGAAGTCAGTTCCGGATCGACTGCCAGGACATGGGGAAGGGCACGCATGGCGATGCCATCGTCATAGGTGAGTTGCTTGCGGTTGAGCTCTTCCGTGGTTGGCCGCTTGCCGAATGGCTCGAAGCGGAAGACCCAAAGGTCGTTGGTGCCCAGTGAATTCACGAACTGCGCAATGTTGGTATTGAGCCCGTTGATGGCCGAGGAGATGAGGATGACCGTCGAGATGCCGATGGAGATGCCAAGAATCGTGAGCGAGGAACGCAGCTTATTTTTCCGCAGCGTATCCAGGGCCAGCTTGACGGACTCGATTGAATCGCTGAATCGCATCGTCAGATCTCCGAGCGCAGAGCCACAATGGGGTCCAGTTGTGCAGCTTTTGCTGCTGGATAAACGCCAAAGAACAAGCCCACGGCGGTGGCGACAAAGAGGCTGACGAGGATGGACCAGATCTGTACCACCGAGGGGAAGGCAACGATGAGCGTAATGACCTTGGCGACGGCAATCCCGCCGACAACGCCGATGACGCCGCCAACGAGCGACATGGTTGCTGACTCAATCAAGAACTGGAGCAGAATGTCTTTGCGTCGCGCTCCGAGCGCCTTTCGGACGCCAATTTCGCGGGTTCGTTCCGTGACGCTGACCAGCATGATGTTCATGATGACGATGCCGCCAACTACCAGGGAGATACCCGCAATGGCGACGACGACCGCGCCAAAGTTGTTGAGGATTCGGCCGAGCAGATTTTGAAAGGTGGCGCTGGTGTCAACGGTAAAGCTGTCTGTCGCATCCGGCCTCAGGTGACGCCGAATCCGCATGAGAACGCGCAATTCGTCCTGGACGGCGTCCATGATGGCGCCGCCCCCCCCCGCGTCGGCATAGATGGTAAGTGAACCGTGGGCACCATAATTGGCGAGGTAGGCCGTGAGAGGAATAGCGACCCAGTTGTCCATACTCTGGCCAAACATCTTGCCCTGGGCTTCTGCGACGCCAATGACCCGAAATGGTGTGCCATCCACGCGGATCTCCTTGCCGAGGGGATCGCCGGGTCCGAGCATGTTATTCACAATGTCCGCACCGACAACCGCAACGGGTGCGCTATGGGTATCCTCGGTTTCTGTAAAACCGCGCCCGATGACGATATTCAGGTTTGACATGGCCGGCATGGTCCACGTCCATCCGCGGATTTGCGTGTCGGTTGTGGATTGCTTCCCGTAGACCACGCCACCGGTTTTGGTTTGCTGGGCGCCGACCGAGACACAAAGCTTACAGGCGGACTCAATCCAGTGGAAATCATCGACGGTGACGTCACGTCGCTTCTGGAACTCCAGATACTCTTCCATGGTGATGAAGGTCTGGGGCATCTTGCTGATGGTCACCACATCCGCGCCGTAGGTGTTGATCTTGCTGGTCACGAAAGCCTTGGCGCCATTGGTGAGCGTAACAACAGTGATGACCGAGGCCACGCCGATCACGACGCCGATGAGCGTGAGTATGCTGCGCAACTTGTTCGTCCAGAGCGCCTGGAGCGCGAGCTTTACCCCTTCCATCAGTTCCATAAGGTCAGGCTTTCCTGTCTGAGCCGCCCAATTCGCTGGCTCCGGGGCATGGCTGCGCAAGACTCCGCTTTACCCACTGGTGCACCTAGTGTACGCAAAGACCAGGTCAGTTCTTTGCGTCCCGAGCCCTGGAGGGTCGGAAACGACCCTTTGTAGCCAATGTGGCCGGTCATTCTCTTGGACGAATCACGAAGGCGCAGGGCCGCAAAGATGCGGCTTTGGGTTGCGTAGTTCTCTTCAGCAATACGCGGGATCTTGCGGGATGGTTCCAGAGAGGTGAGAGAGGAAGCGGGGTCCAATGCAAAGGAATCAATAGGCAAATATTTTTGCAATTGACATACTCGGAGAGCCGTCTATACACTTCGCCAGAATTCATCCCGCTCTGTCCGGCTCGTTTCAGCGCTTCCCCGGTTGTCATCTGCACCGTAGCCGGCGGTTGGTTTGGGGGGGGGCGGGCTGGGCTCTGGCCAGAGAGCGCGCGGGGTAAGGGAGAGGTTATGAGAGCGAGACGCTGCGGATTCGGGTTTCACAAGTCGCTTGTTTTTTCGGCTTTGATGCTGCTATCGAGTGCGACGGCCATGGGCGGGGCCCAAGATGCTTCAAACCCATTGAAGAGCGGCTTTGAGAACCCGCCGCAGAGCGCACAACCGCGCGTGTGGTGGCATTGGATGAACGGCAACATCACGAAGGAGGGCATCCAGCTTGATCTTGAGTGGATGCATCGCGCGGGGCTGGGCGGCTTCCAGAATTTTGATGCCGCGCTCTTTACACCGCAGGTGGTCAAGGAGCGACTGGTTTATATGACGCCCGAGTGGAAGGACGCCTTCAACTACGCGACGACACTGGCCGACCAGTTGGGCTTAGAGGAAGCAATTGCGGGATCGCCGGGGTGGAGCGAGACTGGCGGGCCATGGGTGCCAGCCAAAGAAGCGATGAAGAAGTATGTCTGGAGCGAGACGGCAGTGGAGGGTGGCAAGCCCTTCGCGAAAGCGCTGGCGCATCCGCCGTCAAACACCGGGGCCTTTCAGAATCTTGGTGTGGAGGATATTGGCGCGATTGTCGGCACCAGTTACAAGCCGCCAGAGTACTATGCGGACTCAGTTGTGATTGCGTATCGGAAAGCTGCAACGGATGTCCCGCTTGAGGCGTACCACCCGGTGATTACGACGAGCGGCGGCACGATTGACATTGGGCTGCTTTCGGACGGTGATCTGGTGAAGCCTGTGGCGCTTCCCATGGCTTCCAAGATAGGCGACAAGGCCTGGATCCAATATGCCTTTGCCAAGCCGGTGACGATCCGCGCGCTGACGCTGGTTGCCGGCCAGCGCAACCCCGCGGATATTTTTTTGCCGCCGGGCGAAGAGAGTGGCCGAGCCTTGGAGGCCAGCGATGACGGCCAGAACTTCCGCGTGGTGCTGAAGATTCCGAAGAGTGGAGCAACGGAGCACACGCTCTCATTTGAGCCTGTGACGGCGAAGTATTTTCGGGTGACGTTCAAGACGATGCCCGTGCCGCCGAATTCGATGGAGGACTCGGGATTCAAGCTTCCCCCTCCGCCGAAGGATCATCTGATTGAAGAATTGGTGCTCCATCCCGGTGCGCGTGTGAATCGGTTTGAGGAAAAGGCAGCCTTCAATCCGGTGTGGGATCTTTACAGCATGGCGACGCCCGCTTTCACGTCGAAAGATGCGATTCAGAAGTCTGATGTGATCGATTTGACGAGCAATGTGCGGCCAGACGGCACGCTTGACTGGACGCCGCCAAAAGGGCACTGGGTCGTGTTGCGCTTTGGCTACTCGCTGCTGGGAATCACCAATCATCCCGCGACGGCCGAGGCGACGGGGCTGGAAGTGGACAAGCTGAATGCCGGGTATGTGAAGCACTACATGGACAACTACCTGAACAGCTATCAGAACACGGTGGGCGCCGGCATGATGGGAGCGCGCGGCATCCGCTATGTGATCACCGACAGCTGGGAGGCGGGAGCGCAGAATTGGACCGACAACATGATCGCCGAGTTTACGAAGCGGCGGGGCTATGATCCGCGGCCCTGGATGCCGGTGCTGACGGGGCGCATTGTGGAGAGCGCGGAAGCGAGCGATCAATTTCTATGGGATTTTCGCAAGACCATTGCCGACCTGACGGCAGATGAGCATTACGGGCAGGTGGAGGCTTCACTGAAAGAACGCGGGATGGGGCACTATGGCGAATCGCATGAGTCTGGTCGCGCGTTTATCGCGGATGGCATGGAGGTGAAAAAGCTGGACGATATTCCGATGAGCGCGATGTGGGTTCAAAAGCCGGGCGTGAACAACCCGACTTATGGCTACAACGCAGACGATCGTGAGTCGGCTTCCGTAGCGCATATCTACGGACAGAACGTGGCGGCGGCGGAGTCGATGACCTCGTGCGACGCGCTCACGGCATGGGCATGGTCACCGGCGACCCTGAAGCAAACGGCAGACCAGGAGTTTCTGAACGGCATTAACCGCTTCGTCATTCACGAATCAGCGCACCAGCCGCTGGTGGGCAAAGCGCCTGGAGTTACGCTGGGGCCGTGTGGGCAGTGGTTCAATCGCAATGACACCTGGGCAGAGCAGGCGCAAGTGTGGACAAGGTACCTTGCGCGCAACTCCTTTCTGCTGCAGGAGGGACGCTTCGACGCAGATGTTCTCTATTTTTATGGTGAAGATTCGAACTTGACGGCGATCTTTGCTGAGTCCGCGCCGGATGTGCCCGTGGGATACAACTTCGATTACATCAATGCAGATGGGCTCATTCACGAGCTCAGCGTGCACAACGGCCAAATCACGACGCGCTCGGGTATGAGCTATCGGGTTCTGGCGCTCGACAAATACAGCCGACACATGTCACTCCCCGTTCTTCGCGCGATTCATGCGCTGGTGGAGCAGGGCGCAGTGGTGGCCGGGGAGAAGCCTGTGGGGACGCCGAGCCTTGCGGATGATGCCAAGACGTTCAATACCTTGAGCAGCGAGCTCTTCGGAGATGGGACCGGCGTTCACTCAGTTGGCAGAGGCAAGGTGTACGCGGGAGCCAACGCTGAGGCTGCGTTGAAGGATCTCCAAATCCCGCCAGATTTTGAGATCACGCATAATGCGAACGGGCAAGCCATCCCGTTTGTCCATCGCAAACTCAGTGATGGTGACCTGTACTTCCTGGATAATCGCGGCGATCAGCCCTCGACGGTCGAGGCGACATTCCGGGTTACGGAGAAGGCGCCAGAGCTTTGGTACTCGGAAACGGGTAGGACGGTGCCGGCGTCATATACGATTTCGAATGGCCGCACGACAGTGCCGTTGCACTTTGAGCCGTGGGGCACGGTCTTTGTGGTTTTCCAGAAGCCAACGAGTGAGCGCTCTCGCACGGTACCTGCCATGCGAGCAACGTCCCTGGCCACGTTGGATGGACCCTGGACTCTTGCCTTCCAGCCGGATCGTGGTGCGCCGGACTCCATCGCTCTCGACAAACTGATTGCATGGGACACGAGCAGTGATCCGGGAGTGAAGTACTTTTCGGGGACCGGGACCTACACGAAGACGTTGACTGCATCTGCGGAATGGTTTCAGACGGGTGCGACACTGTGGCTCGATCTGGGCGATGTGCGGAACATGGCGATTGTGACTGTCAACGGGAGGCAGCTCGGTACCGTCTGGCACGCACCGTTCCGTGTCGATGTGACATCAGCACTACGGCCCGGAGCGAATCAACTGACGATCCAGGTGATCAATTCCTGGGTGAACCGGATCATCGGCGATCAGCAGCCGGGGGTCACGAAGAAGTACACATTCGAGACGTGGAACTCGTACAAGGCGAACTCGCCGCTGCTGCCATCGGGCCTGCTGGGGCCGGTGACCTTGCTCCGTGAGTCGAAGGAGTGATTGCAGGCCGGTTCTGCCTGGATGCAGGCGGAACCGGCATCACGATCCAATGTCGACTCTAGGGGCGCTTCTGCGATTGCGCTTTGCGGGCAATCAAGGTTTTGCAAATGCGCGCGGATGAAAATCCCATGCATGAAAGGGCAAAATCAGCGTCAGGGACGCATGGGCTGAACCGGGGATGGAATGGGTGGGGGAACAAGAGGCGGCTCCGGTGAGGGCAGTTGCGGTGTTGTGCCGGTGGGTTTCTGGTCCATGTCCTTGATATGAACGCTGGCTTGCACCTCAGGAACCACGCCATCATTCAGCTGGATCTGCGTGGGCTCGTTCATGAGCAGGAGCCGGTGAGTGATACTGCCGCGGCCGGGAATGAAGACGCGATCTGTGACGGTTGTTTTAGCAGTGTGCGCGGTAACGGGGACCTCCACGCCGGCATAGCCAGCATTCGAGAGGTTGATGGAAACGAGCCATGTGCCTGCGTGCGCTGGTTCATAGAAAACATTGCCGATGCTGAGATCAGGCAGGCCTTTATCGGCGTCAATCCAGTCTGCAAAGAACCAGGTGCAGTCTTTGCCCGAGGCTTTGGCGGCATTGCGCAGAAGGGCTTCCATCTCACCCGCGGGTGGTTCGGCGTCCGGCCCAAGGTCCGTGTCCAGCTTCGGCTGATAGTTATGAAATGCCTCGCGGAGCGCAGGGACGTCGATGAGGTCACGTAGCATCCAGAAGATGTAAGCGGCTTTGGTGCGGTAGTAGATGGGCGCGATGGCCTGCGCGAGCGGCTGACCGGGGCTTTCGCCGGGACTGGCCGGTTCTTCAAGCGCGAGGGCTGAGCGAGATGCTTCAAGCACGCCAAGGGCTTCGTCGCGGCCATGAAGTTTCTCGATCCAAAGCGTGCCCATAAAAGTGGCGACTCCCTCACGCACCCAGGCACGCGGAGATGGCATCCAGGCATGCGTGAGGGCGTGCACCAGGACGCTTTGAAGATCGGCCGCGCTGGTCTCATGCAGGCTGGCGGCAAGCAGAGAACCGGATTCGAATGGCGCATCGTCAGGATCTGGCAAGTCGAGCAGCGTGAGCTTCGAGCGTGGGACCTGGCCGAGCCAGTCAGCAAGGAACGGCGTGACGGTGGTAGCGGCTGCATTCCATGCCTGGATGGCGACCTCGTCGTCTGGTAATGTCCACGCGGTGAAATCTGGGCCGTCGTGCGCGGTGCGGCGTGCGACGAAGAAGCTTGGCTCTTCAAAACCAATCTGATCAGTTTGAAAGGATGCCGCGGCAACGCCATCGGAAGCCGGGCCAAAGCCACCTTTGGAGAGGATGGCGAGCGGAACGGAGGTGCCATCGATGACGGCGACGGTGGGTGGCTGATCGTATGGAAACTCAATTGTGAGTTGGACGCGAAGATGGGCAGGGGAGAGCCGCAGCTTGTGTGCGCCGACTTCGTTGAAAAGCCGTGCGCCATCGCCCAGGAGAACGGGCACGCTGCTTACGGGGTACCAGACGACATTGCCAAAGCCGCGCAGGCCGGTAAAGGGAACAGAGACTTCATCCCAGTCGGAACGAATGGCGACATCGTGGGGCGTGCCTAGTGCGACGAGGCGTTGGGCAGAGAGTGTGATGGCGCCGCCGTAGTTGCAATCGATGCGCAGAGTTTGACGAGGTGCGAGCGGTGTTGCGAGCGGGATTTCTGCTTCGTGGAGCTGGCCGGTGTGATCGGTGTCGGAGTTGAGCGTGGCGATGGCCGCAGAGACATCCTTCCCTTCCACGCGCACTCGCTGCCAGGTGAGCGCAGAAGAGATTTGCAGAGGAATGCGGGTGAGGGCTTTAGGGCTATCGTTACGCACGGTGACGAGCGCGTGGATGGCGAGCTGGCTGTCCGCCGGATGGAGATGGACATCAAGGTCCATGGCGGTGATAGTGACGGCTTCGCGCTCGGCATTGTCGATGGCGGGGGCACTTGTCGCGGGTAGTGCGGGCATACCGGATGCGTTGCCGGCTTGTGTGGTGGCCTCTCCGCCATGGTCGATAGAGCGCGAGAAGATCACCTTGCCGTGCGGGGGCTGCGCCGACTCATTTGGTTGAGTCGGCGTGGACTGCGTGGCTGTGGTGGGAGCTTGGGGAGATGCGCTGAGCGGGACGCACCGCAGGGCGAGCGCCACACCACAGGCGAGGAGAAACTTCATGAACCGAGGCCTTTCTGTTGCTTTGGTTTGGACGCGCCGGATGCCGAAGGGCGAGCCTGACCGTGAGCTGCAGCGCGGCGTTGGCGCGCAGCTTCATAGAGCACGACAGCGCCTGCGGCTGAGACATTGAGCGAACTGACGCCGCCAGCCATTGGGATGCGTAGCAGATGATCGCAGGTTTTGCGAACGAGGTCATGCAGGCCGGCTCCCTCGCGGCCCAGAACAAGAACACAGTCACCGGTGAAATCGAACTCGTCGTAGCTCTCGGTACCACGCTCATCAAGGCCGATGACCCATAGGTTGCGCTGTTTGAGATCTTCAAGGGCGCGGACGAGATTGACGACGCGCGCGATGCGGAGATGCTCAGAGGCTCCGGCACTGGCCTTCACGGCAACAGGACTCAGCGGGGCAGCGCGGCGCTCAGTGAGCACAACGCCGTCGGCGCCTGCCCCATCGGCGACACGGAGCAACGCACCCAGGTTCTGCGGATCTTCCACGCCGTCGAGTGCGAGAACAAGGCGGGTGCGGCCGGGCACGACAGGCTCAAATAAGTCTTCAATCGCGAGCATTTGTTGTGGTCGAACGAGGGCGACGATACCCTGGTGCATCGATGTGCCGGCGATGTGGGTGAGGTGCTCGCGCGGCTCCTGGCGCACGCGGAGGCCCGCGGCCCGGCATTCGGCGATGAGGCGAGCGAGTCGGTCATCATGACGCTCGCGCGCAACGAGAACATGATCAAATTTGCGCCGGCCCGCGCGCACGGCCTCTTCGACGGAGTGCACGCCATAAAGAACATCCATGCTTCAAGTGTAGAAGATGGGGGATGGGCAGACTACGAACCAGGGTCTTCGAGCAGCAGCAGGCGGGCAGGATCAAGCTGCACGCGCCATGGCTGTGGCTGCGCGCTGAGCGTGAGCCAGTGGTCTTTGGGAATGTCTGCCTGGATGTGGTGGGGCTCGCCGGGAGCGGGTGCGGCGTGGAGACGCAGATAAAGCGTCATCTCATGCGGAGCTTCACTGGTCTCCACCAGCCAGCACAGAAATGTGTTGGGCGCATCGCCGGGTGGCAGGAAGCGCAGATGATGCGAGCGGTAGCCAATGTGCGTAAGAGCCGTAGGCGGCGTGGTTGCACATTCAAGCTCGCACTGCCATGCGGGGACGTCGATGCGCGTGCGCTGCGACGAGATCAGTTGGGCGGCTGCGATGTTTTTGCATCCGGTGAGGCGGGCAGCGGCGACGGTGCGAGGCTGTTCGAAAAGCTGCTGGCGCGGGCCGCTGGCGATGACGCGGCCACCATCGAGCACGAGCAAATCGGTGCAGAAGCGGAAGGCTTCCTCCATATCGTGAGTGACGAAGAGGACGACCCCGCGGTAGCTTGCGAGGCTACGGCGCAACTGGCCTTCGAGCTGGCGGCGCAAGTGGGGATCCAGTGCGGCGAAAGGCTCATCGAGAAGGAGTGCTTCAGGGTCGAGGGCCATGCAGCGCGCAAGGGCGGTTCGCTGGCGCTCACCGCCAGAGATTTCTCTGGGAAAGCGATGCGCGAGATGCGTCAAATCAAGTTGCCCGAGCCACGAATGAACGCGGAGGCTGCGTTCCGCAGGCCCCAGCGAGTGCAGGCCGAAGGCGATATTTTCAGCGACCGTCATGTGGGGAAAGAGCGCGTAGTCTTGAAAAACTACGCCGATGCGTCGTTCGGCTGGTGGAATATGAATGCCTTCGCTACTGCTGAAGAGGGTGCGGCCGTGGAGTGCGATGTGGCCGCGCGTTGGCGTGGCGATGCCGGCGATGAGGCGGAGCGTCATGGATTTACCTGCCCCGGAAGCGCCAAGCAGGCCGACGGCCCCGCGGCCTGCGCGGAGGCCGACGCGCAGCACGAAATGGTTGAGGGCCTTCTCGATCTCGACGTCAAGGAGCGGCGTTGCGGGAGGCGTGCCGGGTGTAGCGATGGGAGCAGGTATGGGTTCTGACGTGGAAAGGCGTGCTTGCGCTTTGCGCCGCCGGCGGCTCGTGCGGGCTTCCACATGGAGAAGGCGAATGATAGCCAGAGAGAGAGCAACGATGAGCACGACCCAGAGTGTGGCGGCGCGCATGTCATCGCGCTCCGCAGCGCTGTAAATGGCGATGGGCATGGTCTGGGTGCGGCCGGGGATGTTGCCTGCGAGCATAAGCGTAGCGCCAAACTCTCCCATGGCGCGGGCGAAGGCGAGTACCGTTCCGGCGAGCACGCCCGGCGCGGCGAGCGGCAGCAGAATGCGGCGGAAGATGCGGCCCTCGGACGCGCCGAGGGTGCGCGCCGCATCGAGCAGGGTGGGATTGACCTGCTCAAAAGCGCCAACAGCAGTGCGATACATAAGAGGGAAAGCAACGACTGTGGCGGCGATGACGGTGGCCGGCCACGAGAAGACGATGGAGATGCTGAGGTGCGCGAGCAGACGGCCGATCGGGCTCTCTCGGCCGAAGAGCAGCAGAAGTAGGAAGCCGACGACTGTGGGTGGCAGGACGAGAGGAAGCGTGAGAAGGCCATCGATCCAGGGGCGCAGAGGACTCTTCGATGCGTAGAGGGCGCGTGCGGCAACGAGGCCAAGAAAGAAAGTAAAGATAGTAGCTACAGCCGTGGTGGCCAGCGAGATGAGAAGCGGCGATGGATCAACGGCGAGCATCACTGTGCTGCCATGGTAAATCCACGCTGCGTGAAGAAAGTGCGCGCGGCAGGCGAGCCGAGCCATGCAAGAAAACTTTCCGATTCGCCGGGATGCGCACCGGCGCGGAGCACGGCGACCGGATAGATGATGGGGGCATGGGTCGACTCCGGCGCTGTGGCGACGACGCGCACCCTGTGTGTGGTTGCCGCATCGGTGGCGTACACGAGGCCGGCGTCGGCATTACCCGTTTCTACGTAGGTGAGTACTTGGCGGACGTTTTCTCCGAGGACAAGGCGCGGCTCCAGGGCGGACAGCAGGTGCAGCGCGGCGAGCGTCTGCTGCGCGTACATGCCAGCAGGGACATGGCCCGGATCGCCGATGGCTACAGTGCGCACATCGGGGCCTGTGAGTTGATCGAAGCTGCTGAGCTTCGAGTCCAACGGTGCGATGAGCACAAGCGTGTTGCGCAGCAAGTTGCGACGTGAGCCGGGAACAAGGAGACCTCGTGCGTCAACTTCGCTCATAGGTTCCTCTGCCGCGGCGAGGAAAATATCCACCGTTGCACCGAGCTCAATTTGCTGCGCCAGCATCCCGGAACCGCCAAAGTTATTGCGGAACTGAACGCGTGGATGAGCGTGTGTGTAGACGGCTTCTGCTGCCTGTATTGCGTCAGTGAGACTTGCTGCAACGGACACCGTGAGGACGACGGGCCTAGCAGTGCGACAGGCCGCGCAAGCCGTGAAAAGCGCGCTGGCGGTGAGCGCAATCAAAGCCCGAAGAAATGAGCGAGGCGGCATGGGAACACCAGATTTCATGGACGTTGTAGCGGCAGCCTCTTAGAAGGGCAGACGCACGGTGAGGATGAGGTTGTGGTTTGTCGTGTGGAAGTGGGTCACGGCGATCTGCTCGCCCGCTCCGAAGGTGAGACCGAGACGGCCGGGCGTGCCCTCAGAACCGTGGGAAAGCGGAACGCGGCCAATGACCACTCCTGGCGTGGCGTAGGTGGTCGCTTTGCCATCGCTAGCTCCCCCAAAGAAGAAGCTGGAGTTCATCTCAACTTCTGGCCAGAAGAGGCGTGCGATACCGGTGTGTTCGAGGCGGTACTGCGCAACACTGTTCCAGAGCACGGTGTGGCCAAGGCCCTTGCTATTGGTGACAGGGAGCGTGCCACCGGCGGTGGAAGTGAGATCGAAGAGCCCCCAGCCTTTACCCACTGCGAGCGTGGGGGTCACGATGGCGCAGCAGGAGCCGTTGCCGTTCTTGCCGGTGGGGACTGAGCCGCCAAAGAAGGCAGTGATGATGGCATTGCCGTGTTCTTCATTGCGCGCAAAGAACCGGTACTTGGTGAGAAAGGAAACATCGCCAAAGCCATCGTTGGTGTTTGGGGCGAGATGATTGAAGAAGGGTGGCGTGTTGAAGAGCAACTCAATGTGGCGGAATGGAATCAGCTCGAGACCCTTGCCGTTGTCATAGACCCAGGTGTCGTAACCCGTATTGGAGACATTCCGGACAAAATCGGTACGAAGCTCCTGCTCAAGGCGGGGTGTAATGGTGACGAGCGGGGTGATCCAGTGGGGCTGTTCATTCTGGGTCGCGGTGACGCGTGCCTGATAGCGCTGAATCCACCCGTCCAGTCCGGACTGGCCACGCGCAGTGATCGGCAAGCTGAGAACAGCCAGGATCGCCAGCACGACGAGAGAGACATCTGGAGCGCGATGTGGACTGCAGGAGGGCTTCCGGAGCATATCACGATTCTACACGTCTAGATGTAACGATTTTATGCGGATGCTTCCTTTAGTGCATGAGGGAGCGGAGGGTCGTTGCAAGGTCGTGTCGTGGGGCTGTAGTCTGAGGCTTCCTGCGGCGGCCCGGGGTGGCGTGCGCAGCGATGGAGGCGACCGATGCCGGAGAGCGATGTGCTCCTGACGCCGCGCGAGGCGGCGGCTGCGCTGGGAGTGAGCTACGCCACGATCAAGCAGTGGATTTTGGCGGGAAAGTTGACGACGCGCAAAACCCCAGGAGGACATCATCGAGTACCACAGAGCATCTTGAAGCCCCTGTTGAAGAGCGCCCCGGCTCGGCCGCAGATTGAGTCGCGAGAACGATACAGAAATGTGAGCGGGCGCAATCAGCTTGTGGGCCGCGTGGTGGAAGTGAAGTTCGGCGGGCTACTGGCCAAGGTAGTTTTGGAGATTGCAGGCCAGCGAATCACTTCAATTATCACGGCCGATGCGGCGCGCGAAATGCAGCTGCGCAAGGGACAGACGGCAGCGGCGCTGATCAAGTCGACTGAAGTGATGATTGTCCGGGTGTAGACCCGAGGCGCCACCCGTCAATCGAGATTGAGAACAGCGCCCGATTTGGCGAAGCAGAATTGCGCGTCGCAGCCCTGATTTCCAATAATTTTGTGATCGAGCGCACGAGGGCGAATCGCACTGGCTTGTCTTCTTGTTGAGTGGAAAGTGCTTTTCTACCTACAACTTTCTTCTGTTCGGGAGCAGGTCGCCCGAGTATCTGAGAGTGATGCATTTCACGCGCCTCCGATGCAATGAAGAGAGTCATGTGACGCGGGTCACATACACCCCCCCCAGCAGTTTGGTTCCATGCATATGAACGACACCGAGACGATCCGGTGCATGTGGAAGCCAGGCAGGTTTGATAAGAATCTGCCTCGTCATTCGTGCATTCGGTTCGCCTAAGTTACAGGGTGCCGCGTAAGCTTCGGTCCCCACCAATTCACAACGTAAGCAAGGAGGAACTATGAAGTACATCGTTCCATCAGTTCTTTTGTTTCTGATGGCCGCCGCCTCTGGGCAGGCCGGAACCATTCATGGCAAAGTTACAGGCGCAAAGGGTGAGTCGGTCGTCTATGTCGATGCGATCCCCGGCAAGACATTTCCCGCACCTGCGCAGCACGCGGTGATGAACCAGAAGGGTTTGATGTTCATGCCCCATCTTCTGGCCGTGCAGGTGGGAACCACGGTGGACTTCAAGAACGAAGACAGTGTTGAACACAACGTCTTCTGGCCCGCGATCAACGGCAACAAGAGCCTTGGTCACAATATGGGCACCTGGCCGCGCGGCGAGCAGCGCAGCTTCAAGTTCACCTCGACCGGCGTTGTGCCGCTCCTGTGCAATGTGCACCCGGACATGGCGGGATACATCATCGTTTCGCCTACGCCGTATTTCGCAATTAGCGACAAGACGGGCGCATACAAGATCGAAAACGTTCCCAACGGGAGCTACAAGCTGACGGCATGGAATGAGGGCGGGAAGGTTCATACCCATACCGTTGACGTGAATGTGTCAGGCGACGCAACCGCGGACATCCCAATGGGCAAGTAGGCCTGCGGGGTGGGTGCGGAAGGCGGTGGCAACCAGGACAGCGAAGCGACAGGACAGGGAGACATCTGACATGCTGAAGCGATTAGAGAACAAAGCAGTCGATGCGGGGTGGTTGAATAGCAACTTTCCCTGCATGATGGCCTGTCCTGCGCACACCAACGCGGGTCGATACGTTGCGCTGATTGCGGAAGGAAAGTTCGAGGAAGCCTATCGCTATGCGCGCGAACCGAATCCGCTTGCCAGTATCTGTGGCAGGGTCTGTGCGCATCCATGCGAGACGGCCTGCCGTCGCGGAGCGATTGACCGCCCAGTCTCCATTCGAGCACTGAAGCGATTCCTGACCGAACGCCATGGGCCGGAATCAAGGCGGCCAGTGGATGTGAACCGGGGCCGCAATCAAAGGAAACTGCCATTCAAGGTAGCGGTTGTCGGCGCCGGACCTGTCGGGCTATCGGCTGCCCACGATCTAGCCTTGATGGGCTATTCGGTCACGATCTTCGAAGCCGCTCCAGTGGCCGGTGGAATGCTGCACCTGGGTGTGCCGGAGTATCGGTTGCCGCGCAGCGTGATTCAGGCGCAGGTGCGGGAGATCCTCGCGGTTGGCGATATCACGTTGAAGTTAAACCAGGCGGCAGGGCGGGACTTCACGGTCGCGGGGTTGAAGAGTCAGGGCTTTGACGCGGTTCTGATCGCAGTTGGAGCGCATCGCAGTCGCGATCTGTCCATTCCCGGCGTGGACATGGATGGAGTGCACAAGGGCATCGACTTTCTGCTGAACGTCAACCTTGGATATCAGTTCACGATCGGCAAGAAGGTGATTGTGATTGGCGGCGGCAACGTGGCGATGGACGTAGCCCGTTCCGCGGCGCGCGAGGTGGTGCGGCAGCATGCGCCCGGAGTTGAGGAGCATGAGCCGGATCAGGAAAACATGGACGCGGTTGCAGGCAAGGAGATGATGGACATCTCGCTCTCTGCGCTGCGTCTTGGGGCACGCGAGGTCCATCTGGTCTGCCTGGAAAGCCGCGCGGAGATGCCGGCTTCGGATGAGGAGATCGTCGAGGCTGAGGAAGAAGGAGTGATCCTTCACCCGGGTCTTGGTCCGAAGCGGATTGTGGGTGGCCCCGGTGGCGTGACGGGCCTGGAAGTGATCAAAACCAAGCAGGTTTTTGATGCGGATGGGCGGTTCAATCCCACATTTTACGAGAATAGTGAGTTCCTGCTGGATTGCGACACGATCATCATGTCGATCGGACAGGCCCCGAAGCTGGACTTTCTGCGGCCTGAAGACGGCGTCGAGATCTCGCGTCGCGGATTAATTGCGGTGCAGCCGCGTACTTTGATGACATCAGCGCCTGGCATCTTTGCCGGCGGCGACTGCGCCTTCGGGCCTCGGTTGATCATCGACAGCGTTGCGGACGGTAAGCGCGCGGCGATGGGAATTGACGAGTATCTGCGCGGCACGGTCCATCCTGAGCCGGCCATCGAGGTGGAGGTTCTCAATCGCCATAGCATGCCGCTCAACCTGCTCGACATTGTCAGGAAGGATCCACCTGTCCTTCCTCTCGACCGTCGCACCGGCGTGACAGAGGTGGAAGTTGTCTATGACGAGGAGACGGCTCGGGAAGAAGCGCAGCGATGCCTGCACTGCTGGGTCAATACCATCTTCGAGGGCAACGCGCAGGATGGTAGCCTCTGCGTCCTATGCGGTGGATGCGTGGATGTGTGCCCTGAGAGCTGTCTCGAACTGGTAAGCCTGGAGCGCTTTGATTTCGAGCCAGGAGTGGTGCAGCAACTCGTTGAGAACGAACAACTGCTCAACGTGGAACTGGACAACGTGCGAGCCGAGGAGCTGGGCGTGATCTCCGGCTCGGTGATGCTCAAGGATGAGACGCGCTGCATTCGTTGCGGCCTGTGTGCCGCGCGGTGCCCAGCAGGCACGATCACGATGGAAGCCTACAACCTGATCCCGGCCGAAGCGACCGGACTGATCTCCATTGAATCCATCAATGCGCCTTTGCGCGCGGCGATGGCAGACAGGAAGTGATGCCGAAGATGACCACAACGACTCAAACCCATCTGTCTCAAGAGGGCGCCGAACTGGATCGCAGAGAGTTCTTTACCAGACTCGGTCTCGGATCCCTGGGGGTGGCAGCGGCGGGAACCCTAGCCTTCTACTACCAGTTTCTTTCACCCAATGTTCTGTTTGAACCTTCGCCGATTGTGAATGCAGGC
Source organism: Acidobacteriota bacterium (assembly GCA_021813745.1). Lineage (GTDB taxonomy): Bacteria > Acidobacteriota > Terriglobia > Terriglobales > Acidobacteriaceae > Telmatobacter. Next base: position 55,862 of record JAKAJO010000093.1, read on the forward strand.
AAGGCGATCAACTTTCCGCGTGGCTCGGTCACTTTGGATGTGGATTCGGCGATTTATCTGGTTCACATTGCCGAGGGGTTCTTTTCGCTGAGTGCGATCTGCACCCATCTGGGCTGCATGACGGCGTGGAAGCCGGAACTGAACATGATTGCGTGCCCCTGTCATGGCAGCCGTTTCAACCGCGAGGGTCAAAAGCTGGCAGGGCCTGCGCCGAAACCGCTTCCTTGGCTGAAGACCTGGCTGAGTGACGACGGGGACCTGATGGTCGATCGCTCCGTAACGATTCCAGAACTCCAGTTCCTGAGGGTATAGAAGATGCCGAGTACCATCGAAACCTATTTCGACAAGCTGGAACGCACGCGGGTCTGGAAATCGATCTTCCGCAGCGGGAAAGGCAGCAGCACGCTTCATAATGCGCTGGCGATCCAGCAGAACGTCTTTCTGCACCTGTTTCCCACCAAAGTCCGCAAGAGAATGCTGGGTCTGGGTGCGACCTGGTATCTGGGCACATTGACGCTGGGCACTTTTCTGGTGCTGGTCGTCACGGGCATCCTGCTGATGCTCTATTACCACCCTTCGGTGCCCCAGGCTTATTCCGACGTGAAAGACCTGCAATTTATTGTCTCGTCGGGACTTTTCCTGCGCAACCTGCACCGCTGGGCGGCGCACGCGATGGTGTTTCTAGCCTTTGCCCACATGTTTCGCGTTTTCTACCGTGGGGCATACCGCGCACCGCGGGAGTTTAACTGGGTGGTTGGCGTCGTGCTTCTGCTTGTGACGCTTCTGCTCAGCTATACCGGCTACCTGCTGCCCTGGGATCAGCTGGCGTACTGGGCGATCACAGTTGGCACAAACATCTCATCGGCAGTGCCGCTGGTTGGCGAAAAGATCCGTTTCCTCCTGCTGGGAGGGCACTTGGTAAACGCCAATGCGCTGCTGCGTTTCTACGTGCTGCACACCGTGATCCTGCCGATCTCCGCGGTCCTGTTTCTGGCGATCCACTTCTGGCGGATTCGCAAAGATGGTGGCCTCTACGTTCGTGAGAGCGAACCCGGCGCGGCCGCAGCTCAGCCTACTTCAGAGGAGCAGAAACCGCTATGACACCTCCCAAAGATTTCACAGCCGCGATCGGCTCGGACATGCGGACCTCAATGAGACGCGTGCTTTTCATCACGCGGCGCACCTCTCCTCAGGTCAAGGCCTATGACGAAGAGAGGGTCCAAACGTTTCCCGAAGTGCTGATCCGTGCGCTGCTTGCTGTCGAGTGCATGCTCATCGCACTGGTGCTGATGTCGCTTTTCTTCAACGCCCCGCTGGAGGGGATTGCGAATCCCACCAACACACCGAATCCGGCTAAGGCGCCGTGGTATTTCCTCGGTCTGCAGGAGATGCTGCACTACTTTCCACCGGTTGTCGCCGGCGTCCTGATTCCTGGCCTGCTGGTGATCGGACTCATTGTGATTCCCTACTTCGACATCAACATCGAGGCCGAAGGATTTTTTCTCAAGAACCGGCAACGGCGACTGAGACTCTCGATGATCGTGGCTGGTGCGCTGACGATCTTTCTTGGAGTTTTCGATGTCTATGTGGCGCTGGTGCCAACAGTCCTGATTGCCGGGCTGCTGTTGCTTGCCGCCTTCAGCTCTCCTGAATCGACCAACCGCTTCCGTCGTTATCTCGCGCAAAGACCGATTTCCTGGTGGATCATGACCTGGTTTCTTTTTGAACTCATCGTTCTCACGGCAGTGGGCACGTACTTCCGCGGCCCCGGGTGGTCGTGGGTATTGCCCTGGAGGAGCTAAATGCAGACGCACAAGACTGGCATCATCTCCTCCATCAAAGCTTTCGTGCGGGATCCGTTCCGCATGTTTGGCATCGTCAGCGTGGTCCTGCTGCTTCTGCTGACCATCGCGCCGGCAAAGGACTATTTCAGCCAGTGGCATGGCTACCAGCGGCAGTATCTGCGCTTTATCCAGAATCGCGGCGATGCGGTGACACTACGCCGGCATTTTGAGGGCGGCATTCAGCAGATATGGATTCCGCAACTCGGCGTGGTCGACCGCTGCCAGACCTGTCACCTGGGATTGACGGAGGCGAGCCTTGCCGATGTCAAAGAGGAGCCGTTCCGCGCACATCCGGTCATGCCTCACAAGTTGACCGAGTTCGGTTGCGTGATCTGTCATCGCGGGCAGGGCGCGGCAACCACCGTCAAGGAGGCGCATCACAGCGAGATGGCCGGGGAAGAACCAATTCTTCCTGCGCGCTATATGGAGTCCTCCTGCGGCCAATGTCACCAGGAGCCACTGGAAGGCACGCCGAAGCTGAACAAGGGCCGTGTGATCCTGTCGCGCTACGGCTGCGTGAACTGTCACTCGATCGTTCTTCCTGATGGCACGAAGATGGAGGCCAGCGACAATCCACCGCCGTTGACACATATTGCCGATAAGACAACCCGCGAGTGGATCTATGCGTGGCTCAAGGATCCGACCAGCTATTCGGCTTCTGCCACGATGCCTAATTTCAATTTGAGCGATGCCGACGCGAGCGATATCTCGGCCTTCCTTATTGCGAATAGCGTGCCGCAACCCGGCGACACCGCAGAGGTCTCGGCCGAGAGCCATGGGCCCGCGCCTGATCCTTCTGCTGGGGCGAGCCTTTACGGCGAGTCCTTCTGCGCTTCCTGCCACGCCACGCAGAACGCTGCTGGCAATCTGGTGGGCGGCGACCTTGGCCCGGAACTGACGAACGTTGGCACCAAGGTGAAGCCAGGTTGGCTGGTGGCATGGATGCGCGATCCGCAGAAATACGACCCGAAGACTCCGATGCCGCAGTACCGCTGGTCGGATGCGCAACTGAAGCTGATCTCGGCTTACGTGCAAAGTAAGACTAACCCCGACCTGCTCGCTAACGTTCACCTGGCAGCGGCAACGCCGGCACAGATTGCGCACGGCAAGAAGCTGGTGATCGAGTATGGCTGCGCCTCCTGCCATGAGATTCCGGGGGTTCCGAAGTCTGACAACTTTGGCCCCAACCTGAGTCGTATCGGCAGTAAGCCGGTTGTTCAGCTCGTCTTCCTGCCGGGTATGGAGCACACTCTGCCGGCATATCTCGCGCAGAAGATTCGGCAACCACGCTCCTTCGGATCCTCGTTCCGCATGCCGCGCTATAACTTTACGGCGAGCCAGGTGGATGAGGTCACGACGGCGCTGCTTGCCCTCACAGATCGCAGCTTCAGCCTTCCCGCGAACTTGCAGTTGGCAGCAGTCCACGAAACAAATTACCGGCCGGCAGGCCAGGCAGGCCAGATTATGACCAGCCTCAACTGCCTCAGCTGTCATCGCATCAATGGGCGTGGCGGCGATATGGCTCCGGACCTGAGCTGGGAGGGAACGTCAGTGCAGCGCCAGTGGCTTGACGACTTCCTGAAGAATCCGAACACATTGCGTCCGGCGCTGATCCGGCGCATGCCAAGGTTCAACCTCACGGATTCCGAACGCACCATTCTGACGGACTATATGATGACCGTTTATCAGACGGCCGCGTTCCAGCGCGATGAGATGCCGCTGACCGGCTACCCACCGGAGCTGGTCGAGAAGGGACGTCAGCTCTTCTATTCGAAGTATGCGTGCCAGTCCTGCCACATCGTGAATCCAAACGAAGACAAGGGCTACATCGGCCCTACATTGACCAAGGTGGGCGCGCGACTGAATGCAGCGTGGATCTTCCACTATCTGAAAGATCCGCAGGCACTGCGACCCGGGACCATTGAGCCTAACCAGCACATGAGCGACGATGACGCGCGTGCGCTGACGGCATTCCTGATGGCGCAGAAAACCGGCGCTGGCCAGGGGGCAAAACGATGAAAGCGAATCCATGGATCACCGGAATGCTCGCCGTCACAGCGTGCACCGGATGCATGCATCAGAAGGCATCTGCTCCGGCGCTGAAGGCAAAGGCGACGGGAACAGCCATTGTTGTGGTGAGTGGCGATAAGCAACTGGGAGGTATCGGGGCCAGGCTCTCACAGCCTCTGGTGCTGCAGGTAAACGACGATCAGGGCAATGCCGTGACAGGCGCCAAGGTGGACCTTACCGGGCCACGCGGCGTTGTCCTCGATCCAGCAGAGGTGCTCACAGACGACAACGGACAAGCGACGATTAAGGTCACGCTTTCAGGAATCCCTGGAAGATATGAAGTGACAGCCTCTTCGCAGGACGCGCATGGGAAGCCGTTCACTCTTTCTGTCGCCGAATTTGCGGCCGGGTACCAGCAGGAGGTGGGCTATGAAGTTAATGAGAAATACTGCTCACGTTGCCATAATCCCGACTCGACGGTGGAGCAGGTGTCGAACTACGACAATCTTGCGGTGAAGCCACATGCCTTTACGAGTGGGGACATCTATAACAAGCTTTCTGAGTCTGATCTGTCCAACATCATTGAGCACGGCGGTCCGGCGATGAACCGGTCTGCACTGATGCCGCCCTATGAGTGGACGCTGAATAAGGCAGAGATCCAGGCAATGATTGCCTACATCCGCCTTGTCTCTGATCCACCCTATATGGCGCCGGGGGTTGTGTATGGGAAACATTAGGCCGCGCGGAAGCAGCTTCAGAGGATCAGATGTCGGCGAGAGTAGGTTCACCCTCGCTTCGATCGCGAGCTCGCTTGATGTCTCAAGCAGCGTCCGTGAGTACACATGGCACTCTGCTGCGCTTGGCAGGTTCCACTTTTTACTTCATAGCAACTTTTTTCTTAAGGAGGCTTTATGAAACACCTGCCGTGGGGAACTGGCAAACTGTTCACCGTTGCCATGCTATCGGCACTCATTTTTGCATCGTCTCGCAGCGCGAAGGCACTGCCGAGCTATGCGCGACAGACAGGACTTGCCTGCAGTGGCTGCCACTACAACCCGCCGGAGTTGAATCCGGCTGGACGCCTCTTCAAGCTTCTTGCCTACACCCAGAAGATGGATAACAGCACTGTGCCGGCACCGACTCCAGACAAGCGGCGCCCTGGCCTCGAGATGCTTCAAAGCCTGCCCCTTGGTGCATGGTTTGAGACGTCGATGACGAGCACCAAGAAGGCGCAGCCAGGAAGCCAAAACTCTAGCTTCGAATTTCCGCAGGACATCTCGCTCTTTCTCGCCGGCGCCTGGGCCGATCACCTGGGAAGCTTTCTGCAGGTGACGTACGACGCGCAGGCCGACCACTTCGGCATGGACAACACGGACATTCGGTACGCGAACAAGGCCAAAGTGAAGGGCAAGGACCTGATCTATGGATTGATGATGAATAACAATCCGACTGTAGAAGATGTCTGGATGACCTTGCCTGCCTGGGGGTATCCATTCATCGCTGCCGACTCAGCACCGACTCCCGCAGCGTCGGCGATTCTGCAGGGCGCGCTCGCGCAGGATGTGGCAGGCTTCGGCGGCTACACGATGTGGGACAACCATCTGTATGGGGCTGTGACTCTGTACCGTTCGGATCACATCGGTTCACCTCAGCCCAATGCAGGGACCGGCGCGAGCTACAACATCAGCGGGCTTGCACCTTATTGGCGAGTGGCGTACCAGGAAAGTGGAAGAACCAACGTCTTTGAAGCCGGCCTTTACGGAATGCATATGTCTTCCTTTCCCGGTGCAGTGACCGGAGCCACGGACGACTATACAGACTTCGGCCCGGATGTCGAGTATGACCGGACGATCGGGCGCGATGTACTTTCTTTCCGCGGTACCTACCTGCGTGAGAATTCCACTCTGAATGGAAGTGTTGCGGCTGGGAGCGCCTCACCGGGCAGTCATCATCTCAACACGGGCAACGCAAACATTGAATATCACTATGGCAATCGCATCTCCGGGGCCTTCGGATATTTCCTAACCTCGGGAACCGCGGATGCCACGCTGTATGCTCCTGCAGCAGTTTCCGGAAGTGCCAACGGAAGCCCCAGAAGCGAAGGGTACACCGCCAACTTCTCGTACTGGCCTGTGCAGAACATTGACTTGGCGTTCCAATACACCGGCTATAACCGCTTCAATGGCGGCTCGACCAACTACGATGGCAGCGGCCGGAATGCCTCGGATAACAACACGTCGTACCTGCTCATCCGCTATATCTTCTAAGGTCACTGGACGATGCTGCATTCCACGCAGCATCGTCCATGTTCCGCAGGAGAGGGATGAATCTCAAAAGTCCGGCGATGGCCTTGTGCGATGTGTACAGGGCCATCACTGCATTTGACGCTGACTTTCCATGCAACGAATTTGGGATGAAACACGATGTATATGGGGACATCCGGAGGGATTAAAGTGAGGTTGCGACAGGGACATGGATTGCCAGTGCTGGCAATTCTGATGAGTGCAATCAGCGGATGGACGCTGGCTGCGCAGGCACCAGCAGCGCAATCGAGCAAGACTGTCAATGCGCAGGATCGCGGAGCGAAGCAGACACCCATTGAGTATCCGGCACCGGTGAATCTGCGGGTTCTGCCCAAGACGATGACGGGACAGCAGGTTCACGATCTGATGGAAGCGTGGTCGAGCCAATTGAACACGAAGTGCGATGGCTGCCACGCGTATGACCGCAATCATCTGGGCCCGGATGGCAAGCTGGCGCTGAACTATGCGGATGACTCGAAGGATCTAAAGCGCGTAGCACGCATGATGGTTACGATGATGGATCAGATCAACACCGATTACATCGCAAAGATCGAGGGATCAGGTGTTCCCGTAAGTTGCGGCACATGCCATCGCGGGGACATTGGCGCGCAGCCGTATGAGCCGCAAAAGACGGTGGAATTGCCGGCGAGCGAGACTCGCCAGGTGGACTGCGCGGAGCAGGAACTGGAAAGAGCCGCGCAAGCCAGGCGCTGACTCGCTGGCGACGGCCCGCGCGAATCAGCGCCGGATTGGATGCGAGTGCCTACGCATTCGCAATGCGAGCCCTAAAGCACGATAAAGGCGGATTGGCCGCGCATCATGGTGAGAGCGATATTGAGGCCGAAGACAAGCACTCCGCTGAGTTCGAGTACGCCAGAGATCGGTAGCGACTTCCATGCAAAGGCCGTGATGCCCTCATACGCTAGCGGCTCAGAGATGACGCGCAGCGTGCAGCCTATCTGAATCAGCAGAAGACTGATCAACATGAGGCGCTTGCTGTAGAGCTCACGGATGCCGGTGAAGTGGGGCAGGATGCGCGGACCGATCGCGAAGACCATGGTTGCGGCAAAGCCCACCGTGAGCGCGTGACGTGAGGCGCCCCAGATGCCGCCGTGCACATCCGCATTCGATGCCAGAACGCCGAGTAGTGCGGCGATTACAAGCCAGATGTACGCGGCGCGAATGAAGACGGGAAAGCTGGAGTGAATACCAAGCACCTTCGCAGGGCCGAGTGGCTTGCTGGTGAGATGCAGCGCTGCGACCACGAGGACGGCTGCGGTGGCAAGCAAAGGAGTCGCGATCCGTGGCCAGCCGCTGACGCCGACGAGCACACCTGCGAGATCAAGCAGCAGGACAAGCTGGAGAAGCTGTGTGTGAGGTCGTGGGAGATTCAGGAAAGTGGGCAACCAGCGTGTTGAGAAGCCCCAGACGACGGGAGCGAGAAATCCCCAGCCAAGGAGAATGAGATAGCGCTGATCGAGGCCATGCGGAAAGGCTGGATCGGCGGCGCTGCGCGCGAGCAGGATGCACTCCGCGAAGTTGAGCAGCACTGCTGCGGCAAGACCCGCAGTGCTGAGCAGGACAAGGATCATCCACATCTCCATCTTCGGCCTCATCCTGGAATCGGCGTTAATCTGGCCGGCGGGCACAGGCAACTTGTGCCGGGATGAAGCGCGCAAGAAGAGCAGGATGGCGATGAGTTCGAGCGTGGCGGAGATCGGCAGCAGCGCGCGCCACTGCCAGAGATAGACGTTGGCAAGCCAGCGCAGCAACACGCCCGAAGTCCACAAGACGTAGCATGTCAACGGTAGCTGCAGAGGCGAGCGCTTGCCGAGCGGCTGTGAGTAGAATCCGATGCCAAGGATGAAGCTGCCAATCCAGCCAAAGACCTGAGCGTGGCCGTGACCTTGCATCCATGCGGCGGGCAAAGCGCTGGCGCCATGATGCGCGCTGATGGACATAAGACTGGAAAAGCCCAGAAGCGTGCCAGGTAACACCATGAAAAAGAGGCCGGATGCAATCCAGACACGAAGCATGTAGCTTTTCTGACGCTCACGGGCAAGGACGCGCGCGTGGTCAGGATCGGGAGCGGCGGCGAACGGGGAAGGCTGCACAGACATGGTGTTCATGCCTGACTCCTTTCTGTGAGACCGGCATGGAGGCCGAGGGCGCGCGGGAAGAGAATGTCATCTTCAAGGTGCAGGTGAGTGTGCAGATCCTGCTCGAAGTCCTGCAACCCCCTATAGAAGGCGCAGCGAGTTGCGCAAGCGTCGGCTGAGGGTTGAAAGCCGTCGGTCTGAGTCCGCAATTCAGCCAAAATTTGCATCGCTGAGATGTGTTCCTGCTGCATGCGATGCAAGCTCTGGTGAAGAGGTTGAGCAGCGCTGAGTGCCATGCTGGAATCCTCGACGAGCTGAGCGATCCTCGGAAAGACGAGATGTTCTTCCGTGTCGATATGGTGGAGCAACGACAGATGGAGCTGCTCCAGCAGACTCTGCACGGTGCGGGCCTGGGCGGGCGGCCAGGCACTCTTCTCCGAGAGCCGGCTGGCCATGCGTGCTAGAGCGGGTAGATCCTGTCGCACGCGGCGATGGTGGACACGGACGATGCGCTGGATGAGCTGTATCAGACTGAGCGAGCCGAAATCGGCCGCACCTGGATCTTCCGGCAGCAGAGCGAGCAGCTTTTCCTCCACCTGATCGAGTGAGAGGCTCAACTCCCGGCAGGCTTCCGCGAGAGACATGCCACCCATGGCGCAGAGGTCAATCTGGAAGCGCTCGAAGACGGAGATGGACGGTGGATGGGCAGCAGCGAGTTCACGAATGGAAGTTTGAGTGATGGACATCGGATATGCTCCATACCCAAACTAGCCCGGACGAAACCACCCCACAGTAACTTATGTCACGAAGTGAAGAATTCGTCAGGCGGAGGCTTCGAGCAGCGCGTTAAGTCCAGCCATGTCCTTCACCACGATGTGCCGTGCTTCGACTTCGATCAAGCCCTCAGCCTGGAGGCGCATGAGATTGCGCGAGATGAGCTCCCGCACGGTGCCGAGCTGGTTGGCAATCTCCTGGTGGCTGTCAGGCAGGCGGAACTCGATGCCTTGCGCTGTCTTCTGGCCCTGCGTCTGCGCGAGTTTGACGAGAGTGGCGACAAGACGCTGGCGAATGGTGGTGAAGGAGAGCTCTTCAATGATGCCGACAAGGCGGCGCAGGCGCGCACCAACGACAGCAAGGACTTTGAGAGCGACGTCGGGGTGTTCGATGCAGTAGGCATGGAAGTCGCGGCGCGAGATAAACGCGATCTCTGAGTCCTCCAGAGCGATGACCGAAGCAGGATATGGACCTCCGTCGAAAACAGGCAATTCGGCAACGGAGCTGCCGGGGCCCTCGACGGCGAGCACCTGCTCTCGGCCATTCATGGAAGTCTTGAAGATGCGGACCTTGCCACGCACAACGATGTGCAGGCCTGTGCAGGGCTCACCCTCAGAAAAGAGCAACTCCCCTGCGCTGAAAAGCTTGCGCACGGTCCGCGCGGCGAGAAGTTGCAGCTCGGACGGCGTGAGGTTGGAAAACAGACCAGCTCTCTGGAGGGAAGATGCCAAGTTGGTGTGTTCGGGGCGCACGGGAAAAATTGTACCAGCGCGACTTTAGTCACTGCGATTCATTCTCGCGCGGCTTTCCATGAATACATGAACCCGCAGATCAATACCGTGAATTTTGATGAAAGGCCATTTCTGGCCATTTGGGAAGTGACACAGGCGTGCGACCTGGCGTGTGTACACTGCCGCGCCTCGGCTCAGCCCGAGCGACATCCAGACGAATTAAGCACCGTTGAGGGCATGCGCCTGATTGACCAGATTGCTGCGCTTCACGTGCCGGTGTTTGTGTTAACAGGCGGCGATCCCATCAAGCGTCCGGACCTGTTCGATCTGATTGGCCATGCACAGCGGAGGGGCGTGCGGGTCTCGCTGACGCCGAGCGCCACACCGCTGCTGACGCGCGATGTGGTTTATCGACTGAAAGACGCGGGCCTGGCGCGACTGGCGGTAAGCTTAGACGGCGCGCGCGCGGAGACGCATGACGGATTTCGTGGCATGCAAGGCTCCTTTGCGCGCACGCTGGACGCGGTGCGCTGGGCGAACGAGGCGGGGCTGCCAGTGCAGATCAATACGACTTTCAGCCGCAGGAATGTGCGTGAGATGGACGAGATTCTGGCGCTGATTGCGGGGCTAAAGATTACGCTGTGGAGTGTCTTTTTTCTGGTGCCAACTGGCCGCGGCAAGCTGAACGACCTGTTGAATGCGGATGAGTTTGAGCAAGTGTTTGCGCGGCTGCATGAACTGGCCATGATCGCGCCGTTTGATATCAAGACGACTGAAGCTCAGCACTACCGGCGGTACCTGCTGCAGCACCGTAAAGACGCGAATCGATCGGTGGCGCAGAAAGTGGCTGACACGGTGGGCCGCGCACCGCGCGGATTAAATGATGGGAAGGGTTTTGTCTTCATCTCGCATACGGGCGAAGTGTATCCGAGCGGCTTTCTGCCGGTGTCAGGAGGGAATGTGCGCTGGAAGCCGCTGGGAGAGATCTATCGTAATTCGCCATTGTTTCGGGATCTGCGCAACTCTGATCGACTGGAGGGTAAATGCGGCGCGTGCGAGTTTCGGCAGATTTGTGGCGGATCGCGCGCTCGCGCGTACGCACTGACGGGAAATGCATTTGGTGAAGAGCCATGTTGCAGCTATATTCCGCGTGGGTATATACAAACCAGCAAGGAAGTGAAGCGGGCAACTTCGCTTCACGTACTGCAAGGCGCGTAGGGAGGAAGCTGAAAAATGCCTGTGCAGATTGGTGCAGAGCCAGACAGCGGCTTCGATGATCCGATTGGAATGCTCACGGACTGTCATCGACGGATCAAGTGGTTTACAAGTGTGTTGGCCCAGGTGGCGGTTCGCGCGCAAGGACGTGCGCTGACCTGCGAGGAGCGGACAGCCGTGGAAGGCGCGTTGCATTATTTCCGCGAGTCAGGGCCGCGGCATAATCATGATGAGGAGGACTCAGTCTTTCCACGTCTCCGCCTGCTGGGCTCAGCGACGTTGCAGGCGGAAATAGAGAGACTGGAAGGCGAGCACGCAGAGGCAGACGCACTGCACCTGGAGGTAGTTCGGCTCTATGCCAAGTGGGGCGCTGATCATGGATTGCCGCAGGACGAAGAGGCGCGTCTGCTGGCGACAACCCAGCGCTTGCAGCAGTTGTATGAGGCTCACATCCGCGTAGAAGAAGAACGGGTATTTCCACGAGCCACTCAGGTGCTGGATGCTGCGACGATGGCGACCATCGGGCAGGAGTTCAAGAAGCGGAGGTCCTGATGAGTGTGTGGATTGACCTGGAAGGCGGAGATGGGCTGGCTCACGGCTGAAGTAAGTGCGCGTCAAGCGATTGATGAGATCTACGGATGCTTTGCAACACTTCCCGCGATGGTAGGCATAGAAGAAACCCACCAATTCGCGTCGAGTCTCATCATTGCCCGAATTTCGTCATCCACAGTTCCCTCTTCCGAGGAGCCGGTGCGCGCGATGCGCAGAGTGTCTTCGTTCAGAGAATTTCCGGTGAATACAAAGTTGGCGACCCTGTTCCAGACGGCGAATTGATGGTCTTGCGCGTAGCCATCGGCGCCTAGATAGTCTCCAGCCCAGAGAAAGACCTTGCGATGGCTTGCCGCGACATCCCAGATGGGCTGTCCCTGCTCATAGTCGCGTCCTTGCCGGATGCCAACCAGGTCAAGGACGGTGGGTGCGATGTCGATATGCGAGGTGAGCGCTGTGAGGGTCTGGGACTTTGAGAGCGCCATCGGTGCGTAGATCATGAGTGGAACATGGAAGGAGTAGTCCGGCAGGAGGCCATATGGCTCAAAGGATGGGTCTTCGGTTGAGGTTCGGATGCCGTGGTCGCCAGTGATGACAAGGATGGTCTTATCAAGGCGGCCATCTTGTTCAAGTTGATGAACGATTTGTCCGAGCCACTGATCCTGAAGCTCCAGCAAGGCGCGGGCGCGGCGGCTGAGTGCCTTTTCTGCGCCGCCGTGGACGAGATCAGGCCACGGGGCATGGCCGATCTGAGGTGAGAAGACAGCGAGATATCGCTGGTCGTGCTGGTTCATCTGATGGACATCCTGCAAGAGTGCATTCAAAGCTTGCATGTCGCGCAGTTCAACACCCTTGTAATACTCCGGCGTGATCGAGAACGTATCGGGGACGGTGCTGCTGACCTGGATTTTGTCAAACCCGATTCCGTCGTACATATCCTGTTCAAAGTGAGATTCAAAGTCGTGCGGAATGTAGTAGCGAGTGGTGTAGCCAGCGGAAGAAAGAGAGCGTACAAGACCGGGCACTCGCTTTGCACGTCCGCCGAAGAACATCGGGTTTGGCGGGTACATCGACGTGAGGATCGAGAAAGTAGCTTTGGCCGTATAAGGGAAGGTGGAATAGTGGGAGGCGCCAATCCAGGACTGCGCAGCGAGTTGGCGCAGAGTAGGCAGATCGTCGAGCGATGAGAAAGCGTCGTAGCGTGCCGGTGCAGTTTCCAAAATAAACAGAATCACATCACAGCCGCGCGCCTTGGCCCAGTACGCGGGGTTAGGCGGAACGCGGCGCGATTGGGCTATATCGTAATACTGCTCATGCAGCTGCTCGGGGGACTTGACTGTCGCGCCAGTGCCGACATCCTCATCGCCAAAAAATGTGGCTGAGAAAATGGTGGCGATGGTGGAACGACCGTAGCTGGTGTGCGCGAGATGGCTCTGCACACGAAGCCCGGTCGCCGAGATACCCGCAAAGACGAAGATGGCGAGTCCTGTGTTGGCGGCCATTGCGAGCATGGGATGAATCAAAGCGGGTCGCCAAAAGCGGTGCATTAGGAAAGCAAGAGCGCAAAGGACGAGAACGAAAAGTGACCAGCGCGCCAGGTTTCCTCGGCTGCCGTAGTCGACCACGAAGTGGGGATGCGCCGCGGCCCAATGGAAGACGTCGTAGATGAGATTCCAGGGTATGAAGTGGCCGACGTTTCGCAGCGACTCCATCTGGAGGATGGTGAGGACGCATGCGGAGACGCTGACCAACGCAACGAATGGAGTCCAGAGTGTCCTGGGCAGGACGAAGAGCGCGAGAACCAAGGCGATCGGAACCAAGAAGAATCCAACCGACCAGTCAGAAAAGTAGAGAGATGCGCGCTCGAAGCCGCTGAAGTGAGCAGGGATTGGTGGAAGCGTGGAGCGATGGAATGCATGGGCCAAGATGCGCCACTGCTTGTCGCCAAGGATCACAGATTTGCCATGGATGCCGAATGCAGCGACGGGCATCCAGATGGCGGTAAATGGAAAGCGGGTCAGGACGCCTGCTCTGATGCTTCTCCACGAAAGAGCTGGTGCACGGCGCAGATCCATTGTGTGCACCGGGGTGCGCTCATATTCGGCCTGATTGGGAGTCGACATTGGGGAGAATTTGAGGAAAATTAACTCCTATTTAATACCAAAACCAAGAAAAAGTGGTCACAGGTCCAGAAGTATAGCGCAACCGTCGGTCACGCTTTTGGGTGAAGGGTGAAGAGAGGTGGAAGACAGTGCAGTGGTTGTGCGGGGAATTGAGCTATTCTGCCATGGGATGAGAATGCTGGTCTGAGGGAAACCGTGCTATCTCGCCAGACAATGGCGTCTCCAGCTGCGTTGTCTTACTACACGCTGCGTAAGGCGGTCGGAGTGATCGCGCTTACGTTGCCGTTTGCATTGCCTGCGGGGAGAATTCTTCTGGAGTTGTTCGCTCCAGGTTACATCTTGGTTCGCCCCCTTCTCCAGCACTCCATTAGCGACTACTACTACACGCCGGTGCGCGATGTGCTTGTGGGGAGTCTGTGTGCCATTGCGACGATCCTCATCTGTACGCGCGGATATAGCCGTACGGACGAGATTGCCGGCTACATCGCCGGTGTTGCGGCGCTGGGCGTGGGGCTGTTCCCATCGGTCAATCCCGACCATGCGCAACTGACGCAACTCGAAGTGGAGATCGGCTTTGCTCACAGCGGTTTTGCAGCGCTGATGTTTTTGACGCTCGCCTATTTTTGCCTGGTGCTGTTCCGCAGGACTTCACCAGGGAGGAAGATCACACGGCGCAAGCAACTTCGCAATCGCATCTATGGGGTGTGCGGCGTGGTGATCCTGGTTTGCAATGCGCTGATGGCGAGCCTGGTGATTCCAGCAATCGATCATGTGCTGCGGCCCTATGATCCTCTCCTACTCTTTGAAACGCTTTCCCTGGTAGCGTTTGGCGTGGCATGGCTTACCAAGGGCGAGGGCCTGATGAGGGATAAACCGCAGAACAACGCACACACTGCTGGCTAGAGCATCTGCATCCTCACTGCGATGCGTGGGTGGAGTGCCTCGCGGGCTGGCATTCACGCGGAACTGCGAAGGCACAAACAAAATTGGATACGAGGAGTCGATCGTTGGGACGGGCAAAGTGAAACCATCTTATGGCTTACAGTCAGCGTTTTCGTTTTGCAGCCTCAGGTAGATTGCGAATTCGAATCACCGTGGAGGAACCAAATATGGCAAATGCCGCGCTGAAATAGGGCGACCAGTACTGAGAATAAATAGGATAATCACAACGAGTGCTTGAATTGTTGGATCGTAAAGACTGGAGAGGGAATCTCTGAGAAAATCGCATGCAAAGCTTTCCACCTGCAAGCATCCCCAAGAGCTTTTCTGTTTCCGATATAAAATCAAACGCTGACATTGGTCCCTGCCTCAGCGTGGTGATGCCGGCCTTCAATGAAGCAGCCACCGTTGAAGAAATCGTCCGCTTGGTTCTTTCGCAACGACCAGTTGAGCAATTGGTCATTGTGGATGACTGCTCGGTGGATGGTACGTGGCAGGTACTTCTCCGCCTTAGAGACGACGATCAACGTATCACCCTGGTGCGGCACGAGATGAATCAAGGGAAGGGCGCCGCGCTGCGAACGGGATTGAAGCATGCGACCTCAGATGTCGTGATAATTCAGGACGCGGATCTTGAGTACGATCCCTCCGAATATCACCATCTGCTGACTCCGATTCTGGCCGGCAAGGCGGATGTTGTCTTCGGGTCGCGTTTTCTGGGTGGTAGCGGTGCTCATCGGGTCTTGTATTTCTGGCATTCAGTTGGGAACAAATTCCTCACGCTGTGTTCGAACATGGCCACTAATTTGAATCTCACAGATATGGAGACCTGTTACAAGGCATTTCGACGCGAAGCGATCCAGAACATTCACATTCAAGAGAATCGATTCGGTTTTGAGCCGGAGATCACCTCGAAGATTGCGAAGTTGGGCCTGAGAGTGTACGAGGTTGGAATTTCCTACTTTGGACGCACCTATAACGAAGGGAAGAAGATTGGCTGGCGCGACGGAATTCATGCTTTTTGGTGTATCTGCAGATTCAATCTCCTGAATAAATGACAAAGGAATCTGACGTACTGATTGGATCGAGCAATTTCGAGTTTGCGGCGCTTGACGAAGCGAAGAATTATCGCGCTGCCTTGATGCGTGAATTCAATGCGCAACTTCATGGCAATGTGCTCGAAGTCGGTGCAGGAATCGGCCACATCACGGCTGAGCTGCGTCGCATGCCTCAGATAGAGAAACTTCTGTCAATCGAACCCGATGCGGCGCTGTGCGATGAGTTCAGGGATCGTCTTCCGGATCAAGACTTGCTTCAGGGGACCGTGCGCAATCTGCAGTCGCAAACTAACTGGAATGCCATCGTAAGCATTAACGTTCTGGAGCACATTGAGTTCGATCGAGAGGAATTGGCTGCTTACTATCGCCTTCTAATGCCGTCGCAGGGTGCACTTTGTCTTTTCGTTCCAGCGAGGACCGAGATTTACGCGCCAATCGACAAGGATTTTGGTCATTTTCGCAGGTACTCAAAGCCCGAACTCCTTGCGAAATTGAAGGAGGCCGGATTCGGGAGTATACGACTTCGATATTTCAATTTCGTCGGCTACTTTACTTGGTGGATGAGTTTCTGCATCCTCAAGAAACGGTCATTTGATGTAACGGCTGTTCGAGTGTTTGATCGGGCGATATTTCCGATTGTTCATGGATTTGAGTCGCACGTCTGTTCCCCGCCCATCGGCCAGAGTATTCTTGCGATCGCTGTGGCTCGTTGAACGATGGCACGCATCTGAGACAGATGCTGAAAGACTTCTACCCGGAGGATCGATTCTGGTCATGACGCGAAGACGAGCCGATGGACTCATCATATTGTCCCTAGGAAGCGTCATCTTCATACTGTTTGGCTGGCTGCTTGCGGGCAACACAACTAAGTCGATGAACGATTTCAAAGCTCCCTATTACGGAGCAAAATGTCTTTTACAGAAATGCGATCCTTACGACAGCACTAATTTGAAGCGTATTTACCATGCCGAGGAGGGGGAACGACAGACAGATTCAGATATCTACCGAACAATAGCGACTACAAATGTTTACTTTCCTCCAACTCTTGTCCTCATGTTGCCCTTTGCTCTTTTACATTATGGACCGGCGCACCTCATTTGGATGGCGCTAATCTCCGTGAGTTTCATTGCTGCATCTGTTGTCATGTGGGATGCTTCCTCTTCGTAAATTGATCGCGAAACGGTCGATATTCAGAGATTTTGACCCGGAGTCCCCACAACATCACCCGGAGTTTCAGCTCCGCCTGAGAGTTCATTCATAAGAGATTGAGTCAATGGTCGGGACGGGCAGATTTGAACTGCCGACCCCTCGCACCCCAAGCGAGTGCTCTACCAGGCTGAGCCACGTCCCGACACGATGGAGCCGGCTCGGTGAGCCGGCCTCCGGGGTCTGATTCAGTTTACACCAGCGACGCGTGTTGTGCTGGTCCCGGATCGCCCTGAGGCTTTCGTCCAGGGTCGATCTCGATGCAAAGGTTGGATACGGTAGGGGGCCTCGAACGTCCGCCGTGTCTGCCAAAGCATCCTGCCCGCTGGATTGGAACGATGCGGTGCTTCATCTTCCCAAAACTTTCGATTGACGCGCTGATTGGATTGAGCCTACGATTGCACATCTTGGCAACGGAACTGCGCTTCCCCCGCAAACCCTATGCATAGTGCCGCATCGGAGTCCGCCATCGCGGTCAGCAGCCCATCGCGGCCGCTACTGCGCATCCTCGGTGTGGGCTTTGGAATCGCCGTCATCGTCGGCAACACGATCGGGTCAGGCATTCTGCTGACGCCGGGGGAAATTGCGGCTCATTTGAGGAGTCCGTGGTTCGTTATGGGAGTCTGGGTTCTGGGCGGCGTGTATGCCCTTGTCTGCACGCTCTCCGTGACGGAACTGGGAACGATGCTTCCGCGGGCGGGAGGCTGGTATGTCTTTTCGCAGAGAGCCTTTGGCCAGTACGGCGGATTCATCGTAGGGTTTTGCGATTGGATCATGCAATCTTCTGCCATTGCCTATCTGGCCGTAGCGGCAGGCGAGTTTGCGGCCGATCTTGAACCGGCGATTCGAGGCCGCGAGCGACTGACATCCGTCGCCTTCGTGATTGTTTTGATGTCTCTGAATTTGCTGGGTCTTCGAGAAGGCAGTTGGACGCAGAAGATCACCAGCCTGACAAAGGCACTGGCTTTGATGGTCTTTGTCATCGCCTGTTTTGTGTTTTCTGGCGGAATCGTTGCGGGCGGCCCAACCGTGCCACACATGCTGACGCAATTGCCTCCGGAGGGGTTGCTGTTCGCGGTTATCGTTGCGCTGGAAGCGGTGGTGGTTTCCTACGATGGCTGGTATGGGGCGATCTACTTTGTTGAGGAAGATGAGGACCCGGGAAAGAATCTGCCTCGCTCGTCGATTGCCGGGGTGCTGGCGTGCGGCGCAATCTTCCTTCTGGTGAACGCGGCGTACCTTCATATCCTTTCCACGAAGGGGCTCGCGGCATCGAAGATGCCTGCCGCGGATGCAGCCGAAATGATGTTTGGAGGCTTCGGCAGAAAAGCGATTCTCATTGTTTCGCTGATCACGGTAATCAGCACCATCAATGCATCGCTGATGATTGCGCCGCGCATCCTTTTCGGAATGGCCCGCGATGGACTGATGCCGCGCTGGCTGACGCCGGTGAATGCAGGAGGCACGCCCGGCGTGGGGCTGCTCCTTTCAGCAGGAGTGTCCATCTTGCTTGTGCTCAGCGGCAGCTTTGAGACGATCATTGCCATGACGTCGATCTTGTTTGTGGCCGTGTATCTCTCGGGATTCGTCTCGCTGTTCGTTTTGCGCAAGCGCGAAGTGGAGACTCCCAGGCCGTTCAGGATGTGGGGATATCCGTGGTCCAACCTGGCAATTTGCATTGCCTCCGCTGGTTTTCTTGTCGGTGCTGTGGTCGCAGACCCCAAGCATGCTCTTTTTACCGCGGGGGTAATCGCGCTCAGTTATCCGATTTATGCAATTTGCATGAAATAGGCGACTGGATTGGAGGCTCGGTCCCCTCAGTGCGATGGAGGGACGAATTCCTGGGGCAGCGCGGAACCCTCGCCGAAGAAGAACTGATCCATCTGTTCAACGAGGAACTGCTGGGCCTGCGGGGTCCAGGGCTGGAGACGGTACTCATTCAAGAGCATCTTCTGCCGGTCGACCCATTCGGACCAGGCGGCTTTGGAGACGTTCTTGAAAATCTTCTGACCGAACTCGGAGTCGAAGGGCGGCTCGTCGAGGCCCTCCATCTCCTTCTTGTAGCGAACACAAAAAACCATGTGCGACATGCAATCTGCTCCCATTCTGATTGTATTGGATGAGCGAGGGGAAGTGGCGGATGCACTTGACAATGGTTTGCAGTGCCGGTTTCTATGGTGGCAAATCCCCCTTGACGGGCCGACACCGCCGCAAAGTCATCTGCGACAGCTGCGATGGAAGGCAGGAGGGCGAATCCGCAGTGCACGATGTGAGGAGGAGCCATGAACCGGCATGTTGCGCCAAGAAGGGAACGGCAGGAGGCTGCAGATCGCGTTGCTGCCGGGCTTTCGTACGTGACGGGGATTCCGGCGATCTTTTATTTGACCAGTGACCGCTACAAGCGACGGCCGTATCTGCGCTTTCACGCGTGGCAGGCGATTTATTTTGTGGCTGCATGTGTGTTGATCACGGCTGTGCTGGGAGTGGTGACGGATACAGTGCCAGCGCTCGGATTTCTGCAATTCGACAATTTTCCACTGATCTCGCTGGCGCTGGTGATTGTGTGGGTCGTGGTGCTTATGAAGGCGCTGAACGGCGAGCGCTACAGGCTGCCGCTGATTGGCGCGATGGCTGAAAAGCGAGCGAAGCGGATTCCGGAGTGAGCGGGAAGCGTCGCCCCAAGGTTAGCGACGCCTCCTGTTGGGTCTCTTCTTGCGAGTGGGTGCGGTTGCGCGCTCGCGCTTCTTCGTTTTGGACGGGGTGGCGCGCGGCGGCTTTTTGCCGGTGAGCGGGATGCCTTCTTCGACCAGTGAGAATTGCAGCTTGCGTTCCTGAGCGAGGATGCGGTCAAGGATGACATGGACGCGGTCGCCGGCGCGGAAGTGGCGACCCCAGCGTTCGCCGACGATCTCATGGGTATTTTCCCGAAAGGTGTAGCGGTCGTCCCGGAGCGTGTCGATTGGCACGAGGCCTTCGACGAAGAGGTCAGTTAGCTCGACGAAGAGTCCGAACTTCGTGGGATTGAGGACGAGTGCGGCGAACTCTTCGCCGACACGATCCTGCATGAAGCGCACCTTCTTCCACTCGACGAGCTCGCGTTCGGCGTCGGCGGCGCGGCGCTCGGTCTGGCTGGTTTCATCGGCGATCTGCGCGAGCTCGTATCCCGGGATGGGCGCGTCCATTTGTTCGAGCACGTGGTCTGCTGGTTTTGCGCCGCGGTGCGCAGCGCGGTGCACGACGATGCCGGCGAGGCCTTCGCTGGGGTGCGTCCACGGCGATGCGTGGCGGCCTTCCGGCACTTCGCCATGGCCCGCGACACCGGCGTGGAGCAGGGCCTTGGTGATGCGGTGCACGATGAGGTCAGGGTAGCGGCGAATGGGTGACGTGAAGTGGGTGTACGTGGGCGCCGCGAGAGCGAAGTGGCCTTCGTTGACCTCGGAGTAGCGGGCCTGCTTGAGCGAGCGCAGCATTAAGTAGCTCAGGATGCGCTCTTCGGGCTTGCCTTCAATGCGCGCGGCGAGCTTCTGATACATCTTTGGCGTGACGGCGATATCTTCGGCGACCTCATGGGTGCGCGCAGGACGGCCGCTGCGATGGGCTTCGCGGCGATCGCCGCGGGTCTGCACACGCTTCACAGGAAGCGGCCCAAGGCCGAGCGAGTAACCGAAGCTGGCGGCGAGCTCTTCAAACTGCACGACGCGGCGCGGGTCTGGCTTCTCGTGAATACGATAGAGCGAGGGTACGTCGAGGTCTTCGAGCCAGGTGGCGACGCACTCGTTGGCGGCGAGCATGAATTCTTCGATGAGGCGGTTCGCCCAGGTGCGCTCGGCGCGGGTGATGCCGCGCATCTGGCCGTTCTCGTCAAATTCGATGACGGGCTCGGGGAGATCGAAGTCGATGCTGCCGCGTTCTTCGCGGCGCTTGTTCATCTTGATGGCGAGCTGGTGCATGCGCTCAAAGCCGGGAACGAGTTCGGCGTAGCGCGCGCGGAGCTCCGCATCGCCTTCGAGGATGGCGTGGACCTCGGTGTAGGTCATGCGCGCGGCGGAGCGAATGACACCTTCGACAATCTTGAAGCTCAGGATGCGCGCGTCGTGGTCAAGCTGCATGAGGCAGCTGAGGACGAGGCGATCTTCACCGAGGCGCAGGCTGCAGATGTTGGTGGAGAGCTCTTGCGGGAGCATGGGAATGGCGCGATCGGGGAAGTAGACGCTGGTGCCGCGCAGGCGCGCTTCGAGATCGAGGTCGCTGGCAGGACGGACGTAGTGGGCGACATCCGCGATGTGGACCTGGAGCTCATACCCGTGGGCCGATTCGCGGACGAGGACGGCGTCATCGAAGTCCTTGGCTGTTTCGCCGTCAATGGTGACGATGGGGAGATCGCGAAAGTCGTGGCGGCGGGCAACTTCTGCGTGGTCGAGATGCGCGACGCGGCGGGCTTCGGCGAGAACGTTGTCGGGAAAAATGCGCGGGAGCTGATGCTTGCGGATCATCATTTCGACATCGACGCCGAAGTCGTCGGGGTCGCCGAGCACTTCGATGATGCGGCCCATGGCGGGACGTGTGGGTGTCGGCCAGCGGGTGATTTCGACGTCGACGACGAGGCCCTCAAGGCCCTGCGGGCTTCCAGGCTTTGGACGCGAGGCAGCTTCTCGACCCAGCACGCGATGCGGTGTGGCAGCAGGTGCGACGGCCGGGATCTCCTCGCCGGGCGGGATGAGGATGGGCTGCGTCATGCGCTCGTCAAAGGGCACGACGAAGTACTCGGAGGTGCGGCCGTCGCGCGAGGAGCGAAGGGTGCCGACGATGGTGGGGTTGCGACGTTCGAGGATGCGGGCGATGCGGCCAAGGCGGCGGCCATCGGCGCGGGGCGGGTCGAGCTCGACGAGGACCTGGTCGCCCTGCATGGCGCCGGCAAGCTCGCCTGGGGGGATGAAGATATCCTCTGTCGCGGCGGCCTGGCGCGGGTTTGGGCGGACGAAGCCGTAGCCGTCGCGGTGG
>JAKAJO010000077.1 GCA_021813745.1 Acidobacteriota bacterium
TACTCACCAGCATGGTCTTTATCGGCGCCACCGTTGGCACAGCTCTTCTCTACGTGTACCACTAAGGAAACGGTACTCAATCATGCCAAAGCAAGCTAAGTTGTTGGCTGAGGTTCCTCCTGAGACCCCCTATCAACTGGTGGGCCCAGCACAATATGGCGTCCTTCCGCCTTTGCAGGAGTTTCAGCCAGAAGCACCTGCTGTTCCGCTGTCGCACTATCTCTGGATTCTGCGCCGTCATCTCTGGAAGATCCTTGTCTTCGTGGCATCGTGCGTGTTGGTCACCTTTATTGTTTCCTCGCGCCTGAAGCCGATCTACGAAGCCACAGCGACCATCGATGTGGATCTGCAGGCACCGACGGACGTAGTTGGGCAGGGGTCAAGCCCTAACTTTCAAGCGCCGGATCCAGATCTCTTTCTTGCCACGCAGATAAAGCTTATCCAATCGGATGCAGTTCTGCGTCCCGTGGTCGAACAGTATCAACTGCTAAAGGAGAGCCCGCAGAAGGGTCTATCAACACAGCAGGCGCAGTCCGCATCGGAAGCCCCCGTCGGTCTTCCCAGTCTTTCGGTGATACGCCCGCCAAACACATACTTGCTGTTGATCACGTATCGCTCGCCCAACCCGGCACTGGCAGCGAATGTAGCGAATGCGGTCGCAAACTCGTACATGGCACATACATACGAGATCCGGATTCAGTCCTCAGCGAGTCTGGCGACTTTTATGGGAAAGCAACTTGATGAACTAAAGGCCAAGATGGAGAAATCAAGCTTGGCGCTTGCTCAATTCGAGAAAGACCTCGACGTCATCAATCCGGAGCAGAAGACGAACATCCTGTCTGCGCGGCTCCTGCAGCTCAACACGGAGTACACCAACGCCCAGGCGGACCGGGTGGCGAAGGAAGCTGCGTGGAATTCGATCAAGTCAGGGTCCCTTGCGGCAGCAGAGATCTCACCGCAAGGCCAATCCCTTGCACAGCTCAACAGTGATCTGGATCAGGCAAAGGAACATTTGGCCGAAATCAAGTCGACCTTCGGCGTCAGGCACCCTGAGTATCGCAAAGCTGCGGCGCAGGTCGCGGCGATCCAGAAGCAGTTCGACGAGGCGCAGCAGAACGTAAGCCAGAAGACGGAGCAGGCCTACAAGCAAAGCCTCAACCGTGAACAGATGCTGCAGCAGGCAGTGAACGAGACGAAGGCTGAATGGGACCAGCTGAACACGCGTTCCTTTGAATACCAACAGTTAAAGCAGGAAGCCGATGCGGACAAAACGCTCTACGACGAGCTGATTAAGAAGATTAGAGAGGCGGACATCAACGCTGGATTCCAGAACAATAATGTCCGAATTGCCGATCTAGCGCGACCACCGCTAGGACCGGTCTCTCCAAACATCAGACGCAATACCGCCATTGCCTTCATCCTGTCACTTCTCGTCGCGCTTGGAACAGCTCTCTTACTGGACAAGCTCGACACGACCTTACGTGAACCTGTGGAAGCAAGCCGGTTCCTTGGTGTCGATGTCATAGGGATGCTCCCACTTGACCAAGCCGCATCCGCCCTGCCGGCCGGCGCGAGCGATCGAAAGTCAGTAGACGCATCGGTTGTCTCACTGGCTAGCTCTGCAAAATCAAATGGCCAGGGAAACGCCGGCGGTTATCGTTCCATTTCTGGATTTGAGGAGGCGGTTCGGACTGTTCGAAATTCCATCTTTCTTGCTGACTTTGACCAGCGCCTACGGTCTATCGTGCTCACTAGCGCCGAGCCCGGCGAAGGAAAGACGACACTCGCAGCTCACCTCGCAATTGCCAACTCAGCACGAGGCAAGAGCACGCTCTTGGTCGATGGCGATCTGCGGCGGCCCAGTCTGCACGCCCGTTTCGGACTGTCTGCCCAGGACGGCCTGTCAAGCGTGCTCATCGGAGAGCGGACTTGGCAAGCAGTGGTCCGCAAGATCGAAGAGCGTCCGAACCTGAGTATTCTGCCCGCAGGGCCGGGCTCGCATCGCGCGGCTGATCTCATCGGGCCCAGGCTCGCAGAACTGCTCGATGAATTTGCAAAAGAATACGACTTGGTGGTTTTGGACTCGCCACCACTCCTGGGCTTTGCGGAATGCTTGCAGATGGCGGTTGCCGCGGATGGAGTGCTGATCGTAACCCGTGCAGGCGAAACGAAACGCAAGGCTGTCGCCACTGTCGTGACCACACTTCGACGACTTCAGGCCAATGTTCTTGGCGTGGTTCTCAACCGCGTCACCCACAATACGACGAGCGAAAACTACACATATTACGGCTATCAACAATATAAAGAAGACTCGATGACCAATTAGTCAAACATTATGCGGCAATCTCCAATCATGAGCGGGTTTTTGACATCTTGAACATCAGAAGAACAATCACAGCGAACCTCCTGACTGGGGCTCCGGCAAGGTTCATCAACAATTTGACCCCCCTTATCATGGTGCCGCTCATGATCCGCTCATGGGGCGCACACCTCTATGGCGAATGGATCATCCTAACAGCCATCCCAGCGTATCTGATGCTCTCCCCAGACTTCGGGCTAGGGGGGGCCGCAGTAAATCAGATGGCCTTAGCTACAGCGAAAGGCGACAGAGCCGAAGCAGTTCGTCTCTATCGGTCATCTTGGGCGGTCTTGACAATCCTGGGAATCGTATTTGTTTTGGCTGGAAGCGCAGTGGGCGCTTGGGTGCGCTGGACACCATTCGGAATTACAGAGCTGTCGAATCGCAGCGCTGAGATTATCGGCTTATCCTGTCTACAGATCTTCGTCTTACAGTTGCAGAACTTGCTTGGCGGAATCTATCGCAGCGCAAGGCGGAATCCCAGGTGTGGGTTGCTATGGAGTCTCGGCAGTACCCTCACTTTGGTTTCAGCAATCGCCTCACTCTTGCTGAACGCAGATCCTACCCGTTACCTTATCGCGGTCACGGCTTCTCGGATTGCAACAGTGTGCATAATGCTGATTGATGCACAGCGAATCATGCCTGACTTCACCTTAGGCCTGCGCGGGATATCTTTCCGCGCGATTCGTCCCTACATCGTTCCAGGCTTTGGACATGCTGGACTGCCCCTGGTGAATGCCCTTCAAAACGAAGGCATGGTGCTTGTGCTTGGTGCCCTCGTAGGCCCATTGGGCGTCACGATTTACCAAACGACACGCACGGTCGTGAACGGCGCAAAGAGTCTGATCAGCATAATCGCGACGGCAATCTATGTGGAGATTCCTACTCTGGTTGGTGAGGGCAGATTGAACTCAGTTCGATCCCTCCTTGCAATGACTATTCAGACAGGGTTTCTTGCCGCACTAAGCTGGCTTCTGCTGATGGCATTCGGAGGCAGGGCTATCTTCCACCTTTGGTTACACGACAGAGTACCCTATTCCGAATCCCTGTTTCTCCTGATGCTCACGTCGATTCTCCCCTTCGCGTTTTCTTATCCCTTCAACATCTTTCTTCAAGCAACCAACACCGTTCACAGGGCTATCACCCCGCTTGTGCTTGGGGGAATGCTCTCTGTTGCCACAGCCGCGGCTGGCACGTACTTGATGGGGCTAATCGGAGCGGCACTGGGGCTTCTCACATTTGAAGTATGTACGCTCACCGTGGTCTGTTGGACGGTGGCTCGTCACACTCAGCTCTCAGTTAAGAGGACGATGGCG
>JAKAJO010000038.1 GCA_021813745.1 Acidobacteriota bacterium
AACCAATTCTGCTGCTTCGGCCCGACTCCGTCGGCGGCGCACAAACTCCCTTACTCCCGTTTCGTTCATATCCCTAGCAAATCACCAGTCCACCCCTCCCGAACAGGTGTGATGCTCTGACGGATACGAAGAAGTTGCCAGAAGCATTGGTCGAACAACCAAGTCCGAAACATGCTCCAAAGAAACGGGCTGCTCGCTCGTGAGATTCGCTGCGATCTCTTTTCACGGGAAGGTCTTGTCCGGCCTTTGCACGTTCGGAACCCGGGGGTTCTTTCGTGGATCGAGCAACGAGGGCTGCAGGAATTGCAGGCCGTCACTCAAGCGCGTTGAAGACCCATTTCGAAGTCCTCGGCCCATTCAAATCCCTTCGGCGCCAGAAGACTACGTGCGCCGCAGACGCAGCGTCTCAGTGCAGACGGTCCGATCGAAACTGGCCAGCATCCGCCCCGCCACTTCAGCCTGCTCGCAGACCAGTTCCGATAGGAACCTAGCGTTTCTCAGGACCTATCATTCTTTCACGCCAGAACCGTTCTCTATGATTGAGCTGCCCGTTCACTGGCCAAGGTCGGCTGATCCCCATGAGGGTTCGCTAGCGCCCCTCGCAGGGGAATGTCCTCCTCTGCAACCTCTTCATGCTTCCCTGATCGCGCGGAGAGAATATCACAGAGCTTCGTAACCGGCATCGGCTTCCCGAAGAACCACCCCTGCGCGTACTGCACACCACGTTCTCGCAGGAATTGTACCTGCTCTTCGGTCCCCACGCCTTCCGCAACGAGGCCCAGTTTCAGCGATTGGGCCAACTCGACAATGTGGTGGACTACCTGGCTGGTTACACCGTCGGTACCCACTGTATCAACAAACGACTTGTCAATCTTCAGCCGATCCAGTGGCAAATCCTGCAGCAGCGCAAGGCTTGAGTACCCAGTGCCGAAATCGTCAATCGCCACAACCACACCGCGCTCCCGGATGGCCGCGACCACGCTGCGCCACGCATCTCCCTTCAGAAATCCCCGTTCCGTCGCCTCCACTGTGATGTTGAAAGGCTGTGCGCGGCTCTTGTCCAACGCCCACTGTATCAGGGCAACCGTCTCCTCGTTGCCGAGGTCGGTCATTGAGAGGTTGATGGCGACGCTAAACTTCGGATCGGCGGCGATCATCATCGGCAGATCACGCGCCACAATCTCGAAGACACACTGGGTGATTCCGGTAATCAAGCCGGTTGCCTCGGCGATCGGGATGAATAAGTCGGGCCGCACAGTGCGATTGCCCCGGCGCCAGCGTACAAGCGCCTCCGCCCCCACCCAGCGCTGCGTTGCAAGCTCAACAATGGGCTCGTATTCCACATAAAACTCGCGCCGACGCACTCCAGCCCGCAGAATGGACGCCAGGGAAAGCCTCTTCCGCACGACATACAAAGTGGCCCACACCAGCGTGATGCCGCACAACAGCCCAACCGGCACTAGGATGTGCGCAAACTGCCGCTCGTACCGCGTCGCGTCGCTCATGGGAACGGCGGCGACCACCTCTACGTCGGCGACCCGTGAGCGAGTCGCCGACACAATATAGCCGGAGTCCACGAACGTACTCTCAGCTCCCTTGGGGATGGACTTCTGCCACTCTGGCTGCACGGCTGCGTCCGTTAAGGTAACCGAATTTCGATGGGGCCCGCTGGGAGTAAAAACGGTCAGAGAGATGTCCCTGCCTTCATCTGGAATGTCGAGGAAGAGCATTGGGTCGTACAGGACGGCAAGTCCATCCTTGGAAAGAATGTTGAGGGGATGATTGCCCGCGATTGGAAGCCGAATTTCAGTACGTGCATCCACCCCATTCTCGGTCTTGATCTTCGCAGGCCCTAACGGTATTGGATCGGTTGTTCCAAGGGACGTACAAAGTAGCGTGTCTGCTTCGATTCGCCCTACGGCCTGGACGTAGGGCGAAGCCATGTCGATCGAGCGCATCAAATCGATCTCCGCCGGTGAGCAAGGACGCAGATGATCGTCTTTCAACATGTAATAAGCTGTCCAATTCTGTTGCGCGCTCTCCTCGGTGTGGCGCAGGATTTCGTCTGCGCTCTGGCGCACTTGCGCCTTCAGGGCGATGACACCTTCCAGCCGCGCCAGGTATATCGAAGTCAAGATTGGGGTCACGACTGCGACGGTTCCTACCACCGCGGCGACTGCGATTCCCCCGGCCGGTTCATCAGGCGACCTCATTCTGTAAACGGTGGCCTGCCAGCGTCGTGCAGAGGCCATGGATTGACATGGATTTTGCATAATGCCATCCCTGAGCCCATTGCACTCCGCACTCGCGCAGGAACTCTGCCTGCACCTTGTTTTCCACTCCCTCAGCCACCATCTCCAATTTCAGCGCCCGCGCCAGCCGGATAATGTGCACAATCACCCCGCTCGTGGCTCCGTCGGTTCCGATTGTGGCCACGAAGGACTTGTCAATCTTCACCTTGTCCAGCGCCAAGTTCTGCAAACTAGCCAGGCTCGAATAACCTGTGCCGAAGTCGTCGATGGCCACTCTGATTCCCATGGCGCGAATGCGATTGATCAGCGCATGCACGTCGTCCCCTTGTAGAATTATCCTCTCAGTCGCTTCCACCGTCAGGTTGCGGCCCTGCGCTCCGCTGACGCGTATCAGTTCTGCGAGCCGCGTCTCCGTCTGCGCCAGTTTGAGGTCGGCCGCTGAAAGATTGATGGCAACGTGAAACTGGGGATCGATTGCCAGCAGCTTCGAAAGGTCTCTGGCCACGAGTTCCATCATGCACGCGGTGATCTTCGTTATCACACCGCTCTCCTCGGCCGTGGGAATGAAAAGGTCAGGCCGGACGTTCTGCCCGTTGCGCCGCCAACGCAAGAGGGCTTCCGCGCCAACCCAGCGCCCGGATTTCAGATCGACAATAGGTTGATATTCGACCTCGAACTCACGCCGTCGTGCCGCAGCCAGCAGAATAGACGAGAGGGCCATGCTTCGCCGCGAAATCGAGTAGACCGCCCACGTCAAAGCCAGCCCACATGCCAGCCCGATGGGAACAAAGATGGATGCAAATCGCGCCACGCGCTGTCGCGCGTAGATCAGCGGCGACGCGGCAATGATCCCGTGATCGTGCGTGCGCGATCGTGCAAGAGCGATCACATATCCCGAATCAACAAAAGTCACTGCCGAACCCTTTGCAATGGTCCGGTACCACTCTGGCCGCAATTTAGCCGGCTCAGCAGAAGCCGAAAACGGATTGGGACTGGACGGCCGGAAAAGATCGATCACTCCGTCTGCGTCCTTCGGGGTATCGACCGCCATCCTTCGATCGACGATGACCGCAAAACCGTCGTTGGAAAACATGTGCAGCGAAGCGGGCGTGGGATAAGACTTGGCGAAGGGAAAATGGAGGTGCGCGCGATGGGCGTCTCCGTCCTCGGTGTAAGAATCGACCGGCCCTACATCAATGGGCGGCGACCCTTGCGAATCGCACTCAAGGGTGTCCCCGCTGATCCGCCCGACAGCTTGAAGGTAGCGCGACTCCAGGTCGATCTCACGCATTAGAGCAATTTCTGCTGGCGAACACGGCGCCAAGTTGGCCGCCCTCAGCCGATTGAGCGCCTCGCGCAACTGGGCGTGCACTCGGTCGGCGCGGGCTAGGCCATCCACCGCATATTGGCGAACACTGGCCTCTTCGCTGGCTACGCTTTGCTGCCATGCGAGATGGATCGATAGCCAAAGGGGGCCTACAAGGGCCGCCAGCCCGATCAGGATCGCAACGGTGACTTCGCGAGAACGCTCCATCCGCCTCCCTTGGTTGCGCTGTCAAGCCCTAGGCCACAGAATCGGCAAGAACTGGGGAATAAATTGAACGGATCATAACTTGCATAAGAAAGCGCGGTCAATCCCCAAAAAGAGGAAGGCCCGGGGTTCCCCTCGGTTGTCAAGTCGAACTTCCGTGGTGGGCTCCGACGAGCTTCGGATGGATCACCGGAAGAGCTGGAGATGAACGCTCAAAGCCGAAATTTCGAATCGCTTCTGGCTCAAGTTTCCCTAGCGAGTCATCGCGGTTCGTTGGCACACTTCCGCCGTACCAACGATTCTGGGGCAACGCCTCGCAATAAGCCGATCAGCACATTGGAACTGAGGCTATGTGGCGCACTCGCCCATCAGATTTTCCGGAAGGACGAGGGCGCACGTGATATCCGTCACAACTGATGCCCTGGTGCCACTTAGGTGGAATTTCCGGATCATTGAATTGAAGTTTAAAAGATAAGAGTGCATGAATGAGTACCGGTCAGACGACTGGCAGCCAGCCAGATATGTGGGACGAGGTACCGCTGGATACCGAGGCACAGAGAACTGGCAGCAGACGAGGTATGTTGCCTCAGGTACAATCGCCGATTCCAAATGTTCAAGAGGGATATCCGATGACCGATGGATACGACGGAGCAGAACCGCTGAAGGTCAGCGATCCTGCCCTGCAAGAGGATGCAGACTTCCGCGCCCACATATTGGATTGCCTTCACGACGGAGTCTATTTTGTCGATCTCAATCGGAGAATCACGTATTGGAATCAAGGAGCGGAACGGATAACAGGGTTCAGCGCCCAAGATGTGGTTGGGAGCTTCTGTTATGACAACATTCTTGCACATGTCGATGCGCACGGCTGCCAGTTGTGTGTGAGCCATTGCCCACTTGTAGCAGCGATTGAACAGGGCCGCCTTTGCAAACACGATTTGTATCTTCGGCATAAACGAGGCCACCGCGTCCCAGTATCCGTCAGAGCCGCGCCGATGAAAGACCAGAACGGCAATGTCATTGGAGCGGTTGAAGTATTCAGTGACTCCACCAGAGAGAAAGCCGTAGAACAGCGAGTCGATGAACTTGAGACCATCGCCTTTCATGACCCCCTTACATCTCTTCTGAACCGACGCTATCTCAGCCTGAAGGTCCAGCAATCCATTCAAGAAATTGCGCACTTTAAGCGCTCCTTTGGACTCATTTTTCTGGACATAGATCATTTCAAGCAGATCAATGACACTTGGGGTCATAAGGTCGGGGATGTTGTTCTCCAGACGATCTCTGAGACTCTCCTGCATAGCCTTCGGTCGAACGATGTAGTCGGGCGCTGGGGAGGAGAGGAATTCGTTGCCATACTTGCCGATGTGACTCCTGCGATGCTGAAAGATCTAGCCGAGCGCTGCCGGCAGCTCATTGCGGAGTGCTCCGTTCCGGTCCGTGACAGCCGCATCCAGGCGACGGTCTCTATCGGCGCAACGATGCTTTCGCCTTTAGACCGAGATGAGCAAGCAATCGAACGAGCTGACCGGCTGATGTATCGAAGCAAGGCTACGCGGAACAGAACGACGGTGGGCTGACATTGGTCTGGTTCACACTCACTGGTGCGAGAGTGGTCTCTGGCAGCGCCGAGTGACGGCCGCCGCGCAATCCGCCGCCTCCATCTTGCGCGTGCCGTCCGGCGAATTGTGTTACAAATAAAAGCTCGTGCACCTGCCTCACGCAAGAAACCGGAATATGCCGAAAATGCCCAACTCCGCCGCGTGGACACCGTATGACCGCCATTTGCTTCGCTCACTTCGCATCAAGGCGGACAGAGAGCTTCCGGTGATACGTCATCCCAGGCTGTTCGTTACGGGGCTGGCATTGCTCATGCTCGATTTAGCAATCCTGGCGCTCTGGATCGCCTACCTGGTCCAGACGTGGAATTGATCGAACTTCGGCGAGGCCGCGCCCTGCGGGCGCCGGACGGGAAACGTCCTGGGCGGGGAAACATTGAGCATTGGGAACAGGTCAGCATTTGTTTGGCTTCGATTCTGGAACTTTTGCGCGCTTTACTTTAGTATGCAGATCCGGCATCAGCTTACATCGGCCGATATGATTGTGAGCACGCGATGCCGCGGCTGGGCCTGAGGGAGAGAGGTGTGCCGGAAAGTTCATCGAATCCAGTATGAGTCGGGGTGTGCTGCCCCTTTCATACGCCTCTCCAGCCCAGAACTCGCTGCATAGAGCTTGGGATTGCCCTCTTTTTCCTTATAGGGTACGACTGACCCCGTAATTGGTACATCCATTGCGCTTTCGAGCACCCTTTTCGACCGCACGCGCGGCGCGGTGCTGGCCGTGCTGTACGGCCATGTTGGCGAATCCTATTATCTGAGGCAGCTTGCCCGTATGACGGGGATTGCGCTCGGGCCTGTGCAGCGCGAGCTTCGCCAACTCGTCGACAGGCACTGCGTCGACTCGTAGGCAACGTCGTGCGCCAACACATGGAGAGGAAGCAAGCAATAACATACATCGCCGAGTGGCTGAACAAGAACGTGGCAGCCGTCGAGAGAGGAAAGTTTAGGGAAATTGCCGAGTCAGACTTCCTCAGTCTGCTTGAGGAGAATTTTGCGCGCCTTGCCGTTCGCCCCAGTGAATTCGCAGCCTGGCAAGTTGCTTGGGAAAGCAAGGAATTGAAATTCCTCGCTCCGGAAGAACGGTATGGCAACAACCGGCGCTGACCGCCGCCCCTTGCATTCCGGAACACAATAACCGAAGTTACTTTGGAAGTTCAAGAATTGATTGCCTTTCGGCAGACAGGCGTCATATGCTTGACCCTATGCTGTGACAATTTCCCACTCGTTGATATTCACGGGCTGGAAACTTTGTATTTCAGCTCATCAATTGAACAAGGACTGGTCTTCCGCGGCCGTTGGTTCGGGCCTGGAGGGGAATCGGAGATCGCCCAGCCACTCCACCATCTGTTTGTGCTTAGCGTTTCGGGGCGGGCATGTCTGGGCTGACACTATGTTTACGCGTACGCCTGCCGAACTGCAGATCTTGATCTCGAATGTGGATCAAGCTCTCTATAACCATGATCGCTGGAATGAAACCCTCATCACCACACTGATGTGCCACCTCCCGTATGATGAGCATGACATTCACGAGGAGTCTTTTCGCCGTTGCCGCTTTGGTCAGTGGCTCTACAGTGAAGGTCAGCGGCTGTTGGGAGATCATGCGTCATATTCCGCGATAGAAGGCGAACATCGCCGTATGCACCAATTAGCGACCCGTCTCCTGCTCGCGACAGCTGACGGCACGCCAATCAAGGTCCAGGACTACGAGTTATTCACCAGTGCTGTGAAAACCTTGCGGCTCGAAGCCACCACTCTGAAGCGGGAACTTGAAGATATGCTCTCGCATATCGACCCCCTCACTGGGGCGAATAGTCGCACTCTTCTGCTTACTGTCCTGCGTGAACAACACTCGCTGGTCAAGCGCAGAGTGATGACATGCAGCTTGGCGATGATGGATCTGGACCACTTCAAGACCGTGAACGACACATACGGGCATCAGGCCGGTGACCGGATTCTGATTACCTGCGCCCAGTACCTGATGCAGCATCTTCGTCCCTATGACAAGGTGTTTCGGTACGGAGGAGAAGAATTCGTCCTCGTTTTACCCAGCCTAACGCCGGACGTGGCCCTCAATGTTGTGAGCCATCTTCGGGAGGGGTTGGCCAAGCTGCCGATTCAGTACAACGAAATGCTCATCGGTGCGACAGCATCCTTCGGCGTGGCACCCCTGGACGCAGACTGCAGCGTGGAACAATCATTGGACAATGCCGATCAGGCTCTCTACGCAGCGAAGGCCGCAGGCCGCAATCGTGCGCACCTCTGGAATTCGCCAGCAGCGTCCCCCGTCCCGTAGATCGCGCCTGCAAGGGTGGCACCATTGTCAGCGATCGTTGCAGAAGGCAGTTAAATTGAGTGAAACTTTGGCTACCATCGCGGTGCCCTGAGATGCGTCGCGCGTCACACTCGTGTGCAGAAAATCGGCCTCAAATCATGAGATCATCTTTCGAACGCGAAAACGCCCCGAAGTCGTTCAGCAAGGGCTAAGGTTTGGCTTCCGGTTCCCTTCCGGCTCACCGTTGTCTTTCCTTCTGCGCCGATATCCGCTCATTGGAGCGATCATCTGAATCCCCTTCTCGCCCACTTTCCTAAAGCGACCCATTTCATTGTCGCGAGGCAACTGCGGCACGCTGGCCAGCAGTAAAGATCGTGTTGCGGACAGACTCTGGCTTCTGGCGCGAGGAACTGATGGGCTCGTGCGAATTCGACCATGCAATTACGTGTTCGGCCTGGCCCGCAACCAGCGACTGGTCCAGGTCATCGGGCGTCAGATGCAGCAGGCAGTCTCCAGAACCAGACGAATCACATGCTCATATCCAGATCCGTCTGGGAATCGAGTGGCGCGATGCTGACTTTGTAGCCGGGCAGTCGTAGTTCTGTACCAGGCCGCCGGCGTTCAACTCGTACACGGCTTTCGCCAATAGCGTAAAGAGGCTCGTCAATTCCCCAGAAGGTCCGGTAGTGGTGCAGCTTGGATTTCAAAGCGGATCGCGGCCGTCCGCCATCCGGCGTAGACTTGTGGCATGGCAATGAAAAAGAAGCGGTTCGTAAAAGATGATCAGTTGCGATGGGGATGCTCGGGATGCGGATGGAATTTGAAACCGGGGTTTTCAAGTCTATAGAGCATATAAGCGAAACCCCAGAGTATTTCCGCGCGAGAGTTTGAAGCCCATTACTGCGATTCTTATCAGCGAAAATCGCGCCGCGAGGACCTGAACCAGGCTTGTCAGGGCGGATGATTCGTTCTTCAGTCCGACAGCTGCTGCAAGGCAACCGTCCTCCCCTGGACTGCAAGACGCCAAATCACCGAAACCCATGACAACACGTGGCAATGGTCCTGTAAGGATAGTTGCCATAATGATGCAACTCTCTGATCGGGAATCCACATACCTCAGTTTTCCAATATCTTAAGAAAGAGAA
Source organism: Acidobacteriota bacterium (assembly GCA_021813745.1). Taxonomy (GTDB): domain Bacteria; phylum Acidobacteriota; class Terriglobia; order Terriglobales; family Acidobacteriaceae; genus Telmatobacter. The sequence goes on from JAKAJO010000038.1 coordinate 8,820, forward strand.
CCGAGCAGAGGCTCGCTCGGCCATCTTGGTGCATGTCTACGCGGGGGCAGCTACCGGCATCCGGAAACCGATCATTCGTAGTTCACTGCCTGAGTTCACAAATGATCTGAGGACGGCCCGTACCGCGATTGGTCATCCAGGAGCAATAGGCGACGGGAGCGAGAAAGTTTGGCAAAAGCTCTTCAAAACTTATCTGCCCATGCGCTACGCCGATGATAAAGCCACGATCATGGACAGCACAGGTGCATTCAGTCATGAGATCGATGTAGTGCTGTATGATCGCCAACACACTTTTCTGATTTTTGAACTGGAAGGCGTTAAAGTTATTCCGGTCGAGGCAGTTTACGCGATCTTTGAATCCAAACAAGAAATCAATGCCGACCACATTGAATATGCGCAACGTAAAGCAGCCTCTGTAAGAGGTCTCCACAGGACGAGCGCGGAGGTAATGACCATTGACGGTCCTAGAACGGCTATACCGCAACCCATTCTTGCAGGGTTTTTAGCCTTTGAAAATGGTTGGAAATCCGCCCCCGGCGAGTTTCTCGCTAGTTGTGGAGGCTCAAGAGGTTATTCCGATTCAAGCCGGAGCGAGAAGCGGGTGGATTGAGTTTAAGGCTTGAGTGTGGGCGATGGAAGTTGTAGTCGTGCAGCCATGGGTCGAGCTGTTGTTCTCGTTCGCGTGAGTCGTGGTAAGAGGGGGCGTAGGCCCACTCTCTGAGGGCAGTCTGGATGAAGCGTTCAGCCTTGCCATTGGTGCGCGGAGTGTAAGGGCGGGTGAAGCGGTGCTTCACATGCTGGCGGTGCAGCAGCTTGCGAAACAGCTAGTGTTTGTAGCAGGAGCCGTTGTCCGTGAGCACCCTTCGGATGGAGATGCCGAAGCGGGCGTAGTGGGCACGAGCCATGAGGAAGAAGCGCATGGCCGAGTGGTGCGTTTGATCGGGCAGGATGGCCGAGAAGGCGATACGGCTGTGATCGTCGATGGCCACGTGCAAATACTCGTAACCGGCCCCGCGGGACTGTTTGCGGCGATCTCCGGTGACGCGGTGTCCAGGTTTTTGGATGCGCGCCAGGCGCTTGATGTCGAAGTGAACCAGCTCGCCGGGATGCTTGTGCTCATAGCGCACCACCGGAGGGGGCGGATCGAGCGAACGCAAGCGGTTCAGCCCGGCGCGGCGCAGAATCCGACTTACCGTGGTCCGGCTCAACTTCAGTTCGCGGGCGATCTGCCAGCCGTTGCGGCGCTGCCGGCGAAGTTCAAAAACCTTTTCCAATAAGGCGGAAGGGGTTTGCCGGGGTGAGCGATGTGGCTTGGAGCTGAGATCCTCAAGCCCAGCCGGACCCAACTGCCGATAACGACGCACCCATTTGGCCGCGGTCTTCCCGCTCACATGGAAAGCAATGGCTGCGGCCTTCAACGTGTAACCCTGTTCCACAACCAGTCGAGCCAAACGCTCTCGACTGTGAATCGTCAATCGGGCATTCTGGTGGTAGTCCATTCGATCTCCTATCGGAAACTGCGGTTTGGTCACCATCAGCTTCTCTGATTCAGATCGAATGGACAACCTGTTGAAACTTCACAGCTAGTGCCCTTTCTAAAAATCAGGGATCCGGTCGCCTTGATATCAGCTGCATTGCGGCTTACGGAACTTTCGGCTGCGAAGGATCAGAATGCCAGACCAGTAGCCAGCACGATAAATCCGTGACATTATTCCTTCTCGATCTCATCACAAAATTACAAAGGATCGGGACGGCGCCAGCCATCGATATGGCGGCATACTCAAGATGGCTCCGAGGAGACGCACCAACTCAATAGACGAGATTGGCTAGGTATAGATCTCGAAGCATTAGTATCTGCTCGACTTTGCGCAATGAGTCAACTCTCTTGACTCATTGCGCAAAGTAATCATCACCCGGTCTTTGCTCGGGAGTGATCTGAACAAGCCCACTGCGAAGTTCTCTGCCTGGAACTCCGCTAATCTGGATGGTTATCTAGGATAGGAATCTCCCTTGCGTTGCGATCCATCGGATCAGCGCCTCTCTCTCCTGACCGCTCGGGACTGCATCGATGCCGCTGTCATGTGCCTGCAGGAGGTCTTGGACCACACCTGCAGCAAGATCGGTAATGCTTAACAGATCGTCGAGATGGCCCTTCTGCGCGAACGACTTTTCGAAGCGCACAATCTCAAAGTCGGTTGCGCAGTACATCCCATAAGCCCCAAACGGCAGATAACGCGCGTTGTCGCCGAGTCGCTCGTTGAACTAAGCGTGAATTCACACTGCCGAAACCTGAAAATGCCGCACCAGAGTGCGTCGTTATGCCTCCCATGCATAACGATCTCCCGGGAATTCATTGGACGCGACCGGAAAACCGACCGTAACTTTGCGCCATACCTGACCCGCGAGGTCAGCGGAGGTGCAAAGTGAATGGAATCGCCCGTCATCGCCGGCCGGATAAGGCTCCCGTCCGGCCGCCTACTCAGCCTACCCGAAGGCGGAGAAAACTCCTCACCAAAGAAAGCCTTCTCCACGCCGCTCACGTGATGGGCCCGACTCTGACTGCGCTCATGTTCGCGGGTGCTAGCAGCGCCGTCGCCCATGCCCAGGGAACGATGGATTTCTCCGGAGCAACCACCCTGATGGACACGTTCAAAACCTTCGCCATGTATGCAGGCGCCGTGATCTGCCTCGGCGGCCTGATCTTTGCCGGAATTCGCATGATGACCGGACGCTTCCAGGATGCCATTCCCGGCCTGTTTGGCGCGCTCTTCGGCGCCGGAGTTCTGGGCTGGGGAGCAGGTTGGATAGGAGATGGAACCACCCCAAGATCCCCGCCACAAGAATCAAGCACATCGCGGCGGCGAGCGCATAGCTAATTTTCGTGTTTCGCTCCCTGTTTTCGTTCCGCAGCGCCACTACGCGGTTCATGCAGGTAGGGCAGGTTGCCGCGTGATCGATTCGAGCGTCGCTCAGCGATATTGCCCGCGAGCGTTTGGCCAAGCCGCGCAGGAACTCCTCGTCAGGGCATGGACCGGCAGGCTGAGTCTGACCGGACGCAACTCGTTGCTCATGCAGCCGCTTTATCCATGCCTCTAATTTGTCCTCGCCTCGCGAGGACCTGAGTCCAAACCAATTCATCGAGGGGGTTCTCCAGGTTGGGAGAGACTGCGCAGCAACGATTGTAACTCCCGGAAATATGCACGGCGCACCACTGTGTGGTCCAAATCGAACTCCGCGGCGATGTCGCGCCAGGTGTAGCCAAACTCACGCCGGTGAAGAATGTTCTGGGCGAACGGCGACAGCCGCGAAAAGAGTTGACTCGAAATCGCGCTCTCTTCGACTTCTCCTGCCGAGGCACGCAAATGCTCAAGGTCCAGAAGAGAGCCAGACGCGACTTCTCGACGCCGCTGATGCGCAATTTGCTTGGCGCGGCGGCGTATGACGCTTCTGATGCGAGCGATGAGCTTCTGTTCTGTGCTATCCGGATAGCGCACAAAATAGTCGCCAGCATTGCGGACGGCATGCTCCATCAGATCGTGTGCCAGGTCTCGATCATTCAGGTAGGTCCACGCGCACAACAGGGCGTAGGACCAAGCCGCTTTCGCGGCGGGCTCCAACTTCTGATCGGAAGCATCGTGGCCCGTGCTCCAGGCCCAACTCCAAGTCAGGTCTTCCCTGTGCGGTTCCATTGGCGGCTTCGCGAGCGTTGGCCCGGAGGGGGATTTGACCACCAGTATCGACATTATAGGCAACTACATAGCATCGTCAGATGAATTAAAAACTTTTGATTTGTAGCCCCAAAAGCCATTCGAGAGTGCCTTAACTAGGTGTGGACCGCTGATGGGCGAGGCTCGCAAGTTCGTTGCAGGAAGGGGAAATTGCCGTATGCCTTCTCTGATAGATCGTCGCAACCAGAACGAAGTGGAAAATGGCAGTCTGCTCTCTGGGCGGATGTCGAGGCGTGGTTCCACTCCCGAACTGATGCACGTTCATGTTTGCGTTCGGTGCGGACACGCAAGGAGAAGAGAGGAGATAACTGGGCCGGAAATGGCTTCCGGAATCTTCCAGTGCTCCAAATGCGATGCGAACGGCCCGTTGAACGTTGAAATCCGCGGGGCCTTCGAGTAGCGATAGAACACTGACTTTTCTGCATCCACGCCTACGCAGTCAAATTCAGCCTCTGCTGAACCGGGCGACGCAAGATATCGAGCTTCCTTCCAGCCGCCTTCACGAACTCCTTCACAATTCGACTCTTGTTGTCAGAGCAGACGGCGAGTTCGGTGCTGAATTGCAGACCGCTCTCGGCGAGCGGGCGCATCGTGATTCCGTTCTGCGCGATGCGCCAGGCACCCACGCGATCGAGCAGCGCAACGCTGTCATGAAGGAAGATCATGGACATGGCCTGCTCCGCCGTCATCACATGATGCACTTCCAATGCCTTCACGCCCGCTTCCGATGCCGCCATCTGAATCATCTCGTGTGAATAGGGGCTGACCCGGCGGGACAACAGCGCCCAGTTCCGCTTGTCCAGGTCCTTCATGCGAATCTCCTTCTTGCCTGCGAGAGGATCGTCGGCCATCATAGCGACGTAATACGGATGCTTCGCCAGCGCCAGGCAGCTCAGTTTCGGATTCTCTGGAACGTCAGTAACGACAGCCAGATCGAGCGTGCCGGCAATCAGATCATGGACCAGCTCGCCGGAGTAATCGCTTGTCAACTTTAACTTCAGGCGCGGGTAGAGCGGGACTCGCACCGCCATTAACGTAGAAACCAGGAACGGGTCTGTCGCCGCGGTGGCGCCGATGTTCAGAGTCTCCTCAGCGCCGCGAAATGCTGCATTTGCAGAGGAGACAGCGCGCTCCATGTGCATGACAGCCTCCTGTGCTTCTTCCACAAACCGTCTACCGGGTTCCGTCAGTTCAACGGATTGATGGTTGCGCTCAAAGAGCTTAAAGCCGAGTTGGCTTTCCAAAGCATTGATGCGCTTGGTCACGGTGGATTGGTCGATATGAAGCCGCTCTGCTGCCCGTGAAAAGTTCAGGTCCTGGGCTACGGCGATTGCGGCTTCCAGCAACCGGAGTTCTGGAAGAATCATGACTGTCCTCCGCGTAGAGAACGCTGACAGAGATGGGGAACAAGAGGCCCAAAGGATGGGCGAACTGCCTTCTTTCCTGAACAACCGCGTGTCGATTTGATGTTGATCCGGTCGGCGCCGGTTGCACAAAAATTACGCCGTTATGCCTGCGACGCATAACGGTCTCCCTGTTTTTCATTGGACGCCGGAGCACAGGACTGAGCATGATTGCCCGTACATGCGGCGATGTTTGCCGCAGTCAATCATCCTTGCGTAGGGAGCTGCACTGATGAGCACACGATATCTCACCGAGTTTGACGTTGCCGAGCGAACGCAGATCAGCCTGGGTACGCTGCGACGTTGGCGGCTGGAAAATAAGGGGCCGCGTTATCACAAGTTCGGCTCACTCGTACGCTATGACGAAGAGGACCTTGCAGCCTGGGAGCAGGCCCAACCCGCGGGAGGTACTGGAACCCCACGGATCGGCCCCGCCTCAGAACAACCCGCTCCAGTTCGACGGGCTGCTTTCAGGCGCTAGAAGCAGATTTGGGGACGTTGGCATGGATAGTCATACCGGATATACTACTCATGGTGAGACTATGCCTACCAGATCGCCCAGAATGGGAAACAAGATCAAGAAGAGCTTCAGCATCTCCGTAGAGTCGGACTCTTTCATTCGCCGGAGCTGCAAGGAACGAAAATCCAACTCGGAGTCGGAAACCTTGGACGCGCTTCTCAGTGAACTTATGGCGGTTCGGCAGCAAAAAGCCATTGAAGCTGCCTACGCGGATTACTACGATTCTCTTAGTGAGGACGAAGTCGCAGAGGAGAGCGCATGGGGAAGATTCGCAGAGTCGCAGCTCGCAAAGGAAGCGCGCTAACCATGCCAACGGCACAGAGATTTCCGCAGCGCGGTGAAATTTGGTGGACGAACTTCCATACCGATCCGCCGGAGAAGGAACGCAGACCCGTGATCATCGTCTCGCCCAATGCGCGGAATCAACATGAGCGTGCCACCTCGGTTCTTGTGATTCCGCTGTCAACATCGATCCACAAGCTCGGACCTGCTCACCTGTTGCTCCATGCTGGCGAAACAGGACTGCGCATGGATTGCTCCGCCCAGGCAGACAACATCGCAGTTGTGCTGCGGGCGAATCTACGGGAGCCGGAGCCAGGGCAGCGTCCGCTCACCAACACAAAGATTTGCAAACTGGCTTCGCTCGTCAAGCTGGCGATGGGCTGTCCTGAGCCCATGGAAGCAGGAGAAAAGTAATGGGTCTGTTTCGACGCGGCGGTGTGTGGTGGTATGAGTTCTACTTTGCGGGGCAGCGCATCCGCGAGTCCACCAAATCGAAGTCGAAGACCGTCGCGAAAGAAGCAGAGAAGAATCGGAAGCGCGAGCTGGAGGAAGGCTTCAACAACATCACCGACCAGCGCCGGGAGCGTATTCGCACCTTCCGGGACATGGCAGAGGATTTCTATGACGCCTACAAGCTCCGCCTGCCAGACTCCGCCGTCTTCGCCGAGTACGCAATCCGGCACCTGAATCGCTTGCTGGGCGCGAAGATGCTGGTCGATTTCAACGAGGCCGTCGTCACCAAGTATCAGAACGACCGACTCAGCGAGAAGGCATCCCCTAAGACCATCAATGAAGAGGTTGGCTTTCTCCTTCGCATCCTTGGCGAGCCGGGCGACCTGATTCGTGTCCGCCTTCGCAAAAAGAAGACGCTCAAGCTGAAGACACGCGAAGTCATCGGAAAGGCGTACAGCGAAGACGAGAAAAAGCGGATGCTGCAGGAGGCGGCCAAGGCCCGTTCGCCCCACATCTATCTCGCGTTGACGCTGGCCCTCAATGCCGGAATGCGCGATGGAGAGATCAAGCAGTTGACCTGGGCGCAGATCAACTTCGCCAAGCAGTATCCGGCGGTGGGCCGCGCCAAGACGGCAGGCGGGGAGGGCAGGACGATTCCTCTGAACTCGGAACTGTTTGCCGTGCTCACCGATTACGTTGAGTGGTACAAGCAGAAGTTCGGAGCGCTCCAGCCGGAGTGGTACGTCTTTCCGTTCGGCTCACCGCAGCCGACCGACCCCTCTCGCCATGTGACCACCCTCAAGACCGTCTGGACCAAAGTGCGCGCGAACGCCGGTGTGAAGGGGCGTTGGCATGACAACCGGCACACGCTCATCACCGAGCTTGCCGAGAGCGGTGCGGGCGACCAGACGATCATGGACATCGCCGGCCACGTCTCGAAGCAGATGCTGAAGCATTACAGCCACATTCGGATGGAAGCCAAGCGCAGCGCCCTCGAAGCAATTGTCCGTAAGTCGAGCGCTCCGAATGAGTCACAGCAGGGGTACCCACAAAAGTCCCCACAGTCGCTGCAAAACGGTCGTAAGACTCCCAAAAGCACTCGCACGCAGGAGCCGATCGACAATTCAAATGCACACAAAAACGGCGCGCGCGATTGCTCAGAATCGCCTGACTTTACGCAGCATTATGAGGGGGAGTACCCACAAAAGTCCCCACAGTCGGGCATTTTTGAGGGGCATCGGGGAGTTGGTAGGGGGCGTAAGTCGTTGAAAAGAATTGGCTCCTCAGGTAGGACTCGAACCTACAACCCTTCGGTTAACAGCCGAATGCTCTGCTCTTTTGCGGCTTAGAAATGCCACGCGGCGGCACCTGCCGCGCTAAGCGATTTATTTCAGAAGCAGATACGCCGATCAATTAACCGCTGAAGTCTCAGGGATTTGCGGCCACGCCTACGATGTTCGCAGCAGCTGTTTTCTCGTTCCTCCTCTTCGCCGATTGCTATCGGTATGCCCTCGATTATGACCGATTTTGAAGGAGCAGGTGCACAAAATCGTACACAGTGTTTTGGGGGTCGAATCGAACGGATTTGTGCTATTCCGATGCTCTGTTTGCCACCGGCAACGCGGGCAAAAATGGCGGCAAGCTCTTTGTCGATGCAGTCAACTCGGAAGGACTGGTCCGGCGACCGCGTCCGAGTAAAATGCAGAGTATGGATTTGGTCTCCCTCCTCAGCCGGCCCGAAGGCAAAACGCTGGAGTTCAAGCGCGACCTTTCTGCGCCGGAAGGCGCGCTGAAGACCATCGTTGCATTCGCTAACACCTCGGGCGGAACGCTGCTTGTCGGAGTCGAGGACGGGACGAGGGGAGTCAGAGGCGTTCCCGACGTTTTGCAAGAAGAGGAGCGTTTGGCCAACCTCATTGCGGACAGCATCTCCCCGAGGCTGGTCCCTTCTATCGAGATTATTGCCTGGCGGAAAACGCATGTACTGGGAGTCGAGATCTTTCCGAGCCCTAACCGCCCTCACTATCTGAACCGATTCGGCCCGGAAGAGGGTGTGTTCGTTCGCGTGGGCTCGACAAACCGGCGCGCGGACCTCGTTCTGATCGATGAGATGAGGCGCTACAGCCAGGTTTCATCCTTGGACGAACAGCCCATGGCGGAATTGAACTCGGAAGCCATCGACTTCCGAGCTGCTTCCGAGTTCTTTCGGCCGATTCGCAAACTGGTCCGCCATGACCTGGAAACCCTGAAGCTGATAACGACGTACCAAGGCCGGATTGTGCCGACGATTGGAGGCGTTCTCCTCTTTGGCGCCGATCGGCTGAGCCACTATCCGGACGCATGGATACAGGCCGGAAGATTTGCAGGGAACGATCGGCGCCGGATCATCGATGCCGCTGAGGTCCGCTCCTACCTCCCCGGCGCGGCCGAAGAGGTGATCGCCTTCCTGCAGAAACACATGACTCGCGAAGCCGTGATTGGATCTGTGAAGCGGACCGAAGTCTGGACCTACCCGGTGGTCGCAGTGCGGGAAGCAATCATGAACGCAATCGTCCACGCTGACTATGCCCAGCGCGGCGCACCCATTCGTGTCGCACTGTTCGATGATCGCCTTGAGATCGAGAATCCCGGATTGCTGCCCTTCGGCCTCACCATCGACGACATTCAGAAAGGCATCTCAAAGCTTCGAAATCGGGTCATTGGCCGAGTGTTTCAAGAACTCGGACTGATCGAACAATGGGGAAGCGGCATTCAGCGCATGACGGCGGCTTGCCGCGACCGCGGACTGGACGCCCCCCAATTCGAAGAGATTGGAACCCATTTCCGTGTGACACTTTCGGCGGTTGCTCGCAGCGTTCCCGCAAAGGACGCTCGAGACGAGAAGATACTCGCGGTATTGGCCGAGAACGCCGAGGCAGGTCTCTCAACCGCGCAGATTGCTGAACGACTCGAAATCTCTCCCCGTGCGACTAGAACCCGACTCGTTTCGTTGGTGGATCGCGGGTTGATCGTCGAGATTGGAAGCGGTCCTCAGGATCCTCATCGACGTTATCACCTCATCACCGGAACCCGTTGAGCATTACATTGGCGTTCACGTTGGCAAACGCAACCGCAGGCTCTCGAAACACGGATTGATAGGATTTGAAGCAATTGGACTCCCGTGCACTCGGGCGAGGATCTGTGTGGTTCCTCGCCGCAGCATCAAAGCCCGAGGACGGGAGCTCGAATAAGGCGGAATAAGGCGGAATAAGGCTGCCCGACCGCAACGCCGTGAATGAACCGCTCACAGATTCCAACTGTTGAGTGGCTCGTGCCAAACCATTCGATCGACGAATCGGTGGCCTGCATCCTCTAACCATGGTTCGGCTATCAGAAACGCTGAAATGAGGATCGAAAGCAAGACGCTCCCGCAAAGGGCCGTCACAACCATCCCGCGCAACGACATTCGGGGCGAATGAATCGGGGTGCCGCAGCGCGGACAGATCTCATGCTTCCCCATTTTCTGGGTCTCCCTCTGCGGCACCCACCTC
>JAKAJO010000095.1 GCA_021813745.1 Acidobacteriota bacterium
GTGTCTTGCCGCCGCCGCTTTTCGCCATCAGGAGACCGTTCGCATCGGAGAGATCGGGATCGAACATGGAGAACGGGATGAGCTGGCGATAGGGAGTCTCAAAGAGAATGAGCGGACTCCTTCGCGTCCCCGTCCATGGCATCTCCACTGGAACGAGGTCCGCGACATTGGAGGTGAGCATGTCCTGGTCCCGCTTGTCGGCCTCGGCCATGCCGGGTAAAGTCCCGAGGAATATGCGCCGTTTGGCGATCGTTTCCGATACCGCTTTCGCGCCGTTCATGTGCGTGAAGGCGTTGAGAACTTCCTGCGTGCGGTTGGCAAGCTCTCGCTCCGACCGTTCAAGATCGTGAAGAGTGATGGCCGGTTGCGAGGTACGAAACACGACGCAAAGGCTCAACTTTGCAGTCTTCAGAGAAGAAGAGATGATGTCGCGCTGCACTTGGATGAGCTGCGCTTGCGCTACTTCAGCCTCGGGATTCGATTTAAAGTTGCCGTTCGCGTCTTTTTGAGCGGCCGTCATCTTCTGCAGGCGCTTCTTATAGCTCTTGAGCACCTTGACCTGGTCGGGAATCACGACTTGGCCGCTAATCACGATCGGAAACCCGAGCGTTGAAAAATTCTGAAGCATTCCAGGAAAGGTGGCGTCGGGCAGTTCCTTCAGACTCACAACCGAGTAGAGGTAGCCGTCGATGTTGAGGTAGGTCTCCGTTTCATTGAGGATGCTCGCTTCGGTCGCCTGTTCCCGCGCGCTGCGGTATTCGATCATCTCCTCTCCAGGAATATATGGCCGCCGGTCGCGCCGGAGCGGATGCTGCGCATGCTTCAACTCCTCGAATAGTTCCTGTGTCGAAAGTCTTCGGGGTCCGAGGCCTGCCGCCTCCATCGAGCCTTCAATACCCCGCAGGATGGATTCGAACTCGGCCAGGTGGGTCTCATGCTCCTTGCGCGTCCGTTGGATGGCCTTGGTCTGGCTGAGGGTGAATCCGCCAAGGCTGCGGTTCTGCTGGATGGAGTGGTAAAGCTTTGCATGAAGGCGCGGATCCCAGACGAAATAGACGTGCAGCCGGTTCTCGAAGAAGAAGCCGCTCTGCTCCTTTCGGCGCCACATTGTGAGCCGGTGTGTGTCGAGAGCCATCACCTCCGACTGTTCGGTACGCTGCTCGCGGAAGTAGGTGTCGAGGAGATCGCCGAGTTGTTCGGAGATCTCGTAACGGAACTGGATGCGCATGCTGACGTCGGGAACACTGCGGAACAGGGCTTCGAGCATCGACTTGTTCTGGTTGCGGTCGCCGTCCGTGGCGAAGTACGCGAGGATGCCCCGCAACTCGTACCCTGCGACAAACGCCCCGCTCGTACGCACCATAATGTTGTCGCCCATCGGAATATCCCGGAGAGGCAGCAACTCGCATACAGCGGGAGCCTTCAGCTTTCGTTCGTGTTCCGCATAGGTCATTGGCATAGAGCACCTCGCGCTGCGCAATCTTGGCTTCGCTCGAGACTTGCCTCCACCATCGCGGCGAGCGGCGCGATCCCTTCATGAAAACGCGCGGCGAAGACGATGCTCGCGATCATTGCTCTGGTGGCCTCCCTGTCGAGTTCGAGCGCCACCGAGCCATCCTCTTTGGTTTCGATCACTGCCTGCATTGACTCAGCCCTCCTCATCGGCCAGGTAAGGTTGCGTCAACACCGAATCTCGTTCAAGCGCGCACCATGCCTTGGGAGCGAAGAACGATCGGACAAGGTCGGTGAGATAACCGCGGGGCCTGCCGTACTTGAAGAGGATCAGAAACGGTACCGCCAGCGCCGGCACCACAAACTCCATGAAGATGTTGAGCGGCATTCCGAACACGTGCGCGTTGCCGCTCGCGAAGTGCGCGATGAGATTCATCACCGCGGCGAGCGCGAGCACGAGAATCAGGTCCTCGAACTCGAGCCCCAGAAACGTCACCTTGGTGTGGAGATTGCGATGAACAGGCGTCAGATCGAGACTCACGGCCCTAACCTCCAACTCCGTGCGCTTGCGTGACCATCGATTCGGCCAGACGCATCATCCCGGAGACCATGAGGGCGCCGAAGGCCGCTATGAGCTTCCTGATCCAGGTCGAGCCTGGGTAAATCTCCGAAACAACGCCGCCCATGTGCAGAGCCATTGCCGCAAGTTGCGTCAGAGCGAACATGGGCAGAATCACGTTGGCTGTCCAATTCACCAGACTCATGGTTGCCATCCAAAATACGTCGGCGTTCGTCGCCCCCGCGTGCTGCACAAAGCCTTCGAGTGCTCGCAGCATCCCGGAGCACATCAGCGACGCAAAGCCGCCGTAGAGAAGCTGCTCGAAGGGGCCATTCTTGCTGTAGCGATACACGGCTCCAGCGAAGAAGAGGCCGGCCATGGTGGGCATCATGGTATTGCCGGCCCAGGATGCAAGATTCGTGATAGCGCCATCAAGGCTCATACATTGCTCCTTAAGCCGCCATCGCCTTGAAAAGCGAAAGAAGGCCACTCACACAAAGGAAAGAAATCGCGGCGAAGACCAGCCTGGTCCAGGGTCTGTGCCGGACGAAGTTGATGACTGCGCCGACACACGCCAGTCCCGCTGCGGCCGGCATGATTTGACCGACAATGTAATTCCAGAGGGAGGTGAGCATGTCGGTCATTGCGTACTGGCCTCCCGAGTTCCATCCCTGAAAGAGTTGCATCGTGGCTGATAGCGACATGAGGAACAGTGCAGCAACGATCGAGCCCAGAGGGTTCTCCCCCGTGGCGCCATCCAGGGTTGCCTTCAGGACGAAGTAAGCTGCCAAAACGGGGACCAGCTTGGCGACGACGATCTGGCTGACGAAACTCTTGAAGACCGTCTCCATGCTGGCGAGCCAGCTTGTACCCACCGATCCGCTGCCAGAAGGAATGTTGATGCCCTGCGCCGCGATCCACGACAGCAACTCCGGCAAGGTCAAAAGCACGACGGTCCATAGGATCCACTTGCCGGTGCGGCCATTCACGTGGAAGTTGATCCCGCCTTCGTGCCGCAAGCTCACTCCCGCAGCGGCCAACGTGCAAAACGCCGCCGGCGCCGCGAGATCGAACAGCAGTTGGAGAAGGTCGAGGAGGAACTGTGGAGTTTGCATGGCGTCTCTTCTGCGTTACTGAATGCCTTGCGCCTGCGTGATGAAACCCTCCGCCATGCGTCCAAGACCGGAAATTACCATCAAAGCCACGCCCGTGACGCCCCAGCCGAGATAACCGCGTCCGGACTTGAAGTGCCATCCAGCCACACCCAGGCAGGCAACCGCGATAACCGGAGCGATGACATTGCAGCCCCAGTTCACGATGTTGAGGACGGTGCCTTCGACGGTGGTCGCCTGCTGGCCTTGCACCGCCTGGCCGAACTGAGGAGAGGTGCCGAGGTTCTGGCCCCTCGCCATGAACGGCGCGGCAAAATTGCCAATGAGGATAAGCCCCAATGCAAACTTGATGGCGATGTGCATCCAATTGACTTCATCGGGGCGGTGAAGAGTGCGGGGGGATGTCGGAGCGGACACTGGGGAGCGCCGCCAGAAGGTGAGTGCGGTTCTCATACGTTTTCTCTC
>JAKAJO010000089.1 GCA_021813745.1 Acidobacteriota bacterium
AGAGAAATTCGGCAGATCGCGTAAGTGTACATTGAGTTTGACCGTACAGCCTTCGATCGGCACTCCTTCGACTTTTTTCTGCCAGGTTGCATCGGCCGCATTGCCTAGCAAGCGCGATGTGCGCCGAGGATCAGCGTTTGAAATCACAATGCGGGCCGCAACTTTCTTGCCATCCTCGAGCAAGACGCCCTCGCCGGGTATGATCCGCGCCACGGGCACTCCCGAAACCACTGTCGCTCCTGCCTCGCGTGCAGCATCACAGAAGTAGAACGACACCATGCCCATGCCGCCCTTTACATAGCCCCACATGCCGGGCATGCCACCGAGGCGTCCCGATGCGTGGTGAAATCGTATCGATGCTGTGCCTGGATCAAAAGGGCTAGCATTCGTGCCGATCACTCCCTGCCCTAGATAGGCTAACTGCAGTCGCTCATCCTTAACATAATGTTCCACAAACTCCGCCATGGACCAGTGGAAGAGTAGTGCGCGTGCCTCGTCGTCATCGCCAAGGCGTTCCTCAATCTGCTCGCGGGTCGGTGCATCCCCAACCCAAATGTCACCTTGTCCGGCTGGGCGCAATGCATCGCGCAAACGCCGGATCACATCCCCCATCCGACGCCGCCCTCCCACATCCCCTGGAGCCAGCGAGCGCACTTCAGCTTCGCAACGTGCATCATCGTCCCAGAGCTGGATACTTGATCCATCGAGGAAGGGAACAAAAAGGCCGTTCACGGCAGGGGTCCACTCGTAGCCCCGCTGCGGCAACCTGAGTTCGTTAATCACCAGTGGATGGAGCAGTCCAGCGAGATACGCGCATGGGGACATTCGCACGCCTGGGAATGGCTCCTCAATTGTGCATGCACCACCGACCCGTTCGCGGCTTTCTAGCACCAGAACACGCATGCCGGCCATTGCCAGATAAGCAGCACACGCCAACCCATTGTGCCCAGCTCCTACTACAATTACGTCCCACTTCTTGGAGGCAAGTTCTCGCAAGGGGATGGTTAGGCCGACCCGACCCATTACGGCTGCAGTTGCTGATTCCATATGCGTATAAAGGTACCATCACGACTATCCGCACATGTCGTGGACGATACCCCGCTTCATTGACCGTAATTGAGTGGGTTTGCCTGTGTTGCCGGACACGTGCCGACCCTGCGACTTGCTTGCTAAGATGGATGGCGGGAATTCAGATATCGCCACTGGCGTTTGACCGCGAGGAGAGCTAACATGTCCGAAACCTCATCAGGATCGCCCCACAAGAAGATACTTGTCCCTGTCGACTTTAGTGCTTCATCCCACGCTGCGCTTGATGCCGCCACTGAACTAGCGCTGCGCTTCGGCTCTGAAATCTATCTGTTGCACGTCATTCCAGCTTTTCCGAACGTTTCTATTCCAGACTCCATCACTGAAGCGGCAATCATTGACAAGGCACGCGAGGAGGCCACTTCGCGCTTTGCTACGTCAGAAGCTGCTCTCGCAGCCAAAGGTGTCAAAGTAACTTCCAGCGTAGAGGTGGGGAACGACGTAGTTGGCTCGATTCTTGAGGCAATTGAGCGGGAGCATGCCGATCTGTTGGTCATTACCACGCATGGTCTCTCGGGCTGGTACCCGCATGTTTTCGGCTCAAATGCTGAGAAGCTCGTGCGTCTCGCGCCGTGTCCACTCTTGCTGTTACGTACGCCCAAGCCGGAAAGCAGCGCCAAGGTGCCGTTCAGCCGCTCCATGGAGTGGTGGTAATCCGCACAGTGAGTCAACCCGGGCGATTGAGCCCAGCCATCTGGAGGCTGGGCTCAATCTTAGACTGCTGCTTCCGGGTGCGGACCATTTCCGTTCGAGTCAAGGCTGAATGTTGAAGGCTTCGTCGGGTACCGTAACAGTTCCAATCCGTCCCGAGTTCTCGTCCACCACAATCACACGCACTGAGCCCGCTTTGCCTGCTCCACCCACAGTCTCTTCAAATGGAATACCGTCCAGAAGAGCTTTCTTGTATGTTGCGGGCTTCAGCCGAAGCAGCAGAGTTTTTCCTGTCACCTGTGCCTTCTGCACTGCATCATCCCGTTTGGCAAGGAAAATGTCGATCTTATCAATCCACCTTCCACCCCCTTGTGCCATTTGCAGATCAGTGCCAGCGATGGTGATCTTAATCGTCCGAGAATTGGATGATGTAACGGCTTCAGCCGTGAGCCCGATTTCGCTTGTGTCCTTTGGCTGCCAGACAGCTTCGCGAAAGCGGTCCTTCATGCTCGTGGGATCCCTGGAATAAAGGTATCCGGTACGGTATCTGAGTGAGATCTTGCGTTTCCCGGTTAACTTGACCAGCAGCGCGTGATACTTGTCGTCAGCCGGGATGCTAGGTGAAAAGCTCAGCAGATACGCCGCACGTCCATCTTCGACTACGTGATCGAGCTCTCGTGCGATGTCACCCGAGCGGCGAAATGCCTGCCCGCCAGTGGCCGCTGCCACGTCGCGAAAAACTTCTTGGATGGGATGCAGGTCCTGCTGCATCTGCGCGGTCTGGCGTCCCGGACTTAAACTGCCTGCCGCATCACCCATGCTCTGGTTAGCCATGTCCCGGTCGGAATGCCCCATGACCAGGAAGTTGCGTGTACCGATATCGGCTCCAACACCTGCTGCTTCTAACTGCGAGGCGTCAAGTGGGTAGATGCTGATATGTCCATTGTTCAGCGCATCCTGCAAATCGATCGCAAGTGGCCTGAGGTCGCTCTTCATCTTTTCGGAGCGCATGTTTAGATTGCCCCAGTCGGCGAGGGCGTTGTCGCTGGCTATCCAAACCAGGCTCTTGTGGCCGGGCAGCGGAGCGATATGGCGAGCCACCCCAATCAGCTTGGCAAGAGCTCCTGCTGCCGGATTGCTGCCCAGGTCCTGTAATTGGGCGTCAATAGGCGTGGTACTCGCTGCGCTTGCCGGGCCTCCTCCGACATTGTCCAGGGTCTCGGGATTGCGGATACTGTTGCCGTTCACATAAGCCAGATCTCCAACGCTGTGGACGAATTCGATCTGCTGCCGATTGCGGCGTTCTTCTTCCTGGGCCTCGGCAAGAGCCTGCGCATCGGGAATCCACTTGGAGAGCTTGGTTGCCACTGACCTGTGATCTGTCGTCGGCTCCTGTAGCGCATTGAAACCGTTAAGCCGCATCACATAAAGTCCGACTCGCTCATCTGCCGGAAGCGACTTCAGGAACCGCAGGACTTCACTGCGTGCGTAGGTGAGGTCGTTCCAGGCGAGGCTGCTCGCATCCATGAGGACGACGGTGGTATTACCTTGCACCGTGCCCTCATGCGCTGATACCTGAAAAGCGTCGGCGTGATTTGTAAAGACGGTTGCTGGTGTTTCTGCTGTTGTCTCTACCGATATTGGTGGCTTGCTCGGCGCATTTGTTGTTCTCGCCTGGCTGAGGAAACGTACCGTCTGCTTAATTCCGTCGTCATAAATCTCAAAGTCATCGGCCTTCAGGTCTGTGACAGGCTTCCCCTTCTTGTCATACGCTACAACCCCCACATCCACCAGTCGAGTGGTCGTGCGTAGCGTAAAGCCTGTATTCGTTGCCAGCGGCGAAGGGGACG
>JAKAJO010000113.1 GCA_021813745.1 Acidobacteriota bacterium
CTTCAACAAACTCAAACACTTCCGCCGCTTCGCTACCCGCTATTGCAAAACCATCCAGGCCTTCCGATCCTTCACCGCCCTCGCATGCGCTTGGCTCAGACTCAAGCTATATGTGGATACGGCCTAGGACTGCGATACCTTGCGTCGGATTGCTCCCCAGCAATTTGCAACCTGAAATCACGAGAACTATACATAAGCACGAGAGAGACAGCAATGCAGATTTCAAAAACATAATGCACGCCCTCAAAAGCCAAGTGTGTCGGCCACACGGTTGAACAACGCGATAGTCGCACTGCGGTTGTGGTGTGACGGGTACAAGGAGAGCAGCCTCCATGAGTCCGGGCCGCCTTCGATGCGGAAAACGCCATAGCCGCCCCTCTGACCTGGGGGTCGGGGTTGCATCAGCTCCAGGGCCGTGTCCAGATTCTTGTCGTAGAGGACACCGTTATCGGAAATGAGTCGGGAGAGCACGAACACGGCTTCAGCGGGATTGCAATTCGTTCCGTTGCGGTCCGCCGAAAGCAGCGCGGGGAAAGCTTTGATGGAGGCCGCATGCTGTCTGAAGCTGTGCACGGCTGCTAATCTAGCCCTCACCGAGGGCGGCGCTCCGATCTCCTGCATGAGATCATTGAAGGCCTTGACGATCGCTGACTCGGGAACGAGCTTTCCATTGCCTGTTCGCGCAGCTTGCTCAGCGCTGACGAGACGCCCTGCAAGCTGGTTTGTAAGTTGGCGAATGGAATCGTCACCCGCCGGATTGAACACGATCAGTCCAATGAGATCCTGACTATACTTGCGAATCCCAGCCGGATCGGAGGCCGCAGCCTCCTGGTTGAATAGGCAGAAGAGGTTTTGAGCGCAGTGCACGGGTGCCTGTGCAGCGATCCGACCACAAGGCGCAAGCAGAAAAACGAAGATCAACGGAACTTCTCTTGCTGTCCAATTCATTCGCATGATGTGCCCTTCTTTCACTCTTGCGACCTGGCCGCAATAGACGGATACAGCGACTCTACTTGAAGGGTTTTTTCTCACGCAGAAAGGGCAAAGCAGGAAACGTAACTTATCACCGAAGGGTTGTCAATGGCGCAGAATGCTATCCATCAGCGATAGGTGGATGCCGTGATCGTCGATACAGGCATCTGTGACATGACTTTCGGGTTTGCCAAGTCGGGATATGGATTGTGTGGTCGGCCATCCGGAAACCGCACAACCGTCGCGCTATCCC
Organism: Acidobacteriota bacterium; assembly: GCA_021813745.1. Taxonomy (GTDB): domain Bacteria; phylum Acidobacteriota; class Terriglobia; order Terriglobales; family Acidobacteriaceae; genus Telmatobacter. Next base: position 1,226 of record JAKAJO010000113.1, read on the forward strand.
CGCCCGCGCCGCAGCGTTGTACACTCATCGCAATGCCCATGACAGCCCGCTCCCCTCTGCTGCTGCCGCTCTCGCTCATACTCGCCCTCGTTGCTTCTCCATCGCTTGCTCCCGCACAAACCCCACCCAAGGCTTCCTCGAAAATGACCAAAGCCCTCACACCCGAAGAAGTCCAGCGCTCCGCCATCGTCATTGACACCCACGCCGACACACCCCAGCGCTTCGTCGATGAGGGCTACGACCTCTCCGATCCGCTCAACGGCGGCAACTTCAATCTCGACTCCGCCCGCAAAGGCAACCTCGGCGCCGAGTTCTTCTCCATCTGGGTCGAGCCTGAAGCGAACAAGGGCCACTACGCCCGCCGTACCCTCATCCTTATCGACTCCGTCAGGCAGCAGGTCGCCCGCCACCCCGATGCTGTGGCCTGCGCCACCTCGCCCGCCGACATCGAACGCGCCCATCGCGAGCACAAGCTCGCCGCGCTCATGGGCATCGAGGGCGGCCACTCCATCGAAGATTCCCTCGCTCTGCTGCGCCAGTACTACACCCTCGGCGTCCGCTACATGACCCTCACCTGGGCCAACTCCAACGGCTGGGCCGACAGCTCCGGCGACATCGACAACGCCAACGTCCCCCACACCAAAGAGGGGCTCAGCGAGTTCGGCAAAGATGTCGTCTATGAGATGAACCGCCTCGGCATGATGGTCGACATCTCCCACGTCTCCGACCGCACCTTCTACCGCACCCTTGTCATCACCCGCGCGCCGGTCATCGCCTCGCACTCCGGCGCCCGCGCCCTCTGCGACTCGCCGCGCAATTTGACCGACGACATGCTCCGCGCCATCGCCAACTCCGGCGGGCCCGACTCCAAAGGCGGCGTCGTCCAGGTCAACTTCTACTCCGCCTTCGTCTCCCAGTCCTATCGCAACGCACTCAAAGCCATCCAGCCCGAAGCCGGCAAAGCCGTCGAGGCCCTCAAAGACAAATACAAGTCAGAAGGCAAGGAAGCGCCGCAGGCTGAGATCGAAAAGCTCCAGCGCCAGTACGCCGACCGCATCCCGCGCCCGCCGCTCTCTGACCTCATCGATCAGATCGACCACATCGCCAAGGTCGCCGGCATCGATCACGTTGGTCTCGGCTCCGACTTCGACGGCGTCAACGGCCAGCTCCCCCAGGGCATCGACTCGCCCGCCGACCTGCCCAAAATCACCGCCGCTCTCATGGCGCGTGGCTATTCTGCCGACGACTGCCGCAAGATTCTCGGAGGCAATCTGCTCCGCGTCTTTCGCGAAGTGGAGCAGGTCAGCAAACAGCTTCAGGCTGAGAACCGCCCGCGCATTACCAACAAGCAGCCTTTCGAGAAATAGCCGCGCGCATCGTTGCGGCCCTTACGCAGTATCCCGATTGTTGCTTTGCCCGCTTCACTCCGCGTGCTCTCCCAACTTCTTCATCAGAACCCGCGCGCCGCTTCCCGGCCCATAGAAATCCTCCACTGCGCCGGCCTCGGCATACTCATGCTTGTCATAGAGCCTCTGCGCCGCGTCGTTCCGTATGTCCACGTGCAGCCAGATCAACGACGCTCCCGCCTCCCGTGCTGAATCCTCTACCCTGCGCAGCAATTCGCCGCCCGCGCCACGCCGGCGCTGCTCCGGCAACACCTCGATCGTCGCAATGTATGCCGTAACGCCGCCCGATCGCGTGCTCTTCCACTCCACCACGGCAAAACCCACAGGGCTTCCCTCATCGTCTTCCGCCACCCACGTCGCGCCATTCCGCACCCGCGTCAGTTGCAGCAGATACGCCCTCTCAAAGCGCAGAGGCGGTTCGAAACACACCGTCTCGATCGCATACAACGCCTCAAAATCCCTCGACTCGTACAGCCGATACCGCATTCGCTTTCTCCACGACGAAAACAAAGGGCCACCCTCAACCAGGAGGATGACCCTTTGCGGTGCGCCAGTCCGTGCGCCAGCCTACACCTTTACTTCGAGATCCCGAATCACGCTGAAGAACCGCTCGTCGAGCCTGCGATTGGTTGAGATCGCTTCCTTGATCGTGATGTCCGTAATCTCCGTTCCGCGCAGTACGGCAATACGTCCCCACTTCTTCTCATGCACCATGTCGATCGCGTGCAGTCCATAGCGCTGCCCGAGCAGACGGTCATACGCCGTCGGCACACCGCCGCGCTGCGTGTGCCCCAGGTTCACTGAGCGTGTCTCGAAGCCTGTCTTCTTCTCAATCAGATCTGCCAGCGCCTCGCCGATGCCCGACAACCGCGCGTGACCGAACGAATCCACTTCAGCTGAACCAATCACCTGGCCCACCTCCGGCAAATGGCACCCCTCTGCCACCACCACAACGCCGTAGTGCTTGCCGTGGTCGTAGTTGTATTTCAGCAGCGCACAGACGTGATCAATGTCGATTTCCATCTCCGGCACCAGTACAACATGCGCCCCGCCCGCTATGCCCGAGGCATATGCAATCCATCCCGCGTCGCGGCCCATCACTTCCACCACCACCACGCGATTGTGCGAGTCCGCCGTCGTGTGAATACGATCAATTGCCTCGGTCGCAATGGATACGGCCGTGTCGTAGCCAAACGTCGCGTCCGTTCCGTTGATGTCGTTGTCGATCGTCTTCGGCACTCCCACGCTCGGCACGCCATTCTCACTCAGGTAGAGTGTCACAGACTGCGTATCATCGCCGCCCAGCGCAATCAGCGCGTCAATCTTGTTCAGCTTCAGAACTTCCTGCACCTTCTCAATCCCTCCCGGGATCTTCTTCACGTTCGTGCGCGAAGAGTGCAGAATCGTTCCGCCCTTTAGTTGAATGCCATCCGTGTTTTCAAGCGTCAGAGGAATCCAGTTGTTGTCCAGTACGCCACGCCAGCCATTCAAAAAGCCGATGAACTCGTCGCCGTATGTCTGAATTCCCTTTCGCACCGCGGCATAGATCACCGCATTCAAACCGGGGCAATCGCCTCCGCCGGTCAACAATGCAACTCGCATTCGCAGATTCTCCTCGTTGGTTGGGCGCGGCCTCGCTGTGTCACGCCGGGAGTCATTTCCCTTGGGATTGTCGTCAGCCCGCAGGTAAGCAGGTCACTTGACGCCTTATCTAGTGTACTCCGTCCTTGTAAAGAGAAATCGTGAGATTGCTCACAGCGTTCAGCTTTTTCTGCAATTCCGACCTCACTTGTAGCGTCATTCACTCCACCACTGGCTCGATCAATGTTTCAATAAGATATGCCCGGAACCGGAGCACTCTTGCTTCTGGCCTTTGCCAGCTTGGTCGTCGTCGTACTGCTTGTGCTGCTTCAGCTCACCCGACTTGGATTTCTCATCCGGAGCACAATCCCTGACCGGCCGCGCCGCCGCATGTTCATCGCCTCGGCTTCCTTCTTCATCACATTCCTAGGCGTACGACTGCTCGTCAGCCTCGTCATCCACAATCACGGTCCATTTGAGTGGGTCGTTGTCCGCGGCCGCCATATCCATCACCTTGTCTGGGGAATCCTGATCCTTCTGCTCGTCGGTTACGGCTGGCTGCTCGACCTGGGCAGGTCGCATTCGCCCCTTTCCATCTTCTTCAGCCGGCTCATGTCCGTAAGCTACGGCGTCGGCGCGGCGCTTACGCTGGACGAGTTTGCCCTCTGGCTCAACCTCGAACCCGATGCCTATTGGTCACGCGAGGGGCGCATCAGCATCGACGCCGTCATTCTTTTCGGAGCGATTCTTGCCATGGGCGCCTGGGGTGCGCCTTTTTTTCGCGGCCTTCAGCGCATGTGGACAAAACGCCATCTTCTGCGCCCCAGGCCGGGCGTCGTCCTCACGCCGATCAGGCGCGTGCGGTTGCTTCGTCCGCGTAAAGTTCGGCGACCACATCAGCGTATCGCTCCGTAATCACGCGTCGCTTCAGCTTCATCGAGGGCGTTAATTGGCCTGCTTCCTGCGACCATTCCTCAGCCACCAGCCGAAAGCGCTTGATCGTCTCAAAGTTCGCCAGCCCCACGTTGGCCTCCCGCACCACCGCATCGTAATGCTCAATCACACGCTGATTCGTCACCAGATCCTCATGAGTCGCCGCGGCAATACCCTGCTCCTTTGCCCATGCTTCCAGCACTGCAAAATTCGGCGAAATCAGGGCCGAAATGAACTTGTGTTTGTCGCCGACCAGCGCAGCCTGCCCCACAAAAGGACTGGTCTTGAGCCTGTTCTCGATCGGTTGCGGAGCCACCAGCTTTCCACCTGAGGTCTTCAGCAATTCCTTCTTGCGATCGGTAATGTACAGAAATCCGTCGGCATCCAACCGCCCGATATCGCCCGTACGAAACCATCCCGCCGCATCTTTGCATTCCGCCGTGGCTACCAGTTTTTGCCAGTATCCGTTAAAGATCGAGGGCCCGCGCACCAGCAGTTCCCCATCCTCGGCAAATTTCAGTTCCACGTTCGGCATCACCTTCCCTACCGATCCCAGCCGTTGCCATTTCGGCGAGTTCAGCGAGATGACAGGCGAGGTCTCCGTTAACCCGTATCCCTCCCACACCGCTATTCCAACCGAGCCAAACCAGCGTGCAGTCCCAACGCCCAAAGGCGCTCCGCCGGAAAGAAAGATCCGAACCCGGCCGCCAAACGCCTCCTGCACCTTCTTGTAGACCAGCTTTTGAGCCAACCTCCACGTCAGTGCCGTCGGCTTGCCCCCCGCGTAAACCGTATCGCAATGCCGCGCGCCGGCCTTCACCGCCCATGTCAGCAGACGCCTCTTCACCGGGGAAAGCCCCGCGCGACGCTCCACCTCCTGGCGAATCTTTTCGTACACGCGTGGCACACCCACAATGATCGACGGCCGAACCTCCTTCATCGCCTGCGGCAGCCGGTCGAACTGCGAGCAATACGCGATCTGCGCCCCCCGCGCAAACAGCACATAGTCCAGCGCCCGCGCCGTAATGTGCGAAAGCGGCAGAAACGAGATGCACGAGTCGGTCGGACCAATATCAAAGTCCGCTACGCATACATTCTGGTTAGACGCTATGTTCCCGTGCGTCAGCATCACACCCTTCGGTTCCCCCGTGGTGCCTGACGTATAAATCAACGTCGCCAGATCCTCCGGTCGCGCTGATTGCACCAGCGCATCAAATTCCTTGTCCCGCTCCTTGCCCCGCGCGTCCGCGCCCGTCAACACCTCTCGCAGTAGCGTCGCTCCCTCAAGCGCCTCTTCCGCGTCCATCATCACAATAATTTCGAGCTGTGTCTTCTCCCGCACCGCGTGCAGCTTCTCGAACTGCTGCCTGGTCGACACAATCGCAACCTTACATCCCGCGTCCCGCACCAACTCCGCGATCTGCTCTCCGGTCAGCGTCGGATAAATCGGAACATCTACCCCACCGATCGCAAGAATCGCAAAGTCGGCCACCGGCCACTCCCAGCGATTCTCCGCAATGAGCGCGACCCGGTCCCCGCGACGCACTCCCCAGCTCTTCAGAGCCAGTCCAAGCGCTCGCACGCGTTGATAAATCTGATCCGATGAGATTGGGAGCCATCGCCCGAACTCATCCTGCCAGAGCACCGCGCGTGAGTTGCTAGAACTCGCAACGCGGCGAAAAAGATCATTGATCGTGGAGAGAGGGGTAGGTTCGGTCATAAAAGAAGTGTTCAAGCCCCATGCAACTTCAAGGATGGATCACTCGAAAGTGTATCAGCCGTTACCAAAGACACCACCCCCTCACGCTCCTTCCATTGCACCCCATGTTCATCCACCAACCTGCACCACACAGAACCCAGTCCCTGATCAGCCGCTCCATGCATGCAACTTTCCAGCAAATTGCCCGCGCAGCCTCCCAGGGCTGCCTTTCCGTCAGCCCCTTCTTGTTGCTTCAAAAATCAACCCTATCTCTTTGCGCCACAGCATCGTGCAACCTTCGTATCATTCCTTTAGCTGGCCCTTTCTAAGACCATAATGACGGATTCCTTGACTACTCTATTGGGTCGCTGAATTCCTTCTTCTATGACCGATCGGCATACAGCTCCGATGTTCGACGGACCCAGTCCAAAGCTTCTTCATTCCGCCTTCTTTGTGGAGCAGGTGTGCCTCGGGCTGGCCGCACAGATTGCAGCCATCGCTCTGTGTGGATGGATCTTTCCAGGCGTACGCCATATTCTTCCCGCGGTCCTGCTCCATTTGAACGCCCCTCAAGCCGTCTCGGTATTCCTCTGTGCAAGCAGCTTTCTGCTCTCCGAGCCCGAACGCTCCCGAAGGTTTCGCTCGATCGCGTGGTTCTACACCGGCCTCACCCTGCTCATCTCCACCGTCACCATCGCAGTGATTCTGCGCGCTTCCGCCGGCCTGAGTCTCCACGGATTCTCGCTCGACGACTTCATCGCCATGTCCCCCGGTGCTCCGGTTCGCGTCGCCCTGGTCCTCGCCTTCATCGCGATCCTCAGCGTGCTTTCTCGAAGACCCCAAAGCAATCTCATTCGCATCGCCGATCTACTCAAGATCGCGGTCTTGCTGATCGTCGCCGATCTCACGTGGGAAGCCCTCCTTTCCGTTACTGGCTCCGTAAGTGCCCCACACGCTGAACCCGTCGCCCTCGAGACTCTGGTCTGCCTCATCCTCTTGAGCACCGCCGCCGTATTGCGCGACTCCGAGTACAGTATCTTTCGCGCCTATCTCGGCTCCTCCATTGGGAGCCGACTCGCGCGCTGGCTTCTTCCCGTTCTCATCGCTTTGCAGTTGTTTCGGGAAATCCTGCGCGCCCATTTGCTCGCCACCATCCCGCTCGCAACCTTCTACCTCATCCCCGTTCTCACCACCATTGCCACTTTCGTCATCTTCATCCTTGTACTGTTCGTCATTCGCCGCATCAACTCCATGGAAATTACCATCCGCGATCTCACTCTTCGCGATGGACTCACCGGGCTGTACAACGTACGAGGTTTTCAGCGATTTGGTGAAAACGCGCTCGCATTAGCCCGCCGCGCACAACTTCCCTTCGCGGTCGTATTTATTGATCTTGACCGTCTCAAGGAAATCAACGATAACCTCGGACATCACATCGGCTCCGCCGCCCTCGCTGAGACCGCGAGGCTTCTCGCCAATACCTTTCGCGAAAATGACGTCGTCGGCCGCGTCGGCGGTGACGAGTTCGCCGTTGCCGGCCAGTTCGACGAGGTTTCAATCGTCGCCATCGTCGAGCGCCTCAGAAAGATCACCGCATCGCGCGACCCAGAGATGCAGCGCCTCTTTCCCCTCAGCTTCAGCATCGGATTTGCGATCTCTCATGGCGGCAATAACGAGTCGTTCCGCGAACTGCTCACGCGCGCGGACAAGGCCATGTACGAAATTAAACACTCCACCCGTCGCGCCCGCGCTTAAACCTCAGCAAATCTCCGGGCCTTCCCGTTCAAGTTCAAGCCTTTCGCCTGAGTGCCTCTTCGTATACCGCCACGTACTCCTCGGCCGGTCTCGCCCAGCCAAACTCTTGCGCCATGCCATTCCGCATGAGCGCGGCCCACGCCTCCTGGTCCCGGCGCACCGTCAGCGCCTGGTCCATGGCCTCCACCATCGCCGCCGCGGTAAATTCCTTGAACTTGAAACCAGTTCCCAGCCTGCTGGCCGCAACCCATTCATGCACCGTATCATCCAGTCCACCTGTAGCCCGCACCACGGGGACTGTTCCATACCGCATCGCGTAAATCTGGTTCAGTCCGCACGGCTCATACAATGAGGGCATCAGCGCCATGTCCGAGCCTGCCGTCACCTTGTGAGCGATCGTTTCGTCATAGGCCAGCCGGACTGCGATCCGGTCACTGCGCCGCGCTGCCCACTCCATCACCCGCTTCTCGTAGTACGGCTCCCCCGTCCCCAGTATCACCATGGCAAGATCCCGCTCGGCAAGCGTCTCCTCTGCCTGTAACAGAAGCTCGAATCCCTTCTGATGTGTCAGCCGTGACACCATGCCGACTACCGCCGTTGATGCAGGTACTCCATCCAGGCCAAAAGCATGCAGCAGGTCCGCTCGGCATTCCACCTTGCCCCCGAGATCGTGTGCCGAAAAATGTGCCGCCAGGTTCGGGTCTCGTTCAGGATCCCATTGGCCCATATCAGTTCCATTCAGAATCCCCCTCAAATCCCCTGCTCGCCAGCGGAACACACCATCCAGGCTCTCTCCATACTCGGGCGTCTGAATCTCCTCCGCATATCTCCGGCTCACGGTGGTGAGTTTGTCACTGTACATCAGACCGCCTTTCAAGAAGTTGAAACGCCCGTAATGCTCCACACCGTGCTGTGAGTAGACATCCCATGGCAGCAGAAGCCGCTGCGTCGTCTCGGCTGGAAAGACCCCCTGATACCCAGCGTTGTGCAACGTCTGGACCGTCGCTACCCTGCGCAACGCAGGGTCTGTCGCATAGATCGTTCCCAGGTACACCGGAAGCATTGCCGCTTGCCAGTCGTGCACATGGAAAACCTCAGGAATGCCCACTTGCTTCGATACTTCCAGCACCGCTCGGCAAAAGAGCCCAAAGCGTTCCCAGTTGTCCTGGTACTCGCCTCCCTCATTTCCATAAAGCCCATTACGGTCAAAAAGTTCCGGGCAATCTATAAAGCGATACTTGACATCTTCCAGAACCCCGCCGTCCACCACCGCAACGTACCGGTTGTAGTGCTCAAAGGGCACGGTCACTGAGCGGACCAGCACTTGATTCTCCCCTCCCAGATGCTCCCGTACCGTCCGGTAATAGGGCAGGTATACGGTCACCTCATGCCCCGCTCGCGCCAACGCCGCGCTGAGTCCTCCCACCACTTCTCCCAGTCCACCCGTAGACACAAACGGAACACACTCAGACCCCACCATTGCAAGACGCATTTTCCTGCTCTCCTTCGTGCCCGGCTCTCCGGCAAATCATGCTACAACCCCTTCGCGCGTTCCCTGTCATGGCATACTCTTCACACACCATGTCTGCCGCGCACCCCCTGGACAATCCGATCTGGAGTGCTCTCAACACCGAGCAAGGACACTTCTCCATCGGCAACTCGCACGCCAGGCGCTTTTTGCCCGAAATTGGCCCCCTGAGTGCCACCTGTGATCAGACAACTGCAAGCTATGATGCGCTTCGCAGGCTCGTTGAGCCTCGCGAAATGGTAGTTGTCTTTCTCGAAAATCCCATCGAGCCTCCCAAAGGTTGGTCCTTGCCGCGCAGCGGTCGGCTTGACCAGATGATTCTTTCCTCCTCCATGGCTTTCAAGACGGCTTCAATTCCGCCCGAAGCCACCCTCAGGCGCCTCACTACCGCCGATATCCCTGCCATGCTTGAACTCACCGCACTCACTGAGCCAGGTCCCTTTCGCCAGCGAACCATCGAACTCGGAGCGTTCTGGGGCATCTTCCATGGTGACCGGCTCGTCTCCATGGCCGGGCAGCGCCTCCATCTCCCCCAGTTCATTGAAATTAGTGCGGTCTGTACCCATCCAGATGCGCGCGGCCGTGGTTACGCCAATCAACTCCTCGCCACCGTGCGAAACGCCATCCTCCATCGCTGCAAAACACCCTTCCTGCACGTCCTCTCGGAAAATGACTCCGCCATCCGCGTTTACAGTGCTATGGGCTTCGCCCTGCGACACCGCCTACACTTTGCTGTCCTGCAAAGAGATGCCTGACACCTCGCGAACGCTTCCATCCCGCGCCTCATTGTGCCCTCAACCGCTCGATTACCATCAGAGAAGCCATGCCCTCCCGCTCCAGACTCGGCCAGAACTTTCTCCACGATGCGCAGGCCATCCAACGCATTGTCGCCGCTCTGGGGGACTGCTCTCATTGCACTGTCGTCGAAATCGGGCCCGGTCGCGGCGCAATTACCCGCCAGCTCATCTCTCGCGCAGCACACCTCATCGCCATCGAACTGGATCCTGAACTCGCCTCACAGCTCCGCTCGGCACTCTCACCCGAGCGCGTCAGCGTCGTTCAACAGAATGTCCTTGAATTTGATTTCGCTGCTGCTGCAACCAGCGCCGGCCAACGCCTCATCGTGGTTGGCAACCTGCCCTACTACATCACGTCCCCAATCCTGCTCAAGCTGGCGGCGAACCACGCCTTCATTGACCAGGCCGTTCTTATGGTTCAGCGAGAAGTCGCCGACCGCGTCACCGCCGTCCCCGGCTCGCGCGACTACGGACTCCTCTCCGTCACCGTCCAGCTCTACGGTCCGGTCGAGGCCCTGTTCACTCTACCCCCCAGCGCATTCTCTCCACCGCCGCAGGTCCACTCCACCGTCTTTCGCTGGCGATTCCATCCACGCTTTCAGGAACTGGGTCTGAACGAGACCGGCTTTCTCGCCTTCCTCCGCCAGGCCTTTGCACTCAAGCGCAAGACGATTGCCAACAATCTCCGTGCCGCTGGATTTGCGGTAGAGTGCGCCGGACATGCGCTCAACGCAGCCTCAATTGACCCACGTTCCCGAGCCGAGACCCTCTCGGTTGAGCAGCTTTCGGGTCTATGGAAGGAACTGACCGCCCGCGTGGCTTCCACCACTCCCTGACCGGTCTTTCCGGTATGGCAGCACGCGCAGCCGACGCGCCCGCCCCGGCAGAGAAAGTTTACCCGCCTCACCCGGCACATTGACGCAAAAACCCGACGACGAAGAGTTCTGAAAGCGGGCCTTCGGGAAACCGGGTCAAGATCCTCCCCGCGCTTAAACATTTAGAAGATAGGAATCTCCATCAGCGATGGCCACCGCCACCGCCTCCACCACCGCCGTGCGACCCTCCACCACCACCGCCGCCATGGAAGCCACCGCCGCCACCAGAACTGCGGCTCCCCGCCAGGCTTCGCATGCCGCCACTCGAATACACGGGATGCGTGGCCCTTCCACCGCCCATTGGATTTGTCGGCCGTCCATACACGCTGGTCGTTCTGCTCGTCGTCCCCCCGTTCCAGCCGTTACGGCCAGCATTCCCGTACGGATTGCCTGTATACCCGAATCGCACGCCCCCCGGCTGCACGGGATGCCCCAGAGTCACCAACTGACGCTGTTGCCCCGACGCAAACGAGTTTGTGTAGGTTGGCCGCGGCGCAAGGGGCCGCAGCGGCTGCAGTGTGTTGCCGGCAATCGTTCTCGGAGCGTTCCGCACCCGCATCGACACATCCGTTCCATGCGGCATCCGATCCACAAGGATCACCGGATGCGTCTCATACTTCGCCTGCATCATGGGCGCGCCGTGCACCGGTGCCACCGGCCCGCCGCGTGGCTGCACCGGCGGATTGTACCGCTGCGGGTGTGTTCCCACATTTGACCCCCAGCCGCCACCGTTCTGCCACCAATAACCACCACCCGGAGACCAGCCCCAGCCAAAGCCCGGATAGAAATTCCACATGCCCATTGAGTACGGCATGAAGCCCCACGGCTCCCCTGAGACCCACGAATAGCCAAACGCCGGCTGCCACATCCAGCTGCCCCAGCCATAGGGGTCCCACCCTGCATTCGCTGCTTCATAGGGCGACCACACATATCCCTGCCCAGGCACGTCGTACCAGTCGCCGTTCGCATCCAGGTCACTCCATGCCGGATTTGAATTGTCCGGCAAACTCGCCGTCGCGGCCGTCTGTGCCGACTCTTGCGCCGTCAGCGCCTGGTCCCGGTCAGAGTTCCATGCATCCCACGAATCTGGCTCAATCGACTCCAGAAGTGCCCAGTTCGTCGGGTCCGCCGCATTCAGGCGCACCGTCTCTCCACCGTGCATATCCACTGACATCGTGCTGCCATTCTCAAGATGCGCATTGCCGGAAAAAACAGCCATTTCCCCGGGCGGATTGTCCAGATCCACCCGCAACACAGTAAATCCCGTCGAAGTCGCTACATTGTTTCCGAACCGAATCCGCATCTGACCCGCGGCATTATTTCCCTGGAGCTCGAAATAGCCCAGACCCTGCTGCAAAAGGACTTCTGTGTTCGTGCTATCCCCCGACTGCCGCAGCACCGTCAGCGTCATCGAGCTGTTCGGTGCCAGACGCGCCACGCTCCCATCCTCAAACTCCACCTCCGCCCGGCCGTCATCTGCAGTCGTGATCTGGGTGCCCTCAAACAGGGGCGCATTCAGTGGCGCCTGCTGCGCCAGGATCTGGTTTCCCTGTGAGATTTGAACCTGCCCGTCCACATAGCTCAAGCGCACGGCTCGCTCACCCGGGTTCCCATTCGGCGTTTGTGCTCCGAGCGGTGCAGCCACCAGAATTCCCACTCCCGCACATAGGACGCACGCAGCCTGGACCCACCGTCCAGCCCAGCTACTCCGCTCCTGCCTCATCGTTCAACCACCCTTTCAAAGCGCCCTGTGTTCCCTCGCTGCTCAAGGCCCTCCCAACTTCTTTGAGACACTCTAAACCCGCAAAAGTTGCTTTGAATGTCCCCGTTTTCCGTGCTAGGGATTGCACAGCGCAAGCTTTCGCGCCCGCTTTCGTACCCGCTCCATCACTGATGGGTCTGCCGCCAGCCTCGTCAGGGTCTCCTTGATCGCGCAAATCTGCTGGAGACGCCCATCGGAACTCGCATCACTCAGAAACTCCAACTCTTTGTCTAACCCCAATGGATCGTGCTGCCAAATCAGCTCCAGACGCGCCCCTTCCACCAGTGTCGCCGCAACTGACATCAGCAAATCCGCGACCATCGCCACTTCCTTGTCCCTGGCATAGTTAAACGTGCAACTCCAATGGAACTCCGGCCCTTGGTATGCGAGGGTTTTCATCCCCTGAAACGCGACCTTGCTGTGACTCTCGCACTGCCCATCTCCCACTCGGTGATGCTTCAGCATCGCCAGAATCTGCGCCGCAAATGACCCGCTCAGATGCACATCCTCGTCAATCGTCAGGGGTTCCATTTCCCCCGCATCTGAATCCTTCGCATTGCCTCGCACCGCGTGGAAATGACCGCTCCCGTCCGCGTACACCACAAGTTCCCATTGCGCCGGAATAATCGACGGATTCGAAAAGTCCAGCCGCACAAAGTGCTTCGGAGTCTCTTGTGCTCCAGCGGCTGAAATCAGAAGCAGGGCTATCCCCCACCAAGCCCTCATCGCTATGCTCCCCGCCGTTGAATCGTCTGCGCCGTATGGAGATGACAAATTGCCACCGCCAGCGCATCTGCCGCATCTGCAGGCTCCGGGACTTCCGCCATTCCCAGAAGCCGTGCCACCATAAACTGAACTTGCTGCTTGTCTGCGAGCCCGTATCCCACCACGCTCGACTTGATCTTCAGAGGCGCGTACTCCGCCACTGGAACCTGTTGCGTCGCTGCCGCCAACAGTGCAACTCCTCGCACCTGCCCCAGCTTCAAGGCCGACTTCGCATTCACTGAATAGAAAACCTCTTCAATCGCAACCACTTCTGGCTGCCACCTCGCCAACTGCTCACATAACTCCGCGTACACCTGCGCAAGCCGTTGCGGCAACGCCTTCGACTTGCTTAGTCGGATCGCCCCTAGCGTCTTACACTCCAGATGAGCCACCCGGCCGGAGTCATTCGACTCCACCACGCCAAAGCCCGTCACTTCGGTGCCGCAGTCGATCCCGAAGACCCTCATCGGCTGTCAGTGTACCGCAGACATCCCTGGACTCGTTCCATCCTGTTCCCTTCCTTAAATGCTCCCGTTCATCCCGCCAAATAGATACATCTGTATTACATCTGTATCCACCTGTGACTCAAATCACCCCATCCGGAGACCCCGGCTGTTAGCCTCATTTTTGGCGAGGGCTAGCTCCACCTTCCGCCAACCACGTATGAAAGTCATGGACTCGGATATGCCCCTCACCGCTTGCACGCCATGCACGTCGATTCCAGCCCAACACCATGAGAGTGCTCTCCATGTCATCTTTGCCGGTTCTCGTTCTCAATAGCGGTTCATCATCAATTAAGTTCTCTGTCTACGAAGCCTCGGATGGTCGGCGCAACCGACTGTTTGAGGGGGCTGTCGATGGCATCGGCACCGACCGCGGTGCCTTCTGGATCAAAGATGCCTCAGGTCAGAAGCTCATAGACCAGTCCCCCGCCCTGCCCAACCGCGCTGTTGCCTTCCAGCTTGTAGCCGATGCGCTCCATGCCGGCCAGTACCCGCTCCCCGTCGCCATTGGCCATCGCATGGTCTCCGGCGGACCCACCATCCAGCAAAATCAGCGCATCACCTCCGAGCTCATTGACGAGATGGAGAGCTACACCGCCTTCGCCCCGCTCCATACTCCCATCGCCGTCTACATCATGCGCGAGGCGCTCCGCCTCTTTCCCGGCGTGCCCAACTTCGTCTGCCTCGACACCTACTTTCACCGCACCATGCCGGAAGAAGCCTGGCACATGCCCATCCCCGACGAATACTCCGCCATCGGCGTCCGTCGCTACGGCTACCACGGCCTCAGCTACGAATCCATCGTCTACCAGCTCGGCGCGGAAACACCTTCCCGCCTCATCGTCGCCCACCTCGGCAATGGCGCCTCCATCACCGCCATCCGCGACGGCAAATGCATCGACACCTCCATGGGCCTCACCCCCACCGGCGGCATCATCAGCGGCACTCGCACCGGTGATATTGACCCCGGTGTTCTTCTCTTCGTCCTCCGCCGCATGGCCGCAGAAATCCCGAACACTGCCGACGCAGCCGACAAGCTCGAAGTCTTCGCGAGCAAAAAAGCCGGGCTCCTCGGCGTAAGTGGACTCACAAACGACATGCGCGGCCTCCGAGACGCCATCGCCCAGGGAAATCCGCGAGCCCGCCTCGCCGTCACGCTGTTCACCCGCACCATCGCCAAGTGGATCGGCAGCTTCATGGCCGTCCTCGGCGGCCTCGACATGCTCGTATTCACCGGCGGCATCGGCGAAAACGACATCGCCTCTCGCGCTGAAATCTGCGCCGGCCTCGCCCCGCTCGGCATCGTCCTCGACCCCGCACGCAACAACACCCGCGGCGCAGCCGTCATCTCAGCCGCCAACTCACCCGTCATCATCCGCGTCATTCCACCACTGGAGGACCTGATGATTGTCAATCACGTCGTTCGCCTGCTCGGTGAACAGTCCCGCACATAAACACTCACGCCCCGGCAGGGTCTTTCGCGCTGCATTAAACTGGGAAGTACCCGTTCGGAGTTCCTCCTCATGCCGTCTGCTACCGCCTCTGCTCGCATCGCCCAGCTTCCCTCACTGGCGCTGCGCCGATTTGCCTGGTTCGTCCTTGCCTATTTCATTGCGGTCATTCTCTGGGGTACCGTCGTGCGCGCCACTGGCTCCGGCGCCGGCTGTGGAGACCACTGGCCCCTTTGCAACGGCACGGTCGTCCAGCATGCACCGCGCGTCGACACCATGATCGAGTTCGCTCATCGCGTCACCAGTGGCCTCTCATTCTTCGCCGCTGTCGGCCTCATGGTATGGACACTCGCCGCGACTCCCCGCCGTCATCTTGCACGAGCCGCCTCCATCGCTGCCGTCATTTTCACGCTGATTGAGGCCATCCTTGGTGCTCTCCTCGTCAAGCTCGGACTCACCGCAGAAAGCACGTCTCCTCTGCGCGCACCCTATCTCGCGCTTCACCTCACCAATACCCTCCTGCTCCTTGCCGCCCTCGCCCTCACGGCACACCTGCTCGGCCGTGCCCATGGCTATCTGCGCGGAACGGTCCATCTCGTCGCGCCCATTCGGTCTTCCGCAGGACTCTTTGTTGTCTTGATTGTTGGGGTCACAGGTTCGCTTGCGGCTCTCGGGGACACACTCTTTCCCGCAGCCTCAATCAGCTCCGCTCTCGCACAGGACTTCTCTCCCACAAGTGGTTGGCTCGTGCGTTGGCGCTGGACGCACCCCTCCATCGCCTTCCTCGCCAGCATTTTTCTGATCTGGCTCCTCGTGCGCGCCGCGCACCGCAACGCGTGGTGGGATAATCGCAGCCTCTCCGCCGCGGTCCTCATTCTGCTCGCCGCACAATATCTGCTCGGCCTGCTTGACGTTGTGCTCCTTGCGCCCGTTTGGTTGCAGGTCCTTCACCTGCTTGGCGCGGATCTCCTTTGGGCTGCGCTCATCGTACTCACGGCACGCCTGACCCTCCAGCCTAAGGAATCCTGAGCCGCAGGACTTACTTCAGCAGCAGCCCCGCCGCCGGATACGCCTTCCCGTTCACAACCGGTTCAACCACCGGCAGATTGGGCGTTGCGGTCAGCCACTCGATGCGCCCGTCATGCATCAGAACCGTATCCTCAGCCTTCCCGCCGCGGATGCTCGGGTTCCACGCAAACGCCTGCTGATTCACCACGGTCTCCGTGCCTGTTGGCGTGGCCACCCACTCGCGCTCGCCATAGCCCGTCGGCCCGCCCTGGTGGTGCAGCCGCTCTTCGCCCGGATAGCCCTCCGCCTCATACGCCCTCTGCGCCACGCGAAACAGGTCCGCGCTCGTCGCGCCCACCTTCGTCGCATCCAGCAACGCCGCATTCACTCGCGCCGCGGATTGGAATCGCGACTCCAGCTCTGCCGCCGGCTTTCCGAAGTGCACAAACCGCGTAATCGAAATCGCCAGGCCCCACTTTCGCGTGCAAAGATTCAGCATCGCGTACTGCTTCAGCCGCGCCCCGCGTGGCACCGCATGTTTGTACTTGTAAATGCGCTCATCCACCGCATACAGCGCCACCGAAGGCAGAATCCCGCGCCGCAGCAGAATCTCTTCCGTCATTGCCTCCAGGTCATACTCCGTCTGCCCCGGCTCCACGGCCTTCAGCGCTTCCACTGTCGCTGCCGCCGTCTCCGCGCCCAGCCAGCGATACCGTGCCATCTCGCTCCCGCTCAGCGCCGCACGCAGCGAATACAAATTCACCAGCGTCGCACCCACACACGGCGTGTCGCAGCCCAGCGTCCCACCCGCCAGCCTCCCCGCCGTAGCCACCGTGTCGTCGCCCCACCACGGAAACGTCATGGGCTCAAAATCCAGCGCGCCAAACTCCTCATCCTGCAGCCGAGGCGCCTCATTCT
>JAKAJO010000037.1 GCA_021813745.1 Acidobacteriota bacterium
GCAACGCAAGCTGGCCTAGTTTCATGACCACGATCCTCACACATCCCTCGGCTCGAAAGAACACAGTGCGGCGTCCCCCACAGGACATCCCGCGCGAGGCTGCCGCAAAACTCGATCGCTTCTTTCAGCAGCTGGCTCACGCCCAGCATCGCCCGCTGCTGCTCCTCGACTACGATGGCACCCTCGCCGGCTTCCGCGTCGATCGCTTTCAGGCGCGCCCCTGGGCTGGCGTTCGTCAGCAGCTCCAGCGCATCCAGCGACACGGCCGCACACACCTCGCTATCATCACCGGCCGGCCCGCCACAGAAATTGCACCCATGCTCGCGCTTGATCAGCCCGTCGAAGTCTGGGGCCTGCACGGCGCTGAACACCTTCTTCCCAATGGCCGTTGCGAGCTGGACGGTCCTCCGCCCGCCACGCGTGCCCGCCTTGATGAGATCCGCGCCCACCTCCGCAGCGACTCCCTCGGCGGACTCTACGAGGACAAGCCCAACGCCGCTGTCCTGCACTGGCGCGGTCATTCGCCCGCTCGCGCCCGGCAGATTGAGATGCGAGCCCGTGCCCTTTTTGAGCAGATTGCTCATCTCGAAGGCATCACGCTTCTCGAATTTGAGTCCGGCCTCGAACTCCGCGCCGGCCGTGATAAAGGCGGCGCCGTCCGGCAGATCCTTGCAGAGTCCGGCAATGTCGCCCCCGTCACCTATCTCGGCGACGACCGCACGGACGAAGCCGCCTTCCAGGCCGTTAACTCTGCTTCGGGTCCTCATCTCAGCGTGCTCATGCGTCGCACCTGGCGCGCTACCTCCGCGGAGGTCTGGCTTCGCCCGCCCGCCGCGTTACGAACGTTTCTCGCCCGCTGGGAATCAGTGACAACTGCAAAAACATCCTGAGTGTATGATGAGTTGCAGAGTGCTGCACCCCCCGTTTGCTCGGCCAGCACTCAATTCAACTCCCGCCTGCCATCTCCACCGATGCAGCCGGCGAAATCCCCAGGCAGCGCTTCCACGCGCTCCTCTCGAACGAGAAGGAATCTCAGCATGAATCGAATGGTTTCTTTAAAGTCAGCCCCGGTCCTCGCCGCCGCGCTGGCATTCGCGCTCGCCGCCTCTTTTGCGGGTTGCAAAAAGACCTCCGCGCCTGACGCGACCGCGCAGAACGCGGCTCAGCCCAACACCCCCGGCGCTCCCGGCAGCCAACCCGGCGCAGCACCCGGTGGCCCCGGCGCTCCCGCCGGCCCCGGTCAGTATGCAGGTGCCCCCGGCGGGCCCGGAGGCCCCGGTCAGTATGCCGGCGGCCAGGCGCCACCGCCCGCTCCGCAGCCTGTCACCCTCACCGTTGCCCCCGGCACAGATATCGACGTTCGAATCAATGAGAGCCTCAACTCCCGCGTTTCCAACGTAGGTGACCCGTTCAGTGGCGAGCTTTCCGCCGCCCTCACCACGCCCAACGGCAACATCGTCTTCCCGCGCGGAACACCGGTCTCCGGTGCCGTCGTTTCCTCAAAGAATCAGGGACGTTTCGCTGGCCGGGGCATTCTCGCCATTGAGCTGCAGCAGATCGGCGGCCGTCCCGTCGCTGCTTCCGAGTACATCGTGAGCCAGAAGGGCAAAGGCAAGCGGTCCGCGTTTCTCATCGGCGGCGGCGCTGGCGCCGGCGCGCTCATCGGTGCTCTCGCCGGTGGCGGCAAGGGCGCGCTGATCGGCGGTCTCCTCGGTGGCGGCGCAGGCACGGCGGGTGCGGCCTTCACCGGCAACAAGCCGCTCGTCATTCCCTCTGAATCCATCGTCGTCTTCGGACTCCAGCAGCCGCTTTCCGTCACCGTGGTGCGCTAAACAGGCCACTGGCCGCAGACACACCAGCGCCGCGCTTTCCATCCGCTTTTGATTTGCGGTTGGCTTGCGCGGCGCTCTTTATTCCCGGTTGCGCTTGCGAATCTCGATGTTCAGTCGCTTGATCTTCTGGTTCAGCGTTGACAGCGGGATCCGGAACTGCTCGGCGGCATCCGTCTGGTTCCAGTTGCAGCGCTCCAGCTTCTCCACAATGATGCGCCGCTCAATGTCTTCCATGATGTCGAAGAGAGATGCATTCGGGTTGTGCTCCAGCAGCGCGTCCTGAAAGCTGCGCCCCGTAATATGTCCCGGCAGCAGGTCCGACCCAATCACCGACCCCGACGACAGCACCACGCCCCGCTCGATGGAGTTCTCTAGCTCACGCACATTCCCCGGCCACTCGTAATCCATCAGCGCGCGCATTGCGTCGGCGGAAAGCCGTCGCTCCGGAAGACCATTTTCCTTCGCGTAGAAATCCAGAAAATGCTGCGCCAGCAGCGCAATATCCTCGCGCCGCGCCCGCAGCGGCGGCAGATCAATCGTAATCACATTCAGCCGGTAGAAAAGATCCTCGCGGAATCGTCCGTCGCGCACCGCCTGCCGCAGGTCCACATTGGTCGCAGCAATAATCCGCACATCCACCTGGATCTCCTGAATGCCGCCCAGATGCATGAAACGCCGGTCCTGCAGCACACGCAGAATCTTCGCCTGCGTATCCATGCCCATCGTGGCAATTTCGTCCAGAAACAGCGTTCCGCCGTTCGCCACTTCAAACAGGCCCTTCTTTGAGGCAATGGCAGAAGTGAACGCGCCCTTCACATGACCGAAGAGCGTTGACTCCAGCAGCTCCGACGGCATCGCGCCCGTGTTGATCGGCACAAACGGCTTGTCCTTGCGCGGCGAGTTCGCATGAATCGCCTTTGCGATCAACTCCTTGCCCGTCCCGCTCTCGCCCTGAATCAGCACCGTCGACCGGCTCGGCGCCACCTGTGCCACCAGGTCAAACACCCGCAGCATCAGGTCGCTCTTGCCCACAATGTTCGTGAAGTTGTACCGCTGCTTCAGCGTCCGCTTCAGTTGCAGGTTTTCTTCTTCCGCCCGACGCCGCGCCACAGCCGAGCGAATGTCGGCCATCAGCTTCTCGTTATCCCAGGGCTTCTGAACAAAGTTCTCAGCCCCGGCACGGATCGCCTCCACCACGTTGTCTACCGTGCCATACGCGGTGATCATAATGACCGGCGTCTCCGGCTGACGCTCCTTGATCTGTGGCAGCAGCTCCAGGCCGCTCTGGCCCGGCAGCGCCAGGTCCAGAAGCACCAGATCAAAATTCTCCAGCTCCAGAATGCGCAATCCCTGTTCGCCGTCGCTGGCCATCTTCACCGCATAGCCTTCCAGCGTTAACAGCACCTCCAGCGATTCGCGAATCCCCGCCTCATCGTCGATGACCAGAATGCTTGCGCAGGTCTGAAATCCCAAGCCTCCCGGTGCCGCGGCAGATAGATTCAAGTGCTCATCAAGTTCAGGCATGGACAGACTTCCTCATCAGGGGAAACTCAAGGTGGAATGTGGTTCCAGCGCCAATCGCGCTTTCGACTTCGATCTTGCCTGCATGCTCCTGAATGATGCCGTACGAAACCGACAAGCCCAATCCCGTGCCGCGTCTCTCGCCCGGCTTCGGCATCGTCTTGGTTGTGAAAAACGGATCGTAGATCCGCTTCAAATGCTCCGGCGCAATCCCCGCTCCTGAGTCGGACACCTGCGCCTCCACATGCCCGTTCACCGCCGTCGCAATCCGCAGCGTCCCACCCCCCGGCATCGCTTCCTTCGCATTCAGCATCAGGTTCAGGAACACCTGCTGCAGCTTGCCCGCGTTGCCATGAATTGGCGGTAACCCCTCGGCCAGCTCGGCCTTGACTTGAATCTGCGCCGTCTTGAACTGATGCTCCAGCAATGACAGCGTGTCGCGAATCACCTGGTTCAAATCCGTCTCGCGAAACTCCGTCGTTGACGTGCGCGAGAAATTCAAAAGCCCGTTCGCAATCTCTGATGCACGAAAGCTCTGCTGCGTAATCTTCTCCAGCACCGGCCCCAGTCGCGCATCCCCGCGCATCTGCTTGCTCAGCATCTGCGCATACGACGAAATCACCGCCAGCGGCGTATTGATCTCGTGAGCCACGCCTGCCGCCAGCAGCCCAATCGAACTCAGCTTGTCCGCCTGCGACAGTTGCGCCTCCAGGCTCACCCGCTCCGTAATGTCGTCCACCAGGATGATCCGTCCCACCGCCACAAACTCGCGCGACATCAGCGGCGCAATCGCAATATTCACCGTCCGCTGCTCGCCCGCCCGCGTCGTCAGTGGAAACTTGTACAGGTTGTGTACGCCCGGCTCGTTCCGCACGCTCTCCAGCGCTTCCATAAACTCCGCCGGAAACACCTGCGCCGCCGCCTGCCCAATCGCTTCCCCGCGGCTCAGCGCATACATCGCCTCCATCTGTGCATTCCAGCTCTCGATCCGGTCCTCCAGATCCAGCGCCAGAATCCCCACATTGATGGACTCCACAATGTTTTCGTTGAACTCCTTCAGCCGCTCGAACTCGCTGATCTTGGTCTCCAGCCGCGCATAGAGGCTCGCGTTCTGCAGCGCAATCCCGATGTAGCTGGCCAGCGATTCCAGTAGCTCCACATCCTCGCTCGACAGGAAGTCCCCGCCCACCGTCCGCCCCAGCCCAATCACCGCAATCGTGCGCGACCGCGCCCCGTCCTGCACCCGGCACGGCAGATAGTAGTTCAGGTCCAGCAGCGCCGCCGTCTGCCGCTCTGCATCGGGCAGGTGCAGCGCCTGCTGCGCATTCTCAAGAAAGATATGCGTGTGATCCTTCGCCCGGTCAAAGTCCAGGAAGCCCAATGCCAGACGCCCCTGCGCCTGCTGCACCTCCACCGGCAACCCATGTGAGGCCGCCAGCCTTAAAGTCCCGTCCTCACCCCGCAGAAAAACCGCCACTCGCGACACCAGAAGCGTCCGCGGCAACCGCTCCACAATCGAGTCCAGCAGCGCCTTCAGGTCCGTCTCGGAGCTCAGACCCCGGCCAAACTCCACCAGCGCCCGCCGGTAGTCATACCGCTTCCGGTCAAATGCCCGGTCCACCCAATCCTGAATCCGCCGCTTCAGCGGATCAAAGATCGCCGCTGTCAGCAGAATCGCCACCACCAGTGCGCCTTCGCGCATCGTCTCCGGCAGCCTCTGGTGCACCAACTCGGCGATGATCGCGATGATCCCAAAGTAGCCGCCCACCAGCAGGCCCGTCGCCAGCGTGTACGCCACACCCCGCTTGAAGATCAGGTCCGTGTCCATCAGACGGTAGCGCACAATCGCCCACGCAAACGTCAGCGGCAGAAACACCAGTGACAGGCCAGCCGCCTTCGTCAGCATCCCCGGCATCGGCACATCAAACAGGAACGGCACCGCGTACAGCACCGTAAACGGCACCACCGCCAGCAGCGCCCCGCGCCACAGCCACTTCAGTTGCTGTCGCTCCAGCGGCGACTTCGCCAGACGGTAGCTCGTGTAGAACATCACCGTCGCCAGCACATAGAAGACGGCTACGTATGCGGTCCCCGCCTGATCCAGGCGGTGTTTCAACAGTTCCGTCGCCTCCCAGCGGTTGATCGCCCACGCCCACAGCCCAAACAGACCCGCCCCCGGCGCATACACCAGCGGAAGCAGCAGCTTCCGCCGCACATTCTTCAGCCGCTCCTCCGGGAAGCTCAACGCAAAATGCAGAAATAAAGCCGGCTGCAGGCTCTCCGCCGCCACATTCAGCCAGTAGACCGTCCAGTCCAGCCCGTCCAGCTTCCCCGAGTACTTCAGCGCGTTCAGCGCGAAGGACACCAGGCAAAACAGGTAGAAATGCGTCGCCCGCGGCGCCGTCCACCGCCGGAACAGTACATACACCCCAATCGCCAGATAGATCAGCCCAATCAGCCGAAGCGCCTGCTGCACGCTCCGGTCCGGCGGCTCCGGAATCACCACCACCGGCGTATCCAGTGGAATGTTGTCGCGCGTAATCGTGTAATTGGCTTTGCCGTAGACTTCCGTCCGGTACAACTCCCGGTCCAGGTCCGACAAATGCAGCGTCGGGTCGTCGTTGACCGCCGTCAGAAGATCGTTCGCCTGGATTCCGGCTCGTTCCCCTGGACTGTTCGGAAGCACCTTTTCCGCAATCAGCCCCCCATGCCCCTCAATCCACCACACCCCGTCATACGGCTGCTGGAACCGGCTCTCCTGCCGGAAATTCATCACCGCAAGCACCACCAGCCCGGCCGTCACCACGGCCAGTAGCGTCGCTTGCGCGCGATTCATGAGGTTGGTCTCCATCCGGACTGACCTACGCTAAGGAGTTGGCAAGCACGCGGTGTGCCACGCGCCGCAATCAGATCATCTCTCCACTATCAAAAGCCAAATCAATGATTTCATGCCGATTCAGCTCTCGACTCCGCCTCCGCCGGGCTCCTCTTGCACACACGGCTCACCTACGGATGCAGAAAGTTGTAGATGCCTTACAGGAAAAGATATTACCTATGAAATTCCGTATTTCGCGCGCACCTCTCCGCCCTCTGCTTCCAACCCCTTATTCTACGCCGTTTCGGTCCCGTCCGTTCCCTCATTCGAGCACAATCTAACCCTGAGATCCTCGGCCCGGATGTTTCCCGCTCCTACGCCGCCGATCCCTGCCCGTAGGTCGCCTTCGGCCCGTGCTTCCGCTGGTAGTGGTGCTCGCCCACATACTCCGGAATCCCGCTCACCGCAGGATTCAGCAGCACCGACCTCCAGGCCAGCCGGGCCACATACTCCAGCACGTCCGCGTGCTCCACCGCCGCCGCCGCTGTCTTGCCCCACGCAAACGGCGCATGCCCGGCCACCAGCACTCCCGGCACCGCCGCCGGGTCCAGGTCCTCCCTGCGGAACCGCCGCACAATCACCGCCCCCGTGTTCCGCACATACGCCTCGGCCACCTCCTCGGCCGTCAGCGGCTCCGTCACCGGCACCGGCCCGTGAAAGTAGTCCGCATGCGTCGTGCCCAGGCAGGGAATCGCTCGCCCCGCCTGCGCCCACGAGGTCGCAAACTCCGAGTGCGTGTGCACAATCCCGCCAATCTGCGGAAACTCGCGATACAGCAGTGTGTGCGTGTCCAGATCGCTCGAAGGCCGCAGCCGTCCTTCCACAATCTTGCCGCTCAGGTCCGTCACCACCAGGTCCTCCGCTGTCAGCGCGTCATAGTCCACCCCGCTCGGCTTGATCACCACCAGCGGCTCCCGCCCTGTGCGGTCAATCCCGCTCGCGTTCCCAAACGTGTGCGGCGCCAGCCCCCGCCGCGCAATCTCCCGGTTCGCGTGCAACACCTCTTCCCGCAACCCCTCCAGCAACATCGTCCTCATCCTCCAGTAAGCGTTTTCCAGAATTCTCAGTTTGAACTCTCGTCAGTCTAGCAGCATGTGGCAGAACTCTGGTCCTGCAAGGACCCAACTTCAGCTGTGCCGCAGGATCAACAAAACCATCCGGGCGATAGTCCCTGAGCGACAGGCGCGTGGCGCAGCCACCCGGAGAACGAAGCGAATCTGCCCACTGCAAATGGGTGCCCCAGGTCTCGATGCTGAGACCTGGGAAACCACAAACCCCTCCCCGCCACCAACAAGCTGAAAGCGGACGGCTGAAAGCTGAAGGCCGTATCCTGTCAAGAGATAAATCTCCTAACTCACATCCCCACAACAACTTCCATTTGCACAGTATTCCTCGCAAAGGCGCACAATTAAATCATGACCACGCCTCTGCCAAATCGCCCCGCATCCGCCGCGCCCATCCACCGGGAGTCCCGCGCCCGTTTTGTCGCATCCGTCGCCTCCCGGAAAAATACCCACCCCCCCTGTACTGCGCCGTTTCTTCGCCTTTTTGCCCGCCTTCTGCATCGCCCCATTGCAAACAAACCACTTAGAGGAAAAATAAATACCCACCCCCCTTTTGCCAAAGTTGCGGATTTCCACAAAACGTTTGCACGTTCTGCTCGGCACGTTTGCGCCTCATCTTCCTGTTTCTCCTTCATCGCCTTCCACTGCGCTTATCCGGCTGACTTGCTGACTTGCCAACTCGCTCACCCGCTGTAAACTTGCCTCCTGCGCTCACGTCTACCCTGTTGATGGCGACTGGAGCGACATGGGAACCGATCCAAATGGCAACGGCTGACGACTTCGCCGCGCAGCAGTTCTCCGACTTAGTCGCGAGCTACCGCCCGCAGATCTTCCGTTTCCTGCTGGCCTCCACCCACGACGAAGACCTCGCCGAAACGCTCACGCAGGAGTGTTTCCTCAAGGCTCACCGCAACTGGGCGCAGTTCCGCGGCGACTCCAGCGTCATGACCTGGCTCATGCGCATCGCCATCAACCTGCAGAAGGACCACTGGCGCAACCGCCGTCTGCAGTTCTGGCGTCAGGCCACCACGCACTCCGTCGACCTCGACGAGGCACATGATTGGCTGCCCAGCGGCGAACGCTCGCCCGAGCAGCGCCTCATCGCCGCCGAGCGCGTCGCGCAGGTCTGGCAGGCCGTCAAAGGCCTCAGCGAGCGCCAGCGCACTGTCTTTCTCCTCCGCTATGTGGAAGAGATGGACATGAAAGAAATCGTCAGCGCCACCGGCCTCAATGAGGGCACCGTCAAGGCGCATCTGTCGCGGGCGCTCGGCCGAGTGCGCGCCCGCCTGGGAGGAGCTTTATGAGCTGGTTCAACCGGTTCGCACAACACGACACGGAGCCCGAACTCGATCCCGAGCTCGCCCGCACCCTGGCCGACTTCAAGGCCAGCGTCCACGCCTGGAGCGACGCAGCATCCGCGCGTTCCCGCGCCGTGCATCCGGCCATCATCCATCGCACCTGGCGTCTTGCTGCTGGATGGGCCCTGGCTGGCGTGCTCATCGCCGGAGCCGGCTCGGCCCTGACCTACGAGCATCACCAGCGCGTCGAGCAGGCCCGCATCGCCGCCGCTGCCCGCGCCGCCGAGCAGCAGCGTCAGCTCGCCGCTCAACGCACCCAGAAGGAAGAAGACCTGATGTACAAGGTCGACACCGACGTCTCCCGCGAAGTCCCCGACGCCATGGAGCCGCTCGCCGCACTCATGTCCTACGACGCCACGGATTCAGGCAACTGATGTTGCCGCAGGAATGCAGGGAGGAAATTGATATGAAAGCAATCAAACTTATCTATACCGCCGTCGCCGCTGCGGGGTTGCTCACAGCCGGCATTGCCGGTGCGCAGTGTCCATGTGCGGGCATGGGGCCCGGCTCGGGCTTCGGCCCCCACCAGCCACCGATGGAGCGCGCCTTTGGCCTTGGCGGTCATCATGGCCGCTGGTGGAACAACCCCAATATCATCAGTCAGCTCAAGCTCACAGACGACCAGCGCAAGGCCATGGACTCCATCTTCCTCGCGCATCGTGAAAAGCTCATCGATCTGCGTGGCACTCTTGAAAAGGCTGAGCTCGAACTACAGCCTCTCATGAGCCAGGATCAGCCCAACGACTCCGCCATTCTTGGTCAGGTCGATAAAATCGCCGCCGCGCGCACGGAGCTCGAACGCGCCAACGCCCGCTTCCTGCTGGACATTCGCGCCAAGCTCACGCCAGACCAGTGGAAGATGGTGCGCGACAACTGGCAGCAGCATCGCGGCTGGGGAGGCCGCGGTCCGGGCATGGGACGCGGCATGGGCAATGGCATGGGCTACCGTGGCGGAGCAGGCCCTGATGTGCCACCTCCGGCCGCACCCGCGCCGCCCAGCAACTAAGCCGGCGTCTGCGCAGGCATTCAATCTTGCAGAGAGCAACTGCGGTTGCGCAAGCAACCATGGCGGCAAGAGGTGCAAACCTCCTGCCGCCGACTTTTTGTCGCGTTACTTCGGCAGCGCCTCGCTGCCCGCCACCGTGAACGCGGCTTCCTGCTTCGCCTGCGTCTCTTCCGGCTGCGCTCCGCCGACGGTCAGCGTGTACTGGCCCGGCAAAATTGACCGGTTGCCCCCATCGTCCACGCTGGAGAGCGACCGCGGATCGATCTTCAACGTCACCTCGCGGCTCGCACCCGGTGCAATCGACACCCGTTCAAAGCCCACCAGGGAATGAATCGGACCACCCTGCTGCGGTGTCTTCAGGTAGGCTTCCACCACCTCATCGCCGCCCATCTTGCCCGTGTTCGTCACCGTCACCGTCGCTGTCAGCGGCTCGCCCGCTTTCAGCGTCTCTGCAGAGAGCTTCACCGGTCCATATTTGAACTTGGTGTAGCTCAGCCCGTAGCCAAAGCCCCACAGCGGCTTGCCTGTGTAGTAGCGATACGTCCGGTTCTTCATTGAGTAATCGACAAACGGCGCCAGCCCATCCAGCGATTTGTAGAACGTCACCGGCAGCCGCCCCGCCGGATTATTCAATCCTGCCAGGGTCCGCGCAATCGCCTCGCCGCCTTCCACGCCGGGATACCACGCTTCCATCACCGCCGCCGCGTGTTCGTTCGCCCAGTTCAGCGCCACCGCGCTTCCGCTCTGCAGCACCACCACCACCGGCTTGCCTGTCGCAGCCACCGCTTCCAGCAGCTTCTCTTGCGGAGCGGGCAGGTCCAGGCTCGTGCGGTCACCGCCGTCAAAGCCGGGAATCTTGATTCGCATCTCTTCGCCCTCAAGCTGAGGCGACAGGCCCACAAACGCCACCACCACATCCGCTTCCTTCGCGCGCGCCACGGCCTCGTCCAGTTGGACTTGTGCCGGTGCCTCCCACTTCAGCGTCACGCCGCCGCCTGCCCGGTCTCCCGAGTGCGAATACTCCAGCACGAACGCATGCGGCTTCGTATCCGCAAAGTCCACTGGAATCGACGGGATCTTCGGGAAGTTCATCACCGGCGGCGCCGTCGGCGAAGCGCCCGGCGCGGCCTTGAAGTTCCCCATCGCGGAAAGATCCTGCTTCGAAGCGCTCTTCTTGTCTTGCCCTTCGCGCAGGCTGCCCTCTGAGACTACTTTGCCATCCATCAGGAACCGGTAGCTCTCCTGCGGCGAATACGGAAAGCTGTCGCCCGGCTCCAGCGTAAACACATAATGTCCCGCCGCCGGCGGTGTCAGCGTGCCCGTCCAGCGCACGGAGTAGTTCGTCGTCTCCACCTCCGGCGCGGGTTTCGCGTTCTCCCAGTCCGCCTGCACCAGCGGCTCCGTCGTCACTGCCACGGGCCGTCCCGTCCAATCCGGCGTGGCAAAGAACTCCGTCTTCAACCCCTTGCCCAGCCCGAACGCCGTGCGCGGCACCGGCACGCCCACGCCTTCCGCCAGCGTCGAGCCCTGCGCATACAGAATCGGCGTGCCCTTGAACTGCTCCAGCATCCCATCCAGCGGCGTCACCGGATGCAGCGCTGTTCCCACATAGTTGCCCAGAATCGACGGCAGCAGGTCCGCCGTCGGACCCACGACCGCAATGTGCGAAACACTGCCCTTCAGCGGCAGCACGCCATCGTTCTTCAGCAACACAATCGCTTCCTCGGCGGCCTTCAGCGCCACTGCGCGATGCGCCGCAGAAGCCGCATCCGAGAACGGAATCTTGTCCAGCGGATTCGATCCCTGCGGATCAAACAAGCCAAGCTGGAACCGCGCCGTGTACAGCCGCTCCGCCGCCTGCGTCACCAGGTCCTCTGAGACGAGTCCCTGCTTCACCGCGTCGGCCAGTGTGTTGAACCCCGGCGTCCAGATGCTGCACGACAAGTCCGTGCCTGCCTTCAGCGACAGCGCCGCCGCATGGGTGATGTCCGTCGCCTTCTTGTGTCCTTCGTAGACATCCACAATCGCGCCGCAGTCGGAAACTACAAAGCCCTTGAAGCCCCACGCATCGCGCAGATGATCCTTCAACAGCATCGTGTTGGTGCATGCCGGCCAGCCGTCAATCGAGTTGTAGGCGCACATCACTGACTGCACATGGCCGTCCATCACCGTCGTGCGGAAGGCCGGCAGATACGTCTCTTCCAGATCGCGCGGGCTGGGGTCCACGTTGAAGCCGTGGCGCAGCGGCTCCGGTCCGTTGTGCACGGCAAAGTGTTTGCTCGTCGCCACCGCGCGCAGGTGGTTCAGGTCATTGCCCTGCACGCCTTCAATGAACGCCACACCCATCTTGCCCGTCAGGAACGGGTCTTCGCCATACGTCTCCTGCCCGCGACCCCAGCGCGGATCGCGAAAGATGTTGATGTTCGGCGACCAGAATGTCAGCCCGAAGAAGATGCGGTGATTCCCCTCGCGCTGCGCCTGGTTATACTTCGCCCGCGCTTCGTCCGAAATCACGTCGCCCATCGCATGCACCATGGACGGATCCCACGTCGCGGCCATGCCAATCGCCTGCGGAAACACCGTCGCATAGCCCGCGCGCGCCACGCCGTGCAGCGCCTCGTTCCATGTCTGATAGTCCGGTACGCCCAGCCGCGGAATTGCCGTGGCATAGTCCTCAAGCTGTTGTGCCTTTTCCTCCAGCGTCATGCGGCTCACCAGATCGTGCGCCCGTTCCGCTGGAGAGAGCTTCGCATTCAGATAGGCGGGCGTCTGCGCCGGCGCCATGGCGGTGCACGCAGCAAACGTCAGGGGCAACAGCAAAAAACAACGGCCAAGCGACATCGGAGTTCCTCCTCGATCGGCGCACCCGCAGGAAGCTCGGAAAGGGCTGAAAGCCCTGCCCGGAACCCACAAAAAAACTGAAAGGTGCAGCCGTAGGAACTCTACTAGCCCGAGGGTCGCCTTGGCTAGCTTTATCGCTTTACTCGCTGATGTTCCGGAGCTTTGCCTGTCTCAATATTTTGACTTGATCGCGTACGTCAGTCCCATGGTGAACTGGAACGAATTGCGCTTGGTCGGCGGTAGTGACGCTGGCGGATTGTTCAGATAGCTATCCAGCGTGCCCATCGAGAAGCTCAGATTCTTGTACGCCGGGAACGCAAACGTGTTTGTCTCGTTGGCGGAGTAGGCAGACATCTGGTTGTACGCCGGAATGTACTCCAGTCCCTGCGTGTACGTCAGCAGCTTCAGGTGCAGTGCATAGTTGACCGCAAAGGTCGAGCCCACAAGATTCACGCTGTTTGGCGTGCCTGTGATGAAAAGCTGCTTCTCATACTGCACTGTGGCCTTCAGGTCGGCTTCCTGCCGTGCTGTCTTGTAGACCGTCCAGCCCAGTCCGCCGCCGTAGATCTGTTGCAGGTCCAGGTCCTGGCCAAAGTTGTGATCGAATGCCGTTTGCGCCAGCGCAAAGAAACGCGGCGAGAGATACTCATCGCGCTCGGCGTCCGCGTGGTAGATGGCCGACTTTGTCACCACCTCAGGCACCAGCACGCCCGCCGCCACATAGGCGGGCTGCGTGATTTTGCCGTAGGAGCCCGTGAAGTCCATCGAGGTGCGATCGCGCGGCGCCAGCCAGCTCACCGTCGGCACCACGCGCACTAGTCCCACACCTCCGGAAAAGGTGTACTGGTTTTGCGTCGCGGTCACAATGGCTGCGCCTGCCGTCGCCGAGCCGTTCCAGCCCTGCATCAGGCTCGGGCTGTGATAGATCTGCTTGTCCACCGTTGCCTCGTCGGTAATGAACTGGACATTCTTCACTGCCATGGGGGCCGGCGCGGGCGCTGCTGTCTTGGCCGGATGGAGAGTCAGGTTCTCCTTCGAAACATCAAAGCTGCCCACGGGAATCTGTGCGGCCTGTTTCTTGCCGCGAATCTTCACGTCGCTGCCAATGATGGCAAAGTTCGCAGCCGTGTGCAGCTCCTTGATCTTGTCCCAGGTGAGGGTCACGTCGCCCAGCGCATCCGTGTGGAACGTCACCTTACCGGCAATCTCGCCCACAAACTTACCGTGCAGCGTGTCGCCATTCGTCAGCACCAGCACATCCGGGTCGGCGGCTGCAGCGGGCGCGGCAGCCGCTGCGCGCAGTCCGCCGCCCAAACACACCACACCGGCCAGCAAGGCCCAGCAGAACCAGGTGGAAAAAGGATGGACAGCAGATTGAAGAAATCGGAAGGACGAACGCAGGGAAGAGTGCATCAGGAAGTGCTCCTTTCATCGGCGACAATTCTAGGGATGCGCAACCGCTTCAGCGAAGGCGGCAGAAGACTCAATCAGTATAGGAGAGATTCGAAGCGGCCTTATCCATGGCATCAAAGAAAGTGCAACGATACAGGTCGCTCAACCCGCGGCTTTTCTCGACCTGTGCCCCTGAAAAAGCGAACGGGCCACGCTCATGCAGCGCAGCCCGCATGGATGGATCTGAGATGCGTCGTCTACCGCGCGGCCAGAAGCTCCTGCTCCATCTCAATCGCCTTGGGGAAGAGCAAGTTATTTTCCAGATGCACATGCTTGTGCAGATCCTTTTCAAACATATCCAGCCCATAGTAAAGCCCCGTCAGCGTGGGGCAGGCTCCATCCCACGGCGTAAAGCCATTCGTCGCCGTGCGCATGGAGTCCAGCAGCGCACCCGCGGACTCATGCTCATGAATCATCATCTGGATGGGGCTTTGAACGGTGCCAAAGCACGCCTCGGTTGGACTCGCCTCACCCGCGCGCTGGCGTTCCACGCTCTGCATGTAGGGAAATAGAATCTGTTCCTCCTTGTAGAGGTGCATCAGCAGCTCGTCGGCGAGCATCTCCATTTGCCTGTGGATTTGCCCAAGTTCAGGGTGGGTCGGGCCGTGCTTGCGCGCAGCCTTCTCAGCCATCGGAAGCAGGCGCGTCAACTCAGTACGGACATACGCATGGTGCGTCAGCACAATAAAGTCGATCAACTCGGTGCATGACGCGTTCGACCAATCCCGGTCGAAATGCTTCACGGTCGCTGCAGCTTGCAGGCGTGCGACGACATCGGAAACGTCCAGGCCCTTTTCAGCGCACGCAATGACAAGCGAGCGGTTGCCGCCGCAGCAGTAGTCCAGGTGCAGATTCTCAAAGACGCGAATCGTGGAAGGTTGCTCAAGGGCAATGGCGCGGAGGGTGGTTTGTTCAGTAATCACAGCGGTTCTCCTCGGATGACCTCAGACTAGTGCCGGGCACCTCGCCATGCTGCGACTTAGGTCACGCGCTGACAAAGTTTTTCCACTTTGGACCACACCAAAGGAATTCTTGGCGACTGTTCGTGTTCATCTGTAGGATGATGGGAAATTTGCAGCACGGGGAGAACGATGCGGCCCAATTTCAACCTGATGAAGGCAACCTTGACCGGCGCACTGGGCGGTTTGCTGTTCGGCTTTGATACGGTGGTCATCTCCGGCGCCATTGACGCGCTGGTCAGGCTCTACCATCTCAGCCCGCAGGCCAAAGGCTGGACCGTTGCCATCGCTCTCATCGGGACCGTCATTGGCTCCTTCGGCGCGGGTGAGGTGGGCCAGAAGCTCGGCGGCCGCGAAACCCTGCGCATCACGGCAGTCCTCTACGTGCTCTCCGCCGTGGGCAGCGCCCTCGCCTGGAGCTGGACCTCGCTGATGGTCTTCCGCTTCATCGGCGGCCTTGGCATTGGCGCCTCCTCCGTGCTCGGCCCCGTCTATATCGCAGAACTCTCTCCGGCCAAGTGGCGCGGCCGCCTGGTCGGCGCCTTCCAGTTCAACGTGGTCTTCGGCATCCTCGTCGCCTACACGTCCAATTACCTCATCCGCCTCGCGCATCTTGGCGCAATGGAATGGCGCTGGCAGGTCGGCGTCGCCGCCATTCCCGCCTTTGGATTCCTGGTGCTCCTCTTCGGCATTCCGCGCAGCCCGCGCTGGTCCGCCTCGAAGAATCGCATCGACGAAGCGCTGGCGGTGCTCAAGCTGATGGGTGAGCCGGACCCCGAAGCCGAACTTGCCGACATTCGCGCCGCGCTCAACCAGGAACACGCCGATGCGCACGAGGCCGTGTTTCGCTGGAAGTACCGTTACCCTCTCTTCCTCGCCATCACCATTGGCGCATTCAACCAGTTGGCCGGCATCAACGCCATCCTTTACTACCTGCCTAGCATCTTTGCCTCCGCCGGCTTTAGTCAGATTTCCGGCGACCAGCAGGCCATCGCCATCGGCCTCACCAACCTCATCTTCACCATGGTCGGCATGAGCGTCATTGATAAGCTGGGCCGCAAGACTCTGCTGCTCATCGGCGCGGCCGGCACGGCAAGCTGCCTTGGCTGCGTCGCCTGGCTCTTCGCCACCAACTCGCACCCCGACGCGCTGGTCTGGCTTTTTGTCGCGTACATCGCCTTCTTTGCGCTCTCACAGGGCGCGGTCATCTGGGTCTACATCGGCGAAGTCTTTCCGAATCATGTGCGCTCCAAGGGCCAGGGCATCGGCAATGCCAGCCACTGGATTATGAACACGCTCATCGCGCTCGAATTTCCGGTGCTGGTCGTGAGCCTGGGCCGCAGCGCGCCCTTCACGTTCTTTGCCGTGATGACCGCGGTGCAATTCCTCACCGTTCTCTTCTTCTATCCGGAAACCAAGGGACAGACCCTCGAAGAGCTCCAGCGCAAGCTCATTCCTGCAGAATGAGACGACCGATCGTGGTATTCCACGGCGCCCGTTGAGTGTGGGACACTGAAGGGGTAATCCGGCGCGGGGAGCTTGCTCCGGAATGCTCCATTGCGGGTGGGTATGGCTGATTCGACGGTTCCAATCTCTGAACAGGTGAGGGAAGTGGTGCAGGCCGCTTTGGATGCGATGCGTCCGCCGCCAGCCGAAGATCCGTCGCCCTCCGTCGCCGCGAACTCCTTTGAGGCAAACGCGCTCCGCACGGAGATCATTCGCGTGGGACGCAAGCTCTGGGAGCGGCAGTATGTCGACGGCAATGGCGGCAACATCAGCGTGCGCCTGGGCACGAAATACGTCCTCTGCACGCCAACGATGCTGAGCAAGGGCGACCTCGAGCCTGCCGATATCTGCCTCTCCGATTTGGAAGGCAATATCCTAGCTGGCGACCGCCCGCGCACCAGCGAACTGCTGCTGCATCTCGCAATCTACAAGACCAATCCGAGCGCCCGCTCTGTGGTGCATTGCCACCCGCCGCACGCCACGGCCTTTGCCTTTGCCGGTTCCGCTCCCCCGCTTGGTCTCAGTTCGGAGTACGAGGTCTTCATCGGTCCCGTGGCTGTGGTGGGCTATGAGACGCCGGGTACGCAGGCCTTTGCCGAGTCCATCCGGCCCTTCGTCCACGACCACAACACGATTCTGCTGATGAATCATGGAATCGTCTGCTGGTCTGACACGCCCACCCATGCTGAGTGGCTGGTCGAGATTATGGACACCTACTGCCGGACCTATCTGCTGGCAAAGCAGACCGGCCTGCCCCTGCACTTCATTTCCGAGGACAAGCTGCGCGAACTGCTCGAACTGAAGCGAAAGATGGGGTTACCCGACGCCCGGCTGGCGCAATTGCCGGAACCAGATGCGCATGTCCAGCCATCCAGCGACGAAGTGGACCGGATCGTGGAGCAGGTCGTGGCTCGGCTGGAAGGCCGTTCGTGAGCTGGAGCGCCCCGGATGGGGGCTGGCTGGCCGCAATGCGCTCACGGACTGACCCCGAGCAAGTCAGTTATGAACAAAGATGAAACACGGCCGCAAGGGCATGCAGTGGGAATTGACAGGGGAATGGATCGTCTTGTCGCAGGCGAGGAATCTAAGGGCACAAAAAAGACGGCACGAACGTTCGAGCTGTTCGTGCCGGGAGGCCAGTGACGCAAACTACTTCCGGGATTCAGCAGGTATGCTACCTGCCCCTCACCGGAATATCTACACCTTACTATAGATTCAGGAGAAAGCAAATACAAAAATCAAGATTTTACCGCAATGTGGTAAATATGGCGGATTAGGGCTCTCAATAGGGTCGCGGGGGCTGGAATCTCAGGCGTTTTCGCAGGTGGGCAGATGGCATGACGCTGGGCAGAGACGATGAAAAGTAATTTAGAATCAGAATCTTCGCAGCAGAGTAACGATGGCAGCGCAAAACCGGCGGATTGGCTCAAAATGGCGGCCGTCGCGGCGGCGTCAGCGGCCATGACGGGCCTTGCGGCTGCCTGGTTTTACCGAAAGACGCTCGCGCGGATGCGGGAGGCGGCTGAAGAGGCCCCAAGGTCTGGATTCTCGCAACCGGCGGAGACCGACGACTCAGACGAGCTTTAGGCGCAGCGGGCCGCATTCGACGGAGATCATGCAGTAAAAAGAAAAGGGGCTGTACCAGATAATCATGCCATGAATCGTGTAACCCATTGTTTTAGTTGTGTTTGTTGCAGTTTAGGGTTTGGAGTATTGAAGCGCCATTCGCATTCTCTGAGGAAGAGGGGAAAGCTGTG
>JAKAJO010000110.1 GCA_021813745.1 Acidobacteriota bacterium
CTGACGTTTACCCGTGGCCGCATTGTAAGTGGCTGGATCATAAATCTGGATGGGGCTCGGCAGCGCAAGCAACTCCGAGAAGTCACCAGAGAACATCTGCCGGGAGGGGACTGTAGCTCGAGCGATTTCAGAAAGCATTTGGCGCCGTCCCTCATAGTGACCGAAGAAGAAGGCGCGGTTGTGAAGAATCGGGCCTCCCGCCGCTGCTCCAAACTGATTGCGACGGAACGGAGCCGGCGGTGTGCCGGGAGGATCGAAGTAATTACCGGCGTCGACGACACTGTTGCGGATGAATTCGAATGCTTCGCCATGGAATTGATTGGTGCCGGCTTTTGTGACGACACTGACGACACCCGCAGCATTTGGCCCTTCGGAAGGCAGGAAAAAGCCTTCCTGGATCTTGAACTGATCAATTGCTGCTACAGAAAGGTTGAGCGAAGCCTGGCCAAGGCGGCTTCCTGCGGTAGCCATGCCGTTAATGTAGTACTCCGTCAGATCCTGTTCATTGCCGTCGATTACGATGGTGCGGTCGGGATGCCCCACTTGTAGTGTTGTGAAGTCAGAGACGGTCGTACCAGAGGTCTGCACTGCGCCAGACAGAAGCCCCAATTGCAGAAAGTCACGGCTGTTCAGAGGCAGATGGCTGACGCTCTCGGATTCAATAAGCGTTCCGAGGTTATTTGAAGTGGGTTCAGTAAGCGAACCCGTGCCGGACGCATCGACGGTAATGCTTGTGGTTATAGATCCAGGCGCAAGAACTGCGTTCTGTGTTGCCCGCTGCGACGCTGTTACTCTGAAATCTGTAATTGAGTAGGATTTGAATCCATCCTTGGTGATTTCAAGAGAATATGTGCCTGGCTGCACCGAAGGAAAAATATACATGCCATCTTCGTTGGTACGCGTGATGAGCTTAGCGCCGGTTTCGTTGTTGAGAAGGCTTACATTGCAGTTCTGAATTACGGCAGCCGTGTTGTCCTGAACCAACCCTTCGACACTGGATGCGTTCGACTGACAGAACATCTTGTGTGCATACTGGCCAACAGAAAGCATGATGACGGCAAGAGCTGCGATTACGAATCTCCGCATTTGGCCTTCTTTCTTTAATCCCCTGACTCGCTCCGCATGGCAGACAACGCCATGCGCAATGTGTGCCGGAACGGCACACGCATCATTGGTGGCGCTACGTGAAATGTCTGGGGAAGTTTACGGCAGCGCAGAGTAGCGCGCATCAGCAAATATATGTAGCTGTTCACCGATCCTAAGTATTAGTAGAATGAGTGATTTAGGTCACACTGGCTAGTGATGTATGTCACAATTAATGCGGCGCTCGGCCGCGTCGAGGATAGGGTAGAGCGGCTTAAATTCCGTAAATTTGTGTGACTCGGCTCTGGAACATCTCGGGCGAAAAAACGATCAGCTTGTGGACGAGCAGATGAGCAGTAAGGCCTTGACCACATCAGCGATTGAAGGCGAAGTTCTCAAAGCAGGCTCGCATTCGTTCTTCGATCTTGTGGCGACTCGGTTCGCATCCGGCGACAATTGGGAGGGGGTACCGGCCCGGCAAGGTGTTGTCGAAATGATGATGACGCCGCGTCCGCTCCACTCGCGGGTCCGCAACTCAGCAAAATACTTCAGGGGATTTTTCCATATCCCCAGCTCAGCTTCCCTGTCTCCCCTTGCATATAGCAATTAAGATGCGTTTACGCTGAAGGCCATACCATCTTGATGCTCATGGTTCCTATAAATATTTTAGAATGTACCA
Organism: Acidobacteriota bacterium; assembly: GCA_021813745.1. GTDB lineage: Bacteria > Acidobacteriota > Terriglobia > Terriglobales > Acidobacteriaceae > Telmatobacter. Next base: position 1,763 of record JAKAJO010000110.1, read on the forward strand.
CTTGAAGTGGTGGGCCCGGAGGGATTCGAACCCCCAACCAAGGGATTATGAGTCCCCTGCTCTAACCGTTGAGCTACAGGCCCGGTTAGTCTTTATCGTATTGATTATAATACTTTTATATGTGATTCGCCTTTGATTTCATAGGGGGCGGTCTTTCGCTTGCGCCGGTTCGCTTGTGCTGGGCGAAATCTACTGGAATCCTCTGGCCCTGAGAGCTGCTTCGCTAATCCATTGTCGCATTTGAAGAGGTGTGATCTCTGCGTTGGGACACAGTTTGTGCACGTTGCTTTGGGTTTGTGCTGCATGGCGAGCGGGGAATCAGGCCCACTCGCCTTTGCGCATCAGGGGTTCGGCTGCTCCGGTGGCGGTAATGCCGTCAATGTCCAGCTCGGCTGAGCCGATCATCCAGTCGACGTGAATGAGACTGTCATTGGCGCCATGCGCAGCCAGTTCTTCCGGGGTCATTTTGTCGCCCTCGCGCACGCAGGAGGAGTATGCCTGGCCGAGCGCGATGTGCGACGCAGCGTTCTCATCAAAGAGCGTGTTGAGAAAGGTGAGGCCGCTGGCAGAGATGGGCGAGGAGTGGGGAACCAGCGCGACTTCTCCCAGGCGGCGCGCGCCCTCGTCGGTGTCGATCAACTTCTGGAGCACTTCCTGACCACGGGAGGCGCGAGCTTCCACAATGCGGCCTGCTTCAAAGCGTACCTGGATCCCCTCGATCATGGTTCCCTGATGGGAAAGCGGTTTGGATGCCGTTATCACGCCCTCGGCGCGGTCTTTGTGCGGGGCGCTGAAGACCTCTTCGGTAGGCATGTTGGGGATGCAGTAGATGCCGTTGCCGGCGGTGGTGCCGCCACCGAGCCAGAGATGGTCATCAGCCATGCCGAGGCGGAAGTCAGTGCCGGGGCCCTTGTAATGGAGCCAGGAGTAGCGTTTCTCGTTGAGCATGGCGGCACGCTTCTGCAGGCCGGCGTCGTGAGCTTTCCAGGCAGCCACGGGATCGGCCATGTCAATGCGGGTGGTGGAGAAGATTGCCTGCCAGAGTTTTGCGAGTGCGGTTTCGGGATCATCGGAAGGGAACATGGCGGCAGCCCAGGCGGGAGTAGCGCTGGCGACGATGGTCCAGTTGATGGCGTGGCGGGTGATGAGTTCAAGCGCCGGGCGGTAGGCTTTGGAGGCGGCGCGGTTGGCGCGGCTCACCTTGTCGGGATCCTCGTTGGCCAGCAGTGCTGGGTCGGTGCCGGAGATGGCGAGGCGCGCCGATCCGCTCTTGAAGGCTTCTCCCATGCCGTCATAGAGCCATTTGGCGGCGTGGTCGAAGCTTTCGCTGGAAGCGAAACGGTAACGGGCAAGCGTGGCCTGGTCGTCAGTGTAGAGCGTTGTGACCAGGGATGCGCCGGCGCGGTAGGCGTGCTCCGTGATACGGCGAGCAAGCGCGAGTGAGTCGAGAGAGGCGGTCATCACCAGTTCCTGACCGGGCTGGAGGCCAAGGCCGACCTTTACCGCGACTTCGGCGAGGAGGTCGAGATTCTGAGAAAAGTTGCGGGATACGGAAGCAGTTTCAGACATGGCACGGATCACCTTAGAGATTCTATTATTGCAGGCGCATCAAGTGGGATGCCTTCTGTTGTGTGTGTCGAGCCTGAGGGCTGAGGAGATTTGCGCCCTAAGAGCGTTGCTTACGACGGGGCAAAGAGGACGCGG
>JAKAJO010000071.1 GCA_021813745.1 Acidobacteriota bacterium
ATTGCAGATGCGTGTGAGGAGCGTATACATCTGTGCGGTTCCGGCGCGGCAGGGGATGCATTTTCCGCAGGACTCAGTCATGCAGAACTCGATGAAGAAACGGGCTACGTTGACCATGCAGGAGGTGTCGTCCATGACGATCATGCCGCCGGAGCCCATGATGGAGCCAACAGCCATCAGCGCGTCATAGCTGACACCGAGGTCGAGCATCTCGGCAGGGATGCATCCGCCTGAGGGGCCGCCGGTTTGAACGGCTTTCAGCTTGTGGCCTGCGGGGACCCCACCGCCGATGGTCTCGATGATCTCGCGCAGCTTGATGCCCATGGGCACTTCGACGAGTCCAGTGTTGGCGATTTTGCCGCTCAGGGCGAAGACTTTGGTGCCTTTGCTGCGTTCCGATCCCATGCTGGAAAACCATTTGCCGCCATTGCGCATGATGGGGGGGACGTTGGCATAGGTTTCTACGTTGTTGATGAGCGTCGGCTTGCCCCACAGACCGTTGACCGCGGGATAGGGCGGACGCGGTTTGGGCGTGCCGCGCCGGCCTTCGATGGAAGCGATGAGGGCCGTCTCTTCACCGCAGACGAAGGCGCCCGCGCCGAGACGAATCTCGATGTCGAAGCTGAATGGAGTGTTGCAGATGTTGATACCGAGCAGTCCGCGGCGGCGAGCTTCGCGCAGCGCCATGGTGAGCCGGGAGACAGCGATTGGATACTCGGCGCGCACATAGATAAAACCTTTGTTGGCACCTACGGCGTAGGCTGCGATGGCCATGCCTTCGATGACGCGATGGGGATCGCCTTCCATCACGCTGCGATCCATGAATGCGCCGGGGTCGCCCTCATCGCCGTTGCAGACGACGTATTTGACGTCGCCGGCGGCTTTGGCCACGGTGCCCCACTTCAAGCCCGTCGGGTAGCCGCCGCCACCGCGGCCGCGCAGGGCGCTCTCTGTAATGCGGTGGACCACACCATTGGGTGTCATCTCCATCAGCACCGTGACGAGAGCTTTATAGCCATCGCGCGAGATATAGTCATCAATCTTTTCCGGATCGATATATCCCGCATTTTCCAGAACGACGCGCATCTGGCTGTCGAAGTGCTCATTCAATTCACACTGTAAAGAAGCGATGGGCTCGGAGCCCAGGCTGTCTACGATGGCGGGAGCATGGCTTGCATCGACGTGTCCGTAGAGTGTTTTGTAAGGATCGACGCGGACGAGGGGACCGTGCGAACAGGGGCCCATGCAACCGGTGCGTCGCACCAGGACTTTTTTGCCGGCGGTTTCAGCGGCCTGCGTGAGTGCATCGCGCAGCTTGTCTGAGCCTTGGCTGGCACACGCGAGGTCCATGCAGACACTCACTTCGAAGTCAAACTTTGCGTTCTCGCGCCGGACGCTCTCGGCGATCTGTTCCAGTTCCTCGATCGTCATTCCACGGTCCACCTTTCCAGCTGCTCAATCAACTGTTCAGGAGTTCTTTCTCCGGTCACTTCACCATCAGCAAGCATGACGGGTGCGCGGCTACAGGCACCCACACAGCGAGCGGTCATGAGGCTGACCTGGCCATCCGGTGTGGTATGGCCGGGTACGATCCCAAGCCTTTCTTCCGCAGCCGCGATGAGCTTGTCAGCGCCCTTGATGAAGCAGGCAGTGCCAGCGCAGACGGTGAGGGTGTGCTTGCCGGGCGGCTTGAGGCTGAAGTAGTGGTAAAACGTCGCGACCCCATAGGCCTGGCTGAGCGGCACGCGCAGGGAAAGAGCGACGAAGCGAATGGCATCGTCATCGAGGTAGCCGAAAGACGACTGAACGGTGTGGAGCGTTTCGATCAAGGCATGGCGGGCAAAGCCATTTTTACGCATGGTGCCGCTGACGATTTTCCAGCGCTTATCGTCACTGGGCAGGGGCGGGGCGGTGTAGGCAGGCACGATACCTCCCGAGACTTGACGTGGACTGCAGAGAGATTGTGAAGCCCGATTGCGCTCTGTGTCTAGCAATTTTGTACGTGCTGGCCATGAAATACTCCGTGACTGCTGTCACGAAAAACAGTAAGCAGCGACACAAGGATTGGACGGACTGGAGAAAAGCGTGTGAGCCGGATGCGGTGAGGGGTTGATCGGACAGGCGAAGTTCAACCGAGAGCGGGCAGGTGGCTGGAGACGCCAAAAAGGAAGATGATTCCGATGCCGCAGCTGTAGACGGCGCCGGTCCACGCGATGGCGTGATAGAGCCGGGGTCGACGGACACCGGAGCTGAAGGCGCCGCCGAGGGAAGCGGTCATTAGCGCGTTCATGGTGACGAGGCCGATGGCGAATGCAACAAGACCGAGCATTCCGCGTGAAGTGCCGCCGAGGTTGGCGGTGAGGAAGAAGAGTGCGAGCTGGCTTGGGGTCTCCGCGCCAATGCCGTGGAGCACGCCGATGAGGAAGACTGATTTGCCGTTGTACATCCACTGAAAGCGTTCGGGCCGCGCGGCAGAGGGGTTCCATATACGGCGGGTGCGCCAGGCGAGCCAGAGTATGCCGTTGATGGCGATGGCGAGGCGGCTTTCTATGCGGCCATGGGAGTGGCCGTGCGCATCCTTGCGCAGAATGCCGGCAGCGACGCCGATGCCGAGAACAATCAGAGTAAGGCCGATGAGGCGCTCGGTCCAGTGATCGAGGCCTACAGGAAGGCCCATGTGCAATTGGAGGACAGCGATGCCGAGAGCGGCGACGGTGCAGGCATGACCGATGGCGTAGGTCATGCCGAGGCGCAATCCGCTCCACCAGTTGCGCTGCACGGCGGTGATGTCGGAGATGGCGGCGAGGTGGTCGTAGTCAAATCCATGACGTAGACCGAGGACAAGGCAGGAGCCGAGCGCTGCGTCGAGTTTCCAGTCGCCAAGAAGCGGAGTCACGCGATCAGTATAGAGCAGAAAGGGCGTGTATGGGCGTGACCGCGCTATTGGACCGCATGCCGGATAGGAGCGGGCGTGAGATGAAGCTGATAGTCGCCGTAGTCAATGGAGACGACAGTGCGGCCGAAGAGATTGCTGCTCGATTCCGCGCGGGCGCGGACGGCCATGGGCACGCCCTCAATGTCGGCATATTGGCGCGACATGTGTGTGGAACCGGACCAGATGGAGGGGTTTCTGGAGGCAACACCGTCGACCTGGGCGATGGCGAAGGTTGCGGCGTCCACCCACAGCGTACCAACGAGGGTGTTGGGCGCCTTGCGCTTTGGAGTAATGGCAAGAACGTAGCAGACACGTCCATTGAGTGCCTGCGGACCGCCAGATTTTAAGTGCATGGAATAGTTGGACGTGGTGAACCAGGAGCGTTCGACGTTGCCGGGTAAGTTGATGGTCTTTTCGTTTTCAAGCAGGGGAATGAGCCCGAATTTACGAATGAGCATGGAGCCGCTTTGCGCAAGGATCTGATAGCTCTTGCCAATGCCCTTGTGGTAGGTGACTTTGACGGTCATTTGCGCCGCGGGATGCTTAAGATCTGAGCCGCGAAAGACCTGGTAGTGTTCGACGTCTGTAAAGGAAAGTACGCGGGCAACGCGGTCCTGTACCGATTGGTCGACGCCACGGAGGATGTCTGGCTCACTGGGAGGTGGGGCGGCGAAGAGGTTCAGCGATGCGCAGCAGAGGAATGCAGCAACGAGAGTAAGGCGCATCGGCTGGAGGCCCTCCTGACGGGAGTGGAAGCGGATGTGGTGCATCTCCTACGCTATGCTGGTGGACGATGCATGACAAGGGTGCGAGAGAACGAATGAGCTTGGGAGCAGAGGGCGCGAGCGGGCGGAGACGTGTGCGCGCCCGCGTGCGCGGTGTTGTGCAGGGGGTGGGGTTCCGTCCTTTTGTGTATCGGCTGGCGACGGAGGAGTCGCTGGCAGGGTCGATTGGAAACGATACCGAGGGCGTGACCATTGAGATTGAAGGTGAAGAAAGCCGTGCGGCAGCGTTCTTCAATCGTCTACGGAGTGAGTTGCCTCCGATGGCGCGCATCGACGACGTGTTTGTGGAGGATTTGGACGCTACGGGAGAGAAGGGCTTTCGAATTGTTGCGAGCGAAGTGCATGGCGCAGTGAGTACGGGCATTCCGGCGGATACTGCGACGTGTGAGGACTGTCTGCGCGAGCTGTTTGACCCGCATGACCGGCGCTATCGGTATCCATTTCTGAACTGCACAAACTGCGGACCGCGGTTTACGATCACGCGGCAGATTCCCTATGACCGACCGCAGACATCGATGGCGGCGTTCACGATGTGCGCAGCCTGCCAGGCAGAGTATGACAACCCAGGCAATCGACGGTTCCACGCGCAGCCGAATGCGTGCCCGGTGTGCGGGCCCAGGGTATGGCTGGCACGAGCCGATGGTGAGGAGATTGTTTGCGCCGATCCAGTGATGGAGGCTGTGGACCGCCTGGCGGCGGGTGGGGTGCTGGCGATCAAGGGAATCGGCGGATTTCATTTGAGCGTGGATGCACGAAACGAAGAAGCTGTGCAGATGCTTCGGAAGCGAAAGCGGCGCTATGGAAAACCTCTGGCAATCATGGTGCGAGATCTTGCACGGGCGCGCGAGTTGTGTGCTTTGACGGCGGATGAGGAGGCGCTTCTTACAAGCGCGGCGCGGCCGATTGTGCTGGCTCGTGCAAGAGAAGGCAATGGCCTTGCTTTGTCAGTTGCACCGGGATTGCCGTGGCTGGGAGTCTTTCTTGCGTATGCGCCGTTGCATCATTTGCTGCTATGTGACGACCGGATACGCGCACTGGTGATGACATCGGCCAATCTGAGCGAAGAGCCGATTGCGATTGATAACGATGAGGCACGCGAACGGCTGGGAGCCGTTGCCGATGTGTTTTTAATGCATGACCGCGCGATTTTGCAGCGCTGCGATGATTCGGTGATGGCGATTGTGGATGGAGCGCCGCAAGTGGTGCGCCGTGCAAGGGGCTACGTGCCGTTGGGGATTGAGTTGCCAAACGATGCGCCGCCGTTGCTGGCGGTTGGTGGGCATCTGAAGAACGTGTTTGCCCTTAGACGCGGGAGATTTGTGTATCAAAGCCAGCATCTGGGTGATCTGGAAAATCTGACGGGACTGGAGTTCTTTGAAGAGTCGCTGAAGCATTGGATGCGCACGTTTGAGATTGAACCGGTGGCGGTGGCGCACGACTTGCATCCAGGCTACCTGTCCACGAAGTGGGCCAAGGAATGGGCTGAAGCGCGTGGACTGCCGCTAATTGGCGTGCAACATCACCATGCGCACATTGCGGCGTGCATGGCCGAACATGGACTGGCTGGGCCGGTGATCGGGATGGCGCTGGATGGGACCGGGTACGGTATGGATGGGCGCATCTGGGGCGGCGAAGTGCTGATCTGCCGCGATGACGGCTTCGGGCGCTTTGCGCATCTGGAATATGTGCCGATGCCTGGTGGCGATGCAGCGGTGAAGCAGCCGTGGCGTATGGCTTATGCACACCTGCGTGCAGCGGGAGTTAACACGGAAGACGCTGCAAAGCTTTCTGGAGCGTCAGAACAAGAGGCGCGTGTGGTGGAGCGCATGATGGAGCGAGGAGTAAATGCGCCGCTGACGTCGAGCCTGGGTCGGCTGTTTGATGCATTTGCTGCTGTGGTGCTGGACCGCAGAACGGTGGACTATGATGCGCAGGCGGCGATTGAGTTAGAGGGCGTAGCAGTGGATGAGCCGGATGAGGCCAGTCCTGCGGAGTACGTGCCACGGGTGGAGGTGATGGAGGGCGCTTGCGTGGTCCGCGTTGCGGCGCTATGGCATGCCGTAATCAAGGACATGCACAACGGAGTGGCGAGGCCAGCAATCGCGGCACGGTTTCATGCAGGCGTGGCGCGTGGATTTGTGGATGCAGCAGGAATGGCGCGGGAGCAGTTGGGAATCTCGCAGGTGGTGCTGAGCGGTGGATGCATGCACAACCGGCGCCTCGCGCGACTGCTTCGCGAAGGACTGGAGCGTGAGGGTTTCAGTGTGTATTCACACCGCAAGGTGAGTCCGGGGGACGGAGGGCTGAGTTTCGGGCAGGCGGTTGTGGGGGGAGCGCAGCTGGGCGCAAGAAGCTAACCAGAGATGCGGACCAGCTCCTGCGCTTCGTGGCGCGGGCCGAGAATGGAGATGCGCGGAATTCGGCCGCGCACCATGGCGACTTCATCGCAACGGTGCAGGCGGGGGCAGTTCTGGCAGTCTTTGAAGATCTTGTCGGGCAATTCGGATTTGTCTTCGACCGTACGGAAGCCGAACTTGAAAAAGAAATCGGGGATGCGCGTGAAGAGACAGACAGAATGAATGCCGTGCTCTTCGGCCTCTTCCAGAAGCGTACCGAGGATACGCCCGCCCGCGCCCTGGCCTTTCGCTTCAGGCTTGACGACGATGGAGCGGACCTCACATAGGTGCGGTCCGTAGAAGTGCAACGCGCCGCAGCCGAGGAAGACGCCGGCATCCGACTCAGCAACGGTGAAGTCGCGGATGTTCTCGCAGATCTCGGGGAAGGAGCGCTTGAGCAGCGTGCCGTCTCCGGAGAGCGAATTCACGATGTCGTAAACGTTGGAGGCGTCCTGGAGACGCGCTTTACGCACCTGCATGAGCGGCCTCCCGTGTGAGGTTAGCGACGCGTTCAGCAGCAGCTTCAAGCGCGTGACGTACGCGATGGCGCGCGGTGCCTCCGACGACGTCGTGGCAGTCGATGGTGGCGTCAAGTGAGACAGTAGGGAAGAAGTCCTCGGCAAACTCGTCGCCAAACTGACGAAGTTCATCGAGTGTAAGAACATTCAGCTCAACACCCTTTTCAAGCGCGTAGCGAACGGCGTTGCCAATCTTCTCATGCGCGGTGCGGAAGGGAACGCCCTTATGCACGAGATACGTGGCGGCTGCCATTGCATTCAGATAGCCGGACTGCGCAGCGGCGTGCATCTGCGCAGTATTGAAGCGGAGCGCGGCGGTAAAGCGAGCGACGAGCGCGATCATTTGCGGAACGAAGTCCACCTGGAAGGCAGGCTCTTGAGTTTCCTGCATATCCTTATTGTAGGCGAGCGGCAGGCCCTTCAGTTGCAACGTAACAGCCTGCGCAGCGGCGTTGATGCGGCCGACCTTGGCGCGAATGAGCTCGGTGAGATCGGGGTTCTTCTTCTGCGGCATGGCGCTGGAACCAGTGGAGAATGCCTCAGGTAGCTGCACGAAATTGAATTCGGCCGTGGCGAAGAGCGTGATCTCCTCCGCAAAGCGGCTCAGGTGCAGGCCGACAAAGGTGAGTGCCTGAAGGAATTCAAGAACAAAATCGCGGTCGCTGGTGGCGTCCATCGAATTGGCGGTGGGCGCATCGAAGCGTAGCTCGCGTGCCGCGATGGTGCGGTCGAGTGCAAGTGTCGCACCGGCGATGGCGCCAGAGCCGAGCGGGCATAGATTGAGACGATTCGCGCAGTCGGCGAGGCGATCGGCGTCGCGCAGGATCATCTCAACGTAGGCGAGCAGCCAATGGGCGATCAGAACGGGCTCAGCGCGTTGGAGGTGCGTGTAGCTAGGCATGGCGGCCTCGCCCGCGGTGTGGGCCTGGTGAACGAGCGCGGCGGCCCAGGCCGCGAGCGACTCAGTGACGAGGCCGATCTGCTTGCGGATATAAAGGCGAAGGTCCGTGGCGATCTGCTCGTTGCGGCTGCGGCCAGTGTGGAGTTTGAGGCCGAGGGAGCCGAGGCGCTCCACGAGAGTAAGCTCGACGAAGTGGTGGATGTCTTCTGCGCTTGGGTGGTGGCGCACTGCGGCTTTGCCGTCGTCCGAGCGGTAATCTGCTGCGATAGCGTCGAGTGCGCCAAGGAGTTGCGCGAGTTCAGACGATGTGAGAATGTGGGCGGCTGCGAGCGTAACGGCGTGCGCCTTGCTGGCAGCAACTTCTTCTTCGAGGAGGCGCCAGTCAAAGACAATGGAGCGCTGCCACTGTTCGAACTCTTTGTCGAGCGGTTCACGGAACCGGCCGGACCACATCTTCACTTCCGTCTCTCCTTTGCTCTGCGCCGGGCGAGAGCGTTCTTTTGTGTTGCGATTGAACGGAGTGATGTTCCATTCAATCGCGTGGTGGGAGCAAGGGAAGCGCGCTAGGAGATTCCCTGGCTTCCTTGAAACGACGGCGTGTTGGAGAGTCCTCCCAGCAGGAGAAGCAGAAGCGCCTTCTGGGCGTGCATCCGGTTTTCCGCCTGGTCAAAGACAATTGACTGCGGGCCGTCGAGCACCGCATCCGTAACCTCTGCGTTACGTCGCGCAGGCAGGCAGTGCATGAAGACGGCGTGGGCTGCCGCCTTGGCCATCAGTGCTTCATTGACCTGGAAGGGTCGGAAGATGGGTGCGCGCTTTGTTGACTCGTGCTCCATGCCCATGCTGACGCAGACATCGGTGTAGATGGCGTCGGCGCCTTCGGCGGCCGCGTGCGGGTCCTGGAGCAGACGCAGCTCGCAGCCGTTCGCCTGGGCAATGTCACGAGCGAGGGTGACGATCTCAATGTCGGGTGAATAGCCACGGGGCGTGGCCACGGTCACGTTCGCTCCGAGCTGCGCACCGGTGAGCATCAGTGAGTGGCAGACGTTGTTGCCATCGCCGACATACGTGAAGTTGAGGCCAGACACGGTGCCGAAGTGCTCCTGCAGAGTCATGAAGTCGGCGAGCGCCTGGCAGGGATGCTCAAAGTCAGAGAGCGCATTGATGACGGGGACGCGTGAATTCGCGGCCATTTCAGTAATCGTGTCGTGTGCGTAGGTACGCAGGACGATGACGTCAACCCAACGCTCGACGTTGCGCGCGACATCGGAGATAGATTCGCGCTCGCCGAGGACGGAGTTGGTCTGGTCGACGAAGATGGCATTGCCGCCAAGAGTACTGAATCCAGTCTCAAAGCTAAGGCGGGTGCGGAGGCTGGCTTTCTCAAACATCAGCACCATTTGCTTGGCGTCCAGCGCATTGCGATACTCGCGTGGGTTGCGCTTGACGTCGTGGCCGAGCTTGAGAATGGCGCGAACCTCAGCGCTGGAGAGATCGGCGATGGAGCAGAGATCTTCACCAGCGAGGCGCGTAGCGGCTGCGAGGATATCGGCGTCTTTATGAACGTCGACGACGGCGCATTTGGATTCGATGAGGGTTTTGCTAGCCATGCTTCACATCTCCTGCGGCTGCGGCAGCGTGGGCTGCGCCCGCGTGTTCGGCGAGAATTTCATCCAGTGCAGCGAGTGCGGTATCGACGTGCGCGCGCGTGAGGATGTACGGCGGCAGGAAACGCAGCACGGTATCGCTGGTGCAATTGATGAGGATACGGCGCTTGAGCATTTCAGCGACGACCTCCTTGGCGAGATCCGCGGAGTCCAGCTCTGCGGCGAGCATGAGGCCCTTACCGCGCACGTCCGTGATGGCCTCATGCCGATGAGCGAGTGTGCGCAGACCATCCATGAAGTAGCCGCCAACCTCAGTCGCGTTGCTTAGAAGCTGGTTCTTCTCCATGGTGTCAATGACGGCGATGGCCACGGCGCAGGCGAGCGGGCCGCCGCCGAAGGTTGTCCCGTGCATACCGGGATGGATGGCGCGAGCGACCTCTTCCGTGCAGAGGACGGCGCCAAGCGGGATGCCTGCTGCGAGTGGTTTGGCCACGGTGGTGATGTCGGGCTGGATGCCGTAGTGCTGATACGCAAACCACTTGCCAGTGCGGCCGAGACCAGCCTGAATCTCGTCGATAATGAGCAGGGCACCGGTGGAGTCTGCCAGCCTGCGGGCTTCGGCGAGAAACTCTTGCGAGAGAGGGCGAATGCCGCCTTCACCCTGGATGGCTTCGACGAGGATGGCACAGACTTCATTGGAGAATTTTGAACGCAAGTCGGCAATGTCGTCGAAGCGGACGAAGTCAACGCCGGGAACGACAGGCGCAAACGGTTCGCGATACTTGGCCTTGTGTGTAGTGGAGACAGAGCCAAAGGTGCGGCCATGGAAGCTATGTTCCAGCGCGAGGAACCGTGTTCCAATCTGCTTGCCTTCGCTCCGCAGGAGGCCAGCGTGGGCACGCGCGAATTTCATCGCCCCCTCCCAGGCCTCTGTGCCGGTATTGGCAAAGAACGCACGTGTAAGGCCGGAGCGCTCTGTGAGGCGCAGAGCAAGCTCCGCCTGGCCCTCATGGAAGTAGAGGTTGGACGTGTGGATGAGGGCTGTGCCCTGGCGAACGAGGGCCTCTTCGACGGCAGGGTGACGGTAGCCAAGCGCGTTGACGCCGATGCCGCTGAGCAGGTCGAGGTAGCGGTTGCCGCCTTCGTCGATGAGGTGGACGCCCTCGCCGCCGACAAAGAGGATTGGGTTGCGGTCATAGGTTGAAAGCAACAGCTTCGCCTCTGCCGCGCGGATTGCGTCGAGTTTTGACACGGGAATGTCTCCTCAGGCCACCATGACTTCAGTGCCATGGGCTATGCGAGAACTGCACAGATCGGGGAGCGAACTGGCAGCTTCAGCAGGAAGAATACGAACGCGCTTGACGCCGTTGAGCAGCGCCTCGCGGCAGGCAGCGAGCTTGGGCAGCATTCCACCGGTGATGACGGCAGTGTTTGCCATCTCGGCAATCTGATCGATGGAGAGCCATCGCAACACCTCGCCGGTTGCGCCCTTGACTCCGGGAACATCGGTGAGGAAGACGAGCGCATCGGCGCGGCAGGCCGCAGCGCAGGCTGCTGCCATTTCGTCGGCGTTTATGTTGTAGTACTGACCATCGAAGCCGAGCGCCATCGACGAAAGGACGGGAATCCCGTTCAACTGCCAGATGGCTTCAATCCAGCGCGGATCGCTACTGGCGATTTCACCGACAAAGCCGAGATCAGGCGCAGTGCGCTTTTTGCGCGCACGGAAAAGCAGACCGTCTCCGCCGGATAGACCGACGGCAGGCTGGCCGAGTGCACCGAAGGCGGCGACGAGGCTCTTGTTTACCTTGCCGGCAAAGACCATCAGTGCGACATCTCGCGTTTCCGCGTCGGTAACGCGAAGGCCGTTGATGAACTCGCTCTGCTTGCCGAGAGCCTTGAGCGTTTTTGTCAGTTGCACACCGCCACCGTGGACGACAGCGACCTGATTGCCGTCACGAACCAGTTCGGCAATGGCACGCGTGCAACCGTCGAGAAGAGTTGGATCCTCCAACCCTGCGCCGCCAAGCTTGACCACAAACTTCATTCGAGTCCCTCTGCTTCTTCCCAGCCGCACATGAGGTTGAGATTCTGTACAGCCTGCGAGGATGCGCCTTTGAGCAAATTATCGAGGCAGCTCACGATGACGGCGCGATTGCCGTCTGGCGAGAGCTGGAAGCCGATGTCCGCGTAGCACGTGCGGACCGAGTATTGAATCTGCGGGAGCCCTGAATCGTAGATGCGAACGAGCGGGCTGCCGGCAAAGAACTTCTTGTAGATCTCCAGGATGTCTGCGTGGCTTTGCGAGTGACGGAAGCGCACGTAGATGGTGGCGAGAATGCCGCGTGGGATAGGCAGCAGATGTGGTGTGAAGACGATTTCGTTCTCGCTGAGGCCGACTTGCTCGAGGAGTTCACCGGTGTGGCGATGGCCAAAGACGCTGTAGGCGGAGAGATTGTCTGCGGCGTACATAAAATGCGTCTTCGCAGTAGGAGCCTTTCCTGCGCCGCTAACACCGCTCTTTGCGTCGGCGATGATTCCCGCTTCAAGATTAAGAAGTCCCGCAGCGACCAGCGGCCGCAACGGCAGAATAATCGATGTTGCGTAACAGCCTGGATTGGCGACGAGGTGCGCTGTGGGGATTTCCTGCCGGTGTAGCTCGGGCATGCCGTAGATGGCGCGGGCCTGGGTTGCGTCGGCTAGTGCGGGGTCCGCATCCTCAAATTTGTAGACGGCGCGATGAGCCGGGTTAGTGAGCCTCCATGCGCCGCTGAGGTCGATGACGCGCATGCCGCGAGCGAGGGCCTCCGGAACCCAGCTGCGCGACTGCTCGTGTGGCGTGGCGAGGAAGAGCACGTCAACGCCGCGCCCGGTGAGCAGATCCCAACTAAAGGGCTCCATGCGTAGTGAGCCTGCGCCGTTGTTGTCGGCAAGCTGGGGATGAATTTCGACGAGGGGAATTCCGCCGCGGGCCGCATCTTTCTCATCGAGACGACCGGCAAAGACTGGCGGGGTCCCTTTCAGACGCGGATGCCGGAGCAGCAGGCGGGCAAGCTCCGCGCCAGCATAGCCTGTGACACCAATGATTGCGGTTTGTGCGGATGGATTCATGATTCGAGCATTGTCCTGAGACGCGTCTCCACTTCGGCGGCACGGCGGGGATCCGTGCAGATGACGAGAACGGTGTCGTCGCCAGCGATTGTGCCAAGGATGGAGGGCCACTCCTCGTGATCAAGAGCGGCGGCGACGGGCTGAGCGCCGCCCATGACCGTGCTGATGATGACCTGGTTCATGGCCTGGCGGACTCGAAGACCAAAGCCCTCGAGGACTTCCGCGACCGAAGGTGGTCCGTCATCGACAGCGGTTTCCTGGGCCGCACGTTCTGATGGCATGACATACCCGCTGGGTCCCTTGGCGAGCCGCAGTTCATGGATATCGCGAGAGAGTGTGGCCTGGGTGACTTCAAAGCCTCTGCGGCGGAGCTTGCGGCGCAGCTCGTCCTGGTTGGCGACAAGAGAGTGAGCGACGAGTTCGCGAATCGCGTTATGGCGTTGAAACTTCATGACGGATCGGGAAAATCAAAAAACGCGGCCCGGACGTGCCGACCGCGTATGTATAAATATACAGGTGGATGAATAAGTATGCAAACAGATAGCGAGAGGCAGTTGGGCCGGCCGCAGTAGAGTAGGAAGACGGGAGAAGGGGTGGCGGGACGGATCCAATTGCAACAGACTGAAGTGTGGATGGTACGGTTGAATGCCCCCGAGGGCAGGCAGGCTCAAATCCTTCGCATGCTGGACATGGACGAGCGACAGCGTGCTGCGAGGTTTCTGTTCCCTTCAGTCGCCGGGGAGTTTATTCAGGCGCATGCTGCATTGCGTCTTTTGCTGGCACGGCAAGTCGGGCAGCGACCGAAAGAACTGTGCATAAAAGCTGATGCCCAGGGCAAGCCTTTTCTGCCAGGAGAACCCGAGTTGAGCTTCAACCTCTCGCATACGCAGGGCTGCGCGGGGATTGTTTTGGCAATCGGACATCCCGTCGGAGTTGACATTGAGAAGCTACACGCGCTGAGCGATCTGGAAGGATTGATTGAGCGGGTATGCACGACGGGCGAACGGCAAGAGTTGCTCAGGATTCCGCACGAGAAGCGGGAAGGCTTTTTCTTTCAGCTCTGGACGCGTAAAGAAGCTTTATTGAAAGCTCTGGGGAGCGGGTTGAGGTTCGATCCTCGACGGGTTGAGGTTGGTATCGCGGAGGAGCGGCAGGTGGATTTATCCGGGACTCCGGGTGGGTCCAGAGCGTGGTACGTTTTGAGTCTAACGGCGGAGTCGGGGTATGCCGCAGCGGCGGCGTATGGCGGAGCACGGGGGGAAGTTGTGGTCCATCCGACGCTGGATCTCCGGGATTTAATCGAGGCAGGCTGAGGGTAGGTGCAGATTCGAATCAGCCAACGGCCTGGACGGTTCCTTTTCCAATCAGATCTTCAATGCGCTCAATCCAGCCACGATCCGCGGTGACACTCATGCCATCGGGTTCGAGGATGACTGCATATTCGCCTTTTTTCTCAAGCTGGAGCATCAGCTTGCCCGGACCGGGAGCAGCATCGGCCGCAGCCTTCAGCGCTGCGAGAAGTTCCTCTGTGGCGTGGTCGAGGCTGATGCGAATGCGGATGCCGCTGGGCAGCTTGACCTGCACATCGTCGAGGGCCTGGATTGAGATGATTGAGATTTTAGGGGCTGCATCTTCTTCCCCCATCAGCACGCCGCGGATGAGTACGGGTGCTTCGATTTTGAGTTGCGCGGCGAGGCGCTCGTAGTCGCGCGAGAAGCAGATCAGGTCGATCTTACCGGTGGCGTCTTCGAGCGCGGCCTGGGCATAGAGCTTCTGGTCGCGCTTGCTCTTCTGCACACGCAAACCGTGGATCATGCCTGCAACCTGGATTTCATCGTTGGGATCGGACTGCTGTCCCCAGCGGCGCTCGGAGGGCTTGCGTTCAAGGGCTTCCGCCGCGGTGATGACAGCGGGGAGATTGCGCAGCTTCTCCGCGTACTTGTCGAGCGGGTGGCCGGAGACGAAGAAGCCAAGGACTTCCTTTTCGTTGGCGAGGCGCTCGCTCTCTTCCCAGTCGGCAACGCGCGGCAGGTCATCGGCATGCGCACTGCCGGCCTTCGGGGCTTCGTCGAAGAGGCCAAAGAGACCTGTCTGGCCCTGGGCTGCGTCGCGCTGCGCCTTCTGGGCGCGCTCGATGGCTTTGTCGACAGCGGCCATGAGCGGTCCGCGCTTGCCGAAGGAGTCGAGCGCGCCGGCTTTGATGAGCGACTCGATGACGCGCTTGTTCATCAGGCGCAGGTCGACCTTTTCGCAGAACTGCCATAGGCTAGCGAAGCGGCCGCCGACTTCTTCGCGCGCCTTCTTGATGGACTCGATGGCGTTGCCGCCGACGTTTTTCACTGCAGCCAGGCCGAAGCGAATGGCGGACTCTCCAGACGCGACCACGGGCGTGAACTGCGCTCCCGAAACCTGCACATCGGGCGGAAGCACATGAATGCCAAGCTCCTTGCATTCGCCGATGTACTTCACGACGTTGTCAGGCTTTGAGGTTTCCGAGGTGAGCAGCGCGGCCATGAATTCAACCGGGTAATGCGTCTTCAAATACGCTGTCTGGTAGGCCACCCACGCATACGCCGCCGAGTGAGACTTGTTAAAGCCGTAACCTGAGAACTTCGCCATCTGGTCGAAGATTTCTTCGACAGCAGCCTTGGGGTGACCGAGTTTGGCAGCACCTTCCATGAAGCGGTCGCGCTGCTTCGCCATCGCGGCCGGGTCTTTCTTTCCCATTGCGCGGCGCAGCAAATCAGCTTCCCCGAGTGAGTAACTGGCAAGGACGTTCGCGATGCGCATCACCTGTTCCTGGTAGACGATGACGCCGAGGGAATCCTTCAGGATTGCCTCGAGAGGTGGCAGCAGATACTCCACCTTCTTGCGGCCCCACTTGCGCTCGATGAAATCGTCGATCATGTCCATCGGGCCAGGGCGGTAGAGCGCGTTCAACTGCGTCAGTTCCTCCACCGTATCCGGCTTATAGCGACGAAGAATGTCACGCATTCCGGAGGATTCAAACTGAAAGACGCCCGAGGTCAACGCGGTGTGAAAGACGCGCTTGAATGTCTCGGGGTCGTCGATGGGGATCATCTCAATGTCGAGCTTTTCGCCGCGTGTTTCTTCGATCAGTTTGACCGCATCGGTAATGACGGTGAGCGTGGCCAGCCCCAGGAAGTCCATCTTGAGCAGGCCCATTTTCTCGACCGACTTCATATCATAGGCAGTGACGACTTCGTCGTTCTTGGTCCGATTCAGCGGAACAAGCTCGGTGAGTGGGCGCGGCGCAATCACCACTGCGGAAGCGTGGACACCAGCGCCGCGTACGAGGCCTTCAAGCGTCTTCGCGGTATCGATCAGTTCGCGAACCTGCTTGTCGTTGTCGTAAGCCTTGCGCAGTTCCGGTGACTCTTCGAGAGCCTTTTCCAGTGTCATTCCTACGGTTGCGGGAACGAGCTTGGCGATTCGATCGACGTCGCCGTAGGGCATGTCCATGGCGCGGCCGCAGTCCTTGATAGAGGCTTTGGCTGCCATGGTGTTGAAGGTGATGATTTGCGCAACCTGCTCACGGCCGTATTTGCGCGTGACGTAGTCAATGACCTCGCCACGGCGGTTCATGCAGAAGTCCACGTCCACGTCGGGCATGGTGACGCGCTCGGGATTGAGGAAGCGCTCGAAGAGGAGCACGTTCTGCATGGGATCGATGTTGGTGATCTCCATGCAGTAGGCGACGAGCGAGCCGGTGGCTGAACCGCGTCCGGGGCCGACGGGGATGCCGTGGTCGCGCGCGTACTTGATGAAGTCCCAGACGATGAGGAAGTAGCCTGAGTACTTCATCTGCTTGATCACGTCGATTTCGTAGTTGAGTCGCGACTCATATTCCGCAGGCGTTGATCTGCGGACACCACGCAGTTCCAATTGACGCACAGCCGTATCGAGGCGCTTCCGCAGGCCTTCGCGACAGACCTGCTCGAAGTAGCTGTCGATGGTGTGACCTGGCGGGACGGCAAACTCCGGGAACGGGTTGTCGACGGATTTGAGCTTGAGCTGGCAGCGCTCCGCGATCTCCATGGTGCGTTGCATGACGCCGGGAGAATCGGGGAAAAGGCGCGCCATCTCATCGGCGCTTTTGACGAAGAACTGGTCGCTGTCAAAACGGAAGCGGTCTGCGTCATGGACCTTGGCGCCGGTCTGGACGCAGAGCATCACGTCGTGCGCGTGGGAGTCCTCGCCGCAGAGGTAGTGCGAGTCGTTGGTGAGGACGAGGGGGATGTCGAGCTCTTTCTCGAGGCGGAAGAGATCGGACTGAATCTTGCGTTCCTGTTCGAGGCCCTGGTCCTGAATTTCGAGGTAGAAGTTGCCGCGGCCGAAGATGTCCTGGTATTGGAGCGCAGTGGCCTTGGCTTTGTCGTAATGACCGGCCATGAGATCTTCACAGAGCTCACCGCTGAGGCAGCCGGAAAAGCCGATGAGGCCCTTTGCGTTTTCGGCCAGGTAGCGCTTGCTGACGCGCGGCTTACGGTAGAAGCCGTGCAGCGATGCCTCGGAGGTGATGCGGATGAGGTTGCGATAGCCCTCTTCGTTTTCGGCGAGCACAAGAAGGTGGTTGTAGGTGTCGTTCGATGACTCGGCGCGATGGTCCTCTGCCTTGCACACGTAGAGCTCGCAGCCAAGGATGGGCTTGATGCCTTTCTCTTTGGCTGCGTTGAAGAAGTGGACCGCGCCGTAGATGTTGCCGTGGTCGGTCATGGCGACGGACTTCTGGCCGAGCCCCGCGACGCGATCGACGAGCTTTTTGACGTCGCAGGCGCCGTCGAGTAAGGAGTACTCAGTATGGAGATGGAGGTGGGTGAACTCGGCCATGGCTACTCACGATTTTAGTCGTCGGTGGATGGACGAGGATGGCCGGGATGGATGGGCAAGCGGGGACGGCTGAGGAAAACGCGGTGCGAAATTTCGAGGCGGCTGAGTCTGCGCGCAGAAAAGGCGATGCCGGAGCGAGCGCTCCGGCATCTGTGGTGGAAATGAGTGGGGTTATTGTTCGATGGTCTGGTGCAGGCGCAGGTCGCGCGATGAGGCGCCTACGCTGACTTCACGCTTGCCGCTGGCCTTCACCCACTCTGTCTTGGCCGTGGACCAGTACTGCATCTGGCGCAAGTGAACGTGCATCGTGATGGTCTTCGATTCGCCCGGATTGAGATGGATGCGACGGAAAGCAACCAGAGCCCGCACCGGGAACTGCACTCCGGAGGGAATTTCACTGGGTGCACCGAGATAGACCTGCGGGACTTCGTCAGAAGCCATGTTGCCAGAGTTTTTGATGGTGATCTGAACGTAAAGGCCACCGTCAGATGCGGGCTCGACGGTCAGGTTGGAGTAGTCAAAGGTGGTGTAGCTGAGGCCGTGTCCGAAGGGGAACAGAGGCGTAATGTTCTCCTTGTCGAACCAGCGGTAGCCGACGTTGACGCCTTCCGAATAGGTCGTCTTTCCATCTACACCCTTGTGCGAGCGCTCAGGATGTTTGGGGTCGGTAGCGGGGTAGTCAGCAAGGCTCTTGCCCCAGGTGACGGGCAGGCGGCCCGCGGGACTGACTTTGCCAAGGAGCAGGTTGGCCGTGGACCACCCGCCTTCGTCGCCAGGCCACCACATCTCGAGAATGGCCTTGACCTTGTCGACCCAGGGCAGGGCGACGGGCTGGCTGGTGTTGAGGACGACAATGGTGTTGGGATTGACGGCGGCTACCTCGTCAATGAGTTTGTCCTGATCGCCGGGCAAGCCGAAGACGGGTTCGAGACGGGTCCATGCAAAGACGACAGCGACCTTGGCACTTTTCGCTGCCTTGATGGCGGCTTCGTGGTCAGCCTTGCGCTGCTCGGGCGTGTACCAGTTGAGGCGCACCTGCACGGGCGAGTTGGAGCTGTCGGGGCTGGTTTTGATTTCAACGGTGTGCGGGCCGGCCGTGAGGTCAATGGCGCGGCGCACGTTGTCGAGGCCGTCGGTGGTGGGGATGGCGTTGTCCTGATTTGCTTGCAGGATGTCGCCGTGGACGCCGCCCTGGAAAGCGCCCGTGCGGGCCAGCGGCTTGCCGTCGATTTCAATGTTGGCGTTGGTGCCGAGCGCCTGGAGATAGATCCAGTAGTCGCCCGCAGTCGCGATGGTGAGCGTTCCCTTACAGTCGATGACGGAGTTGGGAGCGAACGCGTTAACGCCCTTGGATGTGAAGTTAAACTCTCCGTCGGTCTTCGTCGAGCCAGCTCCGGTGCAGGCAAAGCCGGGCTTGCCGTCGTGGCTCAGCAGGTTGGCCGGAATGGTGGTGCCGGTCATGTCGTCGTCCACGGCGAATTGGATATTCGAATTGCCCGAAATCTGCTTCATCGCGGCAAGAGGGCCAACCTGACGCCAGGGAAGGCCGACCGAGCGCTCGCCGTTGATTCCGATGGAGTCAACCTGTCCAGCGGTAGGGCCAATGAGGACTACATTGCTGAGGTCGTCTGCCTTGAGCGGCAGAACATGGTTGTCGTTTTTGAGAAGGACGGCGGCATCTTCGCCCGTCTTCTCAATGATGCGGGCATTGGCGTCAATGTCCTGTCCGGTCACTTCATGTTTCTGCTCCCCATCCATGTAACCGAAGCGAACGATTTCATACAGAACGCGACCGGCAGCGCGGGTAATGGTGGCTTCGCTGACGGTGCCGTCCTTCAGGGCTTCGGGCATTTTCTCAGGGCTCAGCTTGACACCAAAGTCGCCGCCTCCTTCCCGCATCCGTGCTGGCTCTTCTGGGATGTGGCCGCCGAACATGAGGCCGTTGGCCGCTGCCGCCGCTTTGCGATCAACGGGAGGCGGTGGTGGCAGGGAATCAAAGAAGGAGGGAATGAAGGAGCCCATGGGACCGGGCTGGCCGCCTGGCATCTCCATGTCGAGGCCGGCGTTGATGAAGTTGACGGCATGGACCGCACCCCAGTCGGATGTAACGAAGCCCTTGAATCCGATCTGGTCGCGGAGGATCTTGGTCAGAGTCGACTCATTGCCACAGGCGAAGGTGCCGTTGAGGCGGTTGTATGAGCACATGATGGAGGAGACGCCAGCTTTGACGGCAGCGTCGAAGGGCGCCACGTAGACCTCGTGGAGCGTCTGGTCATCGATATACGTGCTGCCGCCGTTGGAGTCATATCCGACGAAGTGCTTGACCTGCGCCATGACGTGCTGTGACTGGATGCCGCGGATTTCCGCCGCGCCCATCTGGCTGGTCAGGTAGGGGTCTTCGCCGAAGGTGTTGTATCCGCGGCCAAACTCGAGGTCGCGATCAATGTTGACGAAAGGCTGGAGCGCAACATCGATCCCGAGGGAGCGGGCCTCGCGACCAATCACGACGCCGTTCGCTTCCGCCGCGCGCGTGCTGAAGGTGGCGGCTACGCCCATGGTCGCGGTCTCACCCTGCGAGGGATGGCGGGTGAGCACGCCGGGAGGTCCGTCAGCAAAGCGCAGACCCGGGATGCCCAGGCGCGGGACACCGGCGAGATAGCCGGCCTGGCCCTGGTAGACGGCAGGGTCTTCTTTTGTGCCGTGGATGAGGGTGAGCTTTTCCTGCAGCGTCATTTCGCTGAGGATCTTGTCGACACGAGCGTCGCCGGTGACAACCGGTACGGTTTGAGCCAGGGTGAGCGATGCGCCCAGCAGCAGAGACGCTGCCGCAAACACAGCCCGTGGGACTGCGCAGGGAAGGCAAGAACTGTTTCTGAGTTTCACGGTAGTCACCTACGTTGCTTGTGGACGGTCCGTCCTGCGAGCGGGACGCACCGTACTGAGAAGAAAAGCAAAAAATGTGCGCGTCGTTTAGATAAACGATTGAGCGCGCCTCTTCCGACGGGAGGAAGTGTACTAGAGCGAGCGGGTTATTGTATGCATTTTTGCCCAAGGTGCATCAGCAGCGGGATATGCGTGCTGGTTTTGGGCGATCGGGTTGCAGGAGGGAAAATCGCCGAGAGCGACGATATACTAGGCAGGACAGCCAAGCTCGTTCTGGTTCTTGTCGATCGGCTCCGAACCTCGCAACAGGACATTACCCCTTCAGGAGAGCCAAAACACATGAATCCGGCATGGGCGTCGCGCCCAAAGTGGCGTTCGTTCGCCGCGGGTCGATGGGCAGGATGGTTTCTAGCCCTGATGTCTTTTTTTGCACTTCCTTCGCGGATCACATGGGCGCAGACCTTTTCCAGCTCCGCCTCGATGCCGCCTAGCATTGCGCTTCCGCCTTCCAATGCTGTCGTCAAGTCGGTCACTGCAAATGCTCCGCAGCTTCCCGTGGCGCGTGAGCTCACGTTTGTGAGCCTCGCCTCCTACGGACATTACAAGATTTTTGCAAGCGGATCGGGAGCGAAGCTCTATACGAGCGGTGTGGAGTATGACCGGAACTCGTGGGGACGCTTCCTGGGCGCGCAATTTGACTACGTGGCGGAGTTTCTGCCCGTGGTGCTGCTGGATGCAGCGAAGAGGTCGGACATATGGGGAACACCGACGACGACGGCGCGAGAGATTGTGCCCGGGGTCGGGTTTTCTCCCATTGGCTTTCGTCTGGAGTGGCGCGATCAGAGGGCCATCAAGCCTTATCTGATGGCGAAAGGCGGAATGATTATCTTTTCGAAAAAAGAGCTGTCGCAGCAGGCGACGTATGAGAACTTCAGCCTGCAGTCTTCTACCGGCCTGCAAGTGCGGATGACGCCGCGGGTGGAACTGCGCCTGGGCTTGTTTGGTGACTTCCATTTCTCCAATGCGTTTATCGTTCCCGTCAACCCAGGCCTGGATGTGATGAACGCAAGTCTTGGCATTACCTATCACCTGGGGCATGCGCCGCCAGTGCACTGAAGTCGTCCCCCGGCGCGCGCATCCGCTCAGGGAAGCGGAAGAACCGCGTCAAGGCCATGCTCTGTGAGATCGGCGCGAAGTTGGTCCACCGTCGAGAAAACGAGAGCCTGCATGCCGACTGCGCGCGCTGCCTCTACGTTGATGGGTCTGTCATCCAGAAAGAGTGTCTCTTGCGGGGCGGTGCCGAGCTCACGCAGCGTGTGCTGGTAAATGGCCGGGTCGGGCTTGATGATCCCGAGTTGAAAGCTCCAAACGAGAACGTCAAAGCGGTCAAGCCAGTCAAACTCCCGCTGCATGTTCGCCAGGACGGAGTCTCCCATGTTGGAGAGGATGGCGGTGCGCAGGCCCCGTTGCGTGAGTGCCTCATGCCAGGCCAGCATCACGGGATCGTACGAGGTCCACATGATGGCGTCCCACCGGTTCAGTTCATCCAGCGCTCCTGGGCCAAAATTGAGGCCCGAGTCGCGGAGAAACTTCTGCCAGAATGTGATGCCGGAAAGCTTGCCTGCATCGTAGGCATGACGATCCGCCCAGTAGAACTCCTCGAAGCGGTCATGGGGCAGGCCCGTGATGCGTAACAGCGCGGCGTGTGCTTCCGGGTTGGGAGGTCCGGTCAGAACCATCCCGTAATCAAAGACGACTGCGCGCAACGCCAAAATGCCCTCCCGGTGGCCCCCAGTTTGGTGAAGAGCCGCGTCAGATTCTATTGTGCATGAAGGGATTCCGATGGCGATGCCCGCGGGATCGGGATGGAAGGCTACGGATGCAGTTCGCACAAAGGACAAACTGGAACACGGAAGAGAGCGAACTTGCCAGAGCGTTTCGCGCACGCGCAGCCAGGGGCAAGCCGATTGCCGACCTCACGGCCTCGAACCCAACCCGCTGCGGACTGGCATTTGACGCCGCGTTGCTTGGGGCGCTGACCGATCCGCGCGCCTTGGAATATGATCCCCAGCCGAAGGGGCTCCTTGTCGCGCGGGAGGCCGTTTCCCGCTACTACGCCGATCATGGCGTGGCGGTCGATCCCGAACAGGTCATCCTGACTACCAGCACCAGCGAAGCCTACAGCTTCCTCTTTCGCCTCTTGTGCGAGCCAGGCAGTGAGATTCTGGTGCCGCAGCCAAGTTACCCTCTCTTTGATTTCCTTGCGGCACTCGATGATGTGCGCCTCCGTCCAGCAACACTGGTCTACGACCACGGCTGGCAGATCGACCCGGAGGGTCTGCGACGGGCCATCACATCGCAGACGCGTGCCATCGTTCTTGTCCATCCCAACAATCCCACGGGACACTTCACCAAGCCTTGGGAGGCGGAAGCGTTGGGCGCGCTTTGCCGTGAGCACGAGCTGAGCCTGATTGTGGACGAGGTCTTTCTGGATTACGCGTGGGGTGGAGCGGCACGGAGTTTTGCTGCGGGGCTTCCGGGTGTACCCGTATACGTGGTCAGCGGGCTCAGCAAGATTGCGGGATTGCCCCAGATGAAAGCGGCATGGCTGGTGACCACTGGGGCTGACTCCCAGCAGGCACTCGCGCGCCTGGAGGTCATTGCTGACACCTTTCTTTCCATGAACGCCCCCGTACAGTGGGCGATGAGTACCTGGCTGGCTCACCGGGATGTGATCCAGGGGCAGATTCGCGCCCGTGTGGCAGAGAATCTGGCCGAACTGGATCTCCAGCTTGCGGGGCAGCAGTGGGTTCGGCGGCTTGAGGCTGAGGGAGGCTGGTATGCCATCCTGCGGATTCCTGCCCTGCGTCCGGATGAGCAGACGGTGCTCGAGCTGCTGGAGAGAGATGTCTGGATCCACCCAGGGTACTTCTTCGGAATGAAGGAGTCGGGCTGGCTGGTGGCAAGTCTGTTGACTCGCCCTGAGGAATTCCGCACAGGGGTAACCGCCCTGCTTGCCCTTCTAGGAACGCATCAAGGTAGTAACGGCGTGCCGATTATGCTTTAAGTGATAAATGAGGTAATCGCAGTAAATATCACAATCTAAATAGATAGAGCAGGTATATTACCTTGGCGATCGGGGTTCGCGAAGGAAGGGATTCCTTCGGCGCTCAGTTCCGATATCGGTTACGGGTCCGTGTCCTGGGATGACCCGCGTTTCATCGGGCAATGTCAGGAGTCGAGTGTGGATGGAGTCAAGAATCTGCTCGAAGTTTCCGCCTGGAAGATCTGTTCTGCCGATACTTCCAGCAAAGAGGGTGTCGCCTGCCGCGACGAGTTTGAGCGGGATGAAGTAAAGGCTGACGGAACCTTGAGTATGGCCGGGGGTATGGAGAACCGTGGCGGGGTAACTGTCGAGCCCGACGCTCTTCCCCTCGAAGAGCTGTTCATCGGGAGGGGCGGTTTCCGGGGGTTCAATTCCGAGCCAGGCAGCCTGGGTCGCCATCATCTGGAGGAGTGGCAGGTCGTTTTCATTGAGGAGGATGGGGGCGCCAGTGAGGCGTTTGAGGGTCAGAGCGCCACCGACGTGGTCGATGTGCGCGTGGGTCACGATGATTTGCTTGAGTTTGAGATGGTGTTGGGTAAGCCGGCGGTGGATTCGCGTAATTTCGTCGCCGGGGTCGATGACGATGGCTTCCCCTGTGGCTTCGTCACCGAGCAGGGTGCAGTTGCACTGGAGCGGGCCGACGGGAAAGGTTTCGAGAATCATGAGCTCATTGTAGGACCTGTCGACAGGTTGTCTTGTGCGCTTTGGGCGGGTGAGGGACTCCTCAGAGGTCCGATTCCGGCACGGGAGTGGCCGTAACGGCCATCAGCTGCCCCCAAATACTTTGGCGGGCGGAATCCTCTGTGGGCAGGTGGGCTCCGAGTTCCCAGAGTCCGATGAGAGTGAGGCCGACCAAGTTGGGAAAGAGCAATGGCGCCATGGGGGGAGCGCCGTTCACGGACTTCTCAAAGAGGCTGGTCCCCGGCGCAACCAGATTCATCTGCAAGTGGTACCAGAAGCCCAGCAGGCCGACCAGGGCCTGGATGCCGAGGACCGCCAGGCAAAGGTCCAGGTAGCGGCGGGCGACGGGCATGAGAACGGGCACAATCAGAAAGCCGGAGGCAAAGGCACTGGAGATGACAGGGATCCACTCGGTTTTGAGGAAGAAACCGTTGGTGGCGTGATCTGTCAGGCAGAGGACGAAGTTACCGAAGAAGCCTCCGGTTGCGAGGAGGATAACCCAGCGCGCCCACTCCTCAGAGTGCTGGGGCACCATGCGATTGACGAGGAGAAGGAAGCCGAGGCCGGTGTATGCCAGCGGCGCTGCAAAGGGGGCGGCGTAGGTCAGCGAGCGCAGGGTGTGACTGACAAAGAAGCTGCTCTGGAGGTGGTAAAGCACGCCGGCGAGGCCAACGAGCACAGAGAGGCAGCCAATGAGAAAGCCAACGTCACGCCACGCAGCGTGAAAGCCCCACCGCCAGCGCAGCAGATCAACCAACAGCAACAGAATGGGCGCAATGGCGGAGAAGTAGAGTGGGATGTACTCCTCAGGGCGTCGGAACTGATTGACGGAGTGCGCCAGTACGATGTCGCCTGCAAGGACGGCGAGGTTAGAGGCGACAAAGAGCTCAAGCAGAAGCTCCAGATCGAAGACCCAGCGCAGCATGGGTGTCTGGAGGATGCGACCCAGCGTGCGGAGGAGGCTACTCGCGAGCGCCATGCATCCTCCGCAACTCATCCGCCTCATGCTGTAGCTCGACGGACTTCTCGAGCAGCCCATAGTTGCCGTGCCACTGGACGAAATCAGCTCCTCCCATGAAAGCGCCGTGTTTGCTGGTTCTGCCCTCGTAGTGCCACAGGTCGAAGTAAGTGAAGTCGATCGGGTTGGAGAATGGGGGGCCATTGTCGAGCCCATCTTTATGCAGGCCATCCATAACGGCCTTGGCGGCAAGGACTTTGGAGTTGGTGCTTGCGACGACCTGTTCGGCCTCGGAATAGACACGGTTGATCATCGACGAGGTGTGGCACTGCACGCACACCTGCTTCATGTTGGTTTGGGCCTGAAGGTAGTTGGGCCGCTTGGTGCTGATCGCAGCGGCGAGATACCAACTCAGGCGTTCCGAGGGATCATGCGTCACCTTGAGTCCGTTGATACCGCTCATGTGGCAAGTGGCGCAGGTCGGCACGAACATGTCGCGAGTGGTGAGGGTTCTGGGGTTTGCGTCAAGCTTCAGCAGTTGCCGTTGGGCGGCGAAGAGCACGCCGTGGCGGGACTCGTTGTAGATTTCGATCTGCGAGTGGTCGGGACCCATGTGGCATTGAGCGCAGGTGGTGGGCAGGCGCGCCAGCGCTACGGAACTGGTGTGACGGGCGTGGCATTCGGTACAAGTCCCGATGGTGCCGTCGTCATTGGGCTTGCCGATGGAGTGGCATTGCTCGCAGCCAGATGCAATTGCGGAAGGTCCCTCTTTGGAGACGAGAGGATTGGGGGGCCGGTCGGTGCCGCCGGGCTGGTACTTCTCACTGAAGGCGACCTGCTCGGGTGAGAGTGCGGCTTTTCCGTAGACGGCGGCCCAACTGGGGGCGGCATGCCGGCTGTGGAGGAATTCCTGGTAGATCTCTTCGTGGCAACTGCGGCAGTTGCCGGCGGTCAGGTGAGTGGCAATGACGAAGCCGTGGTGCTCCTGCTTCTGCTGCCCGGGGGCCGGTTGATGGCAATCGAGGCAGTTGACGCCCTTTTTGGCGTGCGCGCTCATCTCGTACTCATGCACGACGGCGTACTGGAGCCGGGCGTGACACTCCGCACATTTGCCGCTGGCACGCACAAAATCTGCAGTAGGCTGCTCGATTTCCACCCGGGGGCGAGCCCTGTTGACGAGAAAAGCGCCAAGAATAAGTCCGAACGCAACGGTGACAGCAACAAAGACAGAGCGAAATGACATGTGACCCCGGGCGGATCGATTTTTGAATTGCGTAAGGCAAAGGGAATGCCAGACCTGATGAGGTTAGCGCAGGTGACGGAAGATGAAAAGGCCCATGCGCTTTACGGCCCGGACCCGCTACGCGAAGCGGAGACAAGCCTAAAAGCGAAACAGGCAAGCCGGAGTGGCTTGCCTGCGGTTTGAATGCCGTGAAAACTGCGAAGTGGTTACTTGCCGGACTTTGCTGGGGCAGTGACCGGCGTTGTGCCGTCCAGAACGGAATGGCTTTGCTGGCCCCGCATGTAAAGGATCGTCAGGGTGAGGGAAGTGATCATGAAGATGATGGCTGACCAGGTGGTGAGGCGGGTCAGGACATTGGCTGCGGCACGGGGACCGAATGCGGTCTGCGAACCCTGTCCGCCGAAGGCACCTGCCAGGTCTGCCGAGCGGCCCTGTTGCACCAGTACAACGCCGATGAGAAACAGGCTGGCAATGATGTGTACTGTGAGCACGAAGTAGAAGAAAATCTGCATGATCCGAGCTTCTTTCTGGAGCCTGCCAAATGGTTCAGGCCAGGGATTTCAAATGGTGCGGAAGGCGGGACTTGAACCCGCATGCCTTGCGGCGCCACCCCCTCAAGATGGTGTGTCTGCCAATTTCACCACTTCCGCACGGGTTAACCCCCTGAGTATAACAAAGCGAATGACGATGTGCGAGTGCGGAGGTTTCAGCAATGAGCAGGACGCATTCATCTGCCATCGCGCCTCAAGGGTCTTTCGACTGACCGTGATTTCAGCTTCCGAGGCGCTTCATCCAGGCAGCCAAGTCCTGCTGATCGCTATTGCCGGCGGCTTGCGTGGTGCGCACATTTTCGCGCTCTACGGGGGTGCGGTTCTGGCTGAGCTTGAACTTGCCTTCGATCCGCGCGATCGGCATCCGGAAGCCAACGATGCCGGCAAGCATCGTACGGCGGTAGCCTGCAGGCAGGGATGGCCAACGCTCAGCGTAGGCCGGTTCGTGGAACTGCATCAGGTTGCGGAGAATGGATTCCTTGCCGGCATCCTCTTCAACTAACTGCAACGTACCGTACGCGTGGATTGCGATGTAGTTCCAGGTGGGAACGGACAGTTCTTCCGTGTAGAGCGATGGTGACACGTAGGCGTGCGGCCCGGGAAAGACCGCCAGCGTCTCGTGGTCTGCCAGCGACTTCCAGTGCGGATTTGCGCGCGCAAAGTGGCCCTCGATGGTTCCATGGGCGCCTTCGTTCAAGATGACGAGCGGTAGATGCGTCGCAACCAGCGTATCTTTTGTCTCATCGCCTGGAGTGACTCCGAAAAGAATGGCGAAAGAGTACCGCTGCATGGCTTCCAGCAGGACGGCGCGATCCGTCACCTGGTTGAAACGCGGGGTGTACACGTCTTACCTCAATGGATGCGCTCGAAGCGGAAGCCAGCCTCGCGCAGGGCGTGGCTGATGGCGGTGATGTGCGTGGCGCCGCGTGTCTCCAGGGTGACGTCGATGACCGTCTCTCCGAGGCTGACGCCGTAATAGGCCCGATTGTGAATGGTTTCGACAATGTTGGCGCGCTCGCGGGCAAGGATCTGCGTCAGGTTGAGCAGGGCACCGGGGCGATCCTGCAAATAGATGCGGACCCGGAGCAGGCGACCATCCTTCACAAGGCCGCGCTCGATGATTTTGGCGAGCAACGTGACGTCGATATTACCGCCGCAGACGAGCACGACGGTGCGGCGATGGCGCAGGTTGGTCTTGGACTGCACCACGGCGGCAAGCGCTGCTGCGCCCGCTCCCTCGGCCAGCGTCTTTTCCTGCTCCAGCAGCATCAGGATGGCGCTGGCAATCTCTTCATCGTCGACCGTGACAATTTCATCCACGTAGCGAGAAACCATAGGGAGCGTAATGTCGCCTGCGCGGCGCACTGCGATGCCGTCGGCGATGGTGGCCTCTGTGCCGATGGTGACCGGCTGTCCGGCCTCGCGAGCGCGCAGCATGGAAGGAAGCTTTTCCGGCTCAACGCCGATGACGCGGATCTTTGGGTTGGTCTCCTTGAGTGCGCAGGCAATACCACTAATGAGGCCGCCGCCGCCGATCGGCACCACCACGGCTTCAATGTCGGGCACCTGGTCCAGGAGTTCCAGGCCGATGGTGCCCTGGCCGGCAATGACCTCCGGGTCGTCGAAGGGGTGAATGAAGGTGCGACCTTCTTCCAGACGACGACGCAGGGCTTCGTCGCAGGCCTCGTCATAACTGGCTCCATGAAGGACGACTTCGGCGCCAAAGGCACGCGTTGCGGCGACTTTGACGAGTGGCGTGGCGAGCGGCATCACAATCTGCGCGCGAATGCCACGTGCCGCTGCGTGGAAGGCGACTCCCTGGGCGTGGTTGCCGGCGCTGGCGGCGATGACGCCGCGCTTGCGCTCCGACTCAGAAAGCGTGAGGAGCTTGTTCAGTGCTCCGCGCTCTTTGAAGGATCCGGTGCGTTGCAGGTTTTCGAGCTTCAGGTGAAGAGGGAGGCCCGTGAGCTCCGATAAATGATGCGACAGATGGCAGGGCGACATGTGAATGGATTCACCAATGCGGGCGCGCGCCACCTGAATGCTCGAAAGAGTGACCGATTCCAAGAGGATCTCCTCGAAAGGGCTCAGTTGCAAGACACGAAAGCCACCTTTGCATCTGCTGAAGGTGGCCGAATGACGGTTCTAGATGCTGTGCAGATTCGTCAGGTAAGCCGCTCCCAGCCGCGCATCGGGCGAATCATGCGCCGCATGTTGGCTCCAATACAGGAGCACATCTTGCGGCGAAAGGTCGAAATGCCGTTGGGAATACACATTGCGATGAGCCAAGTAGAGCAGAGGGTAAAGCGTGGCGTCAAGACGTTTAGCAGCTCAGGCATTGTTCAGCAAGGGTAGCGTCGGGGGCCGCGGAAGAAGTCTTGCTGCGTCCTGGTGCTGTGAGGTGTTACTTTACCTTTTGGCCGCGTAGAGACAGCCGCCGGGAGCGCACCTCGCAGCGGACCCGGCCGAATGAGGGCAGGACGTACACACCTTTGGGAGCCGATCTCGAATGATGGAATTCCATATTTCGCGGGATGCACGTGCACGCTATCAGTTTGACGAGTCGCTCTTCTCCTATGATGGCAATGTCGTCTTTGCCGATCTGGGTGCCTGCCGCGCCTTTGCCCATCGAATGAACCTGGTTCGCAAGGCCGATCAGTTCCCGGATCAAGCGGTGCATGCGGGCCAGTTGTTTGCCATGGGGCTGATTGATGAGGCGAGCCACGTGCTGATGGCGCGTTACCGCGAGCAGCACGACCCCGAGGTGCTGAAGGCCGCGCTGGACTGGTTTGGCGCGCGGGTGGGAACAGACGAGCTGGAAAAGCTGCTGTTGACCTTTGTCGAGCATTTTCCCGGTCAGAGCGTAATGCGCGGGTTGGAGACACCGCAGCAATGGCTCGCAGGCCAAACCGAAGGTGTTCCACACCGCGAAGCGGCCATGGAAGAGCTGCTGTTGCTCTGGATGGCCAATCGCAACGAGGCTTTTAAGCCGTTTGAGGAGCTCTTTGCGGAGAAGGCCCTGGCGGAAAAGACAGTGTATCGGCAAGTGACGCAGGAACTGCCCGACTACTTTGCCACGCGCCCGCTGATTCCGCTGCCGAATGCGCGCAAACTGAGCCTGTTAGAAATTCTGCGCGCGCCGGCGGTGGGCTCACCCACCTCACTGAGCGAGCAGCTCAAGCTGATTCGCGACTTATGGAAGGTGTTGCTGGGCGACCAACTAGACCGTCTACTGATGATCGGCGGAGAGATTCTGCGCGAGGAGGAGCTGGCCATCTGGATGCAATTCAACCCGGATGCCCAGCGGGCGCGCACGGCGGCTGAGGAGGCTGCGCGGCGCCGGCGTGAGCGCGGAGAGCAGCAGTGGCCTTCGATTGTGAGTGAGTCGCAGGTCCCGATCTTCGGCGACCCGGCGCATGAGTACGAAAAATTCAGCGAAGACACCGCGTGGATGCCCAATACCGTGCTCATTGCCAAGAGTACCTATGTATGGCTTGCTCAGCTCAGCAAGCAGTACGGACGGCACATCCGGCGCCTGGATGAAATTCCCGATGAAGAGCTGGCGACGCTCGCCCGCCGTGGCATCAATTCACTTTGGCTCATTGGCGTGTGGGAACGCAGCCGCGCGTCGAAGACCATCAAGCTGCTCTGCGGCAACAGCGATGCAGTCGCTTCCGCCTATTCGCTCTTCGACTATCGCATTGCAGACGACCTGGGCGGCGATGCGGCGTACACCCGTCTGCGTGACCGGGCGTACCACCACGGCGTGCGACTGGCCAGCGACATGGTTCCGAACCACATGGGCATTGACTCCCCGTGGGTGGTGGAGCATCCCGAGTGGTTCATTGCGCGGTCGCATCCCCCATATCCAGCCTACTCATTTGAGGGGCCGGATCTTTCCAGCGATGGACGCGTTGAAATCAAGATCGAAGATCACTACTTCGAGCAGACCGATGCGGCAGTGGTCTTTCGCCGCCGGGACAAGGCCAGCGGCGAGACACGCTTTATCTACCACGGCAATGACGGCACCAGCTTCCCGTGGAATGACACGGCGCAACTCGATTATCTGAATCCGGCCGTCCGCGAGCAGGTGATTCAGACCATCCTGCACGTGGCGCGGCTGTTTCCCATCATTCGCTTCGACGCGGCGATGACGCTGGCCAAGCGGCACTTTCACCGGCTCTGGTTTCCGGGACCGGGCTCAAGCGGAGCGATTCCGTCGCGCGCTGAATACAGCATGACGCAGCACGAGTTCAACCAGCACATGCCGCATGAATTCTGGCGTGAGGTGGTGGACCGCGTTGCTGCCGAGGTGCCGGGCACGCTGCTGCTGGCCGAGGCCTTCTGGCTGATGGAGGGCTACTTTGTTCGCACGCTGGGCATGCATCGCGTGTACAACAGCGCTTTCATGAACATGCTGCGCGACGAGAAAAATGCCGAGTATCGCTCGGTCATCAAGAACACGCTGGAGTTCGATCCGGACATCATGAAGCGCTATGTGAACTTCATGAGCAATCCCGACGAGCGCACGGCAATTGACCAATTCGGCAAGGGTGACAAGTGTTTTGGCGTGGCTGTGCTGATGTCCACGCTGCCTGGTCTGCCGATGTTTGGCCACGGGCAGATTGAGGGATTCACAGAGAAGTACGGCATGGAGTATCAGCGGCCACGCTACGACGAAACACCGGACCATTGGCTTGTGGAGCGGCATGAGCGTGAGATTGCGCCGCTGCTGCACAAACGCTGGCTCTTTGCCGAGAGCCATAATTTTCTGCTTTACGACTTCTTCCAGGCGAATGGGTCGGTGGACGAAAACGTCTTCGCCTACTCCAACCGCAGCGGCCACGAGCGAGCGCTGGTGGTCTACAACAATCGCTATGGGACGGCCCATGGAACGGTTGACTTCTCCGCGGCCTATGCGGATAAAGGCGCGGGACATCTGCGGCAGAAACGGCTTGCGGAGGGGCTTGGCGTCAGCGACAATCCTGGGACGGTACTGGCGTGGCGTGATTCGCTGACGGGACTGCAATACCTTCGCCGCACGAAGGACCTGTGTGAGCGCGGGCTCACGCTGGAGCTGCATGCCTACCAGTCCCACGTTTTTCTTGACTGGATGGAGTTGCAGCCCTCAGCAGAGAAGCCGTGGGACCGCCTCTGCGACTTTCTGAATGGGCGTGGTGTACCGAGCCTTGAGGACGCACTGATTCAACTGGAGTTGCAGCCTGTGCATGACGCTCTGCGGCATCTTCTGGAACCGGATATGGTGCGAGCGTTGGCTGACCTCGCAGAGCATCCGCGAACTGATGGCGCCGGAGCGGGTAAGGCCCTCACTCAGGAGCGCCGCGAATTCCTGGATCAGGTGTGGCTGCGCTGCGAGCGTTTTCTGGGTGCTGCGCGGCCTGTCTATCAGGCACGATTGCGCGCCGCGGGCATCCAAACAGCAGAGATGCAAAACTCGGAGATGGATCAACTGGCGACTCTCTGCCGCAGTCGGCTGCGCGCCGCAATGCGCCTGCCTGCCATTGAATCGCGCGCTTCGAAACCATGGACCGTGGCCGCGCGCCGTGTGCTACCGAGCCCCAGTCCGCAGTTGACCGCGACCGCCATGTGGGGGCCGTTGTTTGCATGGTGCGCTCTTGAGACACTGGCCGAGTCGATTCATGCGGCTAATCCGCAGCGAGTCTCACTCGATCTTTTTGAGCGCCTGCGCCTGCGCGAGCCCTTCGCTCAGATCTTCCATGCGCTGGGCTTTGAGGGCGAAGAGGGTTGGCGGGCTGCGGCACGCATCAAAGTCATGCTGCTGGCGGAAGCCGGATCGGTCCAGGCGGCGGCTTCGCCAACTTCTGAGACGCAGGACACCGCAGAAGGGGGAGCAACAGGCGGTGCTCAACAAGATGCCGCGGAAGAGCGCGTCCTGCTGGCTCCGGCGTTGTGGCTTGATCCCGATGTGCGCTGGCTGACCGGCATACACGAGGCGCAGGGACACAATTACCTGGTCCGCGAAGCATACGAGGAGTTGCTTTGGTGGCTTCTGCTGCCGCACATGCTGCGACTGGCAGGGCAGGCGACTCCCTCAAGGAATGAAATTGAGCAACTGACCCGCACAGTCGATGAGGCGCTGGCGACCGCGGAGGCAGCCGGGTATCGCATGGATGTTTTACTCGGCAGCAGCCAATCGGAACCTGGGCCGGAATCGACGGAGGAGAGCGATACAGAGGCTATTCACCCCACGTCGCAAGCGGAACCCGTCCCGATCATCGATTCGGAGCCTGATCTGGAAGATCTGTAGTTGATTTTGTCGATACATCACATGCTAGTGTGATTTGGAACACATCGCATCGTCCTTTGGCGCGCCGAGCATTCCAGTCGGGCCTTTAGGGGAAGACTGGCCTGCGCGTGGAGGCAAGGGGTGCGGCGATATTTTTCGAGGATTCAAAGCCTGGGTTTTGCATACGTCAAAGGTCTTTGAACCTCAGCCGCTTACGAAAGCGCAGAATGTGGGCTCCAAGAGACAACGCGGTTGCTTTGTGTGGGTTCAAATTCAACAGGGGGTGACGAGTGAAGGGAATCTTCGTGGTAGGGGCCGGGCCGGCGGGAATGTTTGCGGCCCGGCAAATCGCTCTGGCCGGCTATGACGTCTTTATTTTGAATCGTGATATCAAGCCCGGCGGTCTGGTGGAATACGGCATTTATCCCATTAAGGAAAAGATGAAGTCTGGTCTGCGAAAGCAGTTCGCGCAGGTGCTGGCCATGCCCAATGTGCACTACTTTGGCAATGTGCAGATGGGTGAGGATCGGGCGCTGAAGATTCGGGACCTGCAAGCCATGCATCCTGCGGCGATCGTGTTCGCCTGCGGGGCGCAGGGCGCGAAGAAGCTCGGCCTTCCCGGCTCGGATGCAAAGGGTGTTTATGCAGCCAAAGACTTTGTGTATGCCTACAACCAGTTGCCTCCGTACGCCTCAATGGACTTTTCAACCGGCAAGCGAGTGGCCATTGTCGGCGTGGGCAACGTGGCCATTGATATTGCCCGCTGGGTGCTCGAAGATGCACCGAATCGGGTCACGGAGAGCGTGGTTGTGATTGCCCGGCGCGGACCGCTCGAGGTGAAGTTCGACGAGAAAGAAATTGAATATGTGGAGCAACATGTATCGCGTGACGAGTTGACCGCGGAACTGGAGCGGGTGCGTGAGCGCTGTGCCCGCTGCAATCAGGACGTCTCGGCCGGGAAGCTTTTTCAGGAGCACTTTCGCAAGCTAGCAAATCCTGAGTACACCGCGGTGCCGCCGCGTCTTTCGTTCCGGTTCCTCTCATCACCGAGCGCGATTGTTCCCGACGCCAGCGGGCGTATTGCGCGCCTGCAGATCGCTGAGAACGACCTTGTCCTCAAGTCCGATGGCAGTACATCTGCCGTGGCCAATGGCCAGCACAGCGAGCTGGAAGTAGACACCTTGATCTTCGCGATCGGCGACGAGCACGACCCGAAGATCGGCCTTCCGATGGGACCCCACGGGTATGCGACGGATTCAGACTCTGCGCACCCGAATGAGCCGGGCTATCAGGTCGTGGATCCGAAGACCGGGGCTGCAATTCCCGGCTGGTTCGTCGCCGGGTGGGCGCGCAAAGCCAGTACGGGCTTGGCGGGAATTGCTCGCCACGATGGGGAAGTGAGCGCGGCCCGAGCCATCGAGTACATACAAAGCGCCCCCGAGATGCAGACGCTGAGCGAGAGGGAGATTGTCGCCAAGCTCGAGTCTCTTGGGCTGCAGCCGGTGACCAAAGAGGATCTTTCGCTGCTGGGCCGTGTGGAAGAGGCCATCGCACAGGAGCGCAAGGTGCCATCGTTCAAGTTTTCTAAGAACGAGGAGATGCTGCAAGCCATCGAGGAAGAGCAGATGCGCGTTTAGGCAACAGAATTGAGACGAAAAGAGTGCAGCGACCTCTTGACATAATAAACTGAACCGTTCAGTATTGTTTTGTTGGGAGGTCGCCTGTGATTCGTGTCCGCAATCTGGTCAAATCCTTCGGCTCCTTCACCGCCGTGAATGATGTTTCGTTCGACGTGGAGCGCGGGGAGATCTTTGCCTTTCTTGGTCCCAACGGAGCCGGAAAAACCACCACCATCAAAATGTTGACGACCTTGCTGGCGCCCACCAGCGGGTCCATTGAACTGGACGGCCTTGATCCCCAGAAGCGCCAGAACGAGGCGCGCAGGCGCTTCGGGATTGTTTTTCAGGATCCGAGCCTCGACGGTGATCTGACGGCATGGGAAAACATGGAGGTGCATGGCGTGCTTTACCATGTGTCCCACCGGCATCGCCGAGAGCGCATTGAGGAACTCCTCAACCTTTTTGAACTGTGGGAGCGGCGCAACGAACTGGTCAAAACTTTTTCCGGCGGCATGAAGCGGCGGCTTGAGATTGCGCGCGGCTTTCTGCACACGCCGCGGATTCTTTTCCTCGACGAGCCGACGTTGGGCCTCGACCCGCAAAGCCGCAACCAGCTCTGGAACCATGTGAAGAAGGTGAATGAAACGGAGAAAGTGACCGTCTTCCTCACCACGCATTACATGGAAGAGGCCGATCGCGTGGCCCATCGCATTGGTGTAATGGACCACGGCAAGCTCGTGACGCAGGGAACGCCGCAGCAAATCAAGGAACAGACGGGGACACAGACGCTGGAAGAAGCCTTCCTGGCACTGACGGGCACCACGATCCGCGATGAGAGCGCAAGCAGCGTGGACCAGTTGCGCCAATTTGCGCGCATGTGGAGCGGAGGCAAGCGATGAGCGCGATTTACATTCTCTGGCTGCGAGAATTGAAGCGATATGTGCGTTCGCGCGCGCAGATTGTGGCGTCGCTGGGGCAGCCGCTGCTGTATCTGCTGGTGCTGGGCTTTGGGCTCGGGCCGGTCTTTCAGCGCGCGGGTCATGGCAGCTACTTCCAATTTGTGGCGCCGGGCGTCATCAGCATGACGGTGCTGTTTTCTTCGATCTTTTCCGGCATCGGTCTCCTATGGGACCGGCAGTTTGGTTTTCTGAAAGAGACGCTTGTGGCGCCGGTGCCGCGTCTGCAGATCATGATCGGACGCACGCTGGGTGGGGCAACAGTCGCCGTCATTCAGGGCCTGCTCGTGGTTGCGGTCTGCGTCATCGCGGGCTTTCGTCCGGTCAGCATGACGGTCGCGCCCTTCGCGCTTGTCTTCATGGTGCTCATCGCGATTGTTTTTGCGGCTCTGGGCGTGGCGATTGGCTCTGGCCTGCAGGACATGCAGGGCTTCCAACTCATCATGAACTTTCTGGTGATGCCGATCTTCTTTCTTTCTGGCGCGCTGTTTCCGCTGGACGGACTGCCGAAGGCGCTCGGCTTCATCACCAAGCTGGACCCGCTTTCTTATGGAATCGACGGCATGCGCGCCGTGCTGATTCGGGAAGCGGTCTTTGGTTCCCATGTGGACCTGGTGGTGCTGGCCATCGTGGGTGCGATCCTGCTGGTGATTGGCGCATACCGCTTCTCGAAGATTGAGATCTAAGCATGGTCCGGACCCGCAGCAACGAGGCGCACGAAAAAGTCATCCGGGCGGCGCTTGAACTCTTTGGCGAGCGCGGCATCGATGGCACCAGCATGGATGCGATTGCGCGGCTTTCCGGCGTGAGCAAGGCGACCATCTACAACCATTGGGCGGACAAGGAAGCGCTGTTGATGGAGGTGATGGTCTTTGTCAACGGTCTCGATCGCGAGCGGGAGGATGTGGATACCGGCGATCTGTGCCGGGATCTGTCAACGGTTCTGAGCCGCAGGCCGCCGAATGACATGGATGCAGAACGCAACCGCATCATGCCGACGCTGATCGCCTACTCTGCCGTTCACGTGGAGTTTGGACGGGCATGGCGCAAGCGCGTCACCGAGCCGCCGCGCCAGGCACTACGCCGCATTCTGGAGCGCGGCATCGAGCGCGGCTGCTTGCCAACCGATCTCGACATGGACACTTCACTCGCGTTGCTGCTGGGACCGATGCTCTACGTTCATATCTTTTCGAAAGACGACCCGCAGAACCGGCCCGATCTTGGCCCGAAGGTCGCCGAGGCCTTCTGCCGCGCCTTTGCTGCCAAGCCGGCAACCGACGAGCAGAAGGCAAACTTACGCTAAAAAGCCGGTGGATGTTCCTCCGCGACTCCAAAGGCGCGCTCCATCGCAACCCCTGCCTGTGCAATGGTGCCTTCATCAAAGAGGCGGCCGATGAGCGTGACGCCATGAGGCACGCGGCGCGGTGGAGAGAATTTTGGAAGTGGATGCTTCGGGTCTGGCGCCCAGTCGCTGCGTGCCTCAGAGACCTCCACAAAACCCGCGCGGAAGGTCAGCGAGGGATGACCCGTGGCATTGGTAATCACGAGCATCTCGTCGCGCAGGGACGGGACCAGCAGAAGGTCAACACCCTGGAACAGCCGCGCCATCTCCAGAGCCACCTTGCGGCGCATGCGATCTGTCTGCACAAAGTCCACGGCGGAAAGAAAGCGCGACTGGCGGAAGACGTTGGGCCACGCGTCGGGCACCTGCATCTTCAACTCGTCAAGCTTGCCGCTCAGTGTCAGTTCTTCAAACGAAGCGGCAGCTTCTGCGAAGAGAATCAGATTGAGCGAGTCATAGGGCCAGTCAGGCAGCGCAACCTCGACCGGCGTCATGCCCAGCCTCTTCACCGTCTCCAGTGCGGCGCGATCCACATCGGTCGCCGGGCTCTCCTTCATCCAGGCAGGGAAGTACCCGACGCGCAATTCCTGGACACTTGCTTGCGCGTTGAAGGCCAGCTTGCTGGGAACACACTCCACGTCGCCGGGATCTGGCCCGTAGATGGCATTCAACACGAGCAGAGCGTCTTCCACGCTGCGCGTCATGGGGCCCAGCTTGTCGAGTGTCCAGCAGAGGGTCATGGCGCCAGTGCGTGGCACGCGCCCATATGTCGGCCGCAGGCCCGTTACACCGCAGCGCATCGATGGGCTGACAATGCTGCCGCCTGTTTCGCTGCCGATGGCAAAGCCGACCAGTCCCGCTGCCGTCGCCGCGCCGGGGCCTGCACTTGAGCCCGATGAGCCTTCTTCCAGCAACCAAGGATTCATCGTTTGCCCGCCAAACCAGATGTCGTTCAGCGCCAAAGCCCCCATGCTGAGTTTGGCGATCAGGACGGCTCCGGCGGCATTGAGCCGCTTTACCACGGCGCTGTCCTCCGCCGGAACGCGGTCACGATAGGGCTCCGCGCCGTAGGTCGTGGGAATGCCGGCAGTATCAAGCAGGTCTTTTGCACCCCACGGAATTCCGTGCAGTGGGCCGCGATAGTGTCCTGCTGCAATCTCCGCATCAGCCTTGCGGGCCTGTTCGAGCGCATGGTCGCGCAGCAGCGTGATGACACAGTGCAGCTTGGGGTTAAAGCGGTCGATGCGATGCAGGTAGATCTGCGTCAGCCGCTCGGAGGTAAGTTGACGTGCTTCAATCCAGCGCGAAAGCTGCGTGACCGGCGCGTAAGCAATCGCCTCGTCGCTCTTGGGCAAGGGGAGATGCCGGTCTGCGCTCCGCTCAAATTTGTCCGCCGCGGGCATACCAGTTGGAATGCCGGGCAGCGACGGGTTCCACGTCGTGGCGGGCGGCAGCGTGGATTCGAGTGCAAGCGCATGCGGTCCCACCCGCCGCTCGTAGACTGGCGCCATCTGCACGCGCCAGTTTTCGGCCGCCTCGGCCAGGTCGGCTTCCTTCATCTCGACCTGCATCAGTTTTTCTGCTTCTTTGAATGTGCCGACAGTGACCTCTGGGCCCACGGCCGGGGCCGTACCAAAGGCCGGCGGAGCGCCGGGGGTTGCATTCTGCTGCACGGGGGTCTGACTGCTCCCCGCGAGTGCCGAGCCCAGCAGGCCCATCGATCCAAGCGCAACAAATTCTCTGCGTGATGTTGACATCGTTCTTTGCTCCGTACGCAAAACCACCCATCATGTGCGGTGTGAGTAAACGATAGCATCTGCATTCTGCGCATGGTTCAATCGCATCTCAGCGTAATTGCGAGGCGTTGGGTGGATCAAAAATCCTCGCCTGTCCTTGAATCCATTTGTTCCATCCGTCCCAGACCCGTAGAATCAGGTTGTGCGGTTCGCTAATTCGGGACCTGTGTTCCGAAGGTGCCACACGTGACCACGATGACTGAACAGGCAGCAACTCCCAAAAACGCGGCGGCAGCTTCGCCCGCATGGATCAAAATCGAGAGGGCCCGCCATCCCCAGCGGCCGTATCCCATGGACTTTATCGAGCGGATCTTTACCGATTTCAGCGAGATTCACGGGGATCGCGCCTTTGGCGACGACGAAGCGGTGGCTTGCGGTATGGCGCGGCTGGATGGCGAGGAGGTTCTCGTCATTGGCAATCGCAAGGGCGGCACGACCAAGGAACGCGTGCGCCGCAACTTCGGCATGCCCAATCCGGAAGGCTATCGTAAGGCGCTTCGATGCATGAAGCTCGCGGAGAAGTTCGGCCGGCCCATTTTCAGTTTCATTGACCTGCCCGGAGCCTATCCCGGTCTGGGCGCGGAAGAACGAGGCCAGGCCGAGGCAATCGCGCGCAACATTCGTGAGATGTCGCGGCTGCGCGTGCCCACAATCTCCGTCATCAGCGGGGAAGGCGGTTCCGGTGGCGCTTTGGCCCTGGCTGTGAGCGATCGGGTTCTGATTCTCGAGAATGCGCTCTACTTCGTCATCACTCCGGAGTCCTGCGCGGCCATCATGTGGCGCGACGCGAACCAGAAGCAGCTTGCCGCCGAGGCGATGCGCATCTCGGCTCCCGAAGTCAAAGCGCTTGGTTGCGTGGATGAGATTATCAGCGAGCCAGAGGGCGGCGCGCACACCGATCACGAAGCCGGTGCGGGAATCCTGGGAACAGCCCTCAAGAAGCACCTGGCTGAATTGAAGGCAATGCCCATCGACGCACTGGTGGCCGCGCGCCAGGACAAGTTCCGCAACATCGCACAGTTTTACACGGAAGGTTAGGCGGGTTGGCGCACTCCAAATTGATTGTCGATCTCGCTTGCAGACAGGAGATGTGTGGTCAGCATACCGCGCAACTCCGCATTCAGGAGCACGCACCGTGACCACGATCGCACCAGGAAAGAAAAGACTGCGGGCGTATCTCGAATTCCTCGCAGCGATTCTCTACTATTTTGTGGCACTGCGGATTGCGCGCCACAGCGCATCCGGCGTGGCCAATGAAGCGTGGATGCCGCTTGTCGAAAAGGCGATGCTGGTCTTTCTGTTGGTTACTGGGTACTCGACTTTCGGCTATCTCTTCGATCGCCAGATGAATCCCGTGCGCCAGCAGGGCTTTCCATTGCGCGAAGGCTGGATGCGCGAACTCGGCATGGGTCTCGCGGCCGGCTGGGGCTTTGCGGTGGCCTGCGTTCTTCCTGTTGCGCTTTTTGGCGGTATCGCAATCGTGATGACCGTGCAGGAATCCGCATGGGGCTGGCTGCTGGCTGACATTGCTTTCTTCGCACTGGCAGCACTTGCGGAGGAGATGATTTTCCGCGGATACGGCTTCCAGCGATTCGAGCAGAGTGTTGGTTCGGCGGGGGCGGTGCTTGGCTTCGCAGCCTTCTACGCGATTGTGGAAATGATGCGGCCGGGAGCAAACCATGCCAGTCTCGCGGTCTCCCTTGTCGTCAGCATCCTGCTGTCGGTTTCCTATCTGCGGACGCGTGCTTTGTGGCTCAGCTGGGGGATCAACTTCGGTTGGAAGGCTTCGCGCGCGCTCATCTTCGGCCTCGCTGTCAGCGGGGTCAATGTTCACTCGCCGGTAGTCGAGGGCGATCCGATGGGACCCTTCTGGCTCACCGGCGGCGGTTATGGCTTGGACGGAAGCTGGGTTACTTTTTTTATTCTTCTGCTTGCAATTCCCGTCGTCTACCGCCTGACGCGCGATCTTGATTTTCTCCACAACGCCCCTGTTCTTGTGCCGGGAGGGATTCCGGTGGATCTGGACGCGGCCGCGCGTCAGCAGCACGAAGCGGCAACCAGATCGGCAGAGCCTCCTGCTCCAGTTCTGGTGCAGATTGGACAGGCTCCGTCCGCGCCCGCTGGGGCAAGCAGCCCCCTCGGCCCAGCCGATTCCCATTCCAGCTCTGAATAGGTGGGGCGACAGCGTTTTTTCGGCGCGCTGGAATCGAATTTGCGGCGTCCTCAAAATTGAGTTGACCTTCCATCTTGCGCAGCACTATTGTTTGCTCAATGCTGGATGCAGCCATGGGAGGATCCCATGTTCGCTACGTCGACGGTCGGCCCTCGCAAATTTGAAGGTGGATGGCGTTGCGCCCTGTGGCTGAGCGCGGTCGGCGCGGTCTGTTGCTCTGCCTTGGCGGGGGCTCAGGTACTTACCATCGACACCAGCGGACGCCCTACCACAGCGGTTCAAAGCGCCTCTGTCGACCGTCGATTCGCACAGGTGCAGCCCACTCACGTCCAGCTTCCACAAGAGGAGCTGACAACCCGAGGCCGTCAGGCTTTGATTCGTGCCCTCGCCATGGAGCAGGGGTTCGCCATGCGGCCCTTTCCAGGCGGGCACAAGGGCCTGACTCTCGAAGCCAACGGTAAGCTGGACCCGGCGGGCGAAGCCTACGTGGATATGGTGACGGACAACGGCGTCAGCGCCAAGCCCGGCGACCGGGTCGTCATCACGGATATCAAGATTGAGCGGTCAAGGATTACCCTGGACTTCAACGGGGGGCCGGACCTGAAGCATCGTTTCCTCCGGCACATCTATCTAGGCGATGAAATCTACGACTATCCGATCATCCAAGATGATGGCAGCATGCCTACCGGCGCGCGCATCTCGCTGGTGTTCCACGATCACGTACCGAACGTTACCGGAGATCAGGTCGAGGGTCTGCTGGCCCCGCTGATCTCATTCAAAGTCAAGACGCCGATTCAGGCATTCACGGATACACTACCGCCCATGCTCAAAGACGCCATCCTGAACCATCAGGTTCTCGTCGGCATGGACACGGACATGGTGTTGTATGCCAAGGGGCACCCGGATAGGCGGATCCGTGAGATGGATGGCCAGATGCCGATTGAGGAATGGATTTACGGCAAGCCGCCTCAGACGGTCGAGTTCGTCCGCATCAACGGCAACCGAGTCATTCGCGTCGAGATTGCAGTGGTCGGCAAGCAACCGGTTGTCTATTCCCGGGACGTGGTGGAGGGCATGATGCGTACGGACGGCACTCCGGTAGTTCCCACCGAGACTGCCCAGGACCACACCATCCAGCTGGGAGATGTTCATCGCGACCCGAATACTCAGGCTCCGGCGCCGCCACCCACGCTGGCCGCTCCGGGAGAGACGATGCCCGGCGAAAAGGGGAAGGATTCTCGGGTTGATGTGATGAAGCCCGTGCAGTTCCCAAAACAGACGCCGGACGATGCTCCCGTCGCGCACAAGCCAGGGACGCAAACGTCGGCTCCAGCGCCGGCAGGGAATGGAAGCGTCCCGCTGCCGGCATCGAGCAGTTCCACTGGCACCGCGCCCACGCAGCCGCCGGCGGCACCTCCAGCGCAGGCACCTGCTAGCCCGCCCGCACAGCAATTTGCCGCCACCATGGCTCAGCTCGATTAGGTGTTGATGTACACTCGAAAGAGCGAGTTCCGCCTAGTCCTGCGCCAGCAGGAGCGTCAGGGACCGCGCCGTTCAAGCCGCGTGCCCCATTACGGCCCGTGTGAGCAGAGACAACCCCAATAAGGAGAAGCACCCAACTCATGGCCAAGATTGCCAAAACAGCCGACCGCAAAAAGATGATGGACACGACAAAGTCGACCGATTGTCCCAAATGCAGCAAGCCAACGCGAATCGTCAAGCGCGTCAAAGACCGCGAGCGCGGGATTCCTGGAGGCGTGTACATCTCCTGTTCTGTCTGCGATTTCTACGAGAAACTTTAAGCATCTGTTGAATAGTGGAAACACGAAAAGCCCGGCAAACGCCGGGCTTTTCTCATGGACGGGGATGCCGCCGAGTCCGTTTTAGAATGGCTGGTTCAGAACGCTGGCTAGCCATTTTGCTGCGCCATTTCCCGCAAAATCGCATTGGCAGCGCTGGCCGGATCGGGCGACTGAGTAAGGGGCCTGCCCACCACCAGGTAGCTGGCTCCGCTGCGGAGCGCATGCGCAGGGGTCGAAATGCGCTTCTGATCTCCGACTGCGGCGCCTGCCGGGCGAATCCCTGGAATGACGAGGACACCGTCCGGCCCGGTGAGTCCGCGCAAGGTGCCAACCTCTTCCGGCGAGCAAACAAAGCCGCGCAAACCAGCTTCGATGCCCATGCGGGCCAGCCGCTCCACCTGTGCGGCGGGAGGCGACTCCACTCCAATGGCTTTCAACTGCGCGGCGTCCATGCTGGTAAGGACCGTTACGGCCAGCAACTCGGGCGGGTGGGACATCCCAGCCAGGGCTTCGTGAGCCGCTGTGAGCATCGCTGGGCCACCGAGTGCATGCAGGGTCATCAGCCGGGCGCCGAGACTTGCGCCGGACCTAACCGCCCCAGCTACTGTGTTCGGAATGTCGTGGAACTTGAGATCGAGAA
Source organism: Acidobacteriota bacterium (assembly GCA_021813745.1). Classification (GTDB taxonomy): domain Bacteria; phylum Acidobacteriota; class Terriglobia; order Terriglobales; family Acidobacteriaceae; genus Telmatobacter. Next base: position 43,123 of record JAKAJO010000071.1, read on the forward strand.
AGACGGAGTAGCCCCTTGAAGCCAATTCCCCCACAATGCCAGGCCCGGCTGCGGTGAAGAGCTCCAGTCCGACCTTCATCCAATGGCAGGTCCCCTGCAGCCGGTCTACCATCTGCAAGGCGAGAGCTTTACTGGAAGCATCCAGCGCGACAATAAGACGCTGGCGAGCCCGTTCCACAGGGTCGGTTGCAGACGAAGAGCCCTTTGTGGCTGGAGAGTCAGGGGCGCTCGGAGTGGTCATAACCCCATGCTAACCTAGCGCGACTTCATCCCGGGGGGGCCCTTTATGGCTCGCCTTGCGGGCCAGCGCGTCGCGGCAGGTCTCAAGACGTTCCTGGTCCGCGATGGGCAGAAACCGGCACAAATATTCGATCGGATTCTCGGCTTCTGCCATCTGCCGCAAATGGTACTTCCATACATCGGCCTTGACGCTGCGACGGGTGAAGGGCTTCCGCTTAACCTCGACGACTTCGCCCTTGCCGTTCACGCGGCTGTAGGTGATGGAGGGTACCCGAAAACTGATGGCGGATCCGGTGCGCCAGAAACATTGTGCAAACTCGTGCGAGAAAAGCAGGCAGTAGTAACGCCCCTCCCGGGACAAAATGTCAATGGCCAGTTCTGTGCCCGGCCAGGAAGACTGAATGTTCGCCTGGTACCAGTTCCTAAACTCAAATCCGTTAAACTGAGCTTGATTCAGCAACAATCCAAGCACTTCAACTCTGGTCATTCCACGATCCTTAAACTCAAGGGCTTGTTGAAGAGCGAAAGGCCTGCAAATGACGCGTTCGATGAGATCAGGGGGCGCAGGCCATGTGCACCCTCTCAAAGGTAAGAACGTCAGAAGAAAGGGAATTCCTCTCCGGCGGCAGAAAAAGCTGTGGAAAACCGTTGCATTGGGAGTGGAGCACACGGCGGCGGCCGGCTCATCTTGCGTGCGCTCTTCTGGCGAGGTTTGATTGATCAAAAGCGGAGGATCGGTGAAGTTACTGGAAAGTAGAGTGATATGTCTTGCGGTCTTCATGGTCTTGGCAGGCGCGCCTTTGCTCGTTGCAGTGTCAGAGGTTCACACAAATCCGCTCAACCGCGATCCGCTTGTCCGTGAGGCTTACCAGCATTTCTACAATCTGGATTATGTGGGAGCAGTCGAGCGCTTCCAGCACTTTCACGCGTTGCATCCCGGGGATCCGCAGGCCACTGACCTGTTGCTGAATGTCGAGCTTTTTCAGGAACTCTATCGTCAGGACTTGCTTGATACCACGTTCTACGCCACCGACGGATTTCTGACCGGCCGGCATGCGACGCAGGAAGACCCCAAGGCACGTGATCGCATCCTCGGTCTCGCCGATGAGGCAATCCACGAGGCGGACTGGCGTTTGAGCCGAAACTCCAATGATGTGAACGCGTTGTTCGCGCGTGGCTGGGCACGCAGCCTCAAGACTACTTATCTGGCCATGGTCGAACGGAAATTTGGTGCGGCCTTTCGTCTGGCCATTGCCGCCAAGGACGATTGCCAGCGCGTGCTGGAACTGGACCCGGACTACATTGACGCCAAGCTCATCGTGGGCGTCTACGAATATGTGGTTGGCGCACTGCCCTTGCCATTCAAGCTGCTCATTGGATTTGTGGGGATGACCGGATCCAAAACCAAGGGGCTTGAAATGCTGCGGGATGATGGCAACCGGGGCGTCATCACCAGCGTCGAGGCTCGCACCGTGATTGCGCTCTTTCTGCGCCGTGAGGGCCGATATGCCGAGGCCATCGAAGTGGTGCGGAGTCTGAAAACACAGTATCCGCATGACTACCTTTTCTGCCTGGAAGAGGCCAATCTGCGCAAGGACGCGGGCGAAGGCATGCGTGCGGTGGACGCCTATCGCGAGATTGTGACCGATGGAGAGAAGCCTGGCTATTTTGTCGATCCGCGTTTGCAGCTTGCCTATTTCGGACTTGGGGATGCCCTGCGGGGGCAGCGCCAATATAGTGAAGCTGCCGAAGCCTACGAAAGAGCGGCCAATACAGCCGATGTCGGTCCTGAGTTGAAGATTCGCTCGCTCCTTGCCGGTGGACAATGCCGCGACCTGGGTGGAGAACGAAAGTTGGCGATACAGGATTACCAGGAAGCCATTGACGCTGGGCCCGACACAACCCGTGCGGATCAGGCCCGCAAATACCTCCGCAATCCCTACCGGGGACGCTGACGGGCCGCTGGTCCGGAATGGCTTGACGGGAACCGACCTTGACCGTGTTCCGTAAGATATTTCTGAGGGTGCGCAGCCCTCACGGAGAGTTTGCCCATGGCCTTCTACTGTCATCGCTGCGGCACTTCGCTTCCACCGAGCGCCCGATTTTGCTCCAACTGTGGAGCCGTAGTGACGGCCATGCCTTCCACCGCACGCCCGCTGCAACGACCCCGCGTGGGACGCAAGATTGCCGGCGTCTGCATTGGACTCTCGCAGGCCTACGGTTGGGACGTTAATCTGGTGCGGGTATTGACCGTCGTAGGAACGCTCTTCTCGGGTGGATTGGTTGCAGTGGCCTATCTTGCCGCCTGGGTCGGCATTCCTGAGGAGCCGCTGGAGACTCAGACGGCGTATCCTCCCAGGATATGAGGCATTTCTTTCGATCGGATTCTGCAGAGCTTTTGTTCGTTGAAGCCGGCGCGGGATTACCCGTAGTTTTTCTTCATCCCACGCCCCTGGATCATTCTTTTTGGCAGCCTCTTGTGCAACGATTGACCGGTGTGCGCGCCATCACGCCTGACCTGCGTGGTCACGGTGGGTCCGCGCTCGGGAGCGGACTGCCTGTGGGCATTTTCAATCGCGTGCCCGATGCGCCCGTGCTCACTATGAAGCAACTGGCCGCCGATACATGGGCCTTGATGGACCATCTCGCTATCTCCGAGGCTGTGTTTGTGGGGTGCTCGATTGGCGGTTATGTGCTGTTTGAACTCTGGCGCCTGGCGCCGCAGCGGATACGTGGTCTGGCTTTTATCTGCTCCAAACCACAGCCCGACACTCCGGCCAACCAGGATCGTCGTGTGGCCACCATTGCCCAGGCGCGGGCGCAAGGCAGCGCGCAGATCTTCGACGGCATGGCCCAGACACTGATTGGGGCCAGCGCCCGCGCAGTGAGGCCCGCCATCGCAGAAGAACTGCGCTCAAGCATGCAGCAGACTCCAGAGGCGCTCGTGGCCACGCAGGCAGGTCTGGCCACGCGGCCAGACTCCGTTCCCACGGTGGCTACCATCCATGTGCCCATCTTCGCTCTCTGTGGCGGGGAGGATCCCGCGGTGACGTCGCCTGAAATGGAGACTCTGCAGGCAGCTCCAGGCGGATGCGACTGGCACCTGCTGGCCGGAGCCGGACATTTTGCTGCCTACGAGCAACCCGACAACGTCGCGCAACGGCTCGGATCGTGGCTGCAAAGGTTCTAGGAGCATTTCCAATTTACGAGTGGCATGCACGATGGCCGCGCTGCTGGATGCGATAGCCTTGAAGAAAGCGCACCGCTTTTGGGATCCTCACATTGACCATTGCATCCATCACTTCCTCACGCCCCTTTCGCCTGGTTCAGCCCCAGGGCGTTCTCCATTGTGGCTCTGTTTCACTTGAGGCGCTTGCGCGGACATTCGGTACGCCTCTCTACGTCTATTCTGCAGACCAGATCCTGGATCGGCTACAGCTCTTTCAGCAGGCCTTTACGGACCGCGAGACGCTCATATGCTATGCAGTGAAGGCCAACTCTGCTCTGGCTATTCTCCAGTTCCTCGCACGCCATGGCGCCGGGTTTGACATCGTCTCCGGCGGTGAACTTGAGCGCGTTCTTACTGCGGCGCCCGAAGCCGCCAGCCGCGTTGTCTTCTCCGGAGTCGGCAAGACTGCGGCGGAGATTGACCAGGCACTCGGCGCGGACATCCTCGAATTCAATGTGGAGAGCGAGACCGAACTGGAACTGCTGGCCGACCGCGCGCGCAAGTTGAAGCGGAAGGCGCGGGTTGCGCTTCGCGTAAATCCAGACGTCTTTGCAGAGACCCATCCGTATATTTCCACGGGTTTGCGCGAGCACAAGTTCGGCATCGACATTCGCCGTGCGTTCCGGCTCTACAAATCGATGCTGGGTAGCCGATGGCTGGAGCCGCACGGCGTCAGCGTGCACATCGGGTCGCAGATTCGCTCGGCGGATCCCTTCGGCGCGGCGCTCGAACGCGTCAACAAGCTGGTGCGCCAGTTGGATCGCGCCGGAATCTCATTAGGTTCGATTGACGCCGGTGGTGGCCTCGGCATCGACTACCACGGAGGCAGCTTTGACGCAGCCGCCAAGGTCCGCGAATATGCGCAGGCGCTGCAAAGCGCGCTGGCCGGCTTTGAAGGCCGCCTGCTGCTGGAGCCCGGCCGCTTCCTCGTCGCACAGGCCGGCGCATTGGTCGCGCGTGTTTTGTATGTGAAGCGGAATGGCTCCAAGACCTTTGTGATTGCCGACGCGGCGATGAATGACTTGATCCGGCCGGCGCTTTACCAGGCGCATCATGAGATCGTGCCCGTGCGGCCGCGGTCAGGAAAGGCGCGCGCCGTCGATGTGGTGGGGCCGGTGTGCGAATCAGGTGACTTCTTTGCCCGCGATCGTGGGCTGCCTCCGCTGCGGCCGGGTGACCTGATTGCACTGCTGGATGCCGGCGCCTATGGCATGGCGCAGAGTTCAAACTACAACACGCGACCGCGACCTGCCGAAGTGCTGATCCATGGACGAAAAACACGGCTTATCCGTCGCCGTGAAACGATGAACGACATCTTCGCGCCGGAGATTCTTGCGACGGAGACGTAATTTCATCTTTCTCGTCGTGGAGTGCAACTCTGGCATTTCCCCGCTCGTCCCTGTAAGGTTGTGCGCGGAGGAAATTTTGAGAATGAAACGTTTTTCCAGGCCAGTTTGTGCTCTTCTGATGGCGGCAACGGCCATGCTGCTCTCCTCTTCAATGCATGCGGACCCGCTGACGGTAAAGACAGCGCAGGGCAAGGTGCATGGCAAGACCATCAACGAGGGCAAGGTGAAAGCCTTCCTTGGTCTGCCCTACGCAGCGCCTCCAGTCGGCGACTTGCGCTGGAAGGCGCCGCAACCGGCCGCCTCGTGGAAGGGAACCCGGGATGCGACACAGTTTGGTCATCACTGCGCGCAAAATCCCGTGTTTGCGGATATGATCTTTCAGGATCCCGGCCCGAGTGAAGACTGCCTCTACCTGAATGTCTACGCACCGGCCGACGCGAAGGCCAAGAGCAACCTCCCCGTGATGTTCTGGATCCACGGAGGCGGCTATTCCGGTGGCGCCAGTTCGGAGCCGCGTCACAATGGCGACTATCTGCCCTTGCGTGGCGTAGTCCTGGTCACGATCAACTACCGCCTTGGCGTCTTTGGCTTCCTAGCCACCAGCGATCTTGCCAAAGAGACGGATGGTTCGGCAGGGAACTATGGCCTGATGGACATGGTGGCTGCGTTGCACTGGGTGCAGGACAACATCAGTAACTTTGGCGGGAGTCCGGCCAACGTGACGATTTTTGGTGAAAGCGCCGGCTCTTTTGCTGTCAGCACACTGATGGCTTCTCCCATGGCGCAAGGCCTCTTTGCGAAGGCGATTGGCGAGAGTGGCGCGGCGTTTCCCAGCGCCCTGAACCTGGGCGGAGAAACCGTGGACCAAGTCGCCAAGACGACGGATCCTTGGGTTGAATCGCTCGGAGCGCACTCGCTCGCCGAACTGCGCGCCATCCCGACCGACAAGATTCTGGCCGCCGCCCTGCAGAAGGGCGCGCCGCGATTTGATCCGGTTCTCGATGGCAAGCTTTTGACCGAGCCTGTGCCTGAAACCTACGCGCAAGGCAAACAGGCTCACGTTCCTTTGCTGGCGGGCTGGAATGCGGATGAAGGCAGCTTCATGGCTATGCACGGCATGACCGTGGACGGATGGAAGAAGTTTGCGGACAGCGAGTTTAAGGATCGTGCGCCTGAGTTCCTCAAACTCTACCCCGGCAACACCGATGCTGAAGCTTTGCGCTCCGCCATTGACTTCGGCAGCGATTCGTTTATCGCCTTTGGAACCTGGAAGTGGATTGAAGCGCAGCGCAAGACCGGCGGCGCTCCGGTTTATCGCTATCACTTCGAACTTGCCGCATTACCGAGCAAATTCCATCCCGGCACATTCGCCTTCCACTCCGACGACATCGAGTACGTTTTCGGAACCCTGGATACTCGTCCCGGCTGGACAATCCGTCCGGAGGACCGCACGTTGAGCGATCAGATGATGGGCTACTGGACGAATTTTGCCAAGACGGGCAATCCCAACGGGCCCGGCCTGCCCAATTGGCCGGAATACGGGTCCGACAATGCCCTCATTCACCTCAACAACCCCATCACGTCGGGTCCGTCGACGGTGCGTGCCCGCTACGAGTTCCTATTGCAGGGAATTCCGCCCATGCACATGTAAGGCAGGCGAAAGCTGAAGACATTAAAAGGGCCGCGCGATGCGGCCCTTTTGGCTGTTTTGAATTTCAGATGTTGCGGTGCTGCGGTCTGAAAAGAGCTCAGCAACTTGCCGGATTCAGTCCGTGCCGCCTGCTGCCGATGCCGTACCCGCTGCTTCTGCAAATCCTGCCGCCTGTCGCGCCGGAATCGAACTGATGGGGGGTGGGTCATTAAAGGAGGACGTCTTGGCATTGATGGCGTCGGAGTAGTCAGGCCCCAGTCCCAGCTTCTTCAGCGCGCGGGAATCCGGCATCAATTTGGTTTGCCAGCCGTTGTCTGCCTGAAACTTCTGCATTGCGGACTGCGTCGTTGTGTCCCATTTGCCGTTGGCATCGTCATTGCTCAAATAGTGTTCACGGACAAGGGCCTGCTGGATCTGCGTCACGCGTTCGGGCTCGATCGACTGCTGCCCGCGAACCCGGCGCACTGACCGGCGGCTTGCCCTGTGGGAACGCACGTGAGTTCTGTGCGTGGAATGCCGTGTTGCAGGGGCCTTGTGAGAGTGGGTTGCGAACGCCGGCGCGCTGAACAGCGCCGCCGTTAACACAATCCCCAGACCTGCTCGAAATGAAAGCACTCTGGTGTACCTCGACGAATGCAAATGAAACGTACTCCCCAATTCTAACCAAGTTTTGAACCGGGGATACAGGGAAAGTGGCCTTTGGTAACAAAACTGGCTACACCAATGGCTCAGCACTCTATCTCCCTTGGAACCTGTGCTTTAGAAAACAGCCTGCATCGATACGCAGATCGGTCCATCCTCGTCAGTGTTCCGATGCGGCGTGGTATCCACTCAGGCAGCGGCCCTTCAGGCCCCAAAAACACAAAGGCCCGACTCAGGATTTTCCTGATCCGGGCCTTTGACCGCAGGGTGATCACCTATTGCAGGGTGCCACCGATGTAATTGATTCCTGCCTCCGGATGATGTGGATCCAGCACCTCAAAGACCACATCATCGCCGGATTTCAGCGTCTTGACTACGGCATCGTACTGCGCCTTGGTGCCGGTTGGTTGCTTGTTGATGCGCGTGATGACCAGCCCCGGAACGAGTCCCTGCAGGTCGGCAAAGGAGCCGGTACGCACCGACAGAATGACGACTCCCGAGGTGTGCAGCTTGGCCACAGTTGCCGCCGATGCTTCGCGCACCACGATTCCCAGCGTTGCTTCGCCCGCGTCAGCCTGCTGCTGCGGTGCTGAAGGCATCTGCTGCGCCCCCAGATCGGCGAAGACCTTTTCGCGGTCACCGATAGTCACGGTCGTGTCCATCGGCTTCCCGTCACGCAGGTATCCGAGGCGTGCTGTGCTGCCGGGTCTCCGGCTGGCAATTTCATTTACAAGATCATTGCCGTCCTTGATGTTGCGGCCATCCACTGAAGTGATGATGTCGCCCGCCTTCAGGCCTGCCTTGTCAGCCGGGCCTCCTGGCTGCACTTGTTGCACCAGGACTCCATTCTTGAAGCCGTATACGCGATTGACTGCCTCAGGCAGACCTTCGCGGAACTGAATCCCGATGGAGCCACGCACAACCTTATGGGTCGGACTGATGAGGTCGTTGTAGACCGAGACCACCGTGTTGGAAGGCATGGCGAATCCGATACCCTGATAGCCTGCGGATTGCGTAAAGATTGCGGTGTTGACGCCGATCACTTCGCCATTCATATTGAGCAGCGGTCCGCCCGAATTGCCCGGATTGATGGCCGCGTCAGTCTGAATGAAGTGTTGGAACTGGCCGCTTGCGCCCGGCTCGATGGTGCGATTCTTGGCGGAGATGATGCCGGCCGTCACCGTCTGCGAGAGTGCAAAAGGGCTTCCGATTGCTTCGACCCAATCGCCCACCTGGGCGATATCCGAATTGCCCATCTTCACGGTGGGCAAGGGTGTGTTCGTGTCGATCTTGATCACGGCCAGGTCGGTGGCCTTGTCCGTACCAATCAACCGCGCCGGCCGGCCCAGGTCCTGGGTGTCAGGGTCGGTGGAGAGCTTGACATAAATCTTGTCGGCTTTCTCCACAACGTGATTGTTGGTGATGATGTACCCCTTCGGGTCCACGATGAAGCCGGACCCCAGTGACTCCTGTACGCCACCACCCTGATCGCCCTGGTCTGGCATTTGCCCGCCAAAGAAGCGATTGAAGAAGTCCTGGAAGTTGTCCTGGCCCTGCTGGTCATTGTCGCCATTACCGTCGTCGGGACTCTGCGGCGGCGGCTGCAGAATGTGGCCGTGGAAGTTACGGCTGCGGCTGTCAGACTGCTTGGGAAAGGTCTGCGTATTGATGTTGACCACCGCAGGCCCGACAAGCTTGGCAATCTTGACGAATTCGTTTGGAGGAACCGGCGAATTCACCACCTTCAATGGCGTTGCATCCGCGCTCGAATTCTGCTGCTCCTGTCCGCGCACTCCATGCGCCACATAAGATCCAGCCACGATCACTGCGGAAGTTGTGGCCAGAAGAACGAAAACTGAAGCAAGGCGGCGCGTGCGCAACCATTCGATCAACGATTTCATGGGGTGGTTAACCTCGTCCGATATCCAGCGCTTCCGCTGGCGTGTGAGTGCGACATAAACAGTATAGACAGTATGATGCAGCCTTGACCCGCCGGGCGGCGACCGTGCCGCACTTTCTTTCCTATAGACGCCGCTTCTGGCAAAGGGTTGCAAAAGCATGTGCTACCATCCGGCATGCCCTTTTTGCCATATGTTCTCAAGTCATTCGGCCTCGGTGCGTTGTTGCTCATCCTGCCTGCTCCTTGCTTGATTGCACAGGCTGCGCCGCCATCCTCTCCCGCCCAAAGTCCCGAGCCCCGCGATCCCATGACGCAGCTCTTCAACCGACTCACCGGCGCCATGTCGGGCGCCTCTGCTGCATGGACGCCCGAACAACTTGCTGCAATGGCCCAGCTGCGGGATGCGGCCATGCAAGACGCCTATACCCTCGACCAGTTGCGCTACCTCACGAATAACATCGGTCCGCGCCTGAGTGGATCGCCGCAGGCTCAGCAAGCTGTGAATTACGTAGCCAGCCAGATGCGTGCCCTTGGAGCTGAGGTCACGCTTGAAAAAGCATCTGTGCCGCACTGGGTTCGTGGCGCAGAAACGGCTGAGCTTGTTGTATGGCCGGGGCAGACGCCCGGAACGCAGCAAAAGATTGTGCTCACCGCGCTCGGCGGCAGCGTGGCCACACCATCCGATGGCATCACCGCCCCGGTCGTTGTGGTCGATGACTGGCAGCAACTCCGCGCGTTGCCGCCCGGTGCTGCTGCCGGCAAGATTCTGCTTCTAAATCACAAATTTGACAAGGAACTTGCCTCAAATGGCCACGGCGACGAAGCTTACGGTTACGACGTGGTGTACCGTGCAGGTGCTCCGCTAGCCGCGGCTTCCACGGGCGCCGTCGCCGTGCTCGTCCGCTCAGTGGGCGGAGCAGACTACCGGTTGCCCCACACGGGCTTGACCCTCTATCCAGCAGGCATCACCAAAGTGCCGGCGGCGGCTGTCACCGCGGAAGACGCCGACCTGCTCAAGGACCTCGCCGCTCAGGGCCCGGTGACGATGCATCTGACGCTCACTCCGCAGACGCTTCCCAACGCCACAGGTTACAACGTAATTGCGGACTGGAAGGGAAGTGAGCACCCGGAGCAAGTCGTCATTGTCTCCGGTCATCTGGATTCATGGGACCTGGGAACCGGCGCCATCGATGACGGGGCTGGCGTGGTGGTCGCCATGGAGGCCCTGCACTTGCTCCGCCAGCTCAATTTGCATCCTCGTCGCACTGTACGATTTGTTGCATGGATGAGCGAGGAGGAGGGATCAGAAGGCGCCGCGCAGTACATGGAGGATCACAAGGCCGAAATTCAAAACCACGTCGGTGCAATTGAAAGCGACCAGGGTGCTGACCACCCAACCGGGATTTATTTTGCAGGCAAACGCGCACTGGCGGCGTGGTTGCGTCCGCTCTCGCAAGTACTGGAGCCGATTGGCGCCGAAATCCTGACTCCGTCGCCGGAGACCGGGGAAGATATTGCAGGGCTCACCATGGATGATGTGCCAAGCTTCGCGCCAATCCAGGACAGCCGCTTCTATTTCAACTATCACCATACTGCCGCGGATACTCTGGATAAGGTTGACCCAAAACACCTCAATGAGAACGCCGCCGTCATGGCTGTGCTTTCCTATGCGCTTGCGGACTCAACCAACCCTGCACCACGGTAGCATCTGGCCTTACGCCTCATGGGCCGTCGGCAGATGAGGTTGTGGAACCAGCTCGGTGAGTCCGATACCCGCTAGGATCAACAGTGCGCCGGATGCCGGGCGTAACCCCATCCGTTCGCCCATGAACATGAACGATGTGATCCAGGCAAAGACCGGCTCCAGCGTGAGCAAGAGGGCAATGTGTGTCGATGGCAAGACGGATTGCGCCCAGCTCTGGATGGAAAAGGCCGCTGCCGTTGCCAGTGCGGCGGCGATTGCCAGTGCGCCCATCAGGCGCGGGGTCCAGTGCACGTGCGGATGCTCAATCAATGGGAGACTCAGCGCCATGTAGATCGCGCAAAATCCAATCTGGAGCAGTGCCAGGGGCTGGAATGCGACGCGCGGCGAATAGTGGCTCAACGCCATGCAGTGAAACGCAAATCCCACCGCGCAGCCAAGCGTCAGCAGATCACCCAGGTTGATGGTGGAAACGTCAGGAAGCAGCGCGGTTGCTCCCTCCGCCAGTGAGTGTGCGGCAGGGCCTCGCACGGCAGATGGCACGGTCAGCAGCACAATGCCCGCAAAAGCCAGCGCCGCGCCTGCGAAGGCATTCCAGCGGGGCGGGCGCGCGCCTTGGGGCCGCAGGCCGGGAATGGAGGAGAACAGGGGCACAAGCACCACAACCAGTCCTGTAATGAAGGCCGATTTCGACGGCGTTGTGCGCGCCAGGCCTGTCGTCTGAAACTGATAACCCGCAGCCAGAAAGAAGCCCACGACCGCGCCTGCTCCGATATGACGCAAGCGGATCCCATGCCATGCGCCGTGATAGAACACCGCAAGCAAAGCAAAAGCCATCGTCATGCGGATCAGGTTGAATGCCGCTGGAGTGGCGTCGGATAGGGCGCCCTTCACGATGACAAAGGTCGATCCCCAAATCGCAACTACAAAAATCATCAGCAGATAGGCGCGCAGTCTCATCTATCAGGATTATGGCAGCAAGAGCTGAACTCGCGACGCGCGTCAGCACATGTGCGATCTGGAACGGAACAAATCTGGGCGAGCAGGCAGCGCGAGACTGCATTTTGCGCGTCCAAACAGGAAGAGACGTTTTCATGGAGGTTTGATCGATTGCCCAAGGTGACTGAGCATGACTTTCTCTTTGGCATTGCGCTCCTATGCGCCGTGATTGTTTTCGGCAATGGGTTGCATTTTCTGGTCTTTCGCTTCGTGCGTCGCCATCAGAACGAGTCGCAGCGTCGACTTCTCGGTATTAGCCGTTATCTCGCGCATCCGGCGCGTGCCGTGCTGCTGGCCATGGGCCTCGTGATCATTCTGCCCATTGTCCCAAGGATTCCAGCATTACTTCGCCCGCAGATCGAGCTGGCCGCGCGCATTGTGCTCGTGGTCTGCGTGGGCTGGCTGGGCATCGGCGCGGTCTATGTCTTTCAGGCGCTTATGCTCAGCCGCTTTGACATCAGCGTTCCCGACAACCTGCGTGCCCGCCGTGTACATACCCAGATGCAGTTCTTCCGTCGCATCCTGATTGGTATCGTGCTCGTTTTGGATGCGGCGATGCTCCTCTATAACCTGCACAACCCAACGTTGTGGACCTATGGAACGGGTTTGCTCGCCTCCGCCGGGCTCGCATCGCTGTTGCTCGCCGCGGCCGCCAAATCCACCGTCTCCAATCTCATTGCCGGCATGCAGATTGCGCTCAGCGAGCCCATTCGCATGGACGATGTCGTCGTCATTCAGGGAGAGTGGGGGAAAATCGAAGAGATTACCAACACATACGTTGTCGTGAAAATCTGGGATGAGCGGCGCCTCGTTGTGCCGCTCAGCTACTTTATCGAGCAGCCCTTTCAGAACTGGACTCGGAGGCGGAGCGATATCCTCGGCACTGCCTTTCTCTACGTCGATTACACGGTGCCTATCGAACCTTTGCGTGCTCAGCTTGAACGCATCGCTCGAAGTTCTTCTTTGTGGGACGGGCGCGTTTGCGGACTGCAGGTGACCAATCTCTCTGAACGCACGATGGAGTTGCGCTGCCTCGTCAGTTCCGCGGGGTCCAGCGAGAATTTCGATCTCCGCTGCCTGGTTCGGGAAAAGATGATTGAATTCCTCCGTGACAACTATCCCACCGCGCTCCCCACGGCTCGCTTTGAACTACGAACCACAGTCGAAGCGCCTTTCGGGCAGGATCAGTCTCTGCTGTCACGGCCGTAGCCCCCTAGTTCAGTGGCTGGCCACTGTAGACTTTGGCGCCTGCGACGTACGTTGCCAAAACCTGGGTCGTTAGCAATGCGGGCGGGCTCACACGGTACAGATCGCGATCCACCAGAATGAAATCCGCATCGTATCCGGGAATCAAGATTCCTTTTTGCTTCTCTTCAAACTCAGCATATGCGGAGCCCTGCGTGTAAGCAGCAAGCGCCTGACCACGTGTCACGGCATTTTGCGGAAAGTACGTCTGTGAGCCCTCCTCGTTCATGCGAGTCACCGCGGCATACAGGCCGCGAAAGGGCGTAATCGGTTCCACCGGATAATCGGTGCCGAATGCCAGAGGCACGCCTGCCTTCAGAAAAGCGCGCCACGCGTAGGAATAAGCAGCACGCTGGGCTCCCAGCCGTGCTTCGGCCCATCGCATATCCGTAAGAAGATGATTGGGCTGCATCGACGCGATCACGCCCAGTTCCTTGAAGCGCGGAATGTCAGCCGGGTCCACCACCTGTGCGTGTTCCACACGATTGCGTGCTGTGCGCGAGACTCCGGGCTGTGAAAATGCCTCCAGCGCCATGGCGGTGGCGCGGTCTCCGATCGCGTGAAAGCCGATCTGGAAGCCCGCCTTCGCGCGCTCCACCGTCATCGCATTCAGTTGCGCCTGCGTATACTGAGGCAAACCCGAGTTCTTGGGGTCATCCGCATAAGGAGCCTTCAAGGCTGCCGTGCGCGAGCCAAGTGATCCGTCCATAAAGCCCTTCAGCATTCCTGTATGAAGCATCGGATCATGCGGGTCATGATGTTCACGCATCTTGAGCAATTCTGCAAGCGGGGCCTTGAAGGAAATCCACTCGCTGATGCGCAGATGCAGGTCTCCCTCCTTTTCCAATTGCTCGTAGACCAGAAAGTCATCCCAGTCACTGAAGTCCTGCACGCTGGTCACGCCGTGCGACAGGGCATCGTGAATCGCGAGCAGATCGCCCTTGCGCCGCTCCTCCGGCGTGGGCGGAGGAATGACCTTGTACACCAGCTCTTGCGCCGATTCGCGCAGGATTCCCGTGGGCTCACCCCTTGCATCCAGATCGATTGCGCCGCCTTCGGGAGGCGTTGTCTTTCCGGTGATGCCTGCGGCACGCAGGGCCGCAGAGTTCGCAATTGCAATGTGCCCGTCGATGCGGTCAAGAAAGGTCGGATGATCGCCCGTGACTCTGTCCAGATCCTCACGTGTGGGCAGCACCTTCTGCGCCCACAGCGTATGGTCCCAGTTGCCGCCCGTAATCCAGTGGCCCGGTGGCTCACTTTGGGCATAGGCCTTGATGCGGGCCAGCATCTCATCCAGTGAGTCCACACCGGTCAAATCAAGATGGAGTTTCGTTTGACCCGCGCTGCCAAGGTGCGTGTGTGCGTCATTAAAGCCTGGAAAGAGGCAGGTGCTCGTGTGTTCGGTATCCAGGTCAATCTTCTTCGTGTCCGGACCCGCCAATCGAAGGATCGCGCGGTCCGACCCGATCGCAATTACTTTCCCGTTGGCAATGGCGATTGCCCTCACCACACGCGGATGATCTTTCTCAAATCCTTCGCCAGTGTAGATCGCCCCATTGTAGAAAATCAGTTCTGGCATCGGCTGGGCTAGACGATTTGCCATCGCGTCGTGCGATCGGGGCGCTTCCGCGCCGTATGCCGAGAGTGTCAGGACGAGTGCAAGCAGAAGGGAAAGAGTCCGCATGCGCGGAGTGTAGCAGAAACCCGTCCCCCTTACTGCTCAGATGCCCATTCCGTCATCAGCAGGGTCAGCAACAGAACGCGTCGCAGGCCATGCTCGCGATCTTTGTCAGAGAACCATTCGGCCAGCGTGTGCGCACCACCGCCTTCTCCGCCTGCGCCGATTGAGAGAGCTGGAATGCCCATCGCGATCGGAATGTTGGCGTCCGTCGAACCGAGACGCAGATCGGTCCGGATGCCAAGATGCCGGTCCACTGCGCGCAGCGCTTCCAGAAGTGAAGAGTCCAAAGGCAATTCACCCGTCGGCCGGTCACCGATCGTTTTCACCTCGAATCGAAGCAACCCCTTGTTGCGCGCGGATTCCGCTCTGGCGTTTGCCTGCAACACAGCATCTTCCACAGCCCGGTGCAGCGCGACCTCCAGTCGTAAAAGCTCTGCGGTACTCGTTGAACGGCAATCAATTGAGGCGGTTGCGCTTTCCGGAATTGAATTGACACTCGTTCCGCCGTGGATGGTGCCGATGTTGCAGGTTGTGCGAGGCGTCTCTGGCAAAGGAATTCCCGCCAGCGTGCTCAGCGCAGCCGCCAGCGCGGCAATGGGATTCGGTGTTCCTGCGTCCGTGAAGCTGTGTCCTCCGGGCCCGGACACAGTCACCTTAAAGCGTCGGCTCCCCAGCGCCTGCGTCACAGCTGCATCTGCGCCCGCTCCATCCAGTGCGATATGTGCTGCCACACGTCCCGCCAGAGCACGCTTTTGATAGAAATGCCGTACTCCGCGCAGATCGCCTTCGCCTTCTTCGCCTACGTTGGCCAGCAAAAGCAGAGGCGCAGCCAGGTCGACCTCCCCGTGTTGCAGGCACTGTGCAATTGCGAGCAGGCCTGCCACTCCGGCTCCGTTGTCGCACGCGCCCGGCACGCTCAGCCGAGTGCATCCGTCCACCTGATCGAGCTTTGGGTGCAGCTCCACCTCAGTCGGGAAAACCGTATCCAGATGCGCGGACAGCACAATCAAGGGTCCGCTGCTTCCCGCCGGCAAGTTCCTGGCAGGAATCATCGCCATTACATTTCCCAACTCATCCGTATGTACATCCGTCACTCCCATCGCGCGAAACTTCTGTGCGACCCACGCTGACCTGGCTTCTTCTCCAAAGGGTGGAGCGGGAATCTCACACAGCTCGCTTTGCCACTGCATGATCTTCTGTCCATGTGTGTGCAGCCACGCGAAGGCTGCATGAACCTGCCGGCGCGCAGCCAGCTGGGTGACGAGCGAAAACGCCGACTTGCGCGAAAAGATTCCCATGCGGATGCTCTCAGGTTAGCAGGACTTTGCCGTCCGCCATGAGACACAGCAGCGCGTTAGCTCCTGATGCCGTCGGCGTCATCGTATTCCACCGAATGCAAAAAGAGTCCTTGAGCAGGAGCTGTCGGTCCAGCCACTGCCCGGTCCTTTGCATGCAGAATCGACACCATATCCTCCGCCTGCAAAGCGCCACGCCCTGCTTCAATCATGGTTCCCACCAGGTTGCGCACCATGTGGTGTACAAACCCATTGCCGCGCACCCGGTACACCATCATTTCTCCCGCATCGCTCTCGACCCGCTGCCATCCCGAGGCAAAAATGGTTCTGATGGCCCCGGCTTCTTTATCGTCGTCAGGCAGCATCGCCGCTTGCCGCTGCGTCGCATCGGGATCTGCTGCGGCAAAGCTGATGAAATCGTGTTCTCCTAGAAAGTGCGCCGCGGCGTTCTGCAACGCAGCAAAATTCAAATTCCATCGGCAGGCATAGACATAGCGCGCCAGAAACGGCGAACAGGTCGAGGCCGGTGCCGAGCGCTCCAGCAGAATTCGATACTCATAGGTCTTGGCGCGCGCGCTGTGCCGGGCGTGAAATCCATCCGGTGCCGCTTGCGCATCCAGCACTCGAATCGCATCGGGGAGCGTGCGATTCAGTGCGCGCAGCAGATTCGCAGCCGGTATGGGCGCTCGCAGGGCAAAGCTTGCCACCTGGGCCAGCGCGTGGACCCCTGCATCTGTGCGCCCAGAACCTTGCGGCAGTGGAGCTTCACCCGTGATCCGTTCCAGTGCCGACTGCAGTTCTCCTTGAATCGTCGGGAGACCCGGCTGCACCTGCCATCCGCGAAAATCCGTGCCGTCGTAGGCAAGCGTCACCTTCCAGGTTTGTGGCGCGGATTCACGCATCGATTTCATGTCCACAGGCTTCTCATGGGTATCCATTTCGATAACATTGCGTTTGACCCAAACCGCGAAAATAGTGAATGACGCGGCTGGGATATACTCAAACCTTCGTGGCACCGCGCGGCAGAGCAATGCCCACTGGCGGCTCTGGCGGCGCGCCATCGAGCTTGGGAACGTTTCCTGCGTCGCCCGCGTATGGATACAGAGTACGGGATTCCAGCCGAGTGGAGCGAGGCCAGCCCAATGCCGCCACAAAATTGCGTCCGAAGCACCCCTTCAGACGTCTTGAACAATGGCACCCCACATGCCTTCAGCCAACCGTGGAGAGGAATCATGCATTTGTTCCGTAATCGTGTGTTGAAGCAGGATGAGGCCGGACGGCGCGCCGTGTCGCACACCGGCAGGCAGCTTCGCGCCCTGGCCGCCGCCATGCTCACGCTGTCGGCATGTATGCCATCAGGTTTTGCCCAGCAGCAGGCGAGTGACGTTCTTGGCACCGGAGAGAAAAAGCCGGAAAAGGCAGCTTCCGCGCTGCCGTCCGCACCTGCTCCGACGCTGACCCAGCCATTCAATCTGCGCCAGACGGAGCGCGACTTCAGCAAGCCAGCGGCTCGCGGATTGGGCAGTCCCATCAACTGGTACCGCCCCACCAGCATCGGCGAGGCCAGCTTTGCCAACTCCGTGCGCCTCATCAATCTTGTCAAAGATGGCAAGATCTACCTCAGCCTCTCGGATGCGATCGCGCTGGCTATTGAGAACAACTACGACATTGCCATCGCGCGCTACGACCTCGACATCGCGGATACCGACATTCTGCGCGCCAAGACTGGCAACCTGATCCTCGGCGCGCCTTCCGGTCTTGTCACCGGCACGCTCGGCGGCTCGCCTTCCATCCTCGCCACAGGCGGCGGACCTGGCGGTACCACCGTCGGCTCAGGTGGCGCAGGCTCGGGCGTCAGTGGGCTTACGCTGACCACCAACGGCGCTGGCCCGCTGCCGGAGATGATTGACCCTTCGGTTACGGGAACCGTCCAATTTGACCGCAATCGCACCCAGACCACGGGTCCGTTCAGCCCGGCGGCCTCTACAAATACCAACAGCTATAACTTCACCTACAGCGAGGGATTCACTCCCGGAGCGTCCCTCGTTCTTTCATGGAACAACAATCGAGTTGTCTCCAGCAGCCCATTTGCCGCCTACCTGCCAAATTACAACTCCATTTTCAAGGCAACCGTCACGCAGCATCTTCTGCAAGGCGCGGGCTTCTGGGTCAACAAGCGATTCTTATACCAGGCAAAGAACGATCGTCGAATTACTGATTCCTCGTTCCGCCAGCAGATTCTTTACACCGTCAACCAGGTCGAGCAGATTTACTGGGGCCTCGTGCAGGCCTACGAAGACGAACAGGCCAAGAAGCAGGCTCTGGAGCAGAGCACCAAGCTCGACAGCGACACACGCAAGCAACTCGAGATCGGCACGATGGCGCCGCTCGATGTTGTCAATGCAGACTCCACGGTGGCAACGGACAAGCAGGCCCTCATCAGCTCGCAGAGCGTGCTCAGCTACCAGCAGCTCATCATGAAGCAGGCCATTGCCCGCAACCTCAACGATCCTGTGCTTGAAAGCGCGCCGATCATTCCCACCGATCGCATCAGTCTGGAAGAGATCCCGGAAGAACGGCAGCCGACCGAGGATCTGGTCCAGACAGCATTCAAAAATCGCCCCGAATTAGAACAGGCTGTGCTCACTCTGCGAAACGATGAGATTACCCTCAAGGGTGCGCGCAACGGCCTGCTGCCTGTACTTGACGTCTTTGGATACTATGGCGCGAACATCACCGGTGGCCCGGGAAATCCTAAGTGCAGCTTCTTCGGTCAACTGTGCGCGCCTCCTGGGGCCGTGCCAGATCACTTCAGCGGCGTTCTCAGCGACCTGGTTAACAGCACAGCGCCGGATAAAGGTGTTGGCTTCAACCTGACCATTCCGCTGCGCAACCGCGAGGCTCAGTCCGCGCAGGCGCGTTCTCTCATGGAGTACCGTCAGGCCGAGCTTCGTCTGGAGCAGCTCTACACGCAGATTCGCATCCAGGTGGTGAACGCACAGGCCGCAATCACGAACGACCGTGCTCTCGTTCAGGCTGACGAGGCAGCCGTGAAGTTCAACCGGCAGAGCCTCGACGCCGAACAGAAGAAGCTGAAGCTCGGTGCTTCCACCACAGCCAACGTCCTCTTGCAGGAGCGCAATCTGGCCACCGCAGAAGATAGCCTGATTGCGGCCCATGCCGCCTATGCCAACGCGCGGGCTGCGCTCTACCAGGTTACGGCCACTACGTTGCAGCATTACGGTATCAATCTGCAGGATGCGGCCACAGGCGTCGTAGGCACCGATCCGGCCGTTCCGGGCCTCACACCTGCACAAAAAAGCGCGGAGCCAGTCACCGCGCTGCCGTCCTCGCGGTAGACCTCAAACACAAGTTGAAAGGCACGGCGCTCCGCCGGGCCTTTCAACTGCATCTCGCGCTTCCTGCTATCGATCCGCAACCTGATCCAGCAGATCGAAGAACTCCGGAAAGCTGATTGCCGCAGACTCCGCGCCTTGAATCAGCGTCTCGCCCGTTGCGCGAAGCGCCGCCACGCTGAAGGCCATCGCGATGCGATGATCGCCGCCTGCGTCGATGGTGGCTCCGTGCAGTGCCTGGCCCCCTGGCACGTCCAGTCCATCCTCGAACTCGACCACCTCCGCGCCCATCGCGCGCAGATTCTTGACCACAAGCGCGATCCGGTCCGACTCTTTCACGCGCAGTTCCTTTGCATCGCGGATCCGGATGCCACCTTGCGTGTAGGGTCCAATCGCTGCCAGCACCGGCAGTTCGTCAATCAGCTGTGCCGCCAGCGCGCCGTCGATCTTCGCCGTACCCAGCCCCGCTGTGGGCGCGGAGATCTGCACCGTGCCCACCAGTTCGGCATGCTTCTCCTCCAGGTTCAGCACTGCAAGGCGTGCCCCCAGCGTCGCCATTACATCCAGCAGGGCTGCTCGCGTCGGATTCATGCCAAGCGCATCCAGCACAAGTGAGGAGCCAGGAAATAAAGCCGCCGCGCACAAGAAAAAAGCTGCCGATGAAATATCGCCTGGCACGGCTGCTTCAATCGCGTGTAATGCCTGTGGGCCGCGAATCGAAACCGAGTCCGCAGTCCTCTCGATCGTCGCTCCAAATGCGCGCAGCGCCAGCTCGCTGTGGTCCCGCGTGCGCACGGCCTCTTGCACCGTCGTTGTGCCTTCTGTCTGCAGGCCCGCCAGTAATACGCAAGTTTTCACCTGTGCGCTCGGCACCGGCGTCGTGTAATCAATGGCTTTTAGCTGCGCCCCTTCAACCGTAATCGGCGCATGTCCCTCTGTGAGTGCCAGTCGCGCGCCCATTTGCTCCAGCGGTCTGCGAATTCGTTCCATCGGTCGGCGCGAAAGGGAAGCGTCACCAATCAGAGTGAATCTTCCTTCCTGCGCTGCCAGCAGGCCCGACATCATCCGCATCGTGGAGCCGGAATTGCCGCAATCCAGCGGCTCCGCCGTGGGCGTCACGCGTCCCGCAACGCCAGTCACTTCCACGCCGCCATCCTCACGCCTCACAATCTTGGCGCCTAATGCCTCCATGCACGCCAGCGTTGATGCACAATCGGCTCCCGTGGAAAAATTTGTGAAGCGCGATGTGCCCTTGGCAAATGCTGCCAGCATGCCGTATCTGTGGCTGATGGATTTATCGCCGGGCAGGCGCAGGCTACCCAGCACGTTGCGGGCAGGGCGGATGATCCGTTCTTGTGTTGCGGTATGCAAGGGGTCTCCGGGGGAGTGATGTCTCTTTCAGTCTATCAACCGCACAGCGATCCGCCCGTCCCGGCTTCAGCGTACACGCAACACGATGATCGTCTCATCGTCAAAGCGGTCCCGTCCTCCCTGAAACCGTGTGACGTCGGAGAGAATGGCCTTCGCAATCTCGGCCGCCGTCAGATCGCGGTGCGCGCACAGCAGCTTCGTGAGCCGCTCCTCGCCATACATCTCGCCTGCGTCGTTATCGGCATCCAGAATTCCGTCGGAGACAAAGACCACCACATCGCCCAGCTGCGTGGAGAGATTGAATTCTTCGTACACCACATCCGGAAACAGGCCCAGCGGAAAGCCCTCGGCGCGCACCGTCATCGACTGGCCCGCCCGGCAGAAGACAGGCTGCACTGCACCGGAATTCGCGATCTGGAGCGTGCGGGTCTCATCGTTCCACAGCGCAAACAACAGCACCACATACTGCGAATCAAGCTTGCGCTCCTGCAAGGCATCATTCAGCAGTTTCAGCATCTGGGCCGGTGCCGGACGGTGCGCCGCCGCTGCGCGCATGATTCCACTCACGAGCGCCGCAAACAGAGCCGCCGGGGCCGCTTTGCCGCTTACATCGCCCAGAACAATCGCCGTCTGTCCCTCGCCGTAGTCCACAAAATCATAGAGATCGCCGCCGATTGTGCGCGCCGGTAGAAACCGCACGGCCATTTCTGCATGCTTGTGTTCGGGAGCAGACGGTGGAAGCAGTCGCAGTTGCACTTCGCGCGCCATGGCAATGTCGCGCTCCAGCTGCCGCTCCTGGCGTTTCACCGCCTGATAGAGTCGCGCATTCTCAATCGCAATAGCCACCTGTGCCGCCATGGTCGTTAGCGTGCGCTCGTGCTCCTCGTTGAAGAACGCCGTGCGCGTGTGCTCCAGATCCAGCACGCCAATAATCCGCCCCTTGTGAAACAGCGGAACGATCAGTTCCGACCGCGTCTCGGGATTCATCGGAAGATAACGTGGGTCTTTGCGCACATCCGGCACGTTAATCGGCCGCCACTCCCGCACCGCCGCACCCACCAGCCCCGTTGTAATCGGAATCCGCCGAAGAGGCGCATGCGCATAGCCGAATCGCCATGCGAAGCGCGTAATCAGAGTCTCACCCTTGTCATCCAACAGCATGATGCTGAACATCTGGTAGTCGATCAGGCGTCGCAGCAGTTGCCCAATCCGTGCCAGCAGCGGATCAAGGTCCAGAATCGAAGTCAACTCCGTTGAGATCTCATTCAGCACCGTGAGCGTCTGCGCCTGCCGCGAGACACGTGCATACAAACGCGCATTCTCAATCGCCTGTGCAATCCGAGAGGCCGTGAGCGTAAGAAGGTGCAGATGTTCCGGCCGGAAATAGCCCAGCTTTTCGCTCTCCAGGTCCATCACGCCAATCAGTTTGTTCTTCGCGATCAGCGGCACCGCCAGTTCGGAACGCACCTCCGGATTGGCCGGAATATAACCTTCCACTGTCGACACGTCATTAATCAGCAGCGGTTGACGCGTCAGTGCGACCTGCCCCACGACGCCCTTTCCCAGGGGAATGCGTGAACGCTGCACCTCCGGTGTGTGTCCAATCTGGAACCGCATGCGCAATTCATGCGTGCGGTCATTCAGCAGCAGGATTGCGAAAATGCGGTATTCAATCACTGCGCTCACCAGTTCAGAGGTGCGCTGCATCAACGTTTCCAGATCAAGCGTCGTATTCAGCGCATCGGCTAGCTGCACCAGGTAGGTCAGATCGGCGGTCTCAACCCGCGCATTCTGCGCATCAAGATGAGCATGCGGATTGTCCGGATTCGCAGGCCGGTAATCGCCTTCAAACTCGTTCTGTTCGGTCGAAGATGGGGAAGTTTCGCTCATGCGTGTCGTAGGGAATCATATCGAACGGCGCTTCGGTATGAGGCCAAAATCAGATGCGGGGAACAGGACTCAACAACCCGCGTCGAACAGGCAACTGCAACGTGTCCAACGCGATTTGCCGCGAATCAGAGGCAGCCTTGCCGGTGTCTACTCTGCTCCTAACTCTCGCACGATTGCCACCGATGCAGAGGCGCCGATGCGGTTGGCTCCTGCCTCCAGCATGGCCTTCGCGTCGTCCAGCGTGCGAATGCCACCCGCCGCTTTGACGCCGCAGCGTGCTCCGGCCACTCCACGCAGCAGAGCGACATCGGCTGCCGTCGCGCCGCCTGAGGCAAACCCCGTCGATGTCTTCAGAAAGTCCGTGCCCGCTGCAATCGCGATCTCGGCGCCACGTAGCTTTTCCTCCACCGTCAGCAGCGCCGTTTCCAGGATTACCTTCAGCAGTGCGCCATGATGATGAGCCACCGTCGCGACCGTGTGAATCGCATGATGCACTGCCTGATTGTTGCCGCTCTTCAGCTGGCCAATCGGAATCACCATGTCCAGCTCACGCGCGCCCAGACGTACTAACGCCGCAGCCTCCTGGCGCAATGTCGAAACAAGTGATGCTCCCAGCGGAAACCCGATCACGACCCCAACCGGAATCCCGGTTCCATTCAGCATCCCAACTGCCGTCGGCACCCAGGCCGGATTCACCATTGCGCATGCAAAGCGATAGCGGATCGCTTCGTCGCACAGGCTCTCCACCTGGTCCTTTCTCGCATCGGGCTTCAACAGCGTGTGATCAATCACCGAGGCCAGTGCCTCCCAGCTCGAAGTTGCCTGGCGCGTGAACGCAGCTGCATCAAATGTGCCGTGGTCGAATTCCAGATCTGCTGCGTTAACTGGCGTGATCGCCGTCATAGGTACTGCTCCTCCTGCTTCACTGCCGCCTCCAATGAACGCACTTGCGCGCAATCCACGGAGACCGAGTATATCCCGTGCCGTGCCGTTCTCCAATGCCTTGCCAGGTTCACCGGGCGGTCCTGGCCACCTGCCTGTCCTCTCGCTACTCCGGGTGATCCGGAGACATCAGGCAGATATCCGGCAGATTGCGATAGCGCTCTGCGTAGTCCATTCCATAGCCAATCACAAAAAGGTTGGGTATGGAGAAGCCCACATAATCTGCATCAATCTTTTCGATGCGCCGTGAAGGCTTGTCGAGTAGAGCCGCGATGCGTAGCGTCTTCGGACGATGTTGCAGGAAGATCTTGCGCAAATAGGCGAGCGTCAGCCCAGTGTCCAGAATATCTTCGACAACCAGCACATTCTTGCCTTCGATCGGCTCGTCCAGGTCCTTGATCAGCTTCACCGCGCCAGAGGAGCGCTGTCCCTTGCCGTAACTCGACACTGCAACAAAGTCGAATGTCGCGTCGGCCGTCACCGCGCGTGCTAGGTCCGCCAGGAAGATGGCGGCGCCCTTCAGAACCCCAACCATCACCAGTTTTTCGCCCTTCAGATCCTGGGTGATTTGCGCTCCCATCTCTTTCACCCGCTCAGCAATCTGCTCGCGCGTGTACAAAACGTCAAGTCCCCGGTACGTGCTCGTAGGCATGTGCATAGTATCGCCTGACGCATCCTCCCAGGGGCAAGCTCCCCTGTGCAAAATCCTTGTGCTCCCACTTCGTCGCACCTTCGGCCCGTCACCCGCTCCTGGTGC
Source organism: Acidobacteriota bacterium (assembly GCA_021813745.1). GTDB lineage: Bacteria > Acidobacteriota > Terriglobia > Terriglobales > Acidobacteriaceae > Telmatobacter. Next base: position 67,372 of record JAKAJO010000071.1, read on the forward strand.
GCGTCTATACTGGCAAAGGTATGAATCCTTATTTCCACCTCTGGCACCTCAGCATCCCATCCTTTGGCCTCATGCTCTGGTGTGCAGCCGTTGCCGCAGCATTCCTGATGGATCGCAGCTTCAAGCGTGCGGGTTTAAACGCAGACGCGGTCAGCATGGTCGCGGTCACAGTGATTGCAGGTATCATCGGCGCAAAGTTGTGGCATGTTCTCGACACCCCCATCGAGTTCCGCCAGGAAGGATGGCGCGTCTTGTGGGACTCCGCCGGTTTCGCGTGGTTCGGCGGCCTGGTCTTTGGCATTACGGCATTGCTGGCTCAGGGATGGTGGGCGCGCATCGGCGCTCTCCGCACGCTTGACCTCGCCGCGCCTTCTGCCGCAGTCGGATACGGCATCGGTCGCATCGGCTGCTTCCTCTCCGGGGATGGCTGCTACGGCATTCCCACGAATCTGCCCTGGGGAATGAGTTTCCCCAACGGCCTCGAACCCGTTTTCGTCCCGGTTCACCCCACGCCCATCTACGAGTGTCTTGCCGGCCTTGCGATTGGCTGGTGGCTTTGGCGTCGGGCAGGGAAGCCGCATGCCGTCGGTCTCATTCTCGGCCAGTATTTGATCCTTAGCGGTCTCGCGCGTTTCCTTGTCGAATTCATCCGCCGCAATCCTAAGGTCCTTTGGGACCTTTCGAACGCACAGTTGGCCAGTGTCGGTTCCGTCATTGCGGGCTTCATTTTGGTGATCTGGGTTGCCTCGCACAAGCGCTCCACGCCCGAACAGAGTGAACATGCCGCACAACGCGTCTAAAGAGTAGCGGTATGCGCGCTGTTCTCATCAGCACGCTGCATGCTGGTCGCGGCAGCCTTCCATCCGATAAGCTGCTACAAGGAAGTTCAAGGCTGCCAGGCTCCCGGTTGCACGCTCCAACCGCTCTTGCAGAGCTTGAGCTTGCCGGCAAAGGAGACGGCAGCGAATGACCATGCAGGCCACCATTTTCACCGGACTGCTCCTCCTCGGAACCTCACTGCCGTCGTACGCACAAACGGCGCCGGCCAGCAACGCTGTCGCTCAAGAGGCCAAAGCAGCGCCAGCCACACCCCCCGCGCCGCTGCCATCCAGCATCCTTGCGCCCGCCCTGCACGAAGTGACAACGACTCTGAATGGCTTGAACTTCGATCGCTGGCACCGTGGCAGCATTCGGGAAGAGGCCAGCTCCAACGTGGACTCCATCCTGCATGACATCAACGAGCGTGTGCCGCCACTCTTCAAGAGCGCCGACGACGCACCGTACAGCATCAGCGTGGACATCCCGCTTTCAGCGCACGTGAATGCGCTCTATGAAGTGCTCCTGAGGGTCGTGGAGGCATCACGCGTCGTCGCACCTGCGGAACAGATCACTGCACTCCAGCAATGTCTGGAGGATCTCGCCAAAGCGCGCCGAACCTTTGAAGACCGCATGCAGCAAACCGCAACGGCTCAGGAAAAGGAACTCGGTTCGCTTCGCTCCAGCTTGCGTGCCCAGGCCGCACAGCAACCCCAGACGGTTGCCGTCCCGATGGTCCTGCCCTGTGGCGCTTTCGTCGTGCATCATTCCGTGCGCAAGAAGCGTGCGCCTGCACCGGCCACCAAGCCCGGCGCGCCAGGTAGTTCCCCAACCGCCCAGCAATCCAAACCGGCGGCTAGTTCTCAGACGCAGAAAAAATGATTGGCAGAGCGCCGATGGATGCTGCGTTGCTTCTCGATCTTGCTGTGTCGGCCCTGCTCGCTTAAAGTCGCTTGATGAAGCTCATCGCCTCTTCCAGTTGCGGAAAGAGGCGCTCCTCGGCTTTGAACTCGCGGCTATGCACGCACCGGCGCACACCGCGCATCTTCACCGGGTGTTTCAGGTGGAGCATCTCGTGGTACAGCAGATATTCGATGGCATACCGCGGGCTCGATGGGCGATCGAAGACGCGGCTCACCACGATCGTGTTGTGCGCTGCGTCATAGTGTCCCAAAGACCGCTTTGCTGCACTCTCGCTCCAGGTCAGCTCAGGCCGCCCCAGCAGCCCGCCAAAGAAGCGCACATTCAATGAATCGAAAATCTCTTCCAGATGGTAGTACCGGCCCTCGGGCCCGAAATACCTCTTCGTTCCCCGCGTGTGGCGAATCTGCTCCGTCTGCCGGGTTACCGCAGCCGATGAAGCAAAGCGCTTGAAACGCATGTTCTGGCCCGCATCCACTGACTTGCGGTAAAGCTTTGCCAGCAGAATATGCGCAATCGCGTGAATCACGCTCTCTGGCGCGCCCTCCAGCAAATCGGAGAGGTTCACCAGAATGCGACCCTCGCGCAGCCGGATTGTTGTATTCAGAGAGGTAAAACGCTTGAAGCGAATGACAAACGGCGGCATGGGCGCTCGTGGCCGCAGCGCACGGTACTCTTCTTCAAAAATAGGAATAAAATCGACAGCCACCAAAATGCAGGGTAGCACACGTCCGGTGCCGTTTTAATCAGGCTCTGCCCGCTCCTGCCCGCGCTGGTCTTTGTGTTCCTTGAAGTAGGCCCTCTGCTCTGTCAGCATCTGCGTCGCGTCGTCGCGCAAATCCTGCACACTCTCCAGCGCATCCTTGCGTGAAAGGTCGAAGGTCGTGTTGGCCGGCAGTCCCTGGATCGCCTGCGACCACTTCGGCAGGTCGTCGGTCACCTTCTTGAGTGCCTTGCGGATATCGGCCTTCCGCGATCCGTACTGATCCAGATTGCTGTCCAGCTCATCCGCGAGGGCCGTCACTGTCTGGAGTTCGTCGTCCATCTTGACCGAACGACTTCGCGACAGGCCCTCTTTCACCAGTTCCTTGATGGCATCCATGTGCTGGTTCACATATTTCGCATAGAGCAGAATGCGTGTGTTCGGATCAATCCCCGCCTCGCGAATCTCCTCCACCTGGGCCGGAGTCAGCGTTTCATGCTGACTCTTTTGCCCGGACAAAAGAGAGCCCGTTGCCAGCAGACTCACGGCAATGACCAACCCCGCCCGTCGCATCTTTCCCGCGAATCCGACTGCCTGTTCCGTCGCAGCCATCACTTCTTGAAGACATCCATCATGGCGGCATCACTTGCCTGATTGACCTGCGCCAGAGCCTGCGCCACCAGCGGCCTGTCTTCGTAGTTGCTCGCATGCAGCATCTCGTTCAGCCGGAATGCCGTGTGCCTCAACAGGATTTCCGCGTTCTTCAGCCGCTTGTCATTGTCCGTCAGCGACAAGTGCATCTTCTGCGCCAACTTCTCCACGCGGACCAGCATCGCGTCCGCTTTCTGGATATCGCCGGCGGCGTATTGCTGAAGACTGAACTCGGTCATCTTGTGGATCAGTTGGGCGTACAGGAAACACTGATCGCGCGGCGGGGCCTGCTCCACCCGTGCTTCAAGCATCGCGATGGACTCATCATTCGACGGTGTCTCATCGGGAGAATAGGCCTGTACCTGAACTGCTGCGGCAGCAAAAAGAATGAAGGTCGTCCACGATCGCCCCAATCGCATGAGAAACCTCCGCTTCTGCGGACCGGAAGCGATTCCTCAACCCGAGGGATCGCTCTGCCCCGAATCACAGTGATCAGAGAAGGGACCAGCCTATGCAACGGAAGCGCCTTGGCTTTCCTCATCTTGGACGCTGTGATCCAGTCCTGCCAGGGGCAGGGTTCACTCCGTTGGTTTCAGATCTTCGCACGGTCTAATGCTTCTTTTCCAGAATTTGAAGCCGTTGCCGTGCCTGCCATTCCTGATCCGGAAATTTCCCGGCGGCAGCTTCCAGAAAGTGATGGTAATAGGCCGCTGCCTCAACCTTGTCGTGAAGCGTATCGTATGCCGTCGCCCAAAGGAAGTAGGTTGCCGGAACTTCTGATAAATACTTTGACCGCATCGTAAGGGCGTGAATGGTTTCGTCCGGCTCCCCCAGCTTCAGCGCCGCAAAGGCCAGCCCTGCCCACGCATCCCCATTGGCCGGATCAATCTGCGTCGCCTGCTTGAAAGCTGCATCCGCCTGCTCGTACTTCAAGAGCCGAATCAGGTTCTGGCCGTGCGCCACCCACATCCCCGCGTTGTAAGGATCCTGCTTCAGCAGGGAAATGTAAAGTGCATCCGAACCGGTCGCATCTCCTGCTGTATAAAGCAGATCCGCCAGCATTCGGCTGATTGACGTGTCATTCGGGTGCGCCTCGTGCAGTTTCTGCAGCAACGGAACCGCTTCCGCCTTGTTCTGCGCCGCCAGTGCGCCGGCAAGCTCCGCTGTCAACGACGGGTCCGCAGGCCACTTCGTCAGCGCTGCCCGCAGCAGGGTCTCTGCCTCAGGATACTTTTTTTGCAACATCAAAACGTGTGCCAGCCCATCCGTACCTCTCTTTGAATTTGGATCCTTGGCAAGAAGTCTGCGGTACTCCGCCTCGGCAGCTTCCGGTTGGCCCGACTCCTCCGCCAGTTCGGCCGCCAACAGGGTGTCCTCCGTCGTTTCTGGGGTCAGTTTTAGAGCCTGCAGCAGATCATTGGAAGCCACTTTGGGATCACTCTGGCGATCAATCTGTGCAAGCGCCCGCCATGCCCGCGCCTTCACCTGCGGTCCTGCGGCGCCGGGGGCCAATTCCGTCGCCGCCTTCAGCTCTGGCCGCGCGTCCGCCAGCTTCCCTTGGCGCGCCAGCAGGAGTCCCAGGGAAATCTGCGCCTCAAACGATTTCGGATCTGCCTCCACTGCCCGCCGATACAGCGCAACTGCATCGTCCAGCCGATTCTGAGCGTCCGCTACATACCCGGCATCAAACAGCGCCCGCGCATCTGTGGGATGTGCAGCCAGCCACGCATCCAGCGTCGTCTCCGCAGTCTTCCAGTCCGACTTCACAATGGCTGCCTCGGCCTGTGCCACCTGCGGCGAGACGCTCTCCTGCAGACCAGGTACCGTCGTCCCCGGCGGTGTTGTAGACAGTCCGCTCGGCGCGTTTTGCGCCACCCCTCCGCAAGCTCCCGCCAGCGCAATGCAAATCAAAAAAAGGCGCACGTCATCCCTCTCCAACAGTTTAATTCCCCTCTATCCACTTCAAAGCGCACTCCCGCCTGCGCCCTATAATGAAAGAATGGCTGTCCTTGCCTCGATTCATTCTGTGCGTGCATCGGCGCGGCTGGCCAACTTTGCTCGGGTGCCTTCCCTTTGAACGACGCCATCATCATCCGCAATGCGCGGACCCACAACCTCAAGAATCTCACCTGCGAGATTCCCCACGGCAAGCTGACCGTCGTCAGCGGCGTCTCGGGCTCCGGCAAGTCCTCGCTCGCCTTTGACACCATCTACGCCGAGGGCCAGCGCCGCTACGTCGAGTCGCTCTCCGCTTACGCCCGCCAGTTCCTCGAACGCATCGAGAAGCCCGACGTCGACGAAATCGACGGCCTCGCCCCCGCCATCGCCATCAAGCAGAAGAACACCACGCGCAATCCCCGCTCCACCGTCGCCACCGCCACTGAAATCTACGACTACATGCGGCT
>JAKAJO010000049.1 GCA_021813745.1 Acidobacteriota bacterium
TAAAAGCTGCTGTGTGGGTCCGGCGTGGGCGTCGTGTCATCGTTGCTCCTCTTTTCTGCCATCTTAATGGCCGTCAAGGAACAATCTCTCCACTCAGCCCGCTGTCCGGATTTCCGAAACCGGCTCAATGCTTCATAGACCGGAGCGGACGGAGAATGGGGTCAGGTTAGTCTGTGAAGTCACTTGTACATTGAATCAAGAGCCAAATTCAGTTGAAGAACGTTGACTCGCGGCTCTCCAAAAACTCCCCATTGACGACCTTGGATATGATGGGCAATCAGACGTTGCAATGCCTCTTGACTGACACCTCGGGCCTTGGCAACCGCAGGGACTTGAAAATACGCAGCGTCAGGAGTGATGTCCGGATCAAGGCCCGATGCGGATGCTGTCGCTAAATCGATTGGCACAGACGTGACTGAGTTTTGTCTCTGTAAGCGATCAATCTCACTCTGAATCCGATTGATCAGAATTGGATTTGATTGGGCAAGATTCGATCCTCCCGAGGAAATCGCATCATAGCCATTGCCAGCTGCTGAAGGACGAGAGTGAAAGTAACGGTCCGACGTGAATCGTTGCCCGATCAGGGAAGATCCGAGAATGGCGCCCTTCACAAAGATCAAGCTTCCCGAAGCTCGTTTTGGAAACACAACCCCGGCGATACCCGTCATTGCGAGCGGATAGATAATGCCGAGGATAAGCGTGAAAAGAAGTGAGAATCGAATCGAAGTCTTCCAGAGTGAGTGCAAGTCAGTCCTCCAGGTAAAGCGCGCCAGGTGCATCTTATGCAAGACGGAATGCAACCAGCAGCATGTCGATCGCTTTGATGCCAATGAATGGTACGATCACTCCACCTACGCCATAGATAAGAAGGTTCTGCCGAAGGAGTATCTCGGCTGCTTTGGGCTCATATTTGACGCCTTTCAGGGCAAGGGGTACAAGCGCAATGATGATCAGGGCATTGAAAATTACTGCGGACAGGATCGCTGAGTGAGGCGAGTGCAGCACCATAATGTTCAGTGCATTAAGTACGGGAAATGCTCCTGCAAACATCGCCGGAATAATTGCAAAATACTTGGCAACATCATTTGCAATAGAGAAGGTTGTTAGGGCCCCCCTTGTCATAAGAAGCTGCTTGCCGATCTCTACAATTTCAATCAGTTTGGTTGGGTTTGAATCCAGATCCACCATATTTCCAGCTTCCTTCGCCGCCTGTGTTCCAGAATTCATTGCCACTCCCACATCTGCCTGTGCTAGGGCCGGTGCGTCGTTGGTGCCGTCTCCGGTCATTGCAACAAGCTTGCCTTTTTCCTGTTCTTGCTTAATCAGGTCCATTTTGTCTTTGGGCTTGGCCTCAGCCAAAAAATCGTCGACGCCCGCTTCGCGCGCGATGACGGCAGCGGTGAGAGGGTTGTCCCCCGTGATCATAATGGTTCGGATCCCCATCGCCCGTAGATGTGCTAGTCGGTCCTTCAAGCCGCCCTTCACAATATCCTTCAGATGGATCACACCGAGTGCTGTTGAATTCTCAGCGACGACGAGTGGAGTGCCTCCATTGCGGGCAATGTCTTCTGCATAGTCGTGGATAGGTTTTGGGAGCGTTTGACCCTGCTCTTCCAGGAATGTTTTGATGGCGTCCACTGAGCCTTTCCGGATTCGCACTCCTGGGAGGTTCACACCGCTCATTCGTGTCTGTGCAGTGAATGGTACAAACTCCGCGTGGATCTCTTCCATCCCGCGCCCACGGAGATTAAACTTCTCCTTGGCAAGAATCACGATGGAACGTCCTTCGGGTGTCTCATCAGAGAGCGAAGATAACTGGGCTGCGCTTGCAAGACGCTCGGCACTAACATCTGGAACTGGGCGAAACTCGACAGCCTGGCGATTGCCAAGAGTGATGGTTCCAGTCTTGTCGAGTAGCAGCGTATTAACATCCCCAGCGGCTTCTACCGCACGTCCGCTCATAGCGAGAACGTTGTACTGAACCAGTCGATCCATGCCCGCGATTCCGATAGCAGAAAGTAGCCCACCAATTGTGGTGGGAATAAGACAGACGAGCAATGATACAAGAACGAAAAGTGATTGCGGCGCCTTGGAATAAATTGCAAAAGGTTGCAGGGTCACAACAGCAAGAAGGAAAACAATAGTCAGCCCAGAGAGAAGAATACTGAGTGCAATTTCGTTCGGTGTCTTTTGTCGTGAAGCTCCTTCAACAAGTGCGATCATGCGATCAAGAAACGTCTCTCCTGGATTAGACGTGATTCGAACCTTGATCCAGTCGGACAGAACTTTTGTTCCACCAGTGACAGCGGACCGATCACCGCCGGCCTCACGAATTACTGGAGCGGATTCGCCGGTAATAGCCGACTCGTCTACGGAAGCGACGCCTTCGATGACTTCACCATCCCCTGCGATGTATTCTCCAGCTGTGACAAGGATAATGTCTCCTGCGCGAAGGAGTCCGCTGGTCACGTCTTCCAGTGAGCCCGAATCGCCGAAGCGACGCGCTACTGTCTCTCCCTTGGCCTTGCGGAGTGTTTCCGCCTGTGCCTTGCCTCTTCCCTCGGCCATTGCTTCCGCAAAGTTCGCAAAGACAACGGTGAACCAAAGCCAAACAGTAATCTGCAGATTGAACTGGAATCCGGCCCGACGATGAAGTGTGTTGTCGAAAAGTAATGCGGTGGTTAAAACGCTGCCAACTTCGACAACGAACATGACCGGATTCTTCATCATCAAGCGCGGGTCAAGCTTTCGAAAAGCGTCAAAGAAAGCTTGCATCATAATCCGTGAATTCCAAATACTCGTCTTTTCAGTCATGTGGACTTGTCTCATCGTAGAGTGGATTAGAACATATGTCCGGACTGGACCATCAAGTGCTCAAGAATGGGTCCCAGGCTCAAAGCGGGAAAGAAAGTAAGTGCTCCCAGAATGGTCACTACACCTACCAGCAGAACTGCAAAGAGTGGAGTGGTCACTGGGAAAGTTCCGGAGGAGGGAGGAACGCTCTTTTTCTGTGCAAGATTGCCTGCAAGCGCAAGAACCGGAATCATCATTAGGAAGCGCCCAATCAGCATTTCCCATCCGAGCATAACGTTGTACCACCACGTATTCGCATTTAAGCCGGCAAATGAAGATCCATTGTTCCCAGCCCCCGAAGTGAATGCATAAAGAATTTCAGTTAGGCCATGCGGTCCTGGATTATTCAGACTCGAAAGGCCGATCTTAGGCGATACCACAAAGAGTGCCGCGAGCGTAAGGATAATGAGTGGGAAAGTGAGAACATAAAGCATGGCCATCTTTACATCGTATGACTCAATCTTTTTCCCAAGGTACTCCGGCGTCCTGCCTACCATGAGCCCAGCTATAAAGACTGCGAGGATCACAAAGATGAGCATTCCATATAGTCCAGATCCAACACCTCCGAAGATGACTTCACCGAGCATGATATTTGCGAGGACAACTAGACCTCCCAGAGGAGTGAAACTGTCGTGCATGCTATTCACTGCTCCACAGCTCGCATCCGTTGTAACAGTGGCGAACAGAGCGCTGTCTGCAATACCAAATCGAACCTCTTTGCCCTCCATGTTGCCGCTTGGCGAGCTGGTTGTTTGTGTCTGAGTGAATCCATGCAGGAGCGGAATTGGATGTGATTCGGCCCAATAAACAGCCGCGAAGCCGACTATGAAGAAGGTGAGCATCGCGGCGAATACAGCCCATCCATGTCCGGGCGATCCTGTCATGCGGCCCAGGGTGAACGTAAGTCCTGCCGGGATAATGAAAATGGAAAGAATTTCCGCAAAGTTCGAAAGCGGGGTTGGATTCTCAAATGGATGTGCGCTGTTCGCGTTGAAGAATCCACCGCCGTTTGTGCCCAGCATTTTGATCGCCTCCTGCGATGCAACCGGGCCCTGAGCGATGACTTGAGTGCTTCCATCCAGAGTATGTGCGGTTGTATACGAATTCAGATTCTGTGGAACACCTTGTGACACGAGGAAGATGGCGAACAGAATAGAGCCAGGAAGGAGAATCCAGAGCAAAATCCTCGTGATATCTACCCAGAAGTTGCCAATCGTGGAGGATTCCGTTCTTTTGATTCCGCGAATCAAAGCGATCGCAACAACGATTCCTACTGCTGCCGAGAAGAAATTATGAGTCGCCAACCCCGTCATTTCTGTGAGATAGCTCATCGTGCTTTCGGGAGTGTAGGATTGCCAGTTCGTGTTCGTAGTAAAGCTGGCAGCCGTGTTCCAGGCCAGGTCCGGGGCCACGGCTGCCAGGCGCTGAGGATTCCAAAGGTGGAGTATTGCTTGCATGCGTTCAATTCCATACGTGATCAGCATGCTCACCACTGAAAAGCCAAGCAGCGCAAACGCATATTCGCGCCAATTCATTTCGCGATCGGCTTTGATTCCGCAAAGCTTGTACAGGAAGGACTCCGCAGGCCGCAGGATCGGATCGAAAAGGGTGCGCTCGCCCTCAATCGCACGCGCCAGATAGATGCCAACTGGCTTGACCGATAAAAGAAGGACAAAGCAATAGATTGCAAACTGAATCCAACCATTGGCAGTCATGTCTAGAATTTCTCCGGAAATAGCAAGGCGAAGACTAAGTAAGCCATGAGAAGAACCGAGAGAATGAGCGCCACAACCGTTATCCAGCTCATGAATTACCTCAGCTTCTCGCAAGCCCTGACATAGAGAAACGCAATTCCAAAGAAAACTGCTGTGAAAAGCAGCATGACAATGTCCTGCATCAGAATCCCCCAATGATAGTCAACCTGCCTCACGTCGCAGACAGGTGAAAGGATTGTCTTGATTCTGATTCTCAGGGAAGAGATATAGAGATTGCGGAAGAAGTTTATAAAGAAGTTGTAAGGAGAATCCGCAGGTGTGTACAGGGCAAATCGGATCAATCCCGCCATCCCTCAGGAATGAACCGATACCCAACCCAAGGCTCTGTTTGAATGTATTGCTTTCCAGTCTCTGCTTCCAGTTTCTTGCGCAGCTGTGCAACGAAAACCCGCAGGTATTCTGGCTGATGTGCCGACTGACTTCCCCAGACTGAGGTCAAGAGCGAGCGGTGTGTCAGAACCTTACCAGCGTGCTTGGCGAGATGAACCAGGAGGTCGAATTCCTTGGGGGTCAAATGAATGGAGTTGTCAGCAATGAGAATTGAATGCGCTCCAATGTCGATGTTGAAGTCTCCTATGGAAATCGCGTTTGCCGTTGACTCCGGTGCTCGACGTAAGTGGGCTCTCACGCGAGCAAGCAATTCAGGCATACTGAAGGGCTTAGTGACGTAATCATCGGCGCCAGCGTCGAGCGCCTCGACTTTGGAACGTTCATGTTCTCGTACAGATAAGACAATGACCGGCGTAGCGCGAACTGAACGAATCGCGCGACAGATTTCCACACCGGTCATGCCGGGCATCATCAGGTCTGTGATCACAAGATCAGGATTCCACTCACGAAAAAGCCGTATCCCTTCCTCTGGCTCACTTGCTGTCCGGACGTCAAATCCTTTTGCGCTCAATGCAGCGCGAAGTACGCGCGTGATCTGAACTTCATCGTCGATGACAAGTATCCGGTTTGCCACTGTCGTCTCCTGCAAAGGGAAGCTTACATGATTACCCTACAGAAGTATGATTCATTAGAAGAGGAACTCTTGCGCTTTAAGATGCACAGTTTCCTTCGCTGGTTTCTGGGCGTGGCTCTTGTCCTTGTTACGACTGCGCTGCTGGCGTGGCTCAAAGCGAGTGCCTCCACGGCTGGGATGGTATTTCTTGCGCTTGTCGTATGGACAGCATCGCAAGGCGGGATTGCACTCTCACTCGCTGCTGCGTTGCTGGCGAGCTTAGCCTTCGATTACTATTTCCTTCCTCCTTACCATACATTTCTTTTAGCTGGCGCAGGACAGTGGCTCTCCATGTTCTCTTTCCTGGCGTGCAGCCTGGTGACGGGCCGAGTCGCGGAGCGCGCAGCGAGCCAGGCTCGCCACGCAGAGCGGCGCAGAGAAGATGTCGAATGCCTCTACACGTTGAGCCAGGAAATGATGCTTCATGAAGATGGTTCAAGCCTGATTCGCGAACTTCCAGGACTCATTCAGAAGATCTTTCTCTTGGATACGGTTGTGTTATGCGTCCAGGACCGCGATGACTTCTATGCCTCAAGTACGAAGTTCCCAGAGCATCTGAAGGAGGCCTTACACTCGTTGTCTTTGGATCCGCGGCAGGATGGCTTAGCTCCAGAAGGATGGAAAGTGCAGCCTCTCATGTTTGGGATGCGATGTGTTGGCGGCTTGGCTTGGATCCCTGACAAGATCCCTGCCGAAGTCGCAGTTGCCGTGAGCGCCCAGGTTGCCATCGCACTCACGCGCGCGGTGGCGCTTGAAAAGACCGCTCAGATTGAAGCCGCTCGTGCGAGTGAACGATTGCGGACGGCACTGATTGACTCCCTGTCCCACGAATTGCGTACTCCCTTGACCTCCATTCGTGCGGCGATTACCACTCTAAGGCACAGTGAAGGACTGGACGGCTCTGGTCGAGATGACTTGATTGAAGTGGTGGATGATGAGAGCGCGCGACTGGACGTCTTGATCGGTGAAGCAATTGAGATGGCTGAAATTGAGGCGGACGTCGTAAAGGTGCGACCCATCCATCAGCACATTCGAGCATTTCTCGAGCATGTGATCGACGAATCGAGAAGTTTGCTGATGCATCACAGGGTCGTCGTGGACGTTGTTGGCGAGGATCGATTGGCACTCTTCGATCCGCATTTGATGAGTAGGGTGTTCCGGCACCTGCTCGAAAATTCGTCGCGCTATACGGATCGAGGTGGAGTCATCACAGTCCGCGGGGAAGGGATGCCGGGTCGTGTAGCCTTTACCGTCTCGGATTGCGGGCCTGGAATTGACGCCATTGACCTGCCGCTAATCTTTGAAAAGTTCTACCGCGGCCGAATTGGTACAAAGAGTGGCAAGGGAACAGGAATGGGCCTTGCGATCGCTCGAGCGATCGTAACGGCGCATGGAGGATCGATCTCCGTCACAAGTGACATCGGAAAGGGAACGACGTTCCAGTTCTGGATTCCTTCTTGATAAGCTCTCGGATTCACTTAGGCTTTGGGTACAAGCAGAGTAGGTTCTAATTGGCGGTAAGACGAGAATCCGTGTCCGCATCTTTCATTCGGTCCAAGAATCGTTCGAGAGTCTTTTTATCGACACTGTTTCCTACCGTTGCGCCGTCTTTTTCCGGATCCATCGATTTCAGCAAGACAAACGAAAGCCCAAGACCGTCGGAACCCCATCGGACGACTCTTGACTGGACTGCAACTGCATCGTCAAGATTGCGCCCTTCCGCATCTACTCTTTGAAGGGTCATCAGCACTAAGGTGCCGGGATACCATCGCTCTTCAGTGAGAAGGTACAGGCCACTCATGCTGATATCTGCGACTTGATATGCCCGTGGAGTGCTTCCGGTCCAGTAGTAAGCCACGAGCCCGGGAAGTGGAAGCCGACGAGCGCGTCTACGCTCTGTTGACAAAAGACTCTGAAGCCAAGCTTTCAGAGGATGCTTGCGCTCCGGCTTTGGGGATTGTGGATTTCGATCTGCCAATGTTGCTTGGCGAAGCTGCAGAATTGATGAGGTATTATCGTACGGCATGGTTCCATCAAATGCAGCTTGCATTGTCTTGCTATTGCCATTGATTTGGACGGTAGCCAGGGGACCAGTTGAGAAGGATTCTGCGAGCCGTTCCAAACGACGTTCCATCTCATGCGCTACGCAAATCACGAGCTGATCTCCCGGTTGTGTCTGCGACGAGTAGATCGTATGAGCAGGCAAAACCAGTGCGCTGGCCGCCTCGTCCCGTAGAGGCTCCACAGAGCTGGTGGGAAATGACTCAACTTCCTGTATAACGCGGTAATCTTTATCGAGGTATAAAAGGTCGATGGGTGACAAGCCCTTTGCGGATGGAATTCCACGATAGGGCATCATCCAAAGCCCGCTATCAGCTTTGATCGTCAGTCTTTCAATCATGGCTCGGAGCTTCTCGATTGTGATATCCGCGACAGTAACCCCCAGGCTGAGGAAGCTCTCTCGCGTTTGGTTGTACACGCAATACTTAGGGCTTTCCATCAATCCCATTCCTCCTGGAGGCTGCTCACTCGCAGGTGAGTCACTTCAACTTGCAGGTCATTCACTGCTTCTTCTCGCAATAGCTGTATAGGTTTCTAGGCAAAAGCTCATTGTCTCGTTCAAGCAATCAAGTCCGAGCGAGACTCAATTCAGAGTAAAAACCAGACACTACCTGCGGATGCACATGAGAGTGGGCAACCGTAGATGAACTCAAAGCCAATTCTGCACAGGCAGAACCATTGACGGGTAGGGCAGGCCAGAGGAAACAGGGGCGCTATCAATTGCCGGAGCCCCCGTCCGTCTTCTGTGCCTTTACTTGACCCGGGTGCGGCGCCGCTGAATCAGGATGACAAGCACAATGACAAATAGAACACCCGATACGACGCGAATGATTGTGGCATTGTCCATTTTTTTCTCCTATTCCTATGACGGATTGTGAGTGGTTCTCAAATTTCGCTGTCTATTGCTGTGTTGAAGCGCCTCATTTGCGCCCAGGGCCTTCACTACTTCACGTGAGTTCTACGACGCTGGATCAGAATTGCAAGTACGATAACGAACATCGCACCGGCCACAATGCGGATAATCGTTGATCCGTCCATCCGGCTTCTCCTTTCATGGTGTTAATGAGTGAAAATTGACTTAAATGACTCCGCCATGATGATCATCGCCGGCCCTAAAGTGACAACAAATAGGGACGGAAAAATGAAGAACACAAGCGGGAAAATCAGCTTAATCGGCAGCTTCGCAGCTTTCTCTTCGATTTCCTGTACACGTTTCGTTCTGAGCGTATCCGAGTGAACGCGAAGGGTTTTGGCAATACTGGTCCCAAACTGCTCTGATTGGATCAGCATCGAAACGAGATTACGGACGCTGTCGACTCCAGTTCGATCTGCAAAATGCTTCCAAGCATCGGCGCGAACGCTTCCCGCGCGCTGTTCGAGCGCGACCATACCCAATTCATCGCTTAATGCCGGCTGGGCTAGGCGCAGTTCCTCGGAGGTGCGCGCTGTCGCCTGGTCGAGGCTGAGCCCCGCTTCCACGCAGATGATCAGGAGGTCCAGAACGTCGGGCAAGCCCTTACGGATTTGTGCCTGCCGGTTCGAGATTGTCCGTCCGAGCCAAAAATCCGGTAAGAGAAAGCCGATTCCCAGACATGCGATGTAGATGAAAAATGGGCTGGACTTTGCAAGGCCGGAAAGCAGAGCAATTAGGCAAAGCACGAGGGGTGTAATCACCTTTGAGGCATAAAAGTTTTTAACCGCGGAATCCTCGCGGAAACCGGCCCGGATCAGTCGCTGATGGATCACTCCAACTTCTGCTTCGCTCTTAGGAACGATTCGTTCGAACTGCTCCACAACATCGCCCAGCTTTTCACGCGTGTCCTGGAGACGTGACTTCAGCGTTTGCTGCTTTTGCGTCGGATTAATCGCAGATGCAATGCGTGCCTGTATTGTCTCGCGGTAGAAAATAAGGAGGCTGCCGCTCAAAATCAGGATGAAAATCACGCAAAACGCAAGAATTGCAAATAGCATAAGCCCCTCGCTAAACGTCCATGTTGACGATCTTGCGGATAATAAGTCCGCCGATGATGATCATGACTCCGGCTGCATAGAGCAGGTCAATGCCGATCGGACGTTTCCACAGGATGCTCATCATATCGGGATTCACGAAGTACAGCGCACACCCGAGAACAACGGGAAGGAGAGTGAGCACCACTCCAGTTAAACGTCCCTGTGCGGTATGCGTTCTCACTTGTCTCTGGAGACGAAAACGCTCACGAATCACCTCTGCGACCTTTTCCAGAACCTCAGCCAGGTTACCGCCGCTTTCCTTCTGAATGAGAATTGCAGTCACTACCATTCGTAGATCTTGTAAAGGAACACGCTGGGTCATGTTGTCCAGGGCAGTTTTGAGCTCCAGCCCGTAATTTTGTTCTTCAAAAGTGACCCGAAACTCAGGACCTACTGGATCAGCGCACTCCTTCGTCACGAGGCCTAGCGCAGAATTGAAACTCTGTCCAACGCGTAACGCGCTGACGATCAGGTCGAGTGCCTCCGGCAGTCCTTCTTCAAACTTCTTAAGCCGAGAGGCTCGCTTCCGAAGGACGAATGCGAACGGTAGACATCCAATAACAAGGCCTACCGCCAATGCGAGCAGGGCAGCTCCCGTGCGGAGATAGACGAGATAGCCCGGGATCGAGAAGGCCGCAATCGTAATGAGAACAAGCCCGCCCACGGTCCACTTCAGGTCGGCCTGGTACAGGAGCCGCCGAAGACGTGGCGTGAGTTCCAACTGGCGAAGAAGCCGATCAATCCATGGAATGGTACTTGTTATCTCGCTTTTGCGGACATCGATAAGGAGCTCGTCCATGTCCGATCTCGCCCTGCCTGTGGCCAGTGCAGAGTCCAATCGTGCGAGCATTTGTTTGGACTCCTGGGAGGCTCCCGCGCCAGACGCCGCCATCAGCATTGCTGCGACGGCGAAGACACCGAGGAAAACCAGGATCACGATCACTGTCATGGCACTTGACTCCAAATCTTGTTAGTTGACTTCGGTGGCCCTTTCAAAAAGGCTCGGAGGCAGAAAGATTCCCGAAGTTCGCAGCTGTTCAAGGAATCTGGGCCGGATACGACTCGGCTGAAAGACTCCCAGTACCTTTCCATTGGGGCCTATGCCTTTCTTCTGGAACGCAAAGATCTCCTGCATGCTGATCACGTTCTCTTCCATCCCGGTAATCTCATGAATGCTGACGCACTTGCGGCTACCGTCACTGAGACGGCTGCACTGCACAACAATCGTGAGTGCCGAAGCAATCTGCTGCCGTACGGTCTTCTCTGGCAGGCTGAGGTTGCTCATGGCCACCATTGATTCGAGACGCGTCAATGCATCACGGGCCGTATTGGCGTGAATCGTGGTCATCGATCCTTCATGTCCCGTATTCATCGCCTGCAACATATCGAACGCTTCTTCTCCGCGGCACTCACCGATGATGATTCGATCTGGACGCATACGCAGGCAGTTAATCAACAACTGCCTTTGGCGAATCGCCCCCTGGCCTTCGACGTTTGGTGGGCGCGTCTCCAGTCGCACCATGTTTTCCTGGGCGAGCTGCAGTTCCGCCGCATCTTCGATGGTGATGATGCGTTCGTTCTGGGGAATGTACTGAGACAGAATGTTGAGAAATGTAGTCTTGCCAGCACCTGTGCCGCCAGAGATCAGTATGCTCAGGCGCGCCCGGACCGCCGCCGATAGCAATTCCATCATTTCTGCAGAGATACTTTTAAGTTGTACAAGCTGATTGGCGGCTAATGGCCCGGTACCAAATCGGCGAATCGAGAGCGAGGGGCCATCAAGAGCCAGTGGTGGAATAATCGCGTTCACACGCGAACCATCAGGTAGACGAGCATCGACCATTGGCGACGACTCGTCGACCCGTCGGCCTACACGTGAGACGATGCGATCAATAATCTGAAGGAGGTGACGATCATCTCGGAACGACGCATTTGCCCGCGTCAGCACCCCACCTCGTTCAACAAAGACATGGTCCTTGTCGTTCACGAGAATGTCGGAGATCTTTTGATCCTTCAGCAGTGGCTCAAGCGGTCCAAGACCAAACACTTCATCGAGCAGGTCAGTTTGGATCTTCTCCTGCTCGTCGAAGCTGAGCGGAACGCGACGATCGCTGATAATCTCGCTGATGATGCTCGAAACCGCTTGTCTCGCTTGATTTGAGTTCACGCGTGACAGCTTTTCAAGATCCAGCTTGGAGATCAGGGTTCGGTGTACTTCTGTTTTAAAGTTTTCTAAGTTCAGATTTTCCACGTGTCACCTTTCCCGTCGCTAGGATTCAACTTTCGAGGCCCGAATCAGCCGAAAAGGCTGAAACCCTTCCGCTTCTTCTTGGTAGGCTCAGCTTCCTTGCCGCATGCCGCCCTCGCCATCTCGCGAATTGCCCGCGAAATCATGGAATCCTCGAGTGTCAATGGCGTCGCTTCGTTCTGCATGCGGCGCACTGCGACGTAATCGCTCGGAATTTTCCACTGTACGGGCCGGCCCAGCGCCTTCGATATGTGTTCCTCGTCGACACCGCCGGCGCGAGGGATGAAGCGGTTCAGCACTAACTCCAGGTTTGACCCGCCAGATTTGAAATATTCAGAGATGACGCGATGCGAGTTGCGAAGCTCAGGAATACCTGCCTGCATGACGAGGTAGACCATATCTGCTTGCTCTACAAGAGTGTTATCGCTTAGATCAAAACGGGATCCAGCATCGATAATTACATATTCAAAATTCGCGCGCGCTGTTGCAATCAGCCGCTCTAACGCTTCGCGCGTCACTTCCACCTGAGGGAACTTCCCCGGAGCCGCCAGCACCGATAGCCCTGAACTGTGAGCGGTGGTCAGCTTCGACAGAAAGTTGGAGTCGAGACGGCTGAAGTTCTGCAACGCATCCACGGCGGAGAATTGGGGGGTAATTCCAAGTGTCAGAGCCACATCTCCCAGTGGCAGATCGAGATCGATCAGCACGGCCGTGTGGCTGCAATCGTGCACTAGTGAAACGGCGAAGTTACAGGCGACTGTCGTAACTCCCGAGCCACCCTTTCCGCCAAGAAACACCAGAACTTTCCCTGCGCCCTCTCTCCCAGATTTGGGCACGGGCTTCCGAGCCGCCGCGCGACCCAATGCTTCCGCAAGAGTCCCGATTGCAACCGGCTGAGGCAAGAATTCCCGTGCCCCCGCACGCATGCATTGCATTAGGACGCTAGGATCGGTTTGCGACGAGCAGACCATCACGGTTGTGTCGGCGCTGGATACAAGTTGCTCCACGAGCGCGAGTGCGACGTCCCGGTCGCTATCTAGCTCGATGATGACCACATCGAAGTGGTAATCCTGAAAGCGTGCTACATCGGCAGGAGTTGACGGATAGGCACCAAACTCCTGGACCGCCGTGACATCGCACCCCGCCAGTGCGTGGGCAATGCCCCTGCGCCGTTGATCGCTGGGACCAATCAGGCCAACAGAGAGGTTACCAAGACCGACGGTGATGACTTCTTGCGTATTTAACGCCATAGTAGATCTAAGACTCCTCTTTCAAGGTTTGTGCTCGAAGCTATTCCAACCTGAATCCAGCAAGACTTCTAAGTCGTAAAACTTGCATCTCCTATTTCGCCAAAAAGGACAAAAGTGTTCCAAGCGCAATCGCAGGCGCATAAGGCATCTTTCGAGCGCGCGGACTTGAGAGAGTCAGGTCTGATTTCTCGCGCGTCTCTTTTTTCCAAAATCCAAAAACAAGATTGCTGCTTCCCGTAAAAAGTTCTCCGATGAAACCACCGACCACTGCCCAGCCGATGGCCATTACCCCTCCAGCAATACCTGTAAGTACCAGGGCAAGAAATAGTTGATGGGGCCCAATCCACGCTCCCACCGCCGCGCAGAGCTTGACGTCTCCCATCCCCATTCCGCCCATGACAGCCAGAATTCCGAATAGCAGTAGCCCCAGCCCAAGGCCCTCAGCACTGCTAATCAGTCCGCTCCAGCCGTTCATCCACGTCGAAACTCCAATTCCGACCAGCAGAAAAGGAAACACCAGCCAGTTCGGAATGCGACGACTGCGCAGATCTGTGATGGTTGCGACGCCGACCGCGATCAATGTTGGCCACCATGCGATCGAATGCAAGATCAGATCCTCCACAGCCGTTGAGAAAAGTTCAATAAAGCTGATAGCAATTGTGACGCCAAATTAAATTCAGTCAACCCCTTGATAATTCAATGTGATACAGAATGCCAGTACCTAGTTGTGTACACGGACGTTTACGGCCTCTAGTGCCTGTGCATTGCACTGTATACAGGCAAAATGCTGAAAATATGGACATTCTCAGTAATTCCAGTCCGCACGTTGGACCAGCCCTATTCGTATTCAAGCCGCGTGTCCGGTTGAGAACCGGACACGCCAATTAAGATAGAGGAGGCTCTTTGCCCGGATGGCGAAACTGGCAGACGCAGCGGACTTAAAATCCGCAGGAGCTTACCCTCCGTGGGGGTTCAAGTCCCCCTCCGGGCACCAATCATTCCTTGTTCAGCTTTGGGTGCGGACCGTGTTCAAGCTCAATTTCGCGCTGGTCGGTCGCTAGTATAGTTCGCAGCGACTAACGGAGAGCCGAAACTTGAGCAGATTCCACAAATCATCTGAATCGAATGCTCCTGCAGAGCTTATTATGGACGCGTGAGCAGCCTTCCCGTGCAAACGAATGAAATCGAAGCTCATCTCGCGCGTCTCTGCGAAAGCTCCGCGTTTGCCAATTCAGTGCGGCTGCGAGACTTGCTGCGGCATACCGTCGCCGAATCCCTCGCGGGGCGGACCAATTCACTGAAGGAGTCTGTACTTGGTGTAACGGTATTCGGCCGTAAGCCAGGATATGACTCGGACGCAAGTTCGA
The DNA here is from genome assembly GCA_021813745.1 of Acidobacteriota bacterium. Taxonomy (GTDB): domain Bacteria; phylum Acidobacteriota; class Terriglobia; order Terriglobales; family Acidobacteriaceae; genus Telmatobacter. The sequence continues at coordinate 14,568 of JAKAJO010000049.1, forward strand.
TCGTGCGGGTCGAATTCGCCCGACTCCGCAAGAAACTCGAACAGTACTACGAATCTGAAGGCGCGAACGAAAGCCTGCAGCTTGTTTTCCCAAAGGGAACTTACGCTCCGAAATTCATGCGCAAGGATCAGCCCGCTGAGCCGGCCTTCGCCGGAAGTGTGGTGGTGCTACCGTTCACATGCCTCGGTACCGACCCGGATGACGATTGCTTCGCTGACGGCTTGACCGATGAGCTCATCACCGCACTCACCCGAGTCCCGGGGCTCAAAGTCGTGGCCCGCACCAGTTCGTTCAAGTTTAAAGGCTACACCGACGATATACGGGCATCGGTTCGATGTTGCAGGTTGACACCGTACTCGAAGGCAGCGTGCGCCGCCAGAACGATCAACTCCGAATTCACGTGCAACTTGTCAACGTCCACGACGGCTGCCATATCTGGGGCGGCAGGTTCGAGCGCCGGCTCACCGCCGTTTTTCAGCTCCAGGATGAGATTGCGGCGACAATCGTTGCAGCTTTGAAAATGGAATTGCCTCGGCATCTCGTAAAATCGTCCCGAGTCATTGATCCTGAAGCTCACGCGCTCTATCTCAAGGGGCGCTACTGGTGGCATCGCTGGAATCCAGAGGCCCTGCGCAAAGCAGCAAGTTTCTTCCAGCAGGCGATTGAACGAGATCCAAGCTGCGCGGGCGCATATTCAGGATTAGCCGATTGCCTTCTTCTGCAGGGCTTCTACGGTATGGAAGACCAAAAGAGGTGATGCCGCGAGCGCAGGCGTACGCGCGAAAGGCGATCGAGATCGATCCGCAGCTTGGAGAAGCGTATTGTTCACTCAGAATGCTGGAAAATGCCTGGGAGTGGAACACAGAGCAATGCGGTATCGAGATTTGTCGCTGCCTTGAGCGCAATCCAAACTACGCAATGGCTGTGGCCAAGTACGCCACTTCCTATCTGCAACCTACAGGAAGGTTGGAAGAAGGCGCGACCTGGCTGAAGCGCGCGCTCGTCCTCGATCCGCTTTCTCCTCATGTCAATGCGGACTTCGCGTGCAATCTGGTCTACCGGGGCCTCTTTGATCAATTCGAACAGGAAGCGGCCCGCGTGCTCGCAGATGATCCGGCATTCTTGCGGCTCTATTGGTTTCTGGGCAAGAGCAGGGCTTTCCGCGGCAACAAGGAAGGCGCAGCGAAGGCAGCCGAGCGTTCTTTGGGCTTTGCTCCCGAGGACCCTGCGACACTCAGCTTTGCAGCTGCAACCCACGCGACCTGTGGCAATGAGAGCCGGGCGGCGGAACTTCGAGGGAAGCTCGAGTTTTTGGCGCAAATCCGATACATTCCCTCTTCGTTTCGCGCCTTCTGTTACGACTCGCCAGGTTTTGAAGACCAATTCTTTGATTGGCTCGCCCTGGGAATCGAAGAACGGGACCCGGTCCTGCGCGCCCTGGCCATGCTCCGCTGTTTCTCCTCCCATCAATCAGACCTACGATACGATCTCGCTCTCGAGAAGCTCGGTCTTAGCGAGCAGCATGTCGCGCAATCGGCGCCGGTCGACCTTGCCGGTTAGGCCTTTCGGCAACGCATTCATAAAGTACACGCTCGTCGGAACCTTGTACTCCGAAAGCATCGTGCGTGCATGGGAGAGCAGATCATCCTGCGAGCAGAAATAACCTTCACGAAGAGAGACAAAGGCCACCGGCAATTCGCCGAATTTGGATCGGGCAGGCCTACAACTCCCGCTTCAAAAACGGCTCGATGCTGATACAGCGCCTCTTCGACCTCCTGCGGCGAGATGTTGGAACCGCCGCGGATGATGATCTGCTTCAAGCGGCCTTTGAACCAGTAATATCCACTTTCATCGCACATGACCAAATCGCCGGTATGGAGCCATCCACCTCGGAGGAGTTTCGTCGTCGCGTCGGGATCATTCCAGTAGCCAATGCAGTTCGCAGGACCGCGAAGAATGAGCTCGCCAATTTCGCCGGGCTCCACGTCGTTTCCTCGCTCATCAATAACCCGGAGAGAAAAGCCCTCTGGTGCAATGCCGATTGATCCGGCGCGCACAGCGCCGGGAGGATTGAAAGTGGTCGGTATCACTTCCGTCATGCCGCAGCCTTCCCTGACCTCTATGTGCAATAGGTCGAGTACGCGCCTCTGAAGCGCAACCGGCACCGTGTCACCACCTGCAAAGATTAATCGCATGCTTGAGATGTTGCGAGGTGTCGAAACCTGTTCCTCCACAATCTGCTGAAGCCCGGCTGGGAGACCGAACATATAGCTGCACGCATGTCGCTCGATAAGGTCAAGCGCTGCAGCCGGGTCGAAACTCCTCAGCAGGACCACTGTAGCGCCCTGAATCAGGCCGGGAATGTATGCGCACATCAAACCGCTCGCGTGAGATAGTTGAGTCAACGCAAGACATATATCCGCGGGTGTAATGCCTCCCGACACGATCATCTTTGAAGCCTCGAGGAGTGTTCGCTGCGTATGGATCACGCCTTTCGGCCGAGCCGTTGTTCCCGATGTATAGAGCAGAAGGGCCGGGTCATCGGGGCTGACGAGAGGTAACGGCGTACGTGTCTCCTTCGCTTCCGGCAGTGTGCCAATCACTGCGGCGCCGTCCACCAGCGGCGCGAGTGCCAGTTCGCTGAAACAGATCCGTGCTCCCGAGTGCTCCAGAACGTAAGCGATCTCCGGAGCCTTCATCCGCGGATTCATGGGAACTGCGATCATTCCGGCGCGGAAAGCGCCCATCATCAGCACGACCATCTGTACGCATTCGAGCAACCCCATACTTTTCAGGGACGTTATTGGGTGCTTGACTTGAGCCATGAGTGAAGTCGAGGCAGTCCGCAGTCAACGCCGCCGTCGAAGCCCCTCTGAAATCTCAG
>JAKAJO010000033.1 GCA_021813745.1 Acidobacteriota bacterium
ATGATCTGTTTCACCACCGGGCGCGGATCGATGTTCGGTTCCAAGCCGGCGCCGACAATCAAATTGGCCAGCAACTCGCCGATTTACGAGCGCCTGCGCGAGGACATGGACATCAACTGCGGACGCATACTCGACGGCGAGCTCGGAGTGCAGGCAATGGGGCAGGAAATATTCGGCCGCATCCTGCTGCACGCCTCGGGAACGCCCACCAAGAGCGAACTGCTCGGGCTCGGAGACCACGAGTTCGTGCCCTGGCATCTGGGGATCGTCAGCTGAGGCGCGTTGATCCAGGCATGTGCCGCCGGAAGCAATTGCGCTACGCGGAAGACAAGGCAACCGCCTGCGGTGGGGCGGCCGAACAGCGGGCGTCTTCTCCGGCTCTAAGCGGCAGGGGCCAGAATGCGAAAGCAGTCGCTTAGGCGCTCATTGTCGACGCGGCGTTGGCTCACGGAGACTTCGGCAGGGAGTGGGGCGGCAACAGCCGCTGCAGCGTCGCGCAGAATATTTCCACGTCGTCAGCCTTGAAGATGAGCTCGCGTACCCCGGCGTCGCCGGCCTGCACGCGCAATGCCTCGTCCACAAATCCTGTGGCCACGGCCACCGGCAAGTCCGCGCGGATCGTCCGAACTTCGCGCGCCACATCCAGCCCCGACATGCCCGGCATGTTGTAATCCGTCACCACCAGGTCGAAGGCGGTCGAATCGGCGCGCAACGCCGCCAGCGCCTCCTTGGCGTCAGTGTAGGCGCTGACGCGGTAGCCACGCCTCTCCAGCAACCGCTTGACCAGAAATACCAGCGAATCATCGTCATCGAGATAGAGAACGCTTTGTCCGGTACCAGGCTTCAGCGCCGGAGGAGCAGCCGCAGCGCTTGTATCGTCATCCGACGCGCCTGCTGCGTCGTCGGCGACAGGCAGATAGATCATGAAGGTTGTGCCCATCCCCGGTTCACTCGCCACCGTGATCGCCCCTTCGTGCCCCTGCACGATGCCGTGCACCACCGACAGCCCCAGCCCGGTGCTCTGGTTCACCGGTTTGGTGGTGAAGAACGGCTCGAAGATTCGCTCGCGTACCGCTGCTCCAATACCTGCCCCGGTGTCACTTACCGCGATTCGCACCGCAGGCCCCGCGTGCCGGGTATGCATTGCCCGCAGCGCCTGCTGCCCTGCGGCCAGTGCCGCATCCAGCATCACCATGTCCAAGCGGATGCTGATTCGTCCAGGGCCGCTCGGCATCGCCTGCATGGCGTTTGTGGCCAGGTTGATCAGGACCTGCTCGATCTGCGTGGCATCGGCCATTACAGGCGGCACGTTGGAGGAACAGTGAACATCGAGGCTCAAGCGTGCAGGCATCGTAGCACGCAGCAGTCGCACGGCTTCGAACACCACCAGGTCAACCTTGATACGCTTGCGCTCGGTGGGCTGGCGGCGGCTAAAGGCGAGAATCTGCTGCACCAAATCGCGCCCTCGCGAGGCCGCCTTGCGAATTTCCGCGATGCTGGTCTGGGCCGACGGGCTGATCTTCGTGTCCTCTAGAGCGAGCTCCGCATTGCCTAGAATGGCGGCGATAATGTTGTTGAAATCGTGCGCGATGCCGCCGGCGAGAGTGCCGATGGCTTCCATCTTCTGCGATTCTCGCAGTTGCTCTTCAAGTGCAATTCGGTGATTTGCAGCCTGCTTGTATCCGGTGATATCTCTTGCGATCCTGGTTGTGGCAATTGTCTTTCCGCATTTGTCCCGAATGGGGGAAATCGTGACGGATATATCAATCAAGCGACCGTCTTTGTGACGGCGCACCGCCTCAACGTGCTCAACCTTGTCTCCTCCCGAAAGGGGCGCGATCATTTCAGTCCCCTCATCTGGGAGACCTGGAGGAACAATTAGCATCATTGAGCTGCCGATTGCTTCGTCGGCGGTATGGCCAAATAGCCTTTCCGCGCCAGGGTTCCAACTCTTTATGACGCCGTCCAATGATGTGCTGACGATTGCGTCATCACTGGCATCTACGATGGCTTTGAATTCGCGCAGCACGCGATCGGCATCGTGGCGCCCGGAAATATCCCTGATGTTGCATTGAATGACCTTGACGCCTTCGCAGTTGTAGGAATTGCTTACGAATTCAACATCGACTTTCTTGCCGAAGATCGTTTTGAGCGGCAAGTCGTCGTATCGGACATATCCCTTTTCCTGCAGAACCGCGAAGATTTCCTTGCTCTCCGCGATGTCTGCGAACGCGCCCACTTCCCACAATTTCTTGCCCAGAAACTCCGCGTGCGTGTAGCCAAGCATTTGGATCAGGTAGGGATTGACGTCCTCGATCTGCCCGGTATCCGCATTCAGCAGGAGGATTCCGTCGCGGGCGGTTTCAAACAACCTACGGTAGCGGCTTTCGGAAACGCGTAGTGCTTCGCGCGCCCGGTCATTAAGAACATCAGGTTTCATTGCCATCTCGCGTTCCAGGGTCTGGGGCTTGGATGGAGAGCCTGCGCTGTCGGCTCCTCCAGTCAGGCGGACTGCACAACTATCGCGATTGCGAGTAGCAGGGCACTCGGTGAGGATTGCAGAATCGAGACATTTGGTCTGTACGACAGCGAACATTGCACCGAGAGACACGCCTGATTCAGGCGCAGATCGCCAAAGACTGCTTTGGGCCGGTCGGACGACGGGCCGACCGATTACGGGCAGCGGCCTCGGCCGATTGCGCCCATTCAGAAGCCGAGCATGAAGAGTAACCCCCGTCACTCAGATGCAGGGCAGGACAATATCAGCGGTACCGGGACATACCCAGCGCGGGAATTCGCGCGTCGCATCGATGCAGCCACCCGCGCCATAGACGCCCTGGGGGTCGCGCAGCCGGAGCATCCGCTCAAGAACCCGCTGCAGTTCCATCGGATCTTCGAGCGTTTTGCGCACGCGAGCCTCAACCACCGTCTCGTCCATCTTCAGTTGGCCCTCGCCGTCGGGCCGGACGCCATGGCGCCAGTGGAATATCTCCACGGACTTGGTCGTGATGGTGAACGGCTGGCTGCTCTTCCAGAAGTTTGAAAACAAGCCGCCGCCCAGGTAAAAGACCCAGGATCCTTCATATCCCTCGACGTCCGAGGAGCCGGCGTCGGGATTGCGAAACCAGAGCCGGTCGCCTGGAATGTAATAAGCCGCGGGCAAGGGTTCGCTCATGGAACCGAGCTCGTAAAGAAAGGCTTCGTGAAACTCCCCCGACTTGATCGCCCGTGTCTCCCATTGGGTCTGCAGTCGTTTCAGCAGAGCCGGGTTGCTTGTTTCCAGTTCCTG
>JAKAJO010000080.1 GCA_021813745.1 Acidobacteriota bacterium
TTCCGATCTCCCACCTGAATGGCAGAAGTGGAGGACGAACCCTGACCTTGCTGGGTGGTGCGTTGCGCGGAATAGTTGAAGTCGGAAACTGCCAGCGATGCATTGTTCGAAAGCGACCACTCCGGCTCCTTCTTCACGAGATCTAGAATGCGCTGCACCCTCTCCGGTACCTCCAGCGACGGCGGAAGGTGATGCCCAAGTCTCTTGAACATATAGCCTTGTTCGTTCAGGATGGGGGGAATGGTATGGCAAGCGTAGCAGTTGAGTTTGTACCGTCTGGCGTACTGGGGGACAGCGGACGCCTGACGCGGAAGGAAGACTGTCAATAACGAGACAGCGGCACAGAGTAGAGAGACACGACGGCTTCTTGAAATCACAACGGGCTCCTTGACCGCTCTTGGGCGGAAGTATGGGTGCGCCATCTGGAGTGCGAATGCTTTCGCCTCGCGCCCTGGTAGCCCAGTCGGTAATTGTGGTTATCTGTGCCCGAAGAGTATCAGGCAGCACTGACCGAACACCGAATGGACTCCAGCGCTTCCCGATAGGCATTGCCAAGTATTCCCGCGAATGTCCAAATCAGGAACCAGATGCAGATTGCGAAGATGCAAGGGAGATGTGAGGGGAGTCTAAATCAGGAATATACAGAGCGATGCTCGCGGTCGATGCAGAGTTCGCTCGACTCGCAATGTTGCGTTTCCGGTTCTTGCACCGGTGAGCGCCGGGTACTGGTCAACCACGATGTCGCTTGACCCCTGAAGGGTCAGCGATTGCTCGGTCGTTCCCAGAATCGCTTTCGATGAATGGGTGGGGAAAGAAATCTTGCAGCAAGGGGGCGCACCTGTCTTGACTTCGGCGCCACTCTGCATTTCCTCCATATGCGCCATTGCCTTCATCGGACAACGAGGCCCGCAGCACTTAGCTGTTGAAGCAGCCTGGCTGCAAGGCCCCGAAGCAATCAACGGATTGAGTCCAACGAATAGAACAACAACCCTTGCGACGACTTTGGCAAAGTAACTCATGCTCGACGTTCCATGATGCTGAACGCAGCACATGGTGGTCTGTGACCTCCGTCACGCGCTGCAAACTATTGTGTTCGTGGAAATGCCAGGCAAGTGGTTAATTCGCACCCATCCTTGATGCCACCATTTTCCATTGGCCGCCGTCGAAGAACAACAGCCCGAAGGCATGCATGGAAGATCCGCTCGCAATCGGTGACGTTCCGGCAAGTGTTGTTTGTGCCTGCTGTACCACCGTTACGCTGGTAGCGCCCGTCAGTGTGGTGAACGCAGAGTCCGAAGGCAGAGTCAGGGTGAAGCTGGTAGTCGAACCGCTGGTGATCGCAGTGGCTGTAGTGCCGGTCAATCCCTGTGGCTCTAGGGCAACTTCTGACGCAGTGATGGTACCTCCCATCGAACTGCCGCCCATCATTCCCGATCCGCCGCTCATCATGCTGGTTGAACTGCTGGGCATCACGCTCTGCCCCACATAAATATGGCTCGCATCGAATATGGGTGTGAAGGGCAGTCCCGACATGTCCATGCCGTCTTCATCGATCTGATAGGTGGTGCTTCCGCTCAGGTTGATTGTGGCTCCGGCTGCGAAATCCGACGACATCATGCCTGAACCGGCTCCATTCTGCATGACCATCGTAAGCGACGTTGGCGGCTGTCCGGTCACCGCGGTGATGATGCCTCCTCCCATGACGCCTCCGGAGTTCATCATGGACTGGATCTTTGTCGCCATCAACGTGCCGTCAGCCTGAAGACTGGCATCGACCATCACGAGCATGCCGTTTGTCATAGAACTCATGCTGGTGCCGTCGAAGGCCGTCGAAGAGTTGGTCGCGAAGGTGAAGCTCTGCGCCGCCTGCATCGAGGTCATGGTGAACGAACTTCCCGAGACGCTCGACAATGAACCCATCATTTGCTGAATTCCGCCATTCGATGGATCGAGGGGGTTGCCCGAGCCCTGCATTCCTGAGGTGACATGAAAGACCGGATTCATGCTCAGATTGCCATTGGAGCCCATCGTGACGGAACTGCCCAGATCGAGATCGAAGCCCATGGCCATCGGCGTAGAACCCACCGTGATCGGGCTGCTGAACGTGACCGTCCCCGTAATGGGGCCAGGAATTGTCGCTTGCACGGGCGCCTTGGTCGTGGGATCCATGTACATCACGGTCGCCGACCCGATGGTGATCGATGCGCCGGTGTAGGTTCCCTGAGGGGCCCTAACCATGGCGAGCGGTTGCATTGTGCCCATCAGATGCATCATCTCCATCGGAGTCGAGGAAGAAACCGCCGTGACGCTTCCATTACTTCCGGTGAGAGACATGGAACTGATGTTCATGGAGAAAGCAAGCATCCAGTCTGATGGAGAATCGCCCATATTCACCTGGACTGCGGTCTTGGCCGTGGGCGTCGGAGTCGGGTTGGAACTGGTGGGTGCGCTACCACCGCCGCAAGCCGTTAATACACCTGCTAAAACAAAAGCTGCACTGGCTGTTGTAATCCCCCGCCACGAGGCGAGATGAAAGATTGTATGAAGCCGACAATTGGTTTTCATGTCCGTTTGGTCCTCCGCAAAACCGACGGCGCGGGATACAAGAGGAGGCCTCTCGAATGCAGATCGTGCCTTGCGGAGGACCGCCCACTGTGACTCGCGTAATCTGATATTGCGCTCCGTTTGGCGCAAAGTTATGTGACCTCAATCACACTGCCCTTACGCTGCAGCTCACAGGTTGTGACACAGTTCGTATTTCAATAGTGCGAATTCTCGGGAGTCGGGCCTCGGATGACGATCCCCGTAAACTGCGCGGCACCGTTCTGCTGGCTCGCGTCAGGCGATGTGGCGATGTTCACAAAACGCAAATGTGTACACATCCATGTTAAAATAGAATCCAAGGGGGGAGGTCATGCCTACCGCGAAAAGCCGCACCATTCACAAACATTTCCGGCTCGATTCCGGCAAGCTCAAGCGCGCACAGAAAGTGCTCGATGCGAGAACCGAAACTGAAACCGTCGAACGCGCGCTCGACCTGGCCATCTCCGAGCACGAGCGCAACAGGCTGGCTGTGGAAGCGAACCAGAAGTTCCTCAGAAGCAGTGTCGTCATCCGCGACGTTTTCGGGACGCTGGAAAAATAGGGATGCCGATCCTCTTCGACTCGTCTATCTACATCAGTGCTTTGCGGATCGGTGGCGATGCCAGCTTTCTGTTACAACGGTGGGCGCGAGAATCTCCTCTTTGGCTCAGCTCGGTCGTGTTGGAGGAACTCTATGCGGGCGCGACCCGCAACGACGATCGAATCCTGGAAAAACTGGAGCGAGACTTTGATCGCGCCAGACGGGTGCTCGTCCCGAACCTGAGTGACTGGACCCATGCTGGCAGAATTCTCTCCCGCATGGCGGAGAAATACGGCTACGAGCAAATCGGCCGGGCCCGCCTGACCAACGATGCCCTGATCGCCACAAGCGCAGCTCACGCAGGCATCACTGTCGTCACCGTCAATCAGCGTGACTTTGCGCGCCTCGCTGAGTTCTGCCCCCTGCAGTGGCAGGCGAGAACGATTCCGTGAAGCCAGACCAGTCCGCAGAAGGCTGGACGCGGGCGGCGACCATTGGGGGTTTCAGCGGACGGTGACACTACCGCAGCAGCGTTTGTACTTCTTCCCTGAGCCGCAAGAGCAGGGATCATTGCGTCCGATCTTTCGCCCTGAAGTGCCAAGACCGGTCGGTTGGGGCCGCGCCTCCCGCATACGGCAGGATCGAAAGTAGTCATCGAGCTTTTGCGTTGCCACAGATAGGCCCGCAAGCAACTGCTCGCGCAACTTGCGGTCCGGCGGGGTCGTCCACGAACGCATCTCCAGGTCGGGATCATTCTCGTGCGCGAGAGCCAGCACGGGCAGCAGGATAGCAAACTTGTCCTCGTTCTCAAAGATCTCCTCCCACGCTTCGCGGCACAGGCCGACTCCCCGCAGAAAGCCTTGAGCCCAGCGATTTCCCCGGGGGATTTCTTCGCCTTCTTCGACCAGAAGCCAGGGCAGGAACGTCAGATCGCGGGAGGACAGAACCCGGGCCATGAAATTCCAGTGGCGCATGGCCAGATTCAGGAACTCCTCAAAATCGCCCGCAGTGCTGAAAGGCGTCTCTTCGCTTCCCCAGATCTCGCCGAGATACACGCTGGGAGGGATTGTCACCGGCCCACAGATGAGCGCCGCGAAAAACCCATCCATCTCCTCGGCATCCATGGCGTCCTCTCCCGGAAAACGGTCGAGGATCGCTGCCAGGCGGTCATATTCGGCGTCGGTGAGCGATTGATCCAGGGCGAGCCGGCTTCTGAGATGGATCTGCGATTCCATACCGCCAGAATACTCGCTAGAGGCCTTACTTGAGCAGAGACCGGACAGGGCTTCTTTCGTAACACGCACGGACCTCTCTGAAGAGCGTAATGCACGGCTTTGGGGATCTGCTCTCGAAGTCAAATCCAATTTCATCTGGAAGATTCATTCCCATGGTCAAAGAACTTGCGCCGCTTCTGCGGCATCGTGCCGTCCTCTTCACCGTGACCCATGTTGAAGAGGACCAGTTCCGCGTCAACGTTATTCCGAAGAAGGTCACGGAAGCCGACAACGATGCTCTTACGACTCCTGTCATCCGGAACAAGATGACAGGTTCAGAAGCGACGGGCAGCCTGATCATGAAGTCAGAGTCACATCGGCCGGCCGATCGACTGTAGCTCTTCCGGGGCCAGCCAGCGTCGTTTGACTCCGGCGCTGGCCCTCGCCCGGTTGATTTAAAAGACGAATTTCGCCACAACCTGAACGAGTCGTGGAGACGCCGCATTCACGATCTGGCCAAAACTCGCGCTGCTGATGTCGCCGTCCACGGAAGCGGGGCCGAAGAACTGCGCGTGATTGAAGGTATTGAAGACTTCCATGCGAAAAAGGAGGGATTTCGCTTCCGTCAGACGCACGTTTTTCTGTAGAGCCGTGTCGAAGTTGTCAATCCCCGGCCCGTAGAAGTACCGCCGCCGGGTGTTGCCGAGTTGTCCCAGCGGTGGAAGAGTGAAGAGCGCTCGATTGAACACGGGGTTACCCTCACGAGGGTTCATGTCGATCTTCAGGCTACCGGGCGCGACCTCAGGCGTGTCCAGGCCGTTGTTGTTGATACCATTCGGCATCGTTCCCAGCAGAGAGGTGTCGTTGTTGTTGTAAAGCGTCACCGGAAGTCCCGTGCCAAAGCGCGTCACTCCCGACAGCGACCAGCCCGTGGCCCAGAGTCTGCCGCGGTGGTTCAGACGATCAAACGGCAGGTCGTATTTGTAGTTCACAACGAAGTTGTGCCGCATGTCGAATGCTGACAGTGCTCTCGTCAGTCCCGGACCGGCGGGATTCACCTCTTCCGCAAGGCTCGATGAGTCATCGAGAGATTTGCTGTACGTGTATCCGGCCACGATTTCAAGCGACTTGCTCTGATGGCGGAGGCTGAGTTCGAAAGCGTTGTAGGCAGAATTGCCGATCGTCTTCTGGTAACTGACGGCATCGAACTGCGCGCTGAAGGGGCCGCGCACCTGTATGGTCTCGCCGTCGGATTTGGTGAAGGCGCCGCCTTCGCTGAACGGTCCGCAGGTTCGCGTTCCCGGCATGACCTCGCTGGGCTGGCTGACGCTCAGACAGAGCGAGGGATTGCCGGGATTCGCCGAGGTCAGCACGAGAAGGTGATGGGCCTGCGAGCCCACGTAACCCAGGCTCAATATCGTATTCGGCGCGAGTTCACGCTCGATGGACAGCGTGTAGCTCTCCGAGTACGGCGAAATGTTCTGATAGTAGAAGGAAGGAACGCCGGTGACAGGCAGGTATTTGGACCAGTCGACGGCGGTGTCCGGGTTGCTGCGGGAGGCGCCGTAGGCCGCAATAGGCGAAGGGAAGGGCTGGCCGCCGCTTTGTCCGGTCGCGGCCGCAACGAACGGCGTCGAGAACAGAGGCGAGGCGGTGCTGTTGTAGTCATAACCGTAGGGCGGGTTGGCGCTCATGATGCTGGCGGAAAGCCCTTCAAAGGCCGTATAGAACTGGCCGAAGCCGATCCGGATGCTGGTCTTCCCGCCGCCACCGAATGCTTTTCGAAGCGGGCCGGCCGCAAAACCTGGCGACCAGGCCAGCCCAACACGCGGCGCGAAGTTGGTGTATTTCGTCGGGGCGAGGGTGCGCGGAATTCCAGCGTCTCCAGGAAAGACCATCCCACGCGGCGCACCAGGATAGACCTCCGATTGGCGGTCAGGGATGAGCGTCTGAATCTGGTTGTATTTCTCTCGCCACGGAGGCAGCATGTCCCAGCGCAGGCCATAGTTCAGCGTCAGGCCTGGCCGCACTTTCCAACTATCCTGCCCGTAGAGGCCGATGTACTTGTTGCGAAGGTAGAAACTCCTTGAATCGCCCTGGCGGTAATAGCTGGCCACGCCGAGCAGGAAGTCGGCGAAGTCGGAGCCGGTCTCCGATCCGGTGAACTGGAACGATCCGTTGAAGACAGCGTCCGGGTTCACGTTGACCTGATCGACGTGGAATCCGCCACCGAACTTCAGCGTGTGCGCGCCGATGGTTCGAGTCAGATTGTCGTCCCATTGCCAGGTATTGTTGGCCTGGGTGAGTCCGGTGGTGTCCACGCCGAAGGAGAAGTCATTGAAGGCGACGTTTTCGATTCCCTCGATCTTGGGAGCCAAGGGGACGATGCCGAGGGTTCCCGCCCCTTCGACAAATCCCTGGGAAGCAAGGCTCGGGCCAACGCCGCCCACAGGCTGGCCAACGACAGCCGCAAAGCGCATGTAGCTGGTGTGGAACTCATTGACTGTATCGGCGCCGAAGGCTTTCGTCGCGGTCAGGCTCAGCAACTGTGCGCGGCCCATGGTGACGGCGTTGAAGCCCGGAACAGTGGCGCCGCCCTGCCCGGCCGGGTACGGATTGTTGTCGGAGTATTCGTCGAGAGTGTAATACGCGGAGAGATTGCCGAAGCGCGTGTTTGCGTCGATCCTTGCCGCGCCTTTGTCGTCGCTCAGAATCTCGTTGAAGGCCGAAGTGGAGAAGGATGCTGCCCCCTGGTTCGGTTGCGGAATGTACTGGAGCAGCGCTTTCGCCGGCGACGACCAGACGCTCTCCGGAATCCGGGCATTCGGAAAGACGCACGCGGAGGAGCTGGCGCAGGCGGCGGTGAAATACGGCTCGCCTTCGGTCACGGGATAACCGAGTTGCTGTGTGAGCATAGTGGCCCAGTAGGATCCGGTCACACTTCCGGTCAAAATGCCACTATCCCCTGAAAAGTCTCCGGCGCGCTGTGCGGATGAGGGCACGGGAATCAGGCCTGTATCCACGCCCTGCGTCATGCGCGTGCCCTGATAATCGGCGAAAAAGAAAGCCTTGTCTTTGGCAATCGGGCCGCCCAGAGTTCCTCCGTACTGGTTGCGGTCGTAGCGGGCTCGGGTGGAGTCGAAATAGTTGCGCGCGTCGAGCGCGGTGTTCCGCAGGAATTCGAAGGCGCTGCCGTGGAACTGATTGGTTCCCGACTTGGTCGTGACCGCTACCTGTCCGCCGCTAAAGTTCCCGTATTCGGCGTCGAAGTTGTTGGTCAGCACCTTCAGTTCCGCAATTGAGTCGAGATTGGGCACGATGACCGTGCCCATATTGACGTCCTCGACCACGTCGCTGCCGTTCACGGCGAAACCATTCGCAGTCTCCCGCTGGCCGCTGACCGAAAGATTCCCTGCGTCAAGATCGCCGGACGGCGGAGTGCTGGTGACGCCGGCCATCACCACCGCGCTGGGTTGAGCGGAACTGACGGGAACCACACCGGGAGCGAAGGCCAGCGTGTCCGTGAAGCTGCGGCCGTTCAACGGGACTGCCTCAACCGCATGCTCGTCGAGAACGCCGCCGGTCGTAGTGGAGGAAGGATCGATTCCGAGGCTGTTTGCGTTCACTTCGACGGTTTCGCTCGCCGCCGCTACCGCGAGGATGAGATGCAGAGCAACAGACTGCTCGCTTACCGTGACGTTCTGCTGTGCCGGGGAAAAGCCTGTGGCGTTGGCCGTGATGGTGTAGTCTCCCGCCGCCAGGCCGACAACGCGAAAGCCGCCTTGTCCGTCCGAAACCGTCTGCGCCGGGACCCCTCCACTGGCCGAGCGGACCACTACCGAGGCGCTCGGAATCACGGCTCCGGAGATGTCGGTCACCGTGCCCGACAGAGCTCCTCCCTGCTGCGCCTGGCCCAAAACGGACGCGCAGCATACGCCGAGAGCTGCAAACAGGATGCCAAACTTGAAGGCATTTACGATCCAATGAAGCCGCGACATATCGATGCTGTCTCCAACTACGACCATTTCAGTCCTATTAATATCGGACCAATTTGGTCCGGCTGTGACCTATATCACTTCTTGCCAGATATCTGGCAAGTCTCAGACCTTACTGGCGCGCCAGGATATAGGAGCCAATGACCGCCGTTGCGGCGATGGCCTGCGCCGCCAATGTCTCAACGGTCGGAAAGATCGAAAACCACAGACCCATCCAGGCGGGAATCCTGTCCGCGAGCGCCGGGATCACGGTCGTGGGCAACCAGTGAGCGAGTTGCATCTCCTGGGCCTGCTCACCGACCATGACCAGCAACACAACTCCCAGCAGGCAGCCAGTCAGGATCAGCATTCTTCGGTAAGGCAGTTTTTGGTGCGCCAGGAATGTAAGAATGGCGACGATGCCTGTGAGCATCAGCCCCGCCAGCACACCCCAAAACACGGGTTCGTTACCGAACTTCAGCCGGTAGCTCTGGAGAAACAGCACAACTTCAACACCTTCGCGGTAGAACGAGGTGAAGCCGAGCAGGCCCATGCCGAAGAGCAGATGCCGACGCGATGTTGTCCCGTCCGCGACGTCCTCCATTAGTTCGTGCTTGCGCCGGTTGTGGAGCGAGATCCAGCCGGTCCAGTACATCCGATGGAAGAACCAGTTCATCACTACGAGCAACACAAGGACCGCGAGCAGACCAGTTCCTGCCTGGACATAAAGAGCGTTGATACTCCTGCTCAAGTCATCCACGATGCGCACGGCAAAGAACCACGTGACGAGCGTAGCGAGGAATCCGGCGGCCACTCCCATTGCTACCGGACGGTGATACGATTGACCCGCCTTCACCATGCTGGCGGTAATGGCGGAAAGAACCAGCACGCATTCCAGACCCTCCCGGAAGACGAGAACCCCTATATCTAGGATTCCGGCTGCGGAGCCAGCGTGATGCGCGTCAGGATTGGGATTGCCAGCTGCCGCGATGCCTTGCCAGACGAGCACCCCCAGCACAAGAAGAGCAGCGACAACCAGCGCCACACGGAGCAGGAGCTTCCGCATCAACGAATGCCAGCGGAATGTTAAGGTATGCGCCATGTTCCCGGTTTCCTCGCTTCGGGAGTTCGCTGTCATCTGACATTCTTTTCCAGAACCATTGGTTCCGAGCTACGGTTGTTGCGCTTCCGCAGGCGCACGCGATGGACGACAAAGAAGACCGGGCACGCCAGGCCGATGGTCCAATGCAGCACAGAGATAATCGGGCGAATCGAGTCATCGCCAACGTAATAGAGCAGGTAGCCTGTCACGATCAGGAAGATAAAAACTCCCGCCAATATGCCGCCCGAGCATCTGCGGCGCTGACGGGGCCAGGCGACCGTGATATGTGTGCCCCAGAGCAAGCCGAAGATCCAGATCGCGGCGAAGCCGAATGCACCATGTAATCGGAGCCACCAGGGAGTGAGCGGATTCTCGATGGGACCGAAGTCGCCCTGCTTTCCAAGAAAGTAGTGGAACAAAAGCCAGACTCCGCCGGAAAGCCAGACTCCAGCGCCGACGATGTATATAGCCAGGCACCTGCGACGCCCGAGCCGGCCCGACCTGTGAAAGACGATGCTCATGCAGCCGCCGTTTCCATCGCTCCGATGCGGAGCCATTGCTTGCCGGGATCTTTGAGATAAGCGGAGGCGCTGAATCGCCGCAGCAAATCCGTGCTCTCCGTACCCCTGGCCATCGCCACCTTCGTGAGTGCGTCGGCAACGACGCATCGCTCGGCAACGACACATACAAAACGGTCGATGGGCGCAGGCGCCCGGCGGGAACCATCGATGTGCGGACCACAAGCAGGCTTTCCGCGCCGTTTTTGCTGAACAGTTCCAGACGAACCGGCGACACTTCCATTCGCAAGTTCGAGAACGGGTGCAAGGTCGCTCTGCGAGGGCGTAGCGAGGCGAATTCGTTCGGGATTCTCGCCCTCGACGCGCATATCGCCGCCGGCGTTGACCACGGCGTACCGTGCGCCGCACTCGCGCAGTCGTTCTACGGCGCGATCCGCGGCGAAGCCCTTGGCGATCCCGCCGAGATCAATCCAGAGCGGACGGCGAAATGCAACGCGGTTTCCTGAAAACAGCTCGATGTCCCGCCACGTGCCACGAAGCGGCTCATGTGCCCCTTGCGGCGTTGGCAACATTCCCCAACTCACCAGCTCCGCGGCCACAGAGACGTCGAAACAACCATCCGATGCACGCGAAAACTGTTGCGCCTCCGCGAGGACGCTGTAGGTCCACGGATGCACCGCAATCGCATGCAGCGCGGCTTCCCGGTTAAGCCGGCTGACATCGCTCGCCGGATCGTGGAAGCTCATCAGCCGGTGGATAGCAGCGATTTCAGCGAATGCCCCGGCGATGGCGCGATGCGCTTCAGCACTGGGAAGACCTTCAACCCGAATGCTGACTAGCGTCCCCAGCCACGGCTGCGCCCGCTCAACGGCCGGATTGTTTGAGCACAAGTTCATAGGTCACCAGCAGGCGCTCGACGCCGTCCGTGATGTGTTTGCACGAAAGCGTGGCGCCGGAGATATTGCGGATGCTTTTGCCGAGTTGCAGCTTCGCGCTCGCATCCTTGCCCAGGAATTGTTTCTGCCATTCGGGATCGCGAATCTGTCCTCCGTAGGCTTCGCGATATTCCAAAATCTCAACCCCTTTCACTGCGCCTTTGTCATCGAGGGCCAGCGCGAACGGAATGTACTCGTGCTTGCCGACTACCTCGTCCACGATGAACCAGCCGCCAGCGGAGACGCGCCAGACCTTAAGCTGCTTGGTCAGCACATGGACACCGGATGCATGTTCGATGGCCTTCACTTGCTCTTCCGTCAGCGTGCGCGGCTGCGGCTGCACCGTCGCGCCGGGAAACAGGACAGCCTGAGCCTGTTCCACGGAAAGATAGACGGTCGCGTAGGCCGGCCCACCGGCGATGGCGATGCCTGCTAGCGGCAAAAAGATGAGTCTTGAATTCATTACGCTCCTCAGAAGTACCAGCCAACTTTTATGCGCACGCGGTGCAGCTCAAAGTCGTTGTCGAAGTCGTATCCGTTCACCACCGCCCCCGGGACCGTGTCCGCGTGCTGCCCCGCCCACGGCATCTGGCGGTAGTACGAGGCCGTCGCGAAGAAGTGTTTGCCGCCGTAATGGAGAGAAGGTCCGACGAAGTAGGCGTCATTGATCTCGTTCCTCCAGAAGGTCCAACTGTTGAACTCACGCTCATTGAGAAGCTCGCCGCCCACCGACCAATTCCGCCTGAAACGATAGGAAGCGCCATAGTCGAGGTTGATATCTGTCTCGTTCAGGGTCAGTGGGCCGGGCCTCTCGTTTCTCAACTCAGGCGCATAGGTAAAATTCGCCGCGAGAACCAGGCGATCGTCGCGAAAGTTTTTCTGAAACAGGAGCCTGTTCTCCGTCTCAAAAAAGTCTCTGCCTGCTCTGTTCTCCGAGTAGAGGGCGAAGCCGAGGTGATGCATGTACGGGCTGAGCAGCCGGTAGATCGCTTCGACATCCGTGGAGATATATGCCGTGTTGTGGTAGTGGTCATCGGGACCGGGCGAATCGTAGGAGAAAGGTTCTCCCGGGGTCGTTGCACCGAAAGGGCCGTTATGATAGGCGGAGTTCGAGGAATAAGTGTTATACAGCGAGAGTTGGAACCGGTCGGTCACGCCATACGAAACTTCAGTGCGGTTTTCCTGCAACACAAATTTGCCGGTGGCCTTCGCGAATCGCGTCGTGGACCATTGTTCGACTTCGGATTTGCCTTTCGGAAGCAGATCCGTCGTGTAGGTGAATCCAAACAACGGTTCGTCGGCATGAGCCAATGTCGGCGTAAGGGTAGCGACAAGAAGCGCAGAGAGGATGAACAACTTCCTGCAGCTTCGGCGAGGACCACCGTTGATCTCGCATGGTGGACATGATATGACTTCAGACAAGGCGTGATTTCTGCGGAGCATTGACCCTCCTCGATGGAGTTGCGCTGTTGCTGGCCTTCACCGTTGCTGCGGCGAAGGCCAGTTTTATGTTCAACTTCTTGTTCTATTTGCGACAAAGTCGCAATAAAATGAGACAATCGGAATCACTGATCGACGTCAAAGGTTGCCCGGATCAACAAACTCGGACTAAATTGATCGTAGTTTTGGTGATCGGTGCTGTCAACGGCATCGCCGAATATTCTGTTGCAACTCGATTGCAACAACCTGCGACACAAAAAGGAACTTCTTCACATGCCTTTTGCGAACACCGAGATACCGGGCAGATTCCAGGCGCTTCTTGCCGAGCGAGGCGTGCGCATGACCGGACAGCGCCGCGCCATCCTGAATGTAGTCGAAACAGCGAAGAAGCATCTCGATGCGGGCCAGATCCTGCGTCGCGCCCGCAAGCACGATCCCTCGATCGACCGCAGCACCGTCTATCGCACCCTTGGCCTGCTCAAAAGGCATGGCCTGATCGACGAACTGGATCTGATGCATCTCGAAGGTGAGGCGCACTACTACGAACGGAAGCTGAACCGCGACCACATTCACCTGGCGTGTCTTCGCTGCGGCAGGATCACGGAGTTTGTCAGTGATCTCTTCGAATCGCTTAAGGGGCAAATTGAAAAGGAATGCGGCTACCGGATTGCCGTCGCCCGGCTGGAGATCGGCGGATATTGCCCGAAGTGCCGTACTTGAAGACGTACGTTCTTTACAATCTGGCAACGAGCCAGATTGTAAAGAAGCGCCTACTCTCCTTCACCGATCTGCTGGCTGAGATAGCGTTCGTATCCGATTTCCTTCATCTGGTGAACCTGGGCTTCGAGGAAGTCGACATGCTCCTCTTCATCTTTAAGGAGACGCTCGAACAAGTCGCGCGAGGCGTTGTCGCTCTCCTGCCGCGCGGTTTCGATCGCTCGGTTGTACATGGCGACGGCTTCGATTTCGAGTTTCAGATCACTCTCGATCTGCTCCTTCACACTCGTTCCCACGGTCAGAGTCATGGGCTTGGTCAGATTTGGTGTGCCGTCCAGAAAGAGAATCCTCTCGATCAGCTCTTCGGCATGCTTCATCTCGCCGATCGACTGCTTCTTGATCAGGTTGCCGAGACGGTCGTAATGCCAGTTCTCGCACATCTCGGCATGAAGGAAGTATTGGTTGATCGCCGTCAGTTCTTCACGCAGTGCTTCGTTCAGAGCGTCGATGACCTTGGGATTGCCCTTCATCTTTGGAGATCCTCCTCGCCGTTGCCGCAACAGCACATGTCCCATAGTCTATCCCCGGCGCATCGGGTGTCCAGGACTACTGCGGCGGCCCAGTCATTCCGAGATGTTCACCCACTGGCTGCTTTGCTGGCGACGTGGAAGCAGGAGCGCGTGCTGCCTGCCGCATCTGGGCGGCCAATTCGTTGATTTCCGTCAGGTCGCGCTGCATCTCGCTCCATCCGTACCAGGTTGCATAGTCGGGGTTCGAGTGGAAGGAGCCCTGAAAGGCGCGCATGCGGTGCTCCATCATCATGACAAACAACTTCTGTTCGATCACGGTGGGAGCGTCGTGGAACGTCAGCACGTCTGGAAATGGATAAGCGTAGTTCGCGGGCTTCTTCAGTATGCCGTCGTGATAAAGCCCGGCCACCGTGCGGATCGCTTCTGCCATCAGATGGTCGGACTGGCGGATCATGTCGTCGCTCTGTTGCAACTGCTCGTGCGAGAAATCGGCGGAGTGACACTGTTCGCAGGTCTTGAGCATCTTGTCGCGCTGCACCTGCCAGTCAGCCTGGGTCAATCGGGCAACGTCGGCGGCTTTGACGGCGGCCAATCGGGCCGTGGGCTTTCCGTCGGGGTCGAGAACGCCCAGGGCCTGGAGAATGGTCACCTGATCGGCAGCCCACTGTTTGTCCTGAGGCAAGGGCAGGCGGACGGCCAAAAAGCCCCATGCCGTGCGTACTTCGTGATTGCCCTCCTGCATGTGGCATGTTTGGCAGGTGGGCGCTGCGGCGGACTTCGGCAGAACCCCGAGCTGCTTCAACTGGTACCGCACGCCCATCTTGGATCCTTCGTACATCTCCCACTGCGGATGGTCGAAGCCCATGTGGCAGGTTTCACAGGCCTGGGGCTGGCGCGCCTCAGCCACGGAGAACGTGTGGCGCGTGTGACACGCGTCGCAGGAGGCGATCCCGAAGTTGTTTCCCTCGCGACGCAACTGGGCGATCTCCTCGGGCGATTTGAGCCCGATTTGATGGCATGCGCCGCACCCTTTCATGCCTTCGGTCAGCGCCATTGGTTGGTAATGGAAGGTAGGCATGGCCTTCATCGCCGTCCAGGCCAGCGCGTGTTTCCCATGGGAGAACTGCTCCACCTGCGTCTGGTGGCACTGGCCGCAGGTCTCGGGCGTAGGAATCTTTGCTTTGGAGGCATCCGCGGCGGTCATGTGGTCGGTACCATGGCAGGTGTCGCAGCCGACGCCCACGCCGGCATGTTTGCTGGCCTTCCAGTCGCCGACCACACCAGGTGTCACTTTGGCGTGGCATTCCACGCACTTCGTCGAGACCGAAGTCTCCTGGTGAGCCTTGTGGGATGGAGTGGAAGATTGAGTTCCTGGGAGCGCTGTCGCGCGAGCGGTCAGGACGGCGATGAACAGGGTTGCAAGAAAAACCGAACGATGGCGCATGCATGCCTCCACGAAAGTGCAGAGAAATGGGCTCGGATGTGTCCGAACGACCCGAAAATGTTAGCCGAACAGGGAGCCCCTTGGCAGTGACAAAAGTTACAGCCGCACTTCAATTTCCACGGGAGCCGGCTTGCGCCGTTACCTCCCAGCTGCCTTCTTCCACGCGGCCCTCGTCCACGAACGAATGTCCCGTAATCAAGCCGAGCAGGAACCAGGCGAAGACGATCATGCCGAAGGCGAAGATCGTGTCGCCGGGGATGCGCATCCAGCGAAGAGCATTCATAGACCCGGTCTGCAGAAACTCCGACGAGCGCGCATACCAGGTACCGTACTTCGCCGAAGCCCATGCCTGCACAATGCAGACGGGCAGCAGACTCAACACCACCATGAGCACGAGGCCGATATTGATCGACCAGAATGAGATCGCCAGAGGCTTGTCCTTCCAGGCACGTCCCGGACGCAGCGCGCTCAGGCAGAAGAGCATCAGGCCCATGCCCAGCATGCCGTAAACGCCGAACACACAAGATTCGATTACGAACGAGATGGTTTGCGGTATAACGTCGCCGGGCCAGTTAGCCGACGCTTTCAATAACAGGCCTTGAGGTCAGGGATCGTCGATGCCGTCGGGCTGTCCTTCCCGCACCAGCCCATCCTCCTTGTCCCGAATGGACGCCTCATGCTCAAGCATCCTCTCCGCGCCGGCCGCTATTGCGTTCCCTTCGAGTGTGTCCATTCCTCTTGCCGAAATGTCGCCGGCCATCGCCACCCGGTTATGCCCCTCGTGCTTGGCCTGATACAAAGCTTTGTCCGCCGCCTGGAGCAGGTCGTAAGGAGTGGCGATCGTTCCCTCCGGCTCCGCCTGCGCGGTGGCCACCCCGATGCTTGCGGTCACTGACACCCATTCACCGGAGTCCTTCTTCACGCGGAATCGCAGAGCTTCAACTGCGGAGCGTATTTTCTCTGCCGCTATAAGCGCGCCCGCCTGGTCCGTGGCGGGAAGAATGATCGCCACTTCGTCTCCTCCCCAGCGGCATACGACATCCGTAGCGCGCACCTTATCGCTGATCGTTGAGGCCACCGCGGCCAGGCATTCGTCCCCCAAAGGATGCCCGTACTCTGGTCATTCAGCGGCTTGAAGTGGTCGAGATCGAGCAGGAGAAGCGAGAGATCCGACTCCTTGCGGGAGGTCCGTTTCCATTCCCGCCGCAGCGCCTGATCGAAAGCTCTCCGGTTCCAAAGCCCGGTAAGGGCGTCCGTCATGGCCAAGGCGGACAGCCTTTCCTCCAGAACCGCGCGACCCGTGATGTCGCGCATGCAAAGAACGTGCTGGCGAGGCTCGCCCGAGATCGAATCGCGGACACAACGGGCATTGATGCTGATCCATACGAAAGTTTGATCTTTTCTGAGGAAGCGCAGCCGGGTATGCGTGTAATTCGTCCCGTCAGGCGGCTTGCCAACCTCCAGGTTCTCCAGAGCTGGCTTGTCGTCAGAAAAAATGAACTGACGCAGGTCTGTTCCGATCATTTCCGCCGGTTGCCAGCCAAGAATTTCAAAACACGATGGAGAAATGTAGTGGATCACCTGATCGAGAGCGACACTGCACAGGATGTCAGGAGAGTTCTCTGCGAGGAACTTGTAGTCGATCCCCGACGCGATGCGCACTTCGTGTTGGGCTTCAGGAGGAATAAGGCGTCACTCCTCGAACGAGATCAGGGAAAAGATGTTTGCGGTGCGCCCCCGCAAACTGCCCTTATAACCCGTGGTCGGGGAGTTGGAAAGCCGGCGTTACACGGCTCCTGTGACCTTTAGCATCGGGTGCCTGGACATACGTCACAGGCTCCCCGACCCAAAGGCAAGGGAGATGCCACGCCTTGCGGCGTGCGTTCATAACGCCGGGGTTTCCACACCCCAGGGCGGCGCGTGCCCGCCCCGCAGTAAGGATACCTTTAATCGGCTCGGTTTTGCTATGGAATGGAAGGATTTGCCGAGCCAAAGGCTCGCTGTTCGCCATCAGGACACCTACAG
>JAKAJO010000010.1 GCA_021813745.1 Acidobacteriota bacterium
CGCCCGGCGGTCCGCCTCGTTATCGGCCAGAATCATCGCCCGCATGTGCTCGATGCGGTCCTCGGCAAAGAACATGTGCTCCGTGCGGCACAGCCCGATGCCTTCGGCGCCGAATGCCCGCGCCTGCTTGGCATCGCGCGGAATATCTGCATTGGCGCGTACCCGCAGCCGCCGAACCGGGTCAACCCAGCTCATGAACTGGACAAGGTCTGGATCATCCGGCTGCGCGGGAATGGTCTTCAGTTGGCCCGCGATCACGCGCCCCGTCGTGCCATCCAGCGAGATAAAGTCGCCCTGCTTGAAGGTCTTGCCCTTCACGCGCAGCTCCTTCTTCGCCTCGTCCACCGTGCAATCGCCTGCGCCGGCCACGCAGCACTTGCCCATGCCGCGCGTCACCACCGCCGCGTGCGAGGTCATGCCGCCGCGCGAGGTGAGAATGCCCGACGCCACTTCCATGCCCGCAATGTCCTCGGGCGTGGTCTCGCCGCGCACCAGGATGATGTGCTTGTACGTGCCCTTCTGGTGGAACTTCACCGCGTCCTCAGCCGTGAACACAATGTGCCCCACTGCCGCGCCCGGCGAAGCCGGCAAACCGGTCGCCAGCACTTCCACTTTGTGGCCCTTCTCGTCCAGCCGCGGAACCAGGAAGTCGTAAAGCTGGTTCGGCTCCACGCGGAAGATCGCCTCATCCTGCGTAATCAACCCCTCGCGCACCATGTCAATGGCCACGCGCACCGCAGCCAGGCCCGTCCGCTTGCCATTGCGCGTCTGCAGCATGTAGAGCTTCCCATCCTGGATGGTGAACTCGAAGTCCTGCATGTCGCGGTAGTGCTGTTCCATCTTCCAGGTGATGGTCTTCAGGTTCTCGTAAACCTTCGGCATCGCCTTTTCGAGTTCGCTGATCGGCATAGGCGTCCTCACGCCGCTCACCACGTCCTCGCCCTGCGCGTTCATCAGGTACTCGCCGAAGAACGTGTGCTCGCCGGTCGCCGGATTCCGCGTGAAGCCCACGCCCGTGCCCGAGTTCTCGCCCAAATTGCCGAAGACCATGGCCTGCACGTTCACCGCTGTGCCCAGCCAGTCGTCAATGTGGTTGATGCGGCGATACGTCTTCGCGCGATCGTTGTTCCAGCTCCGGAACACGGCGTCGCGCGCCGCCACAAGCTGATCCAGCGGCTTCTGCGGAAAGTCCTTGCCCGTCTCCTTCTTGACCAGCTTCTTGTATTCGGCAATGACGTCCTTCAGCGCCTCGGGAGTCAGTTCATAGTCAAACTTCACCTTCTCCCGGTGCTTCACCTTGTCGAAAATCTCCTCGAACTTCTTCTTCGGAATATCCAGAACCACGTCGCCAAACATCTGGATCAGCCGGCGATACGAGTCGTACGCAAAGCGCGGATTCTGGCTGCGCCTGGCCAGCGCTTCCACCGCCTGGTCGTTCAAGCCCAGGTTCAGAATCGTGTCCATCATGCCGGGCATGGAGAACTTCGCGCCGGAACGCACGCTCACCAGCAGCGGATTGTCGCCCGCGCCCAGCTTCTGCCCCTGTAGCTCCTCAAGGCGTGCCAGCGCCTCGCGCATTTCCTTGTCGATCTTCGGGTTCAGCTTGCCGCGCATATATTCGCGGCACGCCTCGGTCTGAATGGTGAATCCTGGAGGCACCGGCAATCCGGCATTGGTCATTTCCGCAAGACCCGCGCCCTTGCCGCCCAGCACGTCCTTCATCTTGCCATTGCCATCGGCTTTGCCATTGCCAAAAAAGTAGACATATTGAGTTGAGGTCTGGCCTGCCTTCTCGGCAGACGTCTGTTCCAGCACGCCCTGGGTCATTGCTTAAAGCCTCCGTGTGTGTTGGGTTCCGCAACGGCGGTCCATAGGACAGGGTATAGGAACACAGCCTCAGCGCGCCAACTTTCCACAACGGTTTTTAGGCTTGCAGGAGCCGCGTCACCCCAAATTCGCGACGACGCCGCGGGACAATTTCAAATCGCAGTACAAATACGCCCTCAGACCTGCCCCTGCCTGTGCATTTCGTCACAGCCGATAGACAAGCCTGCAACAAGCGGTGAAACACCAGGGGACTTCCGGTCTTTTGTCGGGAGCCGTCAGACCTCCAGCAACGCCCGCTATGCCCGGTACTGCTCCTCGCTGACCTGCTCCATCCAGTCCACAACCTTCCCCTCCAGCCGCTCCTGAATGGCAATGTGCGTCATAGCCGTCGTCGGCGTCGCTCCATGCCAGTGCTTCTCGCCCGGAGCAAACCAAACCACGTCGCCCGGCCGGATCTCTTCCACCGGCCCTCCCCAGCGCTGCACCCACCCGCATCCCGCCGTAACCACCAGCGTCTGCCCCAGCGGATGCGTATGCCACGCCGTTCGCGCGCCCGGCTCGAAAGTCACGCTCGCGCCCTGCACCCGCGCCGGGTCCGCCGCCTGAAACAGCGGATCCAGCCGCACCGAACCGGTAAACCACTCCGCCGGCCCCTTCATGGAAGCCTGCGATCCATTCCTCGTGATCTCCATTCCCTTGCTCCTTACCGGAAAGAAATTCCTGCTTTGTCGGTCGCTCACCGCCGCGTAGGACCCAAAACGCAGAGGCGGGAATCCACACAACCATTCCCGCCCCCGCTAACTCGCTGACTCGCTGCTCCGTTACCCCTTCAGCGAAGCCATATCAATCGAGAACCGGTACTTCACGTCCGACCTCACCAGCCGCTCGTAGGCCTCGTTCACCTTCTGCATCGGAATCACCTCCACATCCGAGGTAATGTTGTGCTGCCCACAGAAGTCCAGCATCTCCTGCGTCTCGGCAATACCGCCAATCAGCGACCCGGAAAAACTCCGCCGCCGGAAGATCAGCCCGAAGGCAGAAACCGGAAGCGGCTTTTCCGGCGCGCCCACCAGCGTGATGTTGCCGTCGCGCCCAAGCAGGTTGATGTACGCGTTGATGTCGTGTTCCGCCGCCACCGCGTCCAGAATAAAGTCGAAGCTGCCCGCGTGCTTGTTCATTGCATTGGCATCGGTCGAAATCACCACCTCATCGGCGCCCAGCCGCAGCGCATCTTCCTTCTTCTTCGGTGAAGTGGTAAACACCACCGTATGCGCTCCAAAGGCATGTGCAAACTTCACGCCCATGTGTCCCAG
>JAKAJO010000029.1 GCA_021813745.1 Acidobacteriota bacterium
CGAGGCTGGCTCTGTAATGCCTTCCCGTCGCGCAGAATCGCCCGTACAGCGGCCCAAGGCTCTATCTGAGGGAGAAGAGTGCTTGGCGCTCCATCTGAAGGCTTACGGGCTGTCCTACGAGCGGGAAGTGTGCCTGGTTCCGGGGCGGAAATACAGGTGGGACTTCTGCGTGAAAGACCTAGCCATCGAAGTCCAAGGCGGAATTTGGCAGAAGGGCGGTCATTCCAGCGGATTGGGCATCCTGCGAGACGCCAGAAAGACGAACGCTGTGGTTCTCGCAGGATACAGGCCGCTCATTTTCACGACGGATATGGTGAAATCAGGCGAGGCGATTGCGGTGATACGAAAGGCCCTTCAGAGTCCGCGTGCTTTCTTGTAAGCCTTCGCTGCTACTTCCAAGTCGCCAAGCTCTACGTTCGGGTCAAGAATCAGCCGGCACATCGCGTCTGCCAGGTCGAGCAACTGACCTCCGCTCTTGGCAATCTTCTCCGTCGCTGATTGTGCTTTGGGCCGTGTTACCGGCTCAGGCTTGGCTTTGGGAGTCATTGTCGTTTGCGTAGGCTTCTTGGCTTCCACCTTCTTGCGCAAATCCTCCGCAGCGGCTTTGTGGTTGCCGTTGTTTTCCTTGACGGCATGGAGCACGGCGCCTGTCGTGACTTCGCCGGCCGCAAGCATGGACTTCGTATCCGCGTCGGTGTTTGCCAGCGCAATGGCGTCGGTGACGTAGCGACGCGGCTTCAGGATATGCGCAGCGATGCGCTCCACAGACCAGCCAAAGCCGGTATTGAGTTTGCGGCATCCTACGCCAATTTCCCATTGCGTCAGAGGCTTGCCGCCGTTCGACGAGATGGAGGATGCGAAAAGTTGATCTTCGGAGCCTTCCAGGACTTTGCAGGGCACGTAGACTTGTTGCCCTTCGTCCCACAATTCCCGGCAGGCAATCAGGCGACACTGGCCGTCCACCAGCGTAACCGTTCCACTCCTGCGGTCATAGCGGACTTCGATGGGCTTGATGAGACCGGGGAGCGGCGGCTCTTCGTTGACGCGGGCAAGGATGCTGGCCTTGATGCTGGCGATGTGTTCTTTGGCTTCTGTGGTGGTAACGTCGCGCACGTTCCATCCGGGTTCAATCGTGACCTGTCGCGGGTCAAGGGCGCGGCTCTCAGGGCGATACGGTTCACCCTCCGCGATTCGGTCAAAGCGCTCTCCTGCTACTGGCATGGCGTGTTCCTTTCGTGTGAGATTGCACTACTGTTTGTTCTGCTCCATCAGGCGCTCAATGGAGGCGGCAGAGATGCGGATGGTGCGGTAGCCGATCTTCGAGGCTTCCAGCTTGCCATCCTTGCCCCACTGGATGACGGTCTGCTTACAGACGCCAAGCATGGCAGCGGCTTCTGTGGGGCTGTACCATTCCTTAGTCATTGTTCACCTCGTGCTTTGGCGAGGGCTGTGTACGCTTCCATTACGATGGCGCTCAGTTGCGCGCAGTCTGGTTCTTCGTGGCACTCACAGAAAGATGGGCAGTCTATGCAATGCGCCGACCCGCTATCTGGAAGAAGTTCTGCTCCGCAAGCATGGCATTCGCTAATCGCTTTCGTGAGCTTTTCTAACGCGCGATACAGATCCCATGAGGCAGCGAGGAGATGGGCGTTAGATAGTAATTCGGCATGATATTCAGCGCCCCAAATTGCCATTCCCGCCAACGATGCGTCCTTATTTTCGCTGACAATTCGGATGTCGCTTGAAGTCACAAAACGCAGATGGTACGGTCCCAGCGTAGATTTCAATTCACTCACGATTGCGCCTCCTCCCGAGAAAGAAAAATAGGCTCCCAACCATCATCGATAGGATCGTGTCCAGTGGGATAACTTACCGCATTCCCAGATCTGAGAAGTTTTACCTCACTAACCAAGACATTGATACGAAGTGCTTGAACGTTTGCTCTTGCAAACCAGTCCGAGGCTTCGTCCATAGCTTGTTGGGCCTTTGTCATTTCCTTTTGGCAAAGGAACGGTTGCCCTATATGCAATAGCCGAGAAGCCTCTTCCAAATGAGCGCAAACACGGTCCAAAGACTCCCTATATGCAGCGGCGCAATTCCCTGAGAATACTCCCATAGCTGGCACCATAAGCGTCACGATTGCGCCTCCTGTTCCCGTAGCTTGGCGATCAGGCCGAGGCGTGCATACCGCAGCACATCCGCCTGTTTAAGTTCCACTCCGTCTTGGTAAAGCCTGTCTTCGTGTCGCCCTCCACCAACAAAGACTTCTTCAATCGTCACGCGATCCTCCGGCGTCCTCGGCTTGAGCAGGCGTGCGCGGCGGTTGGCGAGAACGGCCTGAACGCATTCTGATGCCCGATCCCGCGGCCATTCCTCGCAATCCGTGCGCCTTATCCATTCCTTATCGGAGACAATTCTATCCCCTCCCGTGAAGTCGCCCAGCACGCGCTCATCTTCCAGCACAACGCGGAGGGCCGCAGCCATGCCAAGGGTGCAGCAGTCAGTTGTTGAGCACATTGGGTGCCTACCGTCGTTTGCACTCTCCAAGTATGCTTGTTGCATCGCTCCAACCAAATCCAACGGTACTTTGATTTCACTTGCCATTGAATACCCCCTTGATAAACCGCTTGATGCGCTCACGTTTCGTTTCGCTGATGAACAGATTCGCCAGCGGATAAGGCTCACCGTTGATTTCTTCTTCGCACCTGGCGCAGTACGGTGAGCCGATTGCAATGCTCCTACAGCCCTGCGTGGCGCATTTCGGCAACGGCTGACGTTCTGCCTCCAGACGCTCCAAAAGGCGCATCTGTTCATCCCGTATGGCTTTAGCGTGCTCTGCGTCCTTCTCGCGCAGCCAATAGGGTGTCTGAGGGTCAACGGCGGACAGTTCCAGCCCTGCCGCCCAGGTTCCGAGTTCTTCTATCTGCTGCTCAAGGTCTGACTTCACGATTGTTGTCATTTCTTCGCCTTCCTCAACGCAAATTCAGCTTGTACCATTTCGTTGAACCATTGACGATAGAGTTTCTGTTTTTCCTCCCCCGCAGCAGCCCACGCAGCATCCCGCGCAGCAGCCCACGCAGCA
>JAKAJO010000097.1 GCA_021813745.1 Acidobacteriota bacterium
TGCTTGACGGCAAGATCGGCGAAGAAGAGGTGGTGGTTGACGATGATGATGTCGGATTCGAGGGCCTTGCGGCGCATCTCGGTGATGAAGCAGCGCTGGTAGTCGGGGCAGGTGGTGCCGAGGCACGCTTCAGAGCGGGCGTCGAGCTTGTGCCAGAGGGCGCTGGCCTCGGGCAGGCCGCCGAGCTCGGCGCGGTCACCGGTTTCGGTGGTCTGCTCCCACTCGACGATCTGGCGGTACTGGTCGATCTCCTCCAGGCCCGACAAAATGGGCTGATTGCGCAGGGTGACGAGCTTGTGGCGGCAGAGGTAGTTGGCGCGGCCCTTCATGTAGCAGACGCGTAGCGGGCCCAGCAGCGTTTCAAGGAACGGCACGTCGCGGAAGTAGAGCTGATCCTGCAGGGCCTTGGTGCCGGTGGAGACGATGACGCGCTGGCCCGTGCGCAGGGCGGGAAGCAGGTAGGCGAGGGTCTTGCCGGTGCCGGTGCCTGCTTCGACGATGAGGTGGCGGCGCTCGGCCAGGCTGCGCTCGACGGCTTTGGCCATTTCCAGCTGGCCGGGGCGGTACTCGTAGGGCAGGGGCGAGCGCGCGAGGATGCCGCCGGGCGAGAAGAACTCGTGCAGGGTGGGCAGCGCGCGGGTTGTGGTGTCGGCGGAGGACATGGGGCCGGGTGCTGTCTCCATCATAGAGAGGGTATGGCCACTCCGTGCGGCGCGGGGCGGCGGCGAGCAGACTGCTCTGAAGGTCAGGCAAGCTTATGCCGAGGCTGGAACCGGCAGGGCGGTGCGGGTGACGGTGATGACGCTGATGTCGTCCTCCTGGCCGAAGTCCTGCGCGGCGGTGGCGACTTCGGCGGCGTTCCTGGCGGCGTGCAGAAGCTCCTTCACCCGGTCAAATCCGAAGAGGTTGCCATTCACATCGGTCGCTTCAGCGATACCGTCTGACACGAGTGCCAATCTGTCGCCTTCCCTGAGCTGGAAGCCCACAACCGAAAGGGCCGCGCCATCGATGATGCCCAGAGGCAGCGCGCCCTCCATCGCAATCGGCTCGCCGTTCAGGTAAGGTGGCGGGTGTCCGGCATTGGCAAGAGTGACTGCGCCATCGCTGGCAATGCGGAGCGCGAGACACGTCGCCTGGGCATCGCTGCGACCCAAGAGCCGCCTGTTGAGCGCCGCCAATACGCTTTCTGGTGCGGCATTTGCTTCTGCACTGCTGCGGATCGCACCCACCAGCAAAGCCACCAGCATGCCTGCTTTCAGGCCCTTGCCCGTTACGTCGCCAGCCACCACCAGCAGGCTGCCGTCGTTCTTGTGGGGGATGATTTGGAAGAAATCTCCGCCGACCTCGCGGGCAGGTCTGTACTCGCATTCGATCTCGAGACCCGGCAGGTTCATCTTCGCTTCAGGCAGAATCACCTGCTGTACTTCCTGCGCCTGCTTCACATCCAAGGCCATGAGACGCTGACGGTGCAAGGACTGCTGCAAACGCCGAAGGAGGAGGACGAAAACGACAACCGAAAATGCCGCATTGGCAACGTCGTAGAGATACACCCCTACGCCGAAGGGGTACCACTGGGTACGAATATGGAGCACCCCCAGATCGATCTGAAACTGCGCGATTCCCATCAGCACAACCGCCGGCAGAGCCAGCCAGCCCTCGCGCCCCTGCTGCCGGATGCCATACACGACGATGAGAATGAGTAAGCCAAGAAAGGAAAGTCGAATTCCGATCGACGCCAGATGCAGCTCGGAGCCCACCGCATGCGGTATGAGTGTGAAGAACAGGTCTTCTCCCAGAGAAAACGAGAATCCGTAGAGGATTGTCAGGCCAATGACTGCTTTGGGCACCCACGACGGACGGCGCAGTCTGAACCAGAACCACCAGGTCATCACCCATCCACCCATAATGCATGGGGCGAGGAAGGCGTCCATCACCAGGTACATGGCCGTCTGATTTGCGACGGTAGTCCATGCAAACAGGCAACTGGAAGCCGCGTTGGCCGCCGTTAAAAGAAAAACGCCGGCCAGCCACAGGTACACCAGGTCGGAGTGATCGAAGAAAAGCAGACTGCACGCAGCGATGGTGAGAACGAGATAAATCGGTACTTCCGCCACGATGAACCCGTAGCTTCGGATGATTTCGAGCCACGCACGCTGATATTGCGCACCAACCGCGGCAGCGCTGCCGATCACGGGCGCGATGTGGAGGCCTCCGCCGTCAGGGTTTTGCGTCAGAGTGTTCGGTCCACACCAGATGCGGAGCGCTATGACACGAGTGACGGAGACGATTGCAGAGCCATCCTTTACTTGCTGGTCGGGCAGATTGAAGGCTTCCGGTTCATTCCAATAGGTCAAAGGCGGCTTTCCGGGCCTGAATCCACCGAATGCGCCAATCAATCTTCCATCCGCAAAGAACTGGTAGGCGTCATCGACATCCCAGATGGCCAAAGCCTCCGGTTCATCGCCCTGAATCTCCTCCTGTTGCACGCGAATGCGGTACCACGCATAACCCCAATACCCGGGATGTCCATTGGCTGTCCAGCCGGGGACATAACCGGTCCAACCAGAGGTTGGGTCAATGGCGATGGTCCTCGGCGTGAGGTCGATCGTTTCCCAGCCGGAGTCGTCGAAGCCCGGCTCTGCCCAGAGCGGCTGGCCGGTGGCGGGGTCGATGGGGGAGTCGCCGATGGTGAATTTCCACGGGCCGTTCAGCGCAGCCGCGCTTGCGCCGATGCGTATGCGCACGGCCGGCGAGGTGGTGGGCTGGTTGTGAGCGGGAGCGGGTGTCCCGGTCAAGGATTTCGCACGGCCGCAGGGACTGGAACACGCCAGGATCAGTACCAGCAATGTGCGGGGAAGTGTCCGATTCAAGGCGCGAGCCCCTCTGCCCGAAACATAAGAAGCACTATAGCGATTCGGAAACAAGAGGGAAAGCCTTCGTTCCCGCAGTCGCAGGTTCGCCCGCATTGCAGCCATGCACGGCGATGCGCCCTGCTGTGCCGAAAAGACCTGCGAGGCCATGGGAGGTGGGTCTAGTTTTCAGCGGTGGTGGGGTCGATCACCCTCTCCACTTCCGCCACGCTGTTGGCTGGGAATCCACCTTGCCGTGCGTGCTCCCGCACCATCTCCTCGTTGGGGGCGATGTAGATGCAGTAGATCTTGTCGGCGGTGACGTAGCTTTGGACCCATTGGATCTGCGGGCCAAGGTTGCGCAGCACACCGCAGGACTTCTGCGCGATGGCCTGGATGGTTGCCGGCGGCAGTGAGCCTGCGCCGGGAAGTTCACGCTCAATGACGTACTTGGGCATTGCAGTACGACCTCCTTGCTGGCGATGAACGATGCGTGCAGTGTACCCCGGGCTTGTGTGGCTTGCGTATCGAAAAGCGCGGCAGGCCATAGAATGGGAAGAGACCTATTGATTTCCAAAGAGATGGGCCAGGCGGGCGCACAGAGGCATCGGA
Organism: Acidobacteriota bacterium; assembly: GCA_021813745.1. Lineage (GTDB taxonomy): Bacteria > Acidobacteriota > Terriglobia > Terriglobales > Acidobacteriaceae > Telmatobacter. The sequence goes on from JAKAJO010000097.1 coordinate 3,462, forward strand.
ACCGCCAGCGCCGCCACAGGAGAATTCCCGACTTGCCAACGTATCGCAGATCCGTAGTGCCCAGCCGCGCCGGCGCAGAGACGCTGCCGCTGGTGGCGATTGTGGGCCGGCCCAATGTGGGCAAGTCGACGCTCTTCAACCGTCTGACGAAGAGCCGCCGCTCGATTGTGGGCGATGAACCGGGCATCACGCGCGACCGCATCTATGGCGAGTATGAGTGGGGCGGGCGGCAGTTCCGCCTTGTTGACACGGGCGGCATTGTGCCGGACGATCCGGAGCTGATTCCGGTGGAGATCTTCAACCAGGCGCGCGTGGCGCTGGAAGAGGCGCAGGCGCTGGTGCTGGTGGTAGACGCGCGCACGGAGCTGGCGAGCCCGGACTATGACCTGGTGAAGATGCTGCTGCGCGGCGGCAAGCCTGTGTTTCTGGCGGTGAACAAGGTGGAAGGCGAAGCGATGGCGCTGGCGGCGGAGAACTTCCGCAGGCTGGGTATTCGCGAGGTGTACCCGATCAGCTCGGAGCATGGGCTGGGCATTGGCGAGCTGCTGGATGCGATTGCGAAGGCGATTCCCGCGCAAGCCGAGCCGAGCGCAGAGGTCGAGGCCGAGCCGGCGGAAGAAGAGGGCGAAGGCGCGGCGGCGCTGCATCGCACGCATGGTGAGTTTGAGCAGCACGAGACTTCAGTGGCAATTATCGGGCGGCCGAATGTGGGCAAGAGCACGCTGCTGAATGCGCTGTCGGGAACGTCGCGGGCGATTGTATCGCCGATTGCAGGCACGACGCGCGATGCGGTGGATGAGGTCGTCGAGTTTGAGGACTCGACGCTGCGCTTTGTGGATACGGCAGGGATTCGCCGCAAGGGCAAGACGCACCTGATGGCGGAGAAGCTGAGCGTGGTGATGGCGCGGCGGCACCTGGAGGCGGCGGACGTGGCGCTGCTGGTGATTGACGCGACGGAGGGCGTGACGGCGAGTGACGCGACGATTGGCGGCTACGCGCATGAGAGCGGGCGCAGCGTCATCATCGTGGTGAACAAGTGGGACGCGGTGACGACGGGACGCACGGACGGCAAGCTGCCGGCAGACCGAGAGATCTTTGAACGGCAACTGCGCAACGTGCTGAAGTATCTGAGCTACGCGCCGGTGATTTTTCTTTCCGCGCTCGAGGGGACAGGAATGAGCCGCGTGCTGCGCGAGGTGAAGGCCGTCGCGGCCGAGCGGCGCAAGCGCGTGACGACGGGGCAGATGAACCGCTTCCTCGACAAGATTGATTTCCAGCGCGCGCCGGTGCCGATGTCGAAGCGCGTGCGGATCTTCTACATGACGCAGGCCGCGGTGGCGCCGCCGACGTTTGTGCTGTTCACGGATCGCGATGTGAAGCTGCACTTCGCCTTCGAGCGGTTCCTTGAGAACCAGATTCGCGAGGCCTTCGGGTTCAAAGGGACGCCCATCTGGTTCAAGGTGAAGGCACGCAACGCGCCGAAAGAGGAGTAGCAGGACTGCTTCAGTGCTTGTCTGCTGGAGCTGCGGCGCTGGACTTGACGGCCTGCGGCAAGGGCACGATGGGCGATGCGCCGTGCAGGAAGACCGGGTCCATCTCGGCGATGTCAACTCGATAACTGACGCTGTTTGCCGTGGGGAAGTTTGCCGGGACGGGCTGCGTGACATTGCCGGTTGCAGCCCACTCCGTGCCGCGCTGGAAGATGGTGAGGAAGCCGACACAACTCATCGCAAAGACATCGTGCCCGAGCGTGGTGTGGAAGATGCGGCCCTTGCCGTAGTGGAGCACCATGAGCATGGGCTCGTCGTGGCCGGTGCCTTTGTTCTGCGGGTCAGAGTGCGCGGTGGCGAGTACCGTCATGTTCTTGCCGGGGCCGCGCAGCGTGCCGTAGAGCTCATCGTTCACGTGCATCCACACAGGCGGAAGACCGCGCAGAATGGGATGCTGCGGCGCGCGGGCGACGACTTGAAAGGGTAAGCGCGCGCCATGCATGCCGGCCGTGCCGGGCAGCGTGTCGGAGGTGAGCTTGCCGTTCTCGTAGTACCAGTGCGGGCCAGCCTGCTCGTTGCGCCCGCGCCAGCCGCCGATGCCGATCATCTCGTTGTAGGCCGGCCAGTGAGGAAAGGCGTTGTCCGCCGCATGCACGACGACAAGGCCGCCTCCGTTGCGGATGTAGGACTCAAACTGCGTGCGCAGATCGGCGGGCCAATCCTCTGTGTCATAGTTGGACACGATGACTTTGTAGCGGCTGAAGTCGGGCTTGAACTGGCTGAAGTCGCCACCCGCCGCCGGCGCGGAGAGCACCGTCACCTGAAACAGGCCGGTCTCTTCCAGCGCCTCGCGCAGCACCGGCGTGGTGAGTTGCCAGTTGTGATAAGGCCCACCACTGGCACCGTCGAGGAGCAGGACGGGAATGAGCGCGTGGTGCGTGTGATGTGCGGGCGTGGTCTGCGCAGCTGAAATCATGCAGGCGACGAGCATGCACGCGATGAAAGAGACCCGGAGTGTTTTCTGCATCGAATCACCTCGCTTCATCCAGATTGTCTTCGGCATTCATCACTTTGCGTCGGGTGGCGTGTCAGAGCTTGTCCACGCGATGACGTGATAGACGGCGGGCACGGTGCCGGTGTTGCGGACGCCGTGAAGCTGATTGGAGGCGAGAAGGACGACGGAACCGGGACCAGCGGGCTGCCACCTGCCGTCGATGAGGACCTCGACGCTGCCCTGTTTGATGATGAGCAGTTCCTCGTGGCCATGGCGATGCGGCTTGTGCGGTGCCTGGCCGGGATTGAGCGTGGTGACGTGGACCTCGAGATTCTTGAGCGTGGGCGTGGGCCCGCTAAAGAAGCTGCGCACGGAGCCCGATTCGGTTGTCTTCACGGGAATCGAGTTCCAGTTGTAGATGGCCGAGGTGAGCATGGCCTTTTGCGTGACTACAGCGAAGGCTGAGGCAGTCAGGGTCGCAGCGGCGAGAGCGATGAACCAATCTCTGCGCGTCATCATGAGGTCTCCTTGTGGGCTGGCGAGGATGCAGGTCCTCGAACGGAAAAGCACAGCGCATTGCTGTCGCGGTGCACACTCCTTCATAGCACAGTCGAGCTTCGGTACTGCAAATGCCTCCGGCCGACAGGGGCTGCGGATGCATGAAATGAGACGCTGCGGGCGCTGTGAGACCGCCTTGTGACTAAAGTCCCTGCACCGTGGGCAGGTGCGTCCCTAGAGTCAAATCTGGCAGAACGCAGCTTTGAGCCTGCGCTGCACATCGAGGCACATCATGAGCTACAAGCGCTATTGGATTGCGCTCGCTATCGTCATATTGGGTTCCTTTGCCGTCCTGGGCATTGTGGGACGGAAGATGATCAGTCAGGCACCTCCGATCCCGGATGTCTACTCCACGGACGGACAACTTCTTTTCACGGGCGCCTCCATCACGGATGGTCAGGGCGTGTGGCAATCGATTGGCGGCCAGGAGATTGGCACGGTCTGGGGACACGGCGCGTACGTCGCCCCGGACTGGAGCGCAGACTGGCTGCACCGCGAATCGGGAATCCTGCTGGACCGCTGGGCACAGCATAACGGAGCGAAGAACTTCGACGCTTTGAATGCTGACCAGCAGGTGGTGCTGAAAGCGCGGCTGGTGCGGGCGATTCGCACCAACCGCTACGATGCTTCAACGAATCGCATCATCCTGGACGCAGATCAAGTGGCTGCCTTCAGGCAGCTTGCGGCCTATTATGCCGATGTCTTTGGAAAAGGTCGCAAAGAGTACGCCATCCCCGAAGGCGCACTCACCAACCCGGAGAAGCAGCAGCAGCTTGCAGCCTTCTTCTGGTGGGCTGCATGGGCCACGAGCACGGAACGGCCTGGTTCAAATGTGACCTACACCAACAACTGGCCGCACGAGCCGCTCATCGCCAATGAACCCACGGCGGGCACCGTGCTGTGGAGCATCGTCAGCGTGGTGGCGTTGCTGGCGGGGATTGGCGGGCTGGTGTGGTGGTATGGGTCGCAGGAGAAGGAACTGGTGCATGGACCCTACCCTACGCGCGATCCATTTCTGGGCGTGAAGCCGACTCCTTCGCAGCGCGCAACAATTAAATATTTTCTCGTTGTCGTGGCGCTGTGGGCGGTGCAGATCCTAATGGGCGCCATCACGGCGCACTACGGTGTGGAGGGACAGAGCTTTTATGGCTTTCCGCTGGATAGGTACCTACCCTATGCGATTACGCGCACGTGGCACTTGCAACTGGCTATCTTCTGGATCGCGACTTCGTGGCTCGCGACTGGACTTTATGTGGGTCCTGCGGTGAGCGGCCACGAGCCGAAGTTCCAGCGGCTGGGCGTGAATGTGCTGTTTGTTGCTCTGGTGCTGGTGGTGGGTGGATCGCTGGCGGGTGAGTGGCTTGGTATCCAGCAGAAACTTGGTAACCTTTGGTTCTGGTTTGGCAGTCAGGGCTTTGAATATGTGGATCTGGGCCGTTTCTGGCAGATTCTGCTTTTCATCGGCCTGGTGCTTTGGCTGGGGCTGATGGTGCGCGCGTTGAAACCTGCCTTCAGCAGGAACGGCGAAGATAAGCCGCTGCTGACGCTGTTTCTCATCTCAAGCGTTGCGATTCCCATGTTTTATGCGGCGGGCCTGATGTATGGGCAGCGTAGCCACCTGGTGACGGCCGAGTACTGGCGCTGGTGGGTGGTTCATCTCTGGGTCGAAGGCTTCTTTGAGGTCTTTGCCACAGTGGTGATTGCGTTCCTGTTCACGCGGCTCAAGTTGCTTGAGATTCGCTCTGCAACGCGTGCCGTGCTGTTCTCGACGTCGATCTTTCTCTCAGGCGGCATCATCGGCACCTTCCATCACCTTTACTTCGCGGGCTCAGGTCCGGCGGTGATTGCGCTGGGCGCGGTCTTCAGCGCGCTGGAAGTGGTACCGCTGACTCTTGTCGGATACGAAGCATGGGAGAATCTGCGGCTTTCGCGGCCTACGGAGAAGGCTTCATGGATCGCCAACTACAAGTGGCCCATCTACTTTTTTGTTGCTGTTGCGTTCTGGAACATGGTGGGCGCAGGCGTCTTCGGCTTCCTCATCAATCCGCCGATTGCGCTCTATTACATGCAGGGGCTGAACCTGACCCCGGTGCACGGGCACACGGCGCTGTTCGGCGTTTACGGCATGCTGGGGCTGGGGCTTACGCTCTTCTGTCTGCGTGTGCTGCAGCCGGGGCGGCGCTGGAAAGAAGGCACGCTGAAGGCAGCATTCTGGCTCATCAATGTGGGGCTGGTCTTCATGGTGGTCCTCAGCATGTTGCCCATTGGGCTGATGCAGGCGTGGGCTTCCGTGGAGCAAGGCACGTGGTATGCGCGCTCGGCAGAGTTCCTGCAGACGCCGACGATGCAGGCCTTGCGCTGGATGCGTGTGCCGGGCGACGTGCTCTTTGCACTGGGCGCGGCGTTGCTGGGCTGGTTTGTGCTGGGCCTGCTGACGGGTCACTCATTTGAGCAAGAGGGACGGACTGGCGTGGCAGTCGAAAGGGAGGATAGCCACGCGCAGTTGGTTGGCAGGTAGGTGGATCGTAGTAGGAATGCGGGCCAATCGAACAGGTCGGCCCGCATTCGTATTTGAAAGAAGGAGCGTATGCTGAGAATCTCGAAAGGCGTGGAGGTCATGCGGTGATTCAACTGAAGCGTGCCTACGACCCAATTGCGCCGGCCGACGGCAAGCGCTACCTGGTGGAGCGCCTTTGGCCGCGAGGCGTTACGAAGGAAAAGCTGAAGCTGGATGGATGGCTGAAAGAGATTGCGCCGTCCACGGAGCTGCGCCAATGGTTCCATGCCGACCCTGCGCGCTGGCCGGAGTTTCGCCAACGCTATCTGGCAGAGTTGGAGGCAAATGAGGCAGGCTGCGCGGAGTTGATGGAGGGTGCGCGCGGCGGAACGCTCACATTGGTGTACGGAGCCCATGACACGGAACACAACAGCGCTGTTGTGCTGAAGGAGTTTCTGCAGGGCAAGCGGAGCCGCGGCGCATGAGAGGTGCATGCGCGCAGTGAGAATGTGCAATTTCCCAATTTTCTACACCGCCCAGATTGGGACACACCGCAACAGAAAACCTCCAAAGTGCTATTGAGTCGCAAGGGCGTGCTGGCGAAGAATCAATGCACGGGCGCGGCGCGAGGTGCGCTGCGTCAAAGGAGCCAGGCGTGTTGGGTCTCGTTCTGGATTGGTTCATTCCCGTCTTCAAAGGAATGGGCTTTGGTCTGATTGCCATGATCCTGCATGAGGCGGGCCATCTTGTTGTGGCGTTCCTTCTGGGACTGCACATTTATCGCTTTGGCGTGAACTGGAAGGGAATGTACGTAGTCCGCGAGGCTGGTCCGTTGGCCTCGAACATCATGGTATCGCTCGCGGGCCCAGTGACGAACCTTCTGCTTTCGTTCGTGTGGTACCGTTCGACATCCTTCAGCCTGGTGAATCTTTGCTTTGGTCTGGTGAATCTACTGCCGATCCAGTCATCCGATGGCGACCGCATCCTGTGCTCGATCGAAGATCACAAGCGCAAGCGCTCAGCCGCCGACTGAGGCCTCGGACTCGCTGGGAGCGGGTGTGTACGGCTATGCTCAACGTGGGTGGCTACCGATCGCCCGATGTGCAATGATTCAGTTTCTCTATCTCGGCCGTGTCGGATATGCAGAGGCTCTACGCTTGCAGGAAGAGCTGGTGGAGCTGCGCCGCGAAGGCCGCATCGGCAATGTGCTGCTGCTGCTGGAGCATCCGCCGGTGCTGACACTGGGGCGCAACGCAGACCGGAGCAATGTGCTGGCCAGCGATGCCCTGCTTGCGGGCCGCGGCGTGACGCTGCACCACATCAATCGCGGCGGTGATGTGACCTATCACGGGCCGGGGCAACTGGTCGGCTATCCCATCTTTGACCTACGCAGCCTGCAAAACGAGACCGGAGCACGGCTGGGACCTGTGGACTTCGTGCGCAGGATGGAAGAGGCGCTGATCCGGCTGTGCGGCGTGTACGGTGTCCGCGCAGGACGCATCGCGGGGCTGACGGGGGTGTGGTGCGGCCTTGCGGGTGAGGGCGGCAGCGCAGGACCGGAGCGCAAGATTGGCGCGATTGGAATTCATGTCTCACGCGGCATTACGTCGCACGGATTTGCCTTCAATGTGACCACCGACCTGCGCGATTTCCAGCTCATCAACCCCTGCGGCATCACCGACAAGCCGGTCACGAGCCTGGAGCGTGAGGTGGAAGACGCATCGCGCCTGCCGGAGTTAGAGACCCTTGCACACCAGGCGGCACGGCAGTTTGGGCTGGTCTTTGGCAAGCAGATTCTGGCGTTTGAGAGTCTGGATGCGCTGCGCGCGCAAGGGGCAGCGAAGGGCGAGACGGCAGATCGAATCCCATCAGGCCAGGACACACCGCTCAGCGTTCCGCGTGAAGTAGAGCGGCTGCACGGAGATCCGGATCGGCCTGTGCGCGCCTGAATGGCGACTCCGCGCAACAGCTGCGGAGATTTATAATCCGGCAGGAAACGCGCGCAGCACTTATTCCCGCATTGCGGAGAAGAGAACGCATGCCAACTGACGTGATTATGCCCCAGATGGGCGAGTCGATCTTTGAGGGCACTATTACCAAGTGGCTGAAGAAGCCCGGCGACGCGGTGCAGAAGGATGAGCCGCTGTTTGAGATCTCCACCGACAAGGTGGATGCGGAGATTCCTGCGCCGGCGGCTGGCGTGCTGCGCGAGATTACGGTGTCCGAAGGCGCGACCGTGCATGTGAATACCGTTGTGGCCGTGCTGGCCGAAAGCGGGGCGCCTGCGGGGAAGGCTGCACCGGCGAAGCAGGAAGCTCCGTCTGCGCCACCTGCGCCAGCAAAAGCAGCGGCACCCGCCGCGTCGGTTGCCGCGTCAACATCCGCACTGGGACCCACCCCCGCAGGTGGAATCCAGGTGGTGATGCCGCAGATGGGTGAGTCGATCTTTGAGGGCACCATTACGAAATGGCTCAAGAAGCCGGGCGGCGCAGTGCAGAAGGATGAGCCGCTGTTTGAGATTTCTACCGACAAGGTGGACGCGGAGATTCCCTCGCCTGCAGACGGCGTTTTGAGCTCAGTGCTGGTCGAGGAGGGTGCGACCGTCCAGGTGAACACCGTGGTGGCCGTGATTGGCGGCACCGGCGCGGCACCGGTTGCTGCCGCCGTGGAGATCCCGCCTATTGCTGCCGCAGCTCAGGCTCCGGTGCCAGAAGCAGTGTCGGAAATGCCCGCGCAGACGGGTCGCTTGCGTTCCTCGCCGCTCGTCCGGCGTATTGCCAAGGAACATCAGGTGGATTTGCGGCTGGTGCGCGGCACGGGGTCAGAGGGCCGCATCACCAAAGAAGACATTCTGGGTTACCTGAGCAAGCCTGCAGCCGCGCGTCCGGCTGTCTCCGCGCCTGCCGCGCAGCCCTTGCCCGCCATGACGGAGCGCGTGGAGCCGCTGAGCAAGATGCGCGCCATCATTGCGCAGCACATGCTGGAGAGCAAGCGCATCAGCCCGCACGCGCACTCTGTGTATCGCGTGGACATGACGCGTATTGCGCGGCTGCGCGAGCATCATCGCGTCTCGTTCGAGCAGAAGCACGGGGTCAAGCTCACCTACATGCCGTTTATCGCGGCAGCCGCGGTGGAGGCGTTGCAGCGGCATCCGATTCTGAACGCATCGCTGGTGGGCGAGTCGATTCACTACCACGCGCATGTGAATCTGGGCATCGCGGTGGCGCTGGAGTGGGGCCTGATTGTGCCGGTCATCAAGGAAGCGGAGAAACGGAGCTTTGTGGAGCTGGCCCGCGCGATCAGCGACCTGGCCGCACGCGCGCGGAGCAAGAAGCTTGTGCCGAGCGAGGTGGAGGGATCGACCTTCACGCTAACCAACGCGGGCGTCTTTGGCGGCGAGTTCGGCACGCCGATTCTCAACCAGCCCGAAGCGGCGATTCTGGCTATCGGTGGCCTGCGCAAGGAGCCTGTGGTGCTGACCGATGCCGAGGGCAACGACACCATTGCGATTCGCTCGATGCAGTATCACTGCCTCGGCTTCGATCATCGGCTCATTGACGGCGCAGACTCAGGCAAGTTCATGACCGAGTTCAAGAAGGCGCTGGAGAACTGGAACCGGCCGATCGACTGAGGGGCGTCTCTCACTTGCCGCGTGCCCAGGCGAGGCCGTCTGTGCCGAGGCCGGTGGAGAAGTAGCGCCGCGTCTGCCAGGAGCGGAGGTCGACCTCAGCGACCTGGTGACTGGCTACACAGGAGACGTAGGCCAGCTTGCCGTCGGGGCGGATGAGCACCTCCTGCGGCGACTTGCCGACCTCGACCGTGCGAGCCACGGTCATGGTCTTCAGGTCGATGACGGCGACGGCATTTTTGTCGGGAATCGCCATCAGCAGCCAGCGGCCATCGGGTGTGGGCGCGCTACCGTAGCCAGTGGCTTCGAGCGGAATCCAGTGGGCGACTGCGTTCTTCGCAGTGTCGATCACGGCGATGCGCGGTTGCGTCTGGTCGGCGGTGAAGACCCATTTGTCATCCATGGAGACGGCAATGCGCTGGGTTCTGCTGGAGACAGGGATGACCTTGAGCAGCTTGCGCGCCTGTAGGTCGAGGACGGAGACGGTGCCGGGGCCGACGTTGGCCGTGTAGCCGAGGCGGCCGTCGTGGGAGATCGCCAGCATGTGGCTCTCCGGCTGGCCGGTGGGGATGGTGCCGACGATCTTCAATGTGGCGGGGTCAAGAATGGTGACGGTCTTATCCAACTCCGTGGTCACGTAGAGCAGGCCGTCTTTGGGTCCGAAGACCGGGCAGTGAGGCCGCACGCCGTGGCCGAAGTCCATGTGGCCGACGACCATTTCAGTGGCGAGATCGATGGCGACGAGAGTGCGGCCATCCGTGCCGGGCTGTCCCACGCCAGAGTTGCCGTAGATGGGGACATAGGCTCTGCGGCCATCGGGCGAGGCGGCGACTTCGTGGCCGGTGACGCCGCTCTCTGGTACCGACGCCAGCACGATGCCGTTGGTGGGGTCGACAATCGCCAGGCTTTCAATGCCCTTTTGCGCCACGAGCAGGCGTGCTTGTTGTGCGGCCATCGTTCCTTCTCCGACAGCGAGCAGGGCAGCAACCATGATTCCCCGGAGAACGTGCATCCCGAACCTCCGCCCATCAGTTGGTTTAGCGATTCTTCGCCACGGAAGACTCATGCCTTGGCCTTCCAAGGGTCGTAGGTTCCCACGCTCCAGGAGTGGCCTTCGGGATCCTTCACGGTGAACTCGCGGCTGCCGTAGTCGGTGTTGGCAAGGGCGCGCACGATGATTCCACCGGCCGCGACAGCGCGTGCATGGGCGGCGTCGGCATCCGGCACGACGATGTACATACTGCATGTCTCCATGCCGCCAAGCGCCAGTGGTGAACGGAATCCCCGGCCGTACTCATCGTCCTTTTCGGAGCCGAGCATGACCATGCCACCACCAAGTGCGAGTTCGGCATGAGCGATGGTGCCATCCGGGTTGGCATAGACAGCATGGCGCTCAAAGCCGAAGGCGCTACAGAGCCAGTCCATGGCGGCGGGGGCGTTGCGGTAACGGATGGCGGGAAAGACTTTGCTTGGCGATTCGGGCATGTGACCTCCGCGGTAAGCCTACCGCCAAGCTGGCTCAGAGGCAATCGAATATGCTGGCAGCAATGGCTCTTCCTGCGGGTGACGCGCAACTTGTGCAGATTCTCGATGGTGCTCTGGCAGATGCGGCGCGGCGGGCTGGTGCATGGCTCGCATGCAAGGCGGGTTGTACGCAGTGCTGTTACGGAGCATTTGCCATCAGCGTGCTCGACGCCGAGCGGCTGCGTGCCGGCATGGAGGTGCTGCGCACGGCAGAGCCGACCAAAGCAGCCGCGATTGAAGAGCGTGCTCATGCATGGCTTGACGCCTGGAGCGCGAGCTTTCCGGGCGATGCGGAGACGGGGGTGCTGGGTGACTCGGACGAGGACCAGGCACGCTTTGAGAGTTTTGCCGACGATGTGCCGTGTCCGGCGCTGAATCCGGCCACGGGGCTTTGCGATGTGTATGCGTGGCGGCCGATGACGTGCCGCGTTTTCGGGCCGCCGACGCGGGCGGAAGACGACGGCGCGCTGGGCTGCTGCGAGCTGTGCTTTGTGGGCGCGAGCGACGGAGAGATTGCCGCCTGCGAGATGCCCGTGCCGCATGCGCTGGAAGCGCGGCTGCGTGAGGATCTGGGCGGGAGCGGCGAAACGGTTGTGGCTTATGCGCTGCTGAAGGGGGCCAGAGTAGCACGTGTCAGCAACTCACAACCGCTCTAACTATGGCGCATTCGATCGCCGGCGTTGCATCGCCTGGAGCCATGTCTGATGTGCCGAGTCAGCCTCGATCTTGTGGCCGGGGATGTCCTGAAACACGCACCAGGAGTTGTAGACCATATCTGGATTCTCGCTTTTGACCCATTGCTTCGCCTCTTCCAGACCGGCCGTCGGGTCAAGTTCCAAGACGCGTAGAATTTTATCCCTCTGCATTTCCAGAACTGCAACGGCATTATCAACTTCTCCGGGCGGCCACGTTCGCTTGGTCTTATCAATCTTGTCGTTGAGTTTTGGCAGAATCTCACGCTCGTAATAGGCGTACAGTCCGGGAAGGTCCTTGGTCGCAGGAACATATTTCTCTCCTTGCAGACGGTACACCTGCGGCCAGACAGGAGTGGGATTGGCTCCTCTGCGCCCTGCCGGATCAAGATACGAGTCCATAATGATTTCTTTCTTACCAGTGCCATCCAAATCCTTGATCTCGTTCTTTTCACCACTGAGCGTCTGAGCATGAAAAGTGCCGTCAGGCTCGCGCCAATAAATCGTAAGCCAGGAAATGGCAGGGAAGTAAGTCCATATCATAAGCTCGGCCCGACCGTCGGTAGCAAGATCTTCCCACTTAAACGAGGATATTCTGTAGGGGTCCAGAACAGGGCTACCTGAATCTCCGAGATTGTTAATGAAGGCAGCAACCGTAGCCTTATCTAACTTGTTGAGTTTCGCGATATTAGAGGCAGTCCAAGGGATTGTGTCGATTTCGGACCCAATCGCGCCGCGGCTGTATATGAAGATCATTAGCAGAATTGCTAGCCTTCTCATACAAGTTCTCCTTGGTCATGATCACTGGAGTTTATTCCGGATCTTTGTTACGTAGCCGATGCCACCGGATTGATTCGATGAATTTTCTATCCACTGCCATGTACCACCCTGGCAGACGAGATTCCCTTTCTTGTCTGTGATCTGTATCCGTCCGGGCAAGCACACGGTTGCGGCATTGGCAGTTAGCTGACAGGTTGTAAGGTCAGTTTGCGAGTGGCAGCGTAGGCTTTCGGGGTGAGTTCGGGCAGTGTCTGGATGGAGCGATTAG
>JAKAJO010000034.1 GCA_021813745.1 Acidobacteriota bacterium
AATCGCTCACTTGATTCAGTCCGTCTCTGCACAGGAATGCATGAACTACTTCACGGCTTCTGGATATGTAAACACTTAAATCGAAAATGCTCTAGGGCGGCGCGGATGTCGGGACGATTCTTGGTTCGATCCGCGAGTATGAGTGCCTCGAAATCGATAGCACTTCGCCGATGGCGCAGGGGATGCAGCCCAGGCCAAACGCATCTTAATTTTCTCCTCTGCCGATCCGCTCCGAGGAGGTGGAGCAGGTGATGGTGATCCCAAGCGGCGGAGAGGCGTTTTCCGCGGATGCCGAGCTTGCAGGCTTTATCCTGCCTGCATAAGTTCAAGGCGATGCGGTTGGGCAGGGACAAGTTTTTTGCTGCATTTCCCGCACGCGTGCGGCCGACGTTCTCGCCAGAAGCATCGCCGCGATCACAATCAAAGCAGATGCTGTGCAGGGAGTCAGCTCAAGATGATTTTGCGGACCGCTCCCTCCGGATCATCCACCATCCGGCATTCGTTATCCCAGACCATAGTCTGGTTGCGATTGGAATCACTCTGGGTCCAGGTCAGGCCGGGCTGGCTTGGATTCCCTGTCTTGGCGAAGTTCGACCAGGCTGTGGCCATTTTCCTGGCCAGCGCCTGCGCCTCAGGCGTGTTGCCAGTGCCCTGTTCGCAGCGCAGCGTGTTATCAAAGCAGAATTGCAGCTCCGATGTATGCCATGCACCCGGAATGCCGTCGAGAATCGGCGTTTGCCAAGTGAAAAAGTATGTATAAACGGGTGCCGCATGCAGGTCGTACTTCATTCTCGCCATATCGACCACGTGGTTACGGCCGCCCAGTCCGGCAACACCGTAAGACAGCGTGCGGATGGTCTTTTCCGGATGCGCCTTCTTCATTGCCGCGATCAATTCGGTCGCCTTGGCTTCTCCCAGTTCCTTCGCAAGAGTCGCGTGCCACTCCACTTCAGTGGGTTTGGAACTCATCTGGTTCCCTTCTTCGCTAACCGATCCGATCAACATCGGGATATTCTTCGACAGTTCGGGGGCCGTCTCGTAAAACGATCGCATCGGAATGATGTTGCCGTCGAGCGTGGGCGTCCAACCCACACGAGGAGCCGCGTTTTTTGGCGTCGGCCCGAAGAAAAAGCCGGTCCGGGGAGGATTCATACTGGCCGCGACGGCGTCTCCCGCTGCCATCAACTTCGCCCACGGCATCTTTTGCAGCGAGGCGAGGTCATTCTGCGCAAGCCCAAGCTTCTTCATCACCTGCCGCGAAAACTCTCTGGACTGCTCGGCGCTCGGGATGTTGCCGCCTCCGCCTGACTGCACCGACGCGCAATGGTAGAGCCCCGATGCCGACGGCATGGCCATGAGATTCGTCACCTTGGAACCGCCGCCCGACTGCCCATAGATCATCACTCGATCCGGGTCGCCGCCGAAGTTCGCAATATTCTCACGCACCCATTTGAGTGCCGCAACCAGATCTGTCATCCCCACATTGGCAGAGTTCTCGTAGGCCGCGCCGCCCACCTCGGAAACGTCGAAAAATCCCAGAATATTCAGGCGATGATTCACCGTAACCGAAACTACATCGTGATAGCGCGCCAGCTGCGCGCCGTCCTGTGAAGGCAATTCGTAGGCTGATCCAAAGCTGTAGCCTCCGCCGTGGATGTAAAACATGACCGCACGGCTGCCTGTCAGGCACGGCGTCCAGATGTTCAGCTTGAGCATGTCCTCGCTCTGCCAGCCATCATCCCAATCCTGAATGAATGTCTGTTCGATTGCCGTCCAGGGGTGGAGGCGTTGCGGGCAGTTCGCGCCGTAGGTGAGCGCCGGAAACTCATCGGTAAACTGCGAGCCGCGGTATTCGTCTTTCCAGGGAACCGGAGGCTTCGCAGGCAGCCAGCGGTTCTCGCCGCCGGTGTTCTGGCCATAGGGAACGCCCTTGAAGGTGTAGACACCGCCGTCGAGATAGCCTCGCACCTTGCCGTACTGGGTTTTTGCGACCGCCGTCAGAGGCGGCGTGGAAACGTAGCCGGGTTCCTGGTGAACGCCGGTCTTGATGCTGTCGGATGCATAAGCCGGCCTGCCCAGTGCAGCGGCTGCGCCCGCCGCCGACAATAGCAACGCTTCACGCCGATTCAATAGGAGGTCATTTCCAGAACTTGTTCTCGACATTGCTTCTCCCTTCAGAGCTTGGCTGAACCCGCGGCTGTTCGCGCCGCTGACTCGTTCATTGCCGGTTGCGCCAGTCCGCAGCGCCCATTCAGCGCACATGCGGCCGGTGGTTGAGAAAATTCCAAAATGCAGCCGGTCAAACGACTGCTTGTACCGCACGTGGAACGATCTTTTTCTTACGCGGCGCGCCTTCGCAGGCTCAACTCAAAATAATCTTGCGTGCTTCACCCACCGGGTCGTTCATCATGCGGCATTCGTTGTCCCAGACCATGGCCTTGTTGGTCTCCGGATCAGTTGGTTCCCAGGTCAGACCCGGCAAGCTGGGGTTGCCAGTCCGGGCAAACGTCGCCCATGAAGCGGCCATCTTCCTGGCCAACTGCTGCGCTTCAGGCACGTTGCCCGTGCCCTGTTCGCAGCGCTTTGCGTTGTCGAAGCAGAATTGCAGCTCTGAGGTGTGCCATGCACCAGGGATGTGGTCGAGAATCGGCGTCTGCCAACTGAAGAAATACGTGTACACTGGCGCCGCTCTCTGTTCATACTTCAACTTCGCCATCTTGACTACGTTGTTTCGCATGAAGAGGGTGTTCAAGCCGAAGCTGGTGGGGCACATGAACGACAACGTCTGGATCTTCTTCCACGGATACTCCTTCTTCAGCGCAGCAATGATGGCAGTTGCCTTGTTCTCGCCATAGATTTTGGCGAGGTTGGCATGCCACTCTGCCTCGGTGGGATCGGAAAGCATTTGGTTGCCTTCTTCGCTCACCGAGCCCATCAGCATCGGCACATCCTTCGAAATCTCAGGTGCAATGTCGTAGAACGAACGCAGTGTAATATTTTTGCCGTCCACGCACGGCGACCAGCCCGCGCGCGCCAGCCCGAAT
>JAKAJO010000119.1 GCA_021813745.1 Acidobacteriota bacterium
ATTCACATCGGTCTCGGCTCTGCGACGAAGATTGACCGCCTGGAAGTGCGCTGGCTTCGCGGTGCACCGGAGAACTGGGCAAACCTGCCGGCGGATAGGATTTGGGACATCACACAGGGCGAGCCGATCGCCAAGCCATTTGCACCGCCCGCCACAGGATCCGGTCAGCCTGTAGCGCAAGCTGCGCAAATGGACAAAGCAGCAACCCAGCAGTTCTGGGCCAAGCAGCACGCTGCCATGGATGCGATGAAACGGGAACGCGACTTTGCGAAGGCTGTCTCGCTTTTTCGCGAGGCACTTGCCATCAATCCCAACCATGAGGACTCTCATTATTACCTAGCGAATTGTCTGGTTGAATTGGGAGATATTCCCTCCGCCGTCGGCGAGCTTGATGCTCTCATACGAATCAATCCACAGAATCATCGCGCCTATCAACGGAAGGGAGAGCTGCTTGCCGCATCCGCAAGCTCAAAGTCCAACTTGGCTGCGGCACGCCGGACACTCGACGCTGCATTGCAGCTCAACTCCGAAGAGACCGGCACTCTTGTCCTGCTGGGTGAAGTGCAGCTTGCAGAGGGTAATCTTCAGGAAGCCGATCGGGATTTTGCGCACGTCCTCCAGGCCAATGCTCGCGCCGCAAATGCTCTGTATTTCAGAGGTTACATCGCATGGAAGCGACATGATGATCGCCAGGCCGCAGCGCTGCTGAGCCAGGCGCACCACGCGCTTGGACCGGATTGGAAACCAGCGGGGACGGTCCTCGAAGGAGACGTTCGCCGCCGCATGTACTCCGAGTCGGGATTTCTCGGCGTGTTCGCCCAGCAGTGGGATGGTAGCTCCAATCCTTCATTAGCCTATGCGCGGCTGGACGCCTACCTTCGTCGAGTGCATTGAAAACCCCGCTGTGTGACAAAAGTCCCTGCAGTCCGAATTTGGCTTCGTCTACCTTCAAGATCGAAGGAGATCTTTCATGGCCACGACAACACAGACGGTTCGCGACATTGCGACCGAGAATCCCGCCGCCGTTCGCGTATTCGAGAAGTATGGCATTGACTATTGCTGCGGAGGCCGAGTGCCCCTGTCTGAAGCCTGTGCAACCAGGGGTCTCAATATCGACAACGTGATCGCATCCCTCGAAGCCGCTACTGCACCTTCGGCTTCCGGCGAAAAAGACTGGGGCAAAGAGTCTTTGGGCAATCTGGCCACATATATCGTGGATACCCACCACGCCTATGTAACCCGCGAAGTACCTCGCTTGAATGAACTTGCAGGAAAAGTTGTGAGCCGTCACGGCGACACCCGCGAGGAGCTCCCTCGAATCCAGGCGAAATTGGCGGAACTCGGCGAGGAGTTGATCGCGCACCAGGGGAAGGAAGAGGTTGTGTTGTTCCCGTACATCGGTAAGTTCGAGCGTTACGCATCCGGAGATGGGGCAAAGCCGCGCAGTTGCTTCGGGACCATCGACCATCCCATAAAGATGATGACCCAGGATCATGATTATGCGGGGAATCTGATGGCCGAGATTCGCGGACTGAGCCAGGACTATACGCCCCCTGCGGGCGCCTGTCCCACCTTCCGTGCATTCTATGCCGGCCTGCATGAGTTCGAGCAGGATCTGCACCAGCATATTCACCTGGAAAATAATGTGCTGTTTCCCCGCGCACTTGTGTTGGAAGCATCCGCAGTTTAGCAGGGACAGGTCCGAGGACTTGCGGCTTTGTCAGGGAGGTAATCCCAGAAGACTACGCACATACGTATCGGTGGCTTTCAGGCAACATTCGAGATCTTTGCCCGGTAAGCGGATAATAATACGACGCTTGATCGCTTTCATGCGTCGTCGCGAGGAAGTGCGCGCCGGAGGCAGATTGCGGAGATCGAGAGTCACGGTCAGGCCAGCCTGGAAGCCGTTGACGGCCGCGGAAAGCCGATGTTCAGGCATCCAAGAACACATTATCGAGTCCACGCTTTTCGCACGTGCTTGAGAAAAGCCACCTGATGCAAAGTCCCAAACGGCCCATGCAACGGAAACATTCTATCGCGTCGATTACCGGTTCCAGTCGCCGCGCTTGCTGCTCAACCCACTGTTCGGTGGCCCAACAAGCCGGCACGACGATGCGACAAACTTTCCAACGGCGGACTACGGGCTGATCGTGTGGAATCAGCCCAACACTTCTTGATGATTCATCCCGAACAAGCGTGGCTATGCGCTTGAGTTGGCCGCCGCCGCCAACGCTCCAACTCGGATCGACGAATCGCGGCCTGCGTTGGGCGGAGCGGATGTGCCTCCGAATTCAGCGCCCTGTCATCGCCTAGTAGAATCTCACCAGTGACAAATCAGGAACTGTTGACACTCGTCCAACGAGGCGAATCCGAACAGCTTGAATTCAAGCAGAGCTCTGCTCAATTTCCCAGGGCCGGCGAGACCCTTTGTGCCTTCATGAACGGTCAGGGCGGACAAGTTCTGATCGGCGTTCGGCCAGACGGTTCGGTCATCGGTCAAATGATCGCGGACAAGACTTTTCAGGAACTGGCGCAGGTTCTGCGTCGTTTTGATCCTCCCATTCCGGTTGAAACCGAGCGGATTCCAGTGGGCGCGAATGGCCTTGAAGTCTTGGTTTTGAAAACCACATCTAAGTCTGACAGTCTGCCCTGTACCTACGACGGGCGTCCGTACCAGCGTGTCGGAACGACCACCTCTGTCATGCCACAGGAAACCTACCAAAGGATTCTCCTGGAACGCACACATTCGCGGCATCGCTGGGAGAACGAAATTGCTGAAGTAATGATCGATGAACTGGACGCCAAGGAGATTCGGCGTACGATCCAAACCGGAATCGCGGGCGGCCGATTGCCCGCCGATACCTCCGCCGATGATCTGACGGATGTCCTCGACAGGTTAGGACTCCGCGTTCGCGGAGCCCTTGTCAATGCGGCTGTAGTCGTGTTCGGTCGCGAGTTTCTGCCCCATTACCCTCAATGCCAGCTGAGGCTTGCACGATTTCGCGGCACCGACAAGAACGAGTTCCTGGACCAACGCCAGCTTCATGGACATGCCTTCGATTTGCTATCCGAGGCGATGCAGTTTCTGACCCGGCATCTGCCGGTCGCAGGCCGCATCGAACCTGGGTTGTTCGAGCGTGTTGATGAGCCGCTCTTTCCTCCGATCGCGCTGCGCGAAGCATTGGTCAATGCCTTCTGTCATCGGGATTATGCCCAGGCAGGTGGGGCAGTGAGCGTGGCAATCTACGATGATCGCCTTGAGATATGGAGTTCCGGGGAACTTCCGCTCGGCATGAAGGTTGAAGATCTCAAGCGGGAGCATCTGTCGCGACCGCGAAATCCGTTAATCGCGGAGGTCTTTTACCGACGAGGACTGGTTGAGCGCTGGGGACGTGGCACGCAAAAGATTGTTGAATTGTGCCTACGAGCAGGCCATCCCGAACCGGAGTTCCTGGAGGTTGCGGGAGCAGTAGGTGTTCGATTCCTGCCAAGCGGATATGTGGCGCCTCTTCGCGTTGCCCATGACCTTACGGATCGGCAACGCCGAATCCTTCAGGCCATCGCCGACGGAAGGGAACGCCCGTTTGCGAGTATCCGTGCACAAATCGATCCTGCTTTGGCTGAGCGTACTCTACGTGACGATCTACTTCATTTGAAAAGACTTGGGTTGATCGATTCCCGCGGACACGGCCGGGGAGCCGTGTGGTTCCTGGGTGCAGCGCCGAAGCTGGAGGGTGGACCGAATAAGGCGGAATAAGGCGGTCGAATAAGGCGGAATAAGGCGGTCGAATAAGGCGGAATAAGGCGGTCCGATCGAAATGCCACGAATGAATCGCTCACAGATTCCAACTGTCGAGTGGTTCGTGCCACACCATCCGGTCTAGAACTCGCTGGCATCTCCCCTCCATCCATCGCCCAGCGATCCAGCAGGCTGGTGCGAGTATGGAGAGCAGAAGGCTCCCGCAAACTACATTAACGACTAGGTCTCGCATTCGCGGTCGAGACGCCTTAATTGGAGTTCCGCAGCAGGGACATACCTCATTCCGCTTGGTCTCGCCCGGATCCTGAGATGCCCTCGACTTCATCGATCTCGGCGCGACAGGGTTCTTCGTCGTTTTCATTTCCATCCTCCTCTTCTTCATCCAGACCATCTGAGCCTTGCCCGGCTACTGCAAATGCGTTTCGTTCACGTTTGTCCCGCCGGACGTCTAGCAGTTGTTCTCCAACCGTATGTTTGGGAGCAAAGCAGTATTCCACGTAGGCTTCGAAGAGCGACTGATTCCGAATGCCGCGCTTCATGAGATCCCCGTGATGGTGTCTGTAAAGATCCTTGAGAGCTTCGGGCGTAATGATGTAAAAGCGTCTCTTTCCCTGATCGGCCACTGAAGCCTGAAGCCAGTTCTGCTCGATCCAGAAGACGACCTCCTTCTTTCGAACGTGAAGCACGCTCGCCAGGCTTTCGACGGAAAAGAGATCGCAGCGGATTTCACGCAAGCTGAGGCGATTTCTCCTGAGCATGTTACGGATCGCTTTGGGCGTCCGGTCGATCTTCTTTGCGACCTCTTCGATGGAACCCTTAACCAATTCCTCTCGAACCATCTCTAATTCGGATTCCGTCCATCGTCGGTGGTCCTTCCGTCCCTTGATCCCGTGCTGGATGATCAAGCGCCAGCAAGCCTCCTTGGGGCGCCCTGTGTGGCGCTGAAGGCGCACCACAAGTTGTTCGAGTTTGTTGCCCGAAAGCACCTTGGCTTGAGCAGCCATGGCCATAGCTTCGGGGCTCCACTCGCAGGATCGCTCAGGCAATTTGGGGAGAGTTGCCATATGAGCCTCGAAAACCGGACCTTTCCGGTCACTGCCAAGGCAAAGCCGATAGCGGTCTAGTCTGCGGAACCCCTGAAAGATTCGCTCTCTCAAAGCGCGGGCCATGCGCAACGTCGCCCGGCGAAGTGCGATCCGATTCTTCGATTCGAGGACACCGTCAAACTTCTAATGTTCGGAACTCTTGCACTGATTGCCATCGAGACCTCCGTGCGGAGGCCTTCCTACTTACTAAAGGCACTCTGAAAGGCGTTTTGGGGCACGGTTCAGGAGATTTGTTTCGCCCGGTGAGAAAGGGATTCGCCTATACTATTGCTCAGACGGTGGTTAAATCCCCCCACGGGCAGATGCTCGCGAATGCCGCCAACTGGTCCTAGCCGGGAAGAGCTGACTTGGAGTTGGGCCCATACGACCGGGCACCCGGCTTCTGATCAGAAATTGGAGGCCGCTGCGAAAGCAGCATGGTCGTACTCTCTCTTGTGCGCACGGACCTACCTGAACGACCTGGACGCCGCGCACGAATTGATGGAGTACGCTGTCGACAATGCGTCCCGGTACGTCACGCGTCACCCAGACCCTCCCCCGGACAAACTCATCGCCCGTGTCAAAAGCGTCATTCGTCGCCGGGCGCGACAGCTCTCGGCAAAGCGAAGCCGCGAACTGTCATTTGGATCGATGCTCGATATGGAATCGCTTCTCGCCGGTGAACTGGAAGCGGAAAAAAGCGTCTTTGCGAATGAACTGCTCTCCCGGATGTCGACGTTCTCACGCGCTGTCGTCAACTGGCGGTGGAACGGGTACACCTGGCGAGAGATTGCAGGAGAATTAGAGATGGATCACACGGCGGTCCGTCGTGCATACTTGCGGGAGTTGGAGTCGTTGCTCCAAGGACTGTCCCGGTCTGGAGATTCCCCGAAATGCGACTAAGCTGGCGCCGGTCTTCTCGCACGGAGGACCGCTTTGAGACTTGGATCACACAGCAACATCAGCGACGAGTCCTCGCCGGCGGAACCACCCCTTCCGGACCATGCCCAGATGAGGGTTTCATTCAGAACCTTGCCCGGAAGTCCAAGAACATTGCGCTCTCTGATCCTCGGATTGATCACGCAGCAAACTGTCCCAAATGCATGAGTAGACTGCTTGAACTCCGGAGGAAGAGCCGCTCTAGCCGGCAGCGGGCGGCTCTTGCTATGGCCATCGCAGCCTGCGCCTTGATAGCGGCAGCAGTGGTGGCTATCCGATATGGGATTGACAGAAATGCTTCGACAACCAATACTGCGGTGGTCGCACAGACGGTGAACCTCTGGGATTCCGGAACTGTTCGCGGCGAACAGCCGGGTCAGCTGGAATCGGTATCGCTGCCAGCCGCTCTGGTAAGGGTGACGATCGTTCTGCCACGCCATAGTGCACCCGGACAGTACCTGGTCGCAGTCACCCGGGATCAGAATGGGAATGGGCTCGTTGCCGAGGCAACTGCTGCCACGGTTGCAAATGGAGAGCAGCAAGAGATCACGACTGGTCTTGATCTCCGAAAGGCCGCAGCCGGACCATATTTCCTTTCGACCACGCACGAGCAGGATCAGGCCGCATACTACTATCCTCTACAGGTCAAATGAAAGCAGGTGCACGGGTGAATGCGTGCCTCGGCCTGTTAATTACTTGATCGGCTCCCGATTCGCAGGAACCCATCCGACTTAAGCGGATAAGCTTGCACAAGTTCTCGACTGAGTACACAGGAAACTTAGGCGACGAAACGACGAAACTGGTCACAACGATTTGAACGCGCGGACGCATGCTTGGATGATTTGAAGCCCATCCTTTAGCGAGCCTGTATTGAATTGCTCACCATCGTGGTCCACAGCATTGCTGACCATCGCGATGGATGCAACAGCGACTCCCCGTGAGTTCCCGAAGGCAAAGAGAGATGCCGCCTGCATTTCGACCGCAAGTACGCCCTCGTTGGCCCAGTGCTGCAGTTGCGCTTGCGTTTCGCGATACGGCGCATCTGTGGTCCAAACCTTCCCCGAGCGAACAGTCCAACCAATCGCAGAGAGTTCACGCTCCAGGAGCGCTGCTACCTGCGGCACGGGACAGTCAACCTCCTTGTTGGGGGGAAGGTAATGCAGCGACGTACCTTCGTCACGAATAGCACTGGTAATAGTTATCAGGCAAGGCAACGGCAATTCTGGCGAAACTCGACCGGCAGAGGTCAAACCGATGATTAGTTCCGCGCCAGCGGCCGCCAACTGTTCGGCAATCAGGACTGCATAGGGCCCACCGATGGTGCGCGGGATGATCCCGCACATCGTGCTTTCAACCTCAATTGCAAACATCGTCGTGTGAAAGCAGGGCCATGAGGGAAACGACTGTGCAATTCCCTCCTTGATCAGCCAGTCGGTGATATCGCCATCGAACTCAAGAATGCAGAGGGGCGGCACGCGCCCGTCCGGAATTCGACGCGAGCGCCTCACGCTGTCGATCAGGCCTTCAGGTGTAAACGTCGTTGGCTCGTCAATAGGGTGGTTCAGCAGCGGCAGTTTATCCATTCGGCTTTCTCTACTTGACAATTTCGTCGAAACTATTCAAGCATACAATTGAATAGTTTATGAGTGCAACGGGCGATTTGAAAAAGAATTTCTATGAGCAGCTCGCGCGGTTGGGCAAGGCGGTTGCCAGCCCTGCGCGGCTCGAACTGCTGGATCTTTTGTGCCAGGGGCCGAGGACTGTAGAAAGCCTAGCCCACGAAGCCGGACTGAGCGTAGCCAACGCTTCGCAACATCTCCGCGTTCTCCACGGGGCGCGCCTCGTAGACAGCGAAAAGAACGGCATGTTTGTGATGTATCGCCTGGCTGATCCGGCGGTGGGCGACTTCTTTCAAACGCTGAGGGCATTGGGAGAGAAACGGCTGGCTGAGGTCGATGCGATCCTTCGCGAGTTCAGGGAAGCGCCGGAATCTCTGGAGGCCATTGAAAAGGAAACATTGTTGAACCGCGTCAAGAAGGGCGAAATCATCCTCATCGATGTGCGCCCCGCAGAGGAGTACCGCGCCGGCCATATTCCATTCGCAATGTCGGTGCCCCTTAAAGAACTGAGATCGCACTTCCCAAAGCTGCGCCGGCGCCAGCCGATTGTGGCCTATTGCCGCGGCCCCTACTGTGTACTCGCAGTCGAGGCAGTGAAACAACTCCGTGCGAAGGGATTTCGCGCGGCCCGCATGGACGACGGGATTGCTGAATGGCGTGCACGCGGGCTCCCAGTCGCCGTTTCCGAGGTGTCAAAATGAACGCCACTCGCAAACAAATCGTCGTTATTGGTGGGTCGTTTGGCGGCATAAATGCCGCCTATGAACTGCGCAGGCAGCTAGGCCAAGCGGTTGACATCACAGTCATTTCCAAAGACAGGGAATTCACATTCCTTCCCTCTCTTCCCTGGGCAATCCTCGGTTGGCGCGATCCCGCCTCTTTACAGGTCGGAATTGAGAAGCCTCTGAAGCGAAGGGGTATTCGATTCGTGCACGCGGAAGTCGAGCACCTCGATCCCGGCAAATGTGAAGTCGCGACACGCACCGAGACCTTCCCGTACGACGCCGTGCTCATCGCAAGTGGAGCTGACCTGGACTACGACGCAGTACCGGGCCTCGGCCCAAAGTCCGGTTACGCGCATTCAACGTTCAGTGTAGATGAGGCCGTGCGAGCAAGAGATGCATTGTCGGGTGTTCTGGCTCGGGAGTCCGGACGAATCGTTATTGGGGCAGCAGCCGGTGCAAGCTGCATTGGGCCGGCATATGAACTGGTCATGATGATTGACACCGCACTTAAGCGCATGAAAAAGCGCCATCGTTTTTCGTTGACGTTTCTGACTCCCGAACCGTATCTCGGCCATTTTGGAGTCGATGGGATTGGCGCGTCTCCACGAATGGTGCAAGACGAATTCGCCGAGCGCAGTATTGAATCCGTCGTCAATGCGCAGATCAGAGAAGCACATTCCGACCGAATTGTTCTCCATGACGGAAGCGAGCATCTTTCCGACTTTTCGTTGGTGATCCCTGCATTCCGTGGGAGCGCATTTGTACGATCGGTAAGCGGTTTGGCAAATCCGAAGGGATTTATCACGATCAGCCCGCAGATGGTGAGCGAGAAATTCCCGAATATTTACGCGGCAGGGGTGGCAGTGGCGATTCCGCCGCCACGGCAGACCCCTGTTCCAGTTGCTGTGCCCAAAACTGGACACATGACAGAACTAATGGCCCGCGCCGCGGCTCGCAACATTGCCGCAGAGTTCCGCGGTGGAAGCAAGGTTGACGGCTTGTCGATTCCTTCCACGTGCATCGCCGATGCGGGCGACACGGCATTCTATCTTGCGGCGGATCCGTTTCTGCCTCCCAGGAACAGAGTCATCACCAAGAAAGGCAAATGGGCGCGATATCTGAAGGTGGCGTTCGAGCGATATTACCTTGCGCAAATTCGCTACGACTTGCCTCACCTCGATTTTGGTTGGTGAGTTTTGAAGACAAAGGAAAGGAACGAAGCAATGAAGTATTTGATTATTCTGAATGATGCGCCGTATGGATCGGAACGCAGTTATAACGGCCTTCGACTTGCGGGTTCATTGGCCAAGCAGGAAGGCGATTCCGTGTCCGTCTTTCTGATCGGAGATGCCGCCAATTGTGCAATAGGAGGTCAAACGACTCCGAACGGCTACTACAACATCGAGCGCATGATCAAAGGCCTTGCGTCGAAGGGTTCGCAGATTGGCATATGCGGCACGTGTATGGATGCCCGCGGGATCCGGCCCGAGATGGTTACGGAAGGCTCCAAGCGCAGTACTATGGACGAACTCACTCGATGGACGACGGAAGCAGACAAGGTACTTGTCTTTTGACGGATGAAGGCGACTCCGCTGCGAAGGCGTTGGAAGTCACGCCTAGCTCCTATGCCCGGTGGAGGTCGTCCTTTCTCGGTGAGGTAACGGAGCGGCTTGAACAGCATGCGATATTGGAAGCCGCAGGCGATCTCCGCGGCCGATCCCTACTCGACGCTGGGTGCGGAGACGGTGCGTTCGCCGTGGCCGCCTGGGAGAAAGGCGCTCGCGTCTCGGGTGTGGACGTTTCCCAGGCGCTGCTTGAGGCAGCGCACGCGCGTGCTCTTGGCAGCGGTGCAAGAGTCGACCTGGTCCATGCTTCTGTTGAGGACCTTCCTTTCCCGGCGGATACATTCGATGTCGTGGTGATGGCCAGCGTGCTGTGCACGGTTCAGGACCCCCTCCGGGCTGTGAGTGAAGCTGCACGAGTGCTTCGACCTGGAGGGCGATTGGTTCTCGGAGAACTCAATAGGTACAGCATCTGGGCGCTGACACGACGACTTCGCGGCTGGCTGGGAAGCCAGTTCTGGCGCGGAGCCCGATTCTGGACCGTGGGAGAGATCCGTGCGATGGTTCATCATGTCGGGCTGTGCGTTCAGTACGTCAGAGGCTGCATCTGCTATCCACCGTGGGAAACTGCCGCACGGCTCTTGTGGCGTGCTGACCAGCCGTTGAGTCACCTTGGAACCTTCGGCGCAGCATTCCTCATCGTTCAAGCGGGCAAGGAGTAG
Organism: Acidobacteriota bacterium; assembly: GCA_021813745.1. GTDB lineage: Bacteria > Acidobacteriota > Terriglobia > Terriglobales > Acidobacteriaceae > Telmatobacter. The sequence continues at coordinate 10,413 of JAKAJO010000119.1, forward strand.
ATCGTATGCCAGAATCACAGAACCGGATCTATCTCGATTACAACGCCAGCACTCCAATTGCACCTGAAGTGCGCACGTTGATAGCCGAAATGCTTGAAGAGCCCTTTGGGAATCCGTCAAGCAGCCATTGGGCCGGCACACCAGCAAAAGAAGCGGTCGAGAAGGCCCGCGCACAAGTTGCCGCATTGCTTGGCGCGATGCCGAACGAAATTGTCTTTACGAGTGGCGGAAGCGAAGCCAACAACCACGCGCTGAAGGGTGTCTTCTTTGCAGCAGGCAGCAGTGACGTGCACATCATTACGACGCAAATTGAACACCCGGCAATCACCAACCCGTGCCGGTTTCTTGAGAAGCTTGGCGCCAAGGTGACCTATCTTCGCGTTGACGGGTTGGGGCGAGTCGATCCGGACGATGTCCGCCGTGCACAGCAGCCCAGTACGCGCCTAATCTCCGTGATGCATGCGAACAACGAGACAGGCACCCTTCAGCCGATCACTGAGATCGTGCATCTTGTGAAAGGTACTGGAGTCCTGCTGCACACGGATGCCGCTCAATCGGTGGGCAAGATTCGCTGCGATGTTCAGGAACTTGGCGTCGATCTCTTGTCGGTCGCAGGTCACAAGCTCTACGCCCCGAAAGGTGTCGGCGCTCTGTATATCCGGGAAGGGGTATCGCTCGAATCATTTATTCATGGAGCAGGTCACGAGAGCGGCCGACGAGCCGGTACCGAGAATGTGTTGTTGAATGCCGCCTTAGGAGCCGCCTGCCAGTTGGCTGCAAGCTGGATCGGAATGGAATCTGTAAAGGCTCTGCGAGACCACTTCTGGAATCTTCTCCAGGCTAAGTTTGGAGAGAAGGTGGCCTTGATAGGCCATCCTGCAGAACGGCTTCCAAATACCCTTAACGTAGGCTTTGTTGGCCATGCCGGTGCGGAGATTCTCAATCAAGTTCCGAAGCTTGCTGCATCAACAGGATCGGCTTGCCACTCTGGCAACGTAGAAATGTCGTCTGTCTTGCGCGCCATGCGAGTTCCACCAGAAATTGGAATGGGTGCCGTCCGATTCAGTCTTGGACGCGGAACGACCAAAGAAGAGATCGAGACCGTCGTGGAGTTGATCGGACAGGTTCTCGTTTGACCGATCATTTGCCAATCGAGTCGGCCCCTGTCCATCAATCGGATGACAACCCGGAATCTGAAACTGGCAAACGAGTCACGACAAAGCACGCTTTGAGCGACGGTTGTGAGCAATACCACAGATTACTCCCGGTAAATGGGCTTTGGTCCGGTGATCTAGCGCGAATTCTCAAGTTGCACGAAATCGCCTTAACCATCTAATCGGTGCCCATTTTCATTCAGGTGGGGTGTTCAATTCGACTTCGCGCCAGCGCCGCTTCGAAGCGATGCGATCGCGAAATCGAGTTGCCGGTCAGCTCCAAGCCGTCGGTCTCGCCAGTCGAATTCGATGGTTTGATCCGGCTCAATGGGCGTTCCTTCAAGAACCGTGCCTTTCCATGTGTAGTACGCGCCTGTGGGCAGCGCAAGACGGAATCCATTGCCTACCTTAACGGATGTCGCCGAGAGCAAACGCCCAGCAGTTTTTTCACCAACTATCGTCGCCAGGTTGTTTTCACGCGCGAACGCGACAATCATCTCCGCAGCACTGGCGGTGTGCCGATTTACGAGCAAAACGATCTTTCCGTGGAAAGGCTCAGTTCCCAGTCCCTCAGATTGAAGAACGATGGGTTTCTTCGCCATCATCGCGGGAGCAAATTCCAACGCGAGACGCCAGAGCGTCTTCGTCGATGAAGGAATCCGCGAGAACCGCCGGAATGCCTGTTTCTCAGATTCAAGAGTTGCTGTAACCCGGCGCCTGTCGAGAGCGAACCCGACCGGGATCTGGTTTGGAGTGAGCAGGCTCATGACGCGAAGTGCGCCGATTCCTCCTCCTGTATTGCCGCGCAGGTCGATGATCAAGCTCTTGACCAACCCCAACTGTTCGACAGCTCTGGAGATTTCATTTGCAACCACGACGCCGACCATGCCCGGGAACATCGCCACTTTCAGGTAACCAAGCCCATCTCCGAGCGGCCGTGCCTCAACGAGCGTCGGTTCGATGAAATGGAGTTTCTTTCCTTTGGGCTGCGCTACATCCACCGAAACGGTTCTCTGCTTGTCCTGGTTGTCGATGAACTCTACTTTCGTCTGTTTCCCCATCGGGAAGACGGGATGCTCAGGCGGGACGATGTCGCGTCCATCGACGCTGAGCAGGATATTTCCCGGCTCAATTCCAGCGATCGCAGCCGCACCGCCCGCGTGGACATCCTGGAATATCCAACGCTTCCCATACTCGGTTTCGTCATCCAGGTAAGTCGCGCTGAGCGCAGCCCGGCTCGATGCTCTACGAGCACTGCCGTGAAAAAAGCCCAGATGAGAGGTATGCAGTTTCGCCAGTAAATCGCTGATCCCCTGCTCAAAGTCGTCCGCATTCGCGGCAGATTCGATCATCGGCCTGTGCCGTTCCACTGCCGTTTGCCAGTCACCATTCAGTTTCTCTGGCGAGTAAAACCGCTTCTGAAGTGCTGCGAGAACATTCTCAAGAATGGCGTGCCTGTCTTTTGCCGAGAGCTCTATCGACAAAGGCGGAACGGCAACGGCAGTGGTTGTCATCGGCTGCTCTTTAAAGAAAGGTTGGATGTTGCACTCGTAAACAGGGGTGTGCTTGGTTCGCCGTCAAGTTCAAATCCGGCCCAGAAGTAAGGTGGATCCCCGGATTTCAGCAGGTCAAGTTGCGCTTGCCGCAATGCTTCTGCCTTGCCTTCCCCGCGGCCGAGGTGTTGATAGAAATCGATCATCAATTGCGCGGTCGAGTGGTCTTCGAGTTCCCAGAGAGTTGAGACAACGCTTTGCGCTCCGGCTTCGATGAATGCATTCACGATGTTTGCAACCCCCTCCTCGCCGACCGGACCGACGCCCGTGTCGCAGGCGGAAAGCGTTACCAGGCTGGCATCGAGCGGCAGCTTTCTGATTTCTCGCAACTGGAGAAGGCCGTCGTCGATGGGCGGAGTCTCAGGTGCGAAGACGAGAGCAGAGCGGTCCGGGAATTCCGTATCAGCGTATCCATGGAGCGCAAGATGAATAACGTTGTACTGATCGAGAGGAAGTCGCTTGAAAGCCGTCTCTGTGGCATGCCCGCCCAGGAGAATTGTGCTGGGCTTCGGAAGATCGGTTGCTATGCTTTCCACCTCGTTGCGACTCTCCGGGAGGGCGACCAGTTCTTGCCGCTCCGGGCCGGACACTGCGCGGCGAATGGTGGCAAGCAGCGTCGTCGGGGGAGGCTTGGAGATCCAGGCCGCAACTCCGACATATGGCAAATCGTCCTGAATCGTCCGATTGGTGCGATGCCTGAGAATGTCGAGGACTGTCCCCGAAGGGGCCACGGTCACTAAATTCGTCGTAAGGACGTACTGCCCTGAATTCGCAAGAGCGGAAAACGGCAGGAGGTGGAGTTTGCCATCGGGCACAACGATCAAATCGTGTTTCTTGCTTAATTCCGGAATGCCGCCGAGCAGGCCATTGTAGAGCTGTTGCGCCAGGGGCAGGTCCGTCTTCTTTTGAGTAATCTCGGATCGATACTGAGCCGCTTCCCTTTCTAACTCGGACTTCGGCGGGAGTGTGTAGCGTTGAACAGTATTCACTGTCACAGCCAACGCGTAGGAGTGCGGTTCGCCCAGCACATATTCGATAAACAGTTCGGAGTCTCGCAGATCGTGCTGCAAGCTCGTGAGTGGAACCGGATTCGGTGGTGGGTCAGTTTCCCGGGAATCCGCGCCAAGTTGCTGTTCCGTGGCGTAGATTGAATTGAGAATCCGACCGCGCGCATTCGGGTCGTCGGTGTTGAGCAACGTGAGGTTCAGGCTTGTCAACTGCAGTTCCGCGGCGGTCGGTTGGTGCGGCTCCGCGATCTCATGATGCGAGAGGGCCTGTGCTTCCACGCGTCCGCGAGCCCGCTCAATCGCCCGGAACGCTTCGGCCATTCTGCCCTGATCGCTGAGCGAAGCGAAATATCCGGCATAGATGATGCTCAGGTCGCTAAGCAACTCGCGCTCGACCATTGGTGTCGGCACCTTGCTCAGCAGGGAATCCAGCAGATCCGCACTCTTTTCGTAGAGATCGTTCGATGCCTTCACATCCCCCATCCGCGACAGGATTTCCGCCTTGATTCCCAGGTTCCTTGGAACGAAGTACAGTTCATCGGGAATGTTCTTGTTGGCTTCGATGGCTTGGTCGATCGCGGATAGAGCTGGCTGCAAAGCGCCCTGATGGATGTACGCCTCGGCAAGTGTTCCGTCCACCTGGGTCAGTCCACGCCAATAGGAGAGGTGCTTCGCATAGTGAACGGCCTGTTCCAGGTCCGCCACAGCCTGGCTCCATTGGCCCATTCGCTCGTAGATACCCGCCCTGGTCTGGTAGAGCTGATAAAGATGCCCCGCGAGATGGTAGGCGGAGATCTTCTGCATCTCCTGAGCAGCCAATGCCAGAGCCTCTTGGTTCCGCCCGAGACCGCTCAACGCCTCGATCTTAGCGTCGATGGCAATCGACGGATATGCGGCTCCGCTCGTCTTTGCGGCGACCCGGATAGCCTCATCGAGCGGACCGAGGGCCTCTTTGTATTTGTGCAATTCCAATAAACCCGCGCCGTACATGCTTGCGTAGCGGATATGAGCTGCCGGGTCGGCAATCTTCGCCACCGTCCACGCCCTGAGCACATCCTTCTTGGCTGTTGCAATGTCGCCGAGCAGGAACGCAGCGAATCCCTGCTCTCCGACTGCTCGCGAAGCAAGCAGGAGATGATGCTGCCGGACCGCCAGAGACTCGACCTCCGCCCATGTCTGGTGCGCCATCGCGGCGTCGTAGTTGGCTTCAAGCATTCCGAGAATGGTCAGAATGCGGAGCCGAGTCTCCGGCTCGCGCGCTTCGGGGAGATCCAGATCGTGCCGCAGTAAAGCAATCTGACTTGGGATGGAGCTAGAGGATTCGCTGTGCGCCGGGATCTGGCTCACGCGCGCGTAAAGTGCCCTCGAAGGCTGATGCCTCTGCTCGAAATCGACTTCGGCTATTCGGTAGAGGGGTTCCGCAGCGATCCAGCTATTGAGCCATGACAGATCGTCGGCTCGCCTCAGCAGCGCCTCTGGACCATGAGAATTCAGCCGTCGGACGACTTGATACCCGACAACACTCAGCAGGACGGCCACGAGCAAACCGGCAGCGATGCGAAGGGTGGGGGGAGACGCAATTCGCATAGCGGACCGTTCACTTTGGCCTTTATACTGCCAGATCACAGCCGAAAGATCAATGCGTAAAAC
>JAKAJO010000090.1 GCA_021813745.1 Acidobacteriota bacterium
ATCTCAAGATGCCGGGCTATCCCAAGCCGGGGCCCGAGGTGCCGCGGCCTGACGAGGTGAGGGACTTCAAGACTTTGTACGCGGAAAACTGCGCAGGCTGTCATGGTGAGAATGGCCGCAACGGAGCGGCTTTGCCGCTGAATAATCCGGCCTACCTGGCGATTGCAGGAGAAGCGAATCTGCGAAAGGTGACGGCCGATGGCGTGAAAGGCACCCTGATGCCGGCGTTTGCGCAGAGCGCTGGTGGAATGCTGACGGAGCAGCAGGTGGAAGTCCTGGCGAAGGGTATGCTTTCGACCTGGGGTAAGCCCGCGGAGTTTGCCGGCGTGATGCTTCCGGCATATGCGGATCCCGCGCCCGGCAATGCGACCAACGGGGAGAAGGTGTTTGTGGCTGCGTGCGCGCGGTGCCATGGCGCAGATGGAACCGGAGTGAAGGTAGCGGAGGGCCAGGCAGTTCCGGCGGGTGCGACGAAGGACACAATTCTGGACGCATCGGCCCTGGCGCTGGTGAGTGATCAGGAGCTGCGCAGCCTGATTCTGGGCGGACGGCCGGATGAGAATGTTCCTGACTGGCGCACGTACCTCACTGGGCCGGGTGCGCGTGCGCTGAGTTCACAGGAGGTGAACGATGTGGTGGCGTGGATCGCCTCGCACCGCGAAAGCGCCGCAGGCCTGCCAGCACAGAGCATGATGGGCGGCACAACCGCAAAGCCCGGCGACAAGGCGACGACGCAGAAGGAGACGCGATGAGCACAAGCCCCGAACAAGGCATTCCAACCCAGGCGGACGAATTCAAGGAGAGCGCGGCAATCACGGCAGCCAAGGCTGCAAAGCACAGCCGTAGGGCTTTCCTATTTAAGCTGTCGCTGGCTTTGAATGGAGCCGTAGGCGCGGTGGTCGCAGTGCCGATTCTCGGATACTTGCTTGGACCGGCATTGAAGAAGAATGCAAGCTACAACTCGTGGGTGTCTCTGGGGTCGATCAGCGAGTTTCCGGAAGGCGAGACGCGATTGGTGGATTATCGCAACCCGACGACAACAGTGACCGATGGCATGACAGGAAATGCAGCGTGCTGGGTGCGTCATATAGAGGGAAAGCAGTTCCAGGTGTTTGCCATCAACTGCGCACATCTGGGATGCCCTGTGCGGTGGTTCCCGCAGTCACGGCTGTTTCTGTGCCCGTGTCATGGCGGTGCGTACTACGAAGATGGATCGCGGGCATCGGGTCCGCCGGAGCGGGGATTGTTTGAATACAACTACACGGTGGCTGGCAACCACCTGCTGATCGAGGCCGGATCGCTACCGACATTGTCTACCGAGGCATGCAACAGAAAGAAGCCGCTTATTCAGATTGAGCCGCATGCGCCGGAGGGCGTGGTGGCCGAGGATGCACGTTCTGCGAGGTCGTCGTAATGGAAAGCCCGAAGGGGAAAAAGAGCACGAGCATCAAATTGTTTAACTGGTTTGAAAGCCGGCTGGGGCTGGCGAAGCCGCTGACGGAAGCGGCACAGCATCCGACCCCGGAGCGGAGCGCAAGCTGGTGGTACGTGTTCGGCAGCGCGGCGACGGTGCTGCTGATGCTGCAGGTAGTGACGGGCATTCTGCTGGCGCTGGTCTATTCGCCGTCCGCCGGCGAGGCCTGGAGCAGCCTGCAATTTCTGAATCACAACGTGACGCTGGGATGGTTCTTGCGCGCGATGCACGGCTGGGGATCGGATTTCATGATCGCCATCGTGCTGATTCACCTGGTGCAGGTGTTCCTGTTTGGCGCATACAAGTTTCCGCGCGAGCTGACGTGGATCATCGGCGTGTTTCTTCTGCTTTTAACGCTGGGCATGGCATTCACCGGCCAGGTGTTGCGCTTTGACCAGGACGCATATTGGGGCCTGGGCATCGGCGCCTCTATCGTGAGCCGCATCCCCCTGGCAGGCGGGCCGATGGTGCACCTGTTGCTGGGCGGCCCCATCGTGGGCGGCACAACGCTGACGCGGTTCTTCGCTCTGCACGTCTTCATCATTCCGGGAACCTTGCTGGTGCTGGTTGGACTGCACATCTGGATGGTGCTGCGGCTAGGCATCAACGAGTGGCCGATGCCGGGACGGATTGTGAGCAAGGCCAGCTACGTGCAGGAATACCATGAAGCGACGCACAAGGACGGCATTCCGTTTGTGCCGGATGCGGCATGGAAGGATGCTGTATTTGCGGCCGCGATTCTTTTGTCTGTGATGGCGTGTGCGGCACTGCTGGGACCCATTGGGCCCACCGGTCAGCCGGATCCGACGATTATTCAGACGGCGCCGAAGCCGGACTTCGCCTTCCTGTGGCTCTATGCCGTGCTGGCCTACCTGCCGCCGGAGCTGGAGACACCCTTTCTTTTCCTTGCTCCGATTGTGGTAATCGGGGGCATGCTGCTGTTGCCCTTGGTGGCCGGTGAAGGTGAGAAGCACTGGTCCCGCCGTCCTGTCGCGGTCGTGATGGTGGCAGTGATCGCGGTGACGCTGGGTGCGTTTACGCGATTGGGCACCTATACGCCATGGAGCCCGCTGATGAATGCGTGGTCCGGGGATCCCATTCCAACGCGCTACCTGAGTGGACGCTCGCCGCTGGAGCGCGAGGGCGCGCTGGTCTTGCAGAACAAACAGTGCCGCAACTGCCATGCCCTGGGCGGTGAAGGTGGCATGCGCGGGCCGGCGCTGGACAACATCGCCGCGCGCATGACTGAAGACCAGATGATTCGCCAGGTTCTGCAGGGCGGCGGAAATATGCCGGCTTATGGAAAAGCGTTGAGCCCGGAGGAGACGCGCGCGCTGGTGAGCTTTCTGATGACTCTGCGCGGAAAGGATCTGTCGCCGGCGCAGGACTATTCGCGGCAACTGACGGGCACAAGTGCCGCCACGCAACCCGCCGTAGAGAATGGAGCGCGAGTCCAATAAAGGATGACATCTGCCATACAGGCCGTGATGGACGACTGGGATGTGCCAGTTTGGTTGACCCTGGGCACGGTAGTCACCTCAGTCGTCTATGTGCGCGGATGGCTTGCTCTTCGCAGGACGCGACCCGAGCAGTTTAATGCAACTCGGCTTCTGTTCTTCCTATCTGGCATGGCGACCCTCTGGATCTCAATTGGTTCGCCGCTGGACGCCTTCGCCGATGTACTGCTGAGCGCGCACATGGTGGAACATCTGATCCTGATGATGGCAGTGCCGCCGCTGGTGCTGCTGGGCTTTCCCGTGGTGCCGCTACTGCGCGGCCTGCCTCGCGTTGTGCGGACCGGCGTTGCAGGCCCCTTGTTGCGCGTGAAAACGCTGCGCAAACTGGTCCATGGGCTGGTGCATCCTCCGGTGGCATGGCTGGCGATGAATGTCACCCTGCTGGCTTGGCACGTCCCCGGAGCCTACGACCTTGCTCTCGAAAACGAGACGATTCATGATATCGAGCACCTTTGCTTCTTGTTCGGAGCGATGCTGTTCTGGTGGTGCATTGTGGAGCCATGGCCCTCGACGCGGAAGCCATATCACTGGGGCATGCTGCTTTACCTGGTGACGGCAGACTTTGTGAATACGGGGCTCTCGGCGTTTCTGGCATTCTGCAATCGGCCGGTGTATGCCTTCTACGTGGAGCATCCGAATCCATTTCAGATTCAACCCGTGCCTGATCAGGTGCTGGGCGCCGTGGTGATGTGGGTGTTTGGATCTCTGGCCTACCTTCTGCCGGCAGGCATCATCACGATGGGGCTTCTGCAACCGGCGCGGAAACCGCGCATGCTGCACCAGGCCTAAGTAGCAATTGCTTCCCTTCCCATCCGCGTTCCCAAGTGGCAATGCCGCGAAAAATTTTGCGCCCCCTGCTAACTAATCCTTTAGTTGTGTGTCTATAGGGGTGTAAGCAGGTCGTGTTCAATCCTCAATTCGTTTAAAACAAGGGACTTGCAATGCCCCCAAAGAAATCCAACACGCTGACGGAAGCCGAACTGAGATTGATGAAGATCCTGTGGCGGCGGGGCGAGTCGGCGGTTACGGACCTTGTGGCCGCGATGCCGGAGGGGGAGACTCTGGCATACAACTCCGTGCTGACGACAATCCGAATTCTGGAACAGAAGGGGTATGTGGAACACCGGCAGGAAGGCCGCGCATTCATTTATCGACCGTGCATCAAAGAACATGAGGCAAGTCAGACGGAGATACGGCATGTGCTGAGCCGCTTCTTCGGAAACTCGCGAGAGAGGTTGCTGCTGTCGTTGCTGGATGATGAGCAAATTTCACCCGAGGAGTTACGTCGACTGAAGCAGGCGATTCAGCAGGCTGCACCCGATGCGCCAGAGAACGATGCGCCGGAAGGGGTGTCGCGATGATGGCGCATGGAGCAGTGATCGCCTGCGAGGCTGCGCTGGTGGGCCTTGGAGAGAGGCTCGACGTCATGTTTCATGCGGTGGCGCGATTTGCGGCGCCAGTGGCGGTGACGGCTCTGTGGCAGGGAGTAGCAGTGGCCGGGGCGCTGGCCCTGGTGTTTCGCCTGGCGCCGCGGGTGCCTGCTTCGCATCGATTTGCGGCGTGGGCTGCGGGGTTTGTTGCCGTGACGGCGCTGCCTCTGGCGCCGCTGTGGCTGCATGCAGGGGGCAGTGGAGAGCGCAGTGTCGTGGCGGTTGCGGGAGCGACCCACCAGCCGTGGCTACAACTGGACCTGCGGTGGAGTGTGGCCATTGCGTCCCTGTGGGCGGCTTTTTCTCTGCTACGAGCGGTGGATCTGGTGGTCCACACGGCGCGCGTGCGGCGGCTTTGGAAGCGGGCGATGCCGGTGACTCTGCCGAGCCTGATGAGTGGAAGGGATGGGTGGTTTGGGCTGCGACGGAGCATTCAGATTTGTTCGACGCTGGATCTGGACAGGCCGAGCGCGATCGGATTCCTTTCCCCGCGGATTTTGCTGCCGGGATGGCTGCTGGAGCGGCTAACTCCTGCGGAGTTGGAACAGGTGGTGATGCACGAAGCCGAACATCTGCGGCGCGGCGACGACTGGACCAACTTGCTGCAGAAGTTCTGCCTGGTTTTGTTCCCTTTGAATCCGGGGCTGTGGTGGATGGAACGACAACTTTGCCGCGAGCGCGAGATGGCCTGCGATGAGGGAGTGGTTCGACAGACCCGCGCGCCACGCGCTTACGCAGCCTGTCTGGCGAGTCTGGCTGAACGTGGGTTGGCGCGGCGGGCAGAGGCACTGTCGCTGGGTGCGTGGCAACGGAGGCCGGAACTGGTGAACCGAGTCCATCGCATTCTGGCGCGGCGGCCTGCGCTGAGCCCGCTGGCGACCGGGGCTTTCCTGGCCGTGGTGGGATGCGGGCTCGTGGTGGGTTCCGCGGAGTTGGTGCAGTGTCCACAGCTTGTGGCATTTGTGCCGTTGCAGATGCAGAGCAATGTGGCGCCGTTGTTACCCAAGGCTGAGGCGTATGCCCAAGCGCGAGCGGCGGCTCAGTTGGCGACTCCATTGGAGTTGCAACAGAGAGCTGGAGCGCACCGAGAGCGTGCCATGGCCGTGAAGGCGACGGAATCGCACATGGACTCGATAGCGCAGGCTGAGCGCATGGTACCGCTGCAGGAACAGGGCCCAACCCGAGCCGAAGCGACCCGCGCGGTCATGCCGAATCGCCCGCAGGCGCACGCGGAACAAGGCCAGGCGATGATTCTGACGGCGTGGGAGCAGATGGAGATTGTGCGAATTCCCGTGGCTCAGCAGTCGGCAGGAGAAGACGTTGTGTTGCCGGATGAAGGGCGCGGCACGGCGCAGCCTGTGCAACAGTTCACGATCACGCGACTGATCTTCCGCGTGATTCCTCATCAGCAGGTTCAGAGGCCGGCCGAACCGCCAGTGGCGCGGGATGGCTGGCTCGTACTTCAACTTTAACCAACACAAACAGAATCAAGATGGAGGGTTGGCATGTCTGAATCAACTAATTCATTAGTGGCAAAATCGAAGCGCCTGGTTATTCCTGCGGGCGCAGCGGCGGCAGCGTTTTTGGGGGTCGTGCTGCTGGTGGGGCACCGGACGGCGCAGGCGGCCAGCAGCGCTGCAATGCCGATGGACGACAGCAGCGTCTCGTCGCTGGTGGCGCTGGACGATGCAGTAGAAGCGGTCGCAGCGCGCGTAACACCGGCAGTGGTGAGCGTCAGCGTAACGGCGAAGGTGAGTCCGGACCAGGCCATGTCGGATGGTGGACAAGGACAACAGCAATTGCCGCCTGGGTTCCAGCAGTTCTTTTTCGGCTCTGGGTCCCCATTTGGCGGTCAAGGCATGCCTCAACAACCGCAGGTGGAACATGGCATTGGGAGCGGCATCATCATTTCTCCGGATGGTTACATCCTGACGAACCATCACGTCGTCGACAATGCGACCCAGATTCGGGTGACGATGCATGATCGCCGGGTCTTCCCGGCAAAACTGGTGGGTGTGGATACGTTGAATGACCTGGCGGTGATCAAGATTGACGCAAAGAATCTGCCGAGCGTTCCGTGGGGCGATTCGACGAAGCTACGGCCTGGACAGACGGTGTTGGCGTTTGGCAGCCCGTTCGGATACTTCCAGTTTTCAGTGACGCGCGGCATCATCAGCGCACTGGACAGGCCGAATCCGTTTACGGACAATCCGCGGCGGCCGGGTGATTTTATCCAAACCGACGCGGCAATCAATCCGGGCAACTCCGGCGGACCCCTGGTGGATGCCCATGGCGAACTGATTGGCATCAACACGTTCATCATCACGAACAGCGGCCAGTTTGCGGGCGCGGGCTTTGCGATTCCATCGCAAATTGCGCGAGCATCGGCCGAATCCATCATTAAGACAGGGACGGTGCAACATGGTTACCTGGGCATCGCGATGAATGACGTAACGCCGGACAATGCGAGCTTCTTTTCCCTGCCGGATGCGAGCGGCGCGATTGTGAGCCAGGTAACGCCGGACTCCCCGGCAAGCCGCGCGGGTTTGAAGACGGGCGACGTGCTGCGTGAGTTGAACGGAAAGAAGATTGTGAACGGCAGTGCTCTCCAGGTGGCCGTGACGCAGATTGCGCCGGGCAATACGATTGAGCTCGGCATTCTGCGGAATGGAAAGCCGGAGACGGTCAATGTTCAGGTGGGAAAGTACCACGCCAATACGGAGGTGGCTGATAACGGCAGCGCGGGTAACGGACAGCACGCACGCCTGGGGCTCGGGGTTGGCAACCTGACATCAGATGTGCGGCAGCAGTTCAACATCCCCTCGCAAGTGGATGGGGTGGCCATTGAGAGCGTGCGGCCCGCAAGCCCTGCGGACGATGCGGGCCTGGCGCCGGGGGATGTGATTCTTGAGATCAACCGTAAGCCGGTGCACAGCGCGGACAGCTTTGTGAGCAATGTCCATGCATTGCCGGCCGACAAGGACATTCTGTTGCTGGTGTGGTCGCATGGAGGTGCGAGCTATCGGGTGGTCCACCCGTCAGCGAGCACAGACAACGGCATGTAGGGCAAGTGTGCTGAAGGCCGCAGGGGCTGAACTCCGCTGCGGCCTTCGCATTTTGGTGCATGGATACGAACCGGATTTTCCCTAACCAGGCGGAATTGCCGGCGGGATGAGCGGCTCATCCTCGTTCGAGCGGAAGACGATTGCCGTGAAAGCGAAGATGTCTGTGTCGTCACTGGTCCAGGCGCTGCGCGCAAGACCAGCCTTTGCACAGGTTTCCTCGAGGAAACGAAACGCATCCCACTGTTGTTCCGCTGCAACCTGCGGAAGAAGCAGGCCCTGCTGATCGCGATTGCGAATGAGCAGTCCATCCCTTCCGACGTGGATCTGGTGAACATTCTGAATGCGCCGCATCGGGGAAAGAATTGATATCTCGTAAGAGAGGGTAGGCAGCTCTTCAACGGTGACCGGCCGAAAACGTGGATCGTGTTTCGCGGCGAGGACCGCGACATCGCGCACAGTGCGGTAGAGTGGGCCATTCCCAGCGGTATATCCGACGCAACCGCGCAGTTGATCATACGAATGCAGCGTGACAAAGACGCCACGTGCCTGCTGCAACGCAGTACTTGTGGGGGGATCCAGTTTGACGGGGCGCTCGCCGCGCACCGCGGCTTCAACGGCGCGGCGGGCGATGTGGAGCAACGCGTCCTTCTCTTCCCTGCTGAGGTCAAACTCGGGCTTTTCGGGCGGTGCTTGGGGTGCTTTGAGAAAGACAGCCGCAGCGTAGCCAACAACATTGGCGCGGTCGCCCGATACATCTCCAGACTGGCCATAGCGCAGGACCCTGGCCTGCGTGGCACCGAGGCGCTCGGCCGCAATCATGGCACTTACGATGGGGCCGCCCCCACATGCCTCCCAAAGCTGGGCCTCAAAGTTGCGAGACATGGTGGCGTAGTCCCAGGCTTCAAGGGCCGCGAGGGTGCGATGGTCCATCACGGAGGCGCTCTCCGACGGGAAGTAGTGGGACAGATCAGAACTGGCAACGATGAGTGTCTTCCGCCTTGGAAGCGGGTCTTCTTGGCGGGATAGATTCTGTTCGTCAAGCAGGGTGGCCAAGGCGCCGCCCAAGCTACGGCAACTTGCATAGGATTGATCCCCCATGATGATGGGAACGAGCGAGAAGGGACCAAGAACATGTTGCAACCAGGGTAACTGGACTTCGATGGCGTGCTCGCTGGCTTCCGCTGAAGCAAGATGCGCCTGCCCGGAGAGGCGACTGTGGGGATCGGCATCGACGAGGCGATGAATGAAGTCCTTGTCGACAGGAATCACGCCGAGTGGTGTTTCATATCCGTCGCCCTCGTACACAGATGTGAAGCGAACGGAAACAAAATGGGACGGCGCGATGACGATGACGCGCTCATACCCATGTCCTTTAACTGCGGCATACGAGAAAGCTGCTATGGGACCGGAATAGACATAGCCAGCGTGGGGCGCAAGGAGGGCCAGGATTTCACCCTGAAGCGGCTGCATATCGACATCCGCCAGCATGACGTCCATCATTCCCTTGAGACGAACCGGATCGGAAGGATAGAAGGCCCCGGCAACTCCAGCCTCGCGGATGGCCTGAACCGCAGTGGCACCCAAGCCGCCTGTTTCACGCGCATCGGGATGTAATCGTAACAGTGCCATCAGGCCTCTCCTTTCATCGTGCGCGATAGCGCCTTGAGGGCATTTCGCATTCAATCGCTCCACACTCCTGGAATGGCTCCATGGCAATATGGGCAGGCATTGTCGGCGATCAACATCTGGCGGATCTCGTATCCGCTGCGCTGCACGAGGAGCCGACTGCAGTGTGGACAGTAAGTATTCTCCGCGGGGTGGCGAGGCACATTGCCAATGTAGACAAAGTGGATACCTTCTCCGAGAGCGATCTGGCGGGCGCGCTCGAGCGATGCGACCGGCGTTGGAGGCAAGTATGCTAATCGATAGTCGGGAAAAAACTGGGAGAAGTGCAGGGGTATGTCATGCCCCAGATTCGCTTTGATCCAGCGCGCGAGTGCAGTCAGCTCCTTATCGCTGTCGTTGAGTGTTGGGACAAGCAGGTAGACGATCTCTGTCCATTTTCCCAGCGAGACAAGCGCCACCAGAGTTTCGAGCACGGGCTTGAGCTGACCGATAACGACCTTGTAGTAGTAAGCATCTGAAAATGCCTTGAGATCAATTTTGACGGCATCCATGCGACCGTAGACGGACGGCAGCGCATTTTTGTGTATATATCCATTTGAAATTGCGATCGTATGGATGCCGTTCTGGTGCGCAACGTCCGCAGTCTCGATGACAAACTCACTGGCTACGATGGGCTCGGTATAGGTGAACGCGATGGTAGGGCAGTTCGACTGCCGCGCGAGAGCGACGATCTTCTCCGGAGGTAGATATTGACTGGGTACATCTTCGGGCCGCGCCTGCGACAGCTCCCAATTCTGACAGAACCTGCAATGTACGTTGCAGCCCGCTGTGGCAATGGAGAATGCGACACTGCCGGGCATGTAGTGGAAAAGCGGCTTCTTCTCCACGGGGTCCACGTGGGCAGCGCAGACGCGCGAGTGAACGAGAGTATAAAGGGACCCGCGGCGATTCTCGCGCACGCCGCAATCGCCCCGAACACCTTCCCGGAGGTTGCACTGACGCGGACACAAGGTGCAGCGGACTCTGCCATTTGGCAGTTTGCGATAGAAGCGGGCCTCGACGATGAACTGGCTGTCCTCACTTGAACCGGAAGAAGATTTGAGCCTGGCCGAACTGCCGAAGCCTGCAGAATTGTCGAGCACGGCGACGCTCTGCGACGGGGCGCAAGACGAAGGTAAGCCCGTTTGCGGAGTTTGACGTGGAGGAGATTTGGCTGCCATGCGGAACCTCCCGTGTGTCCGGGATGGGCTCTGTTCCCTACCGACAGGGTGGAGCTCCGTCGGTTTGCGGCAACTAAATGGAACAGCCGCCAGCACACGTGAGATATCGTGCGCTGGTAAGGACGTACCTCTCAGTGACCCCAGGCACAGTGATGAAGCAGGATCTCGTTGGAGAGACGAACGTATGGACGGCGCTGCAAAGAGCTTGTAGCTGTTGGTGAAAAAAGGAGTTGCTTCTACTCTTCATCGCATTGGGGAGTGGGAGCTGCCGATGCCAGTGAAGTTTGTTGTTGCATTTTTTGGAGTGAATTGCGAAAATTTTGACATGCAAGCTTTCTCCTGTTGTCGCCTTTGTATGCCGCTGCGCGCGCAGAGGTGACCTAGGCTTGTAAGCTTGCACCACCCACCAAGGTTCATCGACGCCCGCGTTGCAGAGTAATCTGCCGCGGGATTTTTGTATTCCCAAAAGAAATTCGAATCCATTGCAACAAAGAGGAACCATGAGTCCGGATGCATCCTTTGCAAAAGAGACCAAGGCGCAGCGCGCGGAGCGTCTGAAGCGCGAAAAGAATCCCTGGGAGGCCTTTGACGAAGTACGCACATTTGCTCGAGCGGGCCGCGCCAGCGTGGTGCCGGAGTGGGCATCGATGTACTTCAAGTGGTGGGGGGTATACACGCAGGGCGACGGCGTGGGCGCGACGGGGGGCAAAGGCGGCGAAGGGTTGGCGTCAGACTACTTCATGATGCGCATTGGAATCCCGAACGGCATTGTGTCGTCGCACCAGCTGCGAGTGATTGCGGGGTTGACCCGCAAGTATGCGCGCAATCTGGCGGACATCACGGTGAGGCAGAATATTCAGCTGCACTGGCTGACTATCGAGTCACTGCCGGAGGTGGTGGATGCGCTCAGCGCGATCGGTCTTTCACCAAAGGGTGCGTGCGGCGATGTGGTGCGCAATGTGACGGGATGCCCGCTGGCCGGGATTGATTCGGATGAGTTGATTGACTCTGGACCACTGGCGGTGGAGGTGGCACGACTGCTGACCGCCAATCCTGAGTTTGTGAACCTGCCGCGCAAATTCAAAATCTCAATCACAGGGTGCCCGACGTGGTGCAATTACCCAGAGATCAATGATGTTGCGTTGACACCGGTGGTACACGATGGGCAGGTGGGCTATTCACTGCGCGTTGGCGGCGGACTTTCAAAAGAGCCACATCTTGCGATTCGGATCAACGCATTCATCCTGCCGGACCAGGCGCTCTGCGTCGTACGCACCGTTGCGGAGATCTTCCGGGATCAGCAAGGTCTGCGCGAAAGCCGAGATCGAGCCAGGCTCAAGTATCTCTTCTTGAAGGAAGGCTGGACACCGGAAAGTTTTCTTGAGGAGTTGCAGAGGCGACTCGACTTCCAGCTTCTTCCAGGCGTGCCGGAACAGGTGCCGGATGAGACGCTGCGCGACCATGTGGGCATCCATCGTCAAAAGCAGCCAGGGCTGAGTTACGTCGGCGCGTCCGTGCTGCGCGGACGTATGACTGGAGATCAGCTGGACGCAGCGGCTGAACTAGCGGAGCGCTATGGCAGCGGGCAGTTACGAGCAACGACTTCTCAAAATCTGATCTTTATCGACATTCCGAACGATAAGGCGCCGGAGCTGGCCCGCGAGTTGGGCACGATCGGGCTGCATGTTGAGGGGTCAGTCTTCTGGCGTGGCGCAGTGGCCTGCACGGGCACGGAATTCTGCAAGCTGGCGATCACTGAGACAAAAGGGTTCACGCGGTGGCTGGTGGAAGAGCTGGAAGAGCGCTTGCCGGAGTTTGATCAGCTTCTTCGTCTGCACGTGACAGGCTGCTCGAACGGATGCGGACAGCATTGGATTGCAGATATTGGCATGGAAGGCAAGAAGATTAAGCATGACGGGAAGATGGTCGATGCATATTACTTCTGCCTGGGCGGGGCAGTAGGCCAGCATGCAGGGATCGCGCGGCCCGTTGGGTATCGTAGCCCCGCGGCTGACGTGCCGGATGCGATCGAGCGACTTCTGCGACAGTACCTGACGAGCCGTAGTGAGGGCGAGAATCTGCGCGCGTGGTTCCAACGGCACCCCAATGACGTGCTGCGTGCCTATCTTGCAGGAGGAGAGTTGCCTGCTGTGGAAAGAGACTTGCCGCCCACAGGGAAAATTCCGCTGGCCGTTGCGGATTGAGGAGGGGCTTTTGGAACTGCTGCCAATTTTTCTAAAGCTTGAGGGTCGGCACGGCTTGCTGGTGGGAGCTGGACAAGTTGCGTTGGAAAAGATCGGCAGCCTGCTGCGAACCGGAATTCAATTGCGCGTTGTGGCACCCGAGGCCCGACCGGAAGTGCGGCAGCTGGCTGCGGAAGGCAAGCTGGAGTGGTTGCAGCGCCCATTTGAAACAGCAGACCTGGATGGCAACTTTCTAGTGATTGCGGCGACAGACCGGGCGGACGTGAACGCTGCGGTATACCAGGGCGCGGTGGAACGGAACATCCCCTGCAACAGCGTGGACGATATTCCCAATTGCGACTTCTTCTTTGGGTCGGTTGTGCGCCGCGGCGACCTGCAGATCGCGATCTCAACGGCGGGAGAGAGTCCAGCGCTTGCCCAGCGGCTGAGACGGGAGATCGACGAACAGCTTCCGGAAGATCTGGGGGCGTGGCTCAGCGCACTGGGCACACTGCGGCGCGAGGTTCTGGCGACGCATCCGCGCGGAGAGGAGCGCAAGCTGCTGCTGCACACATTGGCACAGCGCCAGATTTGCGACTCGCAGGACTGCGCCACGCGCAGGCTGGCTCGTGCTCCATTGGGGGTGCACAAAAAGGGCCATGTGTATTTGACGGGAGCTGGTCCGGGCGATCCCGATTTGTTGACCGTGAAGGCGCTGCGCGTGATTCAAACGGCAGAGGTGATCTTGCACGACGACCTGGTTCCGCCAGAGATTCTTGATCTGCGCGCGCCGGGTGCGGTCATGGTGAACGTGGGCAAGCGCTGCGGACTGAAGAATATTACCCAAGAAGAGATCAACGCTTTGATGGTGGAGCATGCCCGAGACGGGCGCAAGGTGGTGCGGCTCAAGAGCGGCGATCCACTTCTATTTGGCCGCGCGGCAGAAGAGATGGCAGCGCTGCGCGAGGCTGGAGTTCCGTTTGAAGTGGTCCCTGGAATCACCGCAGGCTTTGCTGCGGCAAGTTCTCTGGGCTGCTCCCTGACCAGCCGCATGGCGGCCTCAAACGTGATTCTTTCGACGGGCCACCACGCGCAATCCCATCATCATGCACCGCTGCCGGCGATGGAGGATGCAACGCGGGTTGTGTACATGCCGGGCCGCGACTTGAACCTGCTGGCACTGGAGTGGATGCAAGCGGGGCTGCCTGCGGAGTTGCCGTGCGCGGTGGTCTCGCGGGCTTCGCAGCCGGACGAGAGGATCTGGACCTCGACACTTGGCGATCTAGGCTCATTGGAGGCCGTGGAGGCTCCCAGTCTGCTCATTGCAGGCTGGGCCATTGAGGAGATCTGCGCTGAGGGTGCGCGCAGGCCTGCTTTGTCTGTGCGGGCTTGACCGGGACGACATGCGGCAAGCTAAGATGGGCGCGATTCAGCTTCCCAATCCTTGAGCGTGGCTCACCGCGCAGTGACCTGCCGGACTGGCCGAGCGGAGAGACATAATGCCATCGGGCAGACAAAGCAGTGTGAGGGTTCACGCCTGGAGTGTTTGGGCGCTCTTGAGTGCGTGCCTTGGAGCAACTGCGTGTGGTGGCGGCGGTTTTGGCCAGTCAGGTTCTTCATCCACCACTTATGTGCTTTCCATCAAGTCTGTGAATCCGGCCAGCGGCGCAACCATCTCAGCAAGCCCGGCGGACAACCACGGTACATCGAGTGGAACGACGAGCTTCAGTCTCACTTACAACTCCGGCACAACGGTGACATTGACTGCAGCAAACACGGCAGGAGCAAACAGATTTTCCTCCTGGTCGGGATGCTCTTCCACCCAGGGACCCTCCTGCACGGTGCTGCTGAATGCCAATGAAACGGTCACGGCAACTTACGCCGTTCCCGCCATCACGTCGGTCGTCCTCTCACCCAGCCCCGCTGCAGTAACGATTGGTGGCACTCTGCAATTTACAGCCACGGTGACTGGAAATGGGAATTTCTCCAGCGCTGTGAGCTGGACTGTCAGCGCTCCTGCGGGAAGTTCCGTCAGCCCCGGAGATATTGATTCCAATGGTCTGTACACCACGCCCTATCCGGCGCCACCAACCGTGACGGTGACCGCGACCAGCGTGCAGGATCCGACGGTGTCTGGCAGTGTGAATGTGGCGCTTAATGCGCCGGCCGCCGCAACGGGCCCGGCGCTGAGCGTGGATGCAGGCAACCAGACTCATGCGATTAGTCCATACATTTACGGGATGAATGCGTGGCAACTCGTCTCGACAACTGCGAAGGCAGCGAATATCACCATCGATCGCTGGGGTGGTGACGCGACGACACGCTATAACTATCAACTGGATGTGACCAATTCAGCATCGGACTGGTACTTCGAGAATCAGTATGGGCTCCCCGGAGGCTCACAGAGCAATAGCAGCTTTAATGCGCAAGTTGCAGCCGACAGAGCGATCGGCGCCCGCACAATCGGCACCGTTCCGGTGCTGGGCTGGATTGCGAAGGACGGGACCTCTTGCAGTTTTCCAGTTTCTACATATCCCAACCAGCAGCAAGTGGACGGCGGCCGAAATTGTGGCAATGGAGTGTATGCGCAAGGAGTGAACGGTTGCACAAGCGCCCAGGGATGCGACATCACTGGGGTCAATCCAACATCCACAAGCGTGGCTGTGAATGCAACCTGGGCCGGCCAATGGGTTACGTATCTCGTTAGCCAGTTCGGAACGGCCGCGAACGGCGGCGTGGCGATTTACGATCTTGACAACGAACCCAGCTGGTGGGATGCCGTGCATCGCGATGTGCATCCGAGTCCTTTCACCTACGACGAGGTGACGAACAATGGGCTTGCCGTGGCGGCGGCCGTAAAAGCGTCGGATCCAACCGCGGAAGTCAGCGGTCCGGTCATGGATTATTGGTGGGATTACTTCTATTCGAAAAAGGACATCGAGGAGGGATGGAGTTCGGGTCCCTGCTATGAGCCGTGGGATAACCCGGTGGATCGCGAAGCACATGGCGGGATTCCCTTTATCGAGTACTATCTGGAGCAATTCGCTGCCTCCCAGGCAAAGAACAACGTGCGCTTGCTGGATTATCTTGATCTGCACACCTATTTCGCAGCGGACAATCTCGGGTTTGCACCGGCAGGGAATACCACGGCCCAGCAGGCGCGACTTAACTCAACGCGCGTCTTCTGGGATCCCACCTACACCGATCCCAACTATCCTCAGCCGAACTACGTAACGGATGCGAACTACACATCGAACTGTACGACTCCGTTGCAGGCTCCGCAGATCATCCCCATGATGCACCAGTGGGTGAACGCAGACTATCCGGGGACCAAACTCGCCATTACCGAATACAACTGGGGCGGACAGGAGTCAATGAACGGCGCATTGGCCCAGGCCGACATTCTGGGCATTTTCGGACGCGAGGGCCTGGATCTTGGCACGCTGTGGGGTGCACCCGATCCTGTAAAGCAGGTGCCCGGCGTCATGGCATTTGAGGTGTATCGCAACTATGACGGCGCCGGAGCCGTGTTTGGCGATATGGCGCTGGCATCGAGCAGCGGCGATCAGAGCAAGCTGGCGGTTTACGGAGCCTTGCGCACGTCGGATAATGTTGTGACCGTGGTCGTGATCAACAAGACCTATGGGGATTTGAGCGCGACTTTGTCACTCGCCAACCTGACGCCCAATGGTGCGGCAAAAGTCTGGCTTTACAGCAATGCGAATCTGGCCGCCATTGTGCCTGAGGCGGACCTGAATGTGACCCCGCCAAGTGCGGGGGGCACGACGAGCCTGATGACGGCAACATTTCCGGCGCAGTCAATTACGGTTCTCGCGATCCCAAAGATGTAGCCGGATCAACCGCGCCTTGCGGACCTTCAGCCCTTTATACTGGAGTGTTTGCGGCCCTTTTCACGGCAACCGCTGGCTTATCCCATCCGAGGAGAAGATCTTGTCTCAGGCAGAGATTGGCATTATTGGCGGGAGTGGACTTTACTCCATGCCCGGATTCACGAATGTGCGGGAAGAGCGAGTGGAAACACCGTTCGGAGAGCCTTCCGATGCATTCGTGCTGGGTGAACTGGAAGGCCGCAAAGTCGCCTTTCTTGCGCGCCATGGCCGCGGGCACCGCATTCTGCCGTCTGAGCTGAATTTCCGCGCCAACATCTACGCCTTCAAAAGGCTGGGCGTGGAGCGGATTCTGTCTGTCTCTGCCGTGGGCTCGCTGAAAGAGGAGCACAAGCCGACAGACTTTGTCGTTCCGGACCAGTTCATTGATCGCACTTTCCATCGGGTGTCTACCTTCTTTGGCGAAGGAATTGTAGGACACGTCGCTTTTGGCGATCCCGTATGCGCGACGGTTGCTCAAACCGCTTTCAAGGCGTGCGGCGCTGTGGGTGTTTCGTGCAAGCTGGGTGGCACCTACGTATGTATGGAGGGTCCGCAGTTTTCAACAAAGGCTGAGTCGAACCTGTATCGCAGCTGGGGCGCCGACGTGATCGGGATGACGAATTTGCAGGAGGCCAAGCTCGCACGGGAGGCGGAGATCTGCTACGCAACGGTGGCCATGGTAACGGACTATGATTGCTGGCGTGAAGGCCATGACGCGGTGACGATTGAAGAGATTGTCGCCGTGCTGCACCAGAATGCGGACAACGCCGCAAAGGTGGTGAAAGCAGCGGTTGCCGCAATGCCCCGGGAGCGAGCCTGCGCCTGCGCAACAGCCGCGAAGTTTGCCGTGCTGACCCAGGCAGATGTAATCCCGCAGGCAACCAAGGATAGGCTAAAGCTGCTGTTCGGCAAGTATCACAACTGGTAGGACTGGCAGGTAAGGGCGGAACACTGCTCACTTCAAAAAGACAAGGACTGACATGGCGATTACGGTGGTTGGCAGTGTTGCGTTTGACTCAATTGAATCCCCGGCAGGACGCTGCGAGCGATGCCTGGGAGGCGCTGCAACGTACTTCTCGCTGGCGGCGAGCTACTTTACAGATGTGCGCGTGATTGCCGTGGTCGGTGAGGATTTTGGCGCAGAAGAGGAGCAGGTCTTTGCTTCGCATGACATCGATACCCAAGGGATCGAGCGAGCGGCCGGCAAGAGCTTTTTCTGGCAGGGCTCGTACTTGGAAAACTTAAATGAGGCAAAGACGCACGCCACGGAATTGAACGTCTTTGGAAGCTTTGAACCGAGGATTCCCGATTCGTACCGCGACTCCGAGTTCCTCTTCCTGGCAAATATCGATCCCATTCTGCAGAGGCGCGTACGCGAGTCAATGCCACAGGTAAAGCTGGTTGCTGGCGACACAATGAACTACTGGATCAAGGATCACAAGCCAGCCTTGCTGGAAGTCTTGAAGGGCCTTGATGTGCTGCTGATCAACGACACTGAGACGCGTATGCTGGCCCAGAACAGCAATCTTGTCCAGGCGGCACGGTCCGTGTTGGGCATGGGGCCGCGCATGCTGGTGGTCAAGCACGGCGAATATGGCGCAACCGCCTTTCACCGCAGTGCAGAGAGTGGCGTAGGCGCAAAGCCATTCCGCGCGCCGGCGCTTCCACTTGAGCATGTTGTGGATCCGACGGGAGCGGGCGACAGCTTTGCCGGAGGCTTTTTTGGATATCTGGCCTCGCAGCCCGATATCACTCCGGCTGCTTTTCGACGTGCAATGTTTTACGGCAGCGTGATGGGCTCGTTCACGGTGGAGCGGTTTGGCACGGAACGACTGGAACAGCTCTCCCGCGACGAGATCGACGCACGCTTCGATTTGTTTCGAGAGATTACGCACCTTGACTGAGCAGTTGCCAGCAGAGCGGAGTTGCTCGCGAAGGGAGCAACAGACAGTTCTGGGTTTGAGCGCCGCATTGTCGATCGTGGCATTTGCATGGGGATGGGAACATCATGCCCTGCTGAATTATGGCGACGCAGTGGCCCATCTGCACATTGCCCGCCGGGTAATTGATTCCCATCGACCGGGACTGGAGCAGCTCGGCTCGGTTTGGTTGCCGTTGCCCCATCTGCTCCTCATCCCGTTTGTCGCTGTCTACCGATGGTGGGCTGACGGTATTGCCGGCGCCGTACCATCCATGCTTGCGTATCTCGCGGCGTGCACAGGCATCTATCGGCTGGCGCGAGCATGGCTTCGCCCTCTTCCCTCTTGCCTGGCTCTTGCTTTCTTCGCATTGAACCCAAATCTGCTGTATCTGCAAACGACGGCCATGACCGAGCCGCTGTTTCTTGCAGAGTTTATCTGGATTGTTTTGCTACTCGTCGAGTGGCGCAAGCGACTTGAGGCGGATGCGGACTCTGCCACGCGGAGACTATGGCCAATCGCCTGCCTCCTGATTGCCGCTATCTTCACCCGCTATGATGGCTGGATCCTTGCATTGCTGGCGTGGACCGCCATTGGCATCCTGCTGTTGCGGCAGGGGAGGCTGCGATCTCCGGCTTTCTGGCTGGCGAGTCTCGCGATTGTGGCATCTCCACTGGTCTGGTTTGCCTATAACGCGCAGGTCTACGGCGACTGGCTGGACTTTGCGCGAGGACCCTACTCCGCACAAGCGATTGAGCTGCGGACGGCTAAACCGGGCGGGCCGCCCCATCCTGGCTGGCACGATCCCTGGACTGCACTCCACTACTTTCTGAAGTGCGCTGAGTTGGATGCGTCGCCGCAAGCTGGCACCACGGCTCTTCTGGTGGTGAGCCTGCTGGGAACGGCGTGGGGCTGGATCGAGGCACACCGCCGTGCGTTCACATGGGCGCTGCTGCTTTGGTTGCCTGTTCCCTTCTACGCCTATTCGGTTGCTTACGGATCTGTCCCGATCTTTATTCCGCCTTTGTGGCCGCATTCCTGGTACAACACACGTTATGGTATGGAAGTGCTTCCCGCTTTTGCGCTGAGTCTCGGGTTTGGGGCCCGCGTTGTGCTGAGTGCAATCCATGAGTTCAAACCGCGCTGGGTGAGCGTGACAGCGTGCGTGCTGTTTGCTGGAGTCGGAGTGAATCAGTGGTTGGTTCTGCGAACCCGGCCGCTCACCTATGAAGAAGGGGTGAAGAATGTGGAAGCTCGCAGACTCCTGCTCGAAGAAATTCCGCCTCTCCTTCGAAAGTTATTGGCATCGCGACCAGGCGGCGAAATTCTGATGGAAACATCAGTCTATCCACAGCTTGTCACGGAGACAGGCATCCCGCTGAAACAAACGATCAACGAAAGCGACAAACAGTTCTACAAGGCGGCACTGGCGGCACCGGCGGCCACAGCAGCCATTGTCGTAGCATTTGATGGTGATGACGTGGATCGCGCAGTGAAAAAGCATCCAGAGAATTTAAGGATGATGGGCCGTTTTCATGCGCCCGGACAACCAGTTGCTACGGTGTATATCTCGACACTGCGGGCAGCTGAACAACCGGCGAGCTCGGTGATAGCATCGGGCAAGAGCGTTCCGGACACAGACAGCATAAGTACCGATGAGATTCACAATGATCGAAGTTTGCGAACTCTACAGCCGTTGCGTGCTTTAGACCTGAATCAGGGCTGGCAAATTTCCGCAATGCAGCAGAGCAAAGCTTGAGGCATGGTTTGAACTTGAAACACCGGGAGGCACATTGATTCCCTTTTCCAAGGCACATGCCTGCGGAAACGATTTTTTGATCGTGACCGAGGATGCGGCGCGAGGCTGCGACTTGGCCGAATTGACACGTCGTCTTTGTGCGCGCAACACAGGTGTAGGTGCGGACGGCATCGAGTTTTTCTCGTGGACCGGGCCTGATTCGGGCCGGATTCGATTGCACAATGCTGATGGATCGGTTGCAGAAATCAGTGGAAACGGAACACGTTGCGTAGCGGCGTGGATGGCAGCGACGACAGCGGCCGCGGCGGAAAGTGAACTGCGGATTGAAACCGATGCCGGATTGCGCGTATGCCGCGTGAACAAGGTGCTCGGCTCTGCGGGGAATTCCTTTGAAATTACGACCGGAATGGGCACGCCTGTGGCATCGGTCAGCGTGGTCAAGCTGGCTGATGGTGAGCAGATTGCTGGCGCTACGGTCTCAATGGGCAATCCGCATTTTGTAATCGCGGTTGAGAGTGCGGATTTCGTGGTTGCGGGCAAGGACTGGCAGGAGATCGGCGCGGAGATCTGCACGCACCCGGATTTTCCAAAGCAAACCAATGTTGAGTTTGTGCGAGTTCGCCATTCCCATGAGATCGAGATCAGAATCTTCGAGCGCGGCGTTGGCCCTACGACCTCGTCTGGGACAGGCACGTCTGCTTCGGCAACGGCTGCGATTCTCTACCATGGCTGCGCATCGCCGCTGAAGGTGATTGCGCCAGGCGGAGCGCAGACCGTGGAATGGAATGGCGGCGAGCTTATGCTCACAGGCCCAGCTACCTTGATTGCACGGGGCGAGGCCTGGTGATGGCTCAAGACCTCACTCCGCTGTTGGCGATTGAAGCGATCCCACAAGATGCTGAGATCTGCGTGATTTCACCGGCATCCTACGCAACTGCTGAGCGGATGCAGCGCGGCCTGGAACAGTTGGTGGCGCTCGGGTACCGGCCGCGCTGCACGCCCCACACACAGACGCGCGGCCCACTCTACTTCGCGGGAACCCAGGAACAACGGCTCAGCGATCTACACGCTGCCTTCAACGACCCGCACGCGAGCATCGTGGCCTGCGTGCGCGGCGGATATGGCTCCAACTACCTGCTCGCAGGGCTTGATCTTGACTTGATTCGCAGACACCCCAAGCCCTTCCTTGGCTACAGTGATTTGACAGGTATCCAACTGCACCTGCTGGATACGCTGGGCCTGCCTGCATTTCATGGCCCCATGGTGGCGGCTGACTTCTATCTGGAGGACGGCGTGCATCTGGCAAGCTTGAAGGCCGCGCTGGGCGGAATCCCCTATGCCGTGGGGGAGGATGAAGGGCTTCGGTCGCTGAAAGCAGGGAAAGCACGGGGCATGCTCTATGGAGGATGCATCAGCATACTGACCTCGCTCCTTGGGACGCGATGGGAGCCGCGGACGGAGGGCAAGCTGCTGTTTCTGGAAGACACCGGAGTCAAGCCTTATCAACTGGACCGCATGCTGTGGCAGTTGCGGAATGCTGGCAAATTCAACGGAGTCAAAGGAATCGTGTTTGGCGAGATGCGTGACTGCGCCTCCCACGGCGCTTCAGACGACTTGCTATGTCATTCCATTGCGCAGGCGCTTGAAGGCATTGATGTTCCGATGGCGATCGGGTTGCGCAGCGGCCACGTATCTCGGCAGAATGTGACACTCACTTTTGGCGCGCAAGCCGAGCTAGAAGTCGATTCAAATGTACGGCTCACATTGCTGGAACCGGTGGTACGCGCATGAGCCGGCATATCCATTTGAGCGGCATCTGCGGAACCGCAATGGCATCACTTGCAGGATTGTTGCAATTGCAGGGTCATCGTGTGACCGGCTCGGACAAGGCCGCGTATCCGCCAATGAGCACCCTGCTCGCAAGCCTTGGTATTCCTGTGGCAGAGCCGTATGCCGCAGCGAATCTGGATCCGCATCCGGATCTGGTGGTGATTGGCAACGCGCTTTCCCGGGGCAATCCGGAAGTCGAGATGATCCTCGACCAGCGAATCCCTTTCACTTCAATGGCGGCATTGCTGCGCGATGAATTTCTCAAAGGGCGTGAGTCGCTGGTTGTTGCCGGAACCCACGGAAAGACGACCACGACGAGCATGCTGGCGTGGATCTTTCAGGTCGCTTCAAGGAAGGACCCGGCGTTTGAGCCTTCTTTTTTGATCGGCGGTGTCGCGGAAAATTTCGGATCCAGTTTTCAATTGCGGCCGACACGCACCTTCATTGTGGAAGGCGACGAGTACGACACGGCCTTCTTCGATAAAGGACCGAAGTTTTTGCATTACTTTCCGGACGCAATGATTCTGACGCACGTTGAGTTCGATCATGCGGATATCTACGCCGATCTGGACGCAGTGAAGACGGCGTTTAAGCGGCTCGTGAATCTGGTGCCGGGACGCGGCCGGATTGTGGCCTACGATGCTAGCCCGAATGTCTCCGAGTGCGTGCAGCGTGCCTTTTGCCGCGTAGAGCGATACGGCTTCAGCGCGGCCGCCGACTGGCAAATTCGCAATTTGCGACAGGAGGCTGGTGTTTCGCGTTGGAACGTTTGGCATGACGGGGTGCTCTGGTCGGAGTTCGCAATGCCCCTGGCAGGCGAGCATAATGCACTGAATGCCACAGCCGCAGTGGCACTGGCAGCAGGTCAGGGAATTCCACCGCCGATAATCGCAGAGGCAATTGCGAATTTCAAAAGCGTCAAACGGCGGCTTGAAGTGCGCGCCGTTGTGAATGGAATCTCCGTTATTGACGACTTCGCGCATCATCCGACGGCGATCCGCGAGACACTGCGCGCCTTGCGTGTGGTCTATCCGGGTGCGCGGCTTTGGGCTGTGCTGGAACCACGCTCGAACACGCTGCGACGCAGGGTCCTGGCGGACGATCTGGTTCAGAGCCTGCGTCAGGCCGATCGCGTGGTGCTTGCCGGGGTTTACCAGCAGCAACGCATTCCTGACGGGGAACGACTTCACCCTGAAGAAGTTGTGGATGCGCTGCAATCCAGTGGCACGCCTGCGGCCCTCTATGAGAATGCGGATGCCATCGTGGCAGCGCTTGTGCCACAACTTCAATCGGGCGATGTGGTCGCGATCCTGTCAAATGGAGGCTTCGACGAAATTTATGAGAAGCTGCCGGCACGCCTCCGGGAGTCGCAATGATCACGTCGCTGTTGATGCTGGCCACAATCGTTTCGTTGAGCCTGCCTGCAGCCATTGTCTTTATTCCCTGGGCTGTCCTGACGGGCAATGCCACGCCACTTTACAACGCCGCACAGCGCATTGTGAGGGCCAGTTTCACCGTGGGACGGATCCGGGTGGTGACATCAGGGCTTGAACATGTTCCGGCAGGAACCGCCTGCATCTTCATGGCGAACCATGTTTCAAACCTCGATCCACCAACGTTGATCCCGCGGATTCCGGGACGCACTTCCGTTTTCCTCAAGCGCTCCCTGATGAAGATTCCCGTTCTTGGGTATGGGATGAAGCTGGGGGAGTTTATTCCGGTAGACCGGGATGGCCGTGTGGACACCGCCATTCAGAGCGTACGGGCCGCAGAACGAGTGCTGCAAAAAGGGCTGCACATTACGACATTTGTGGAAGGCACGCGCTCGCGGGATGGGCGCATGCTGCCTTTCAAGAAGGGGCCTTTTTACCT
The DNA here is from genome assembly GCA_021813745.1 of Acidobacteriota bacterium. Taxonomy (GTDB): domain Bacteria; phylum Acidobacteriota; class Terriglobia; order Terriglobales; family Acidobacteriaceae; genus Telmatobacter. The sequence goes on from JAKAJO010000090.1 coordinate 23,786, forward strand.
TGCCATGGAGACCGGAGCACCGTGTATTCCTGTATCGATTCACGGGACAGAGACGATGATGGCAAAAGGCAGTCTCAAGATCCAGCCAAGCACGGCCTATCTCACGTTTCATCCTCCCGTGTTTCCGCGAGATTATGCAGCGCGGGATGAGTTGATGAAGGCCGTCCGGACGTCAATTGCCTCCGGTTTACCCGAGTGGATGCGCACCTAGGAGACTACCTGTCAGGGTTGCACTTCGGCATTGTAGCCATCGCCTTGCAGCTTCTGACTCATCTCGTTGGCTTGTGCCCGCGTCGCCAAAGGTCCGATCCGCACATGAATCATGCCGTCAGTGGATTCCCGAGCGGAGACGGCATTATAGCCATGCTGGTGAAGCGCATTGACGAGTGCCCTGGCATCCTGCACTTGGGAAAGTGCCGCAATCTGCACCATAAATCCCCCTGTTTGTGACGCAGGATTGGAAACCGTGGGAGTTGGCGAGGGTGACGCAGTCGCGCTTGTCGCAACTGCGGTGATGGGCAGCGCCGGTTTGACAATGGGCTCATCGCCGGAGGCGGCAGGCGCCCCAGCCGCTGGAGCATAGGAAGTGAGTGCGTTATCGGCTGGAGATTGATCTCCTCCAAAAGGCTTCGGAGTTGCCGTTTCGGCTGGCTCCTGGGGCGTGGAAGGCAGAAGGCCCGCAGCGAGAGGCTTGGAGAGTGTGCTTGCCATCGCGGTGGGGGCAACCTGCCCGTCTGCGGTCTGCTTGACAGTGGAGGCCTGCGCCGTGGTCCCAGATCGGCCAATCGTCAAGCCAAGCCAGAAGCACATAACGCAAAGCAAAAGAACACAGATACCGACGCCAATCAGCAACGCCGGTCCGAGCGTGAACTCCCGTTCGCCTTCCTGATCCGTGAGGTCAAACTCTCTGCCGATTCCTGTCCGCATCCATCATCCTTAGTCCGTGCATTCAATCTGTTGATCGCGCGCCTTGCGCTTACTTGGCAGAATACGTGTTGTCTGCCCGTTTATGGAAGCAGCCAGCTTGCAAATCATGACTTTGGTTTCGGCTCGGCATCGCCGGCAGCACCGGCACTGAGCTTGTTGAGAAGAGAGAGCATTTCAACAGGCAGCGGGAAGATGATCGTGGTGTTTTTCTCGACGCCGATCTCCGTGAGGGTTTGGAGATATCGCAACTGGAGCGTGATGGGCTGAGTCGCGAGCAAGGCAGCCGCATCGACAAGTTTCTGCGCAGCGTTGAATTCGCCTTCGGCGTGAATGATCTTCGAACGCTTTTCGCGCTCGGCCTCGGCCTGCTTGGCCATCGCCCGCAGCATCTGTTCGGGAAGATCAACCTGTTTGACTTCAACAGAAATGACTTTGACGCCGAAGGGTTCTGTGCGCTGGTCAATGATGCTCTGAATGCGAAGGTTGAGCTTGTCGCGATGGCTGAGAAGCTCGTCCAGCTCCACTTCGCCCAGGACAGACCTCAGCGTTGTTTGCGCAAACTGAGACGTCTGATAGACGTAGTTCGATACTTTGATCGCGGCGGCATTGGGATCAACTACGTAAAGAGTAACGACCGCATTGACCTTGATGGTGACGTTGTCGCGCGTAATTACATCCTGCGGGGGAACTTCGAGAACCTCCTGGCGCAGGGAGATGCGAATCATCTGGTCGATTGGGCGGAAGACAAGGATGATTCCGGGACCTTTAGGCGTGGGCAGCGCACGACCAAGACGAAAGATTACGGCTCGTTCGTAGTCGCGCAAGATCTTGATGGAATTGAACAGGTACAGGACTACGATGACAACAAAAACAAGAAATGGAATCGGCAGATCGGACATGGACCTTTCCTCACTCGCTTGGATTCTACTCCTGCACTAAACCCCTCAGACAGGCGGCTTCCCCGCTGGAGAAGTCTCGGAGGGCTCGACCCGAAGCAGGTACTCCTGATGTCCTACGACGCGCAATGGCGTTCCGGGTGCGACATTTGTGACAGCCTCGGCCAACCAGATCTCGCCATCGACCAGGACGTGGCCCTGCGGTGACAGAGGCTCCATGGCGGAGGCCAGCTTGCCAACGAGGGCATCGGGGCCGAGGCGCACCTTCAAACGACGAGCTCGCATGGCAAGGCGCATCAGCAGAACCGTGATGATACCGAATGCCAGACTGACTCCGATTGCCACCCAGGGACTGACTCCCAACTGGGGTACGGGCGCGGCAACCAGCGTGAGGGTTCCGAAGGTGAGGCAGACGATGCCGGCAATCGCGAGTGCGCCATGGCCGCCGAATTTGGCTTCAAGAACAATCAGGACAAGGGCTGCAACGAGAAGGAGTACCGCTGTATAGCGAATCGGAAGAAGATTCAATCCGAAGATGGCGAGCAACACCATCAACGTGCCAAGCGCGCCGGGAACGATCGTGCCGGGGGTATTGAATTCGAGATAGATGAGCAACGCCCCGGTCACGAGGAGCAGAAGAGCGATATTGGGATCGACGAGCCATCCGAGCAGAGTTTCGCGCAGTGTGAGCGGGATGGTTTGGATACGTGCCCCAGCCAGATGCAGGGTCTGCTGGCTGCCGTCCATGCGAGTAATGACGCGACCATCAATCGCGGCCAGTAGCTGCGCGTCGCTGGATGCGGTCAGGTCAATCAGGTGCTGGTTGAGAGCTTCCTCCGCAGTATAGGAGTGGGAAGACTGAACAGCGGCTTGCGCAGCGTCTGCGTTGCGATGACGGCGGGTCACGTAGGAGCGCAAAAAGGCCTCGGCGTCGTTGACGATTTTTTCGTTCATCGTGGCGTCAACCTTGCCGAATTCCAAAACCGGATGGGCTGCGCCGGCATTGGTTCCAGGAGCCATTGCCGCGATGTCTGCAGCTTCCAAAAGAAAAAATCCAGCTGAACCCGCGCGCGCTCCGGCGGGGGCCACATACACAATCACGGGAACGCGTGAGCTGAGGATAGAACCGGCCATAGCTCGTGTGGACTCGAGCAGTCCCCCGGGCGTGTTGAGCTCGACGAGGAGGGCTGCGGCACCGCTGGAATTTGCAAGGGCAATAGCCCTCTCGAGCGTTCCCGCGCTGACCGGCTGGATGGTGTCATCAAGAACCAGACGTTCGACCAGTGGCTGCTGAGCGAGCATCGTGGTGCATGAAGCGAACGCCAGCGCGCATGCTGCGGCCGCATGGATGGCCCGCATCCAACTCCAACGAATCCCGCGCTGAAGCATGGCTTTCACCCCCGCGCAAGCCCTATGGTTTCGATCCGGCCTGCGATTCAAGCTGCCGAATCAAATCCTGCGCTGCTTTATTGCCGGGGTCAAGTTGCAGCACCCGGGCAGCCTCTGTTCGTGCTCCGGCCAGATCGCCAGTGCGTTGCCGGACCTGGGCCAGACCCAGGTGCGCGCTGGCCAGTGTTCCATCCGCCTCAATGGCGGACTGGAAGAGCCTCTCTGCCTCGAGAATCAACCCGCGGTTGAGATAGTCCTGGGCCTGACCGGCCAGGCGCACAGCCCGGTCGTGCGGCGTTAACGCCGAGAGGCGCATGGCTTCCATCTGATCCATCACAATGGCTGCCTGACGAAATGCCGCTTCGTCAAAGGTTCGCACAATGCGCTCCAATGGATCGGGCCGGGCATCACCGGCCGAACCAGCGGTGGCTGCCCGTGCAGGCGTCTTCCAGACGTTCAGCAAATCCTGCGCCTCACTATCATTGGGGCGCAGCTTGAGGCATTGAGTCATCTCAGCGATGGCCTCCTGGGCCGCCCCGTGATGCATGAGACTTACGCCGAGGTTGAAGTGGTAGTCGGGATTCCCTAGATCGGCGCTCACGGCCTTGCGAAACAGATCGGTCCCATCATGACCCTGGCGGCTGACTGCAACACCTTCGTTGTTGAGCACCTCGGCCAGCGGCAGCTCGCGTGCGACGTTATGAAAGGCACTCTCAGCCTGCGCGTAACTCCCGGAGAACAGCAGGGAGAGACCGCGATAAAAGCCTGCCTCGAGGGCATCGGAACTGCCTCCCCGCACCTTGGCAAATGCCACTGCGGCCGCCTCGTATTGTTGACCGTTGTAGTCTTCGCGCCCCAGGGCCATCCAGGCAGGGGCAAAGTCCGGGCTTAGACTCACGGCTTTGTTCAGGTGGCGGAGGCGCTCCGCATGATCCGGTTCGGTAATGCCGCGGATGTATTGCTCAAATGAATCGAGGCGGAGTCCCTTGCCAGCAGCAATAAACGTGTCTTCCGCAACGCTGAAATGCGGATCCAGCTGACGCGTGAGCTGCCAGGCTAGTCCGTCAAAGACGTCGATCAGGCTATGCAGATCGCCACGGGATGTGACGGGTAAACCCATGCGGAGATCCGGAACGTCGATGATGCGCGCTTCCGCAACGATGTCTTTACCGTCCGTGGAGTAGCTTCCAACAATGATGGAATCAGCATCCAGGGTCTGTGCAAGCTTGAGGGAGCTGGCCCGGGAGGGTTGGAAGTTTTCGGGCAGGCCGAGGTGGTTGAGGGCGTAAACGCGGTCCACACGGCTCATCGGAGAAAAACCCGCGGAGACAAATCGGCTGCTCAGGAGCGAGGCGGCGGCTTCGCGGATCCAGTCCAGACTCGGCTGACCCGTCCGGTTGTCAAAGGGAAGCACCAGCAGAATCCGCGCACGATCGGCGGTCGAGCTCGCTGGGGTGACTTGTTGCTGGGCACGGACGAGGACCGGCAGAGAGGCGCACAAAAAGAGCAGTGCCGCGCTCAGAAAGTGCGAGAGCGCGACGCGGAAGCGCGATGAAAACAGAGAAGACACAACAAGCCTGATTATAGGGGGTCGGGCCATGACGAAGCGGGGATCATAAAGGCGTGCGGCTTCATTGGACACTCGCCTGAAACTGGCGGTTGAAGCGGATGAGCGCGACCCACATTCCCTGCTCGTCTTGTTCCCAGACGAGCCTTCCTCCAAGGCGGTCAGCGATGGCGGCCGGAGAAAGATCGTGATGGAGGCCAAAGTACTGCTCGTCGAGAGCACGACTGCGCGGGCCGAGGGTGAAGATCGGAGAAGGGGGATCGTACTTGGTCGAGAAGACCAGTGCCGCAGAGTATTTGCCCGGCACGGCGGCGGCGCGGTCAATCTGCGCTGGGGTGAAATCCTCGATCGGAAACACGGCAAAGGGATGCGAGACGTAGCCGAGTTCCGGACGGGTAAGCGCGTCGGTCATGGGCCAGGCCGACAGCACAGTAGCGGCTGGATAGCGCGCGTTGAGTTGAGCAATGCCCTCCACTTCCATGCGCGTCATGCGCGCATATTCCAGATTATCTTCGGGCGCAAAGCCGTAGGGCGGGTTCACAAACAAGCCAACGATGAACGCGCCAGCGACGAGCGATGTAAGAGCCGGCCAGAACGGCGCACGCTGATAGAGAGTGACGACTGCGGTCAAGATGACCAGAGGAAACATGGGCAGCAAATAGCGTGTGAGCAGCGCGCCGCCCAGAAGGCTGAAGAGTGCTGCGTTGACGATGAGGAGATAGAAAATGGACTGCGCGTCCTCAGAGAGGATTCCAGGACGCGGACGAGCGTCAGAACCGTTCCGCACCGGCAAGAGTAAGGCAGCAATTGCCATAGAGACCAGCACGAAGAGGTTCATGTGCGCTGTGAGATGGAGAACCCGGTGGCCGAACGCCGCGAGAAAGCGGATGGGCGTGAGAGTGGACTCCGCGTTGTAACGAAGGAACTCCGGATTACCGAACAAAAAGCCGGTCCTGCTGTAGTGCCATGCATACCAGCCGCCAAGTGGCAGGATCACGGAACAAAGCCAGGCGGCCTCACGAAGCATGAGCGAGCGATTCTGCCGAGACGCCTTGCGCGCATGCCAGAGGCGCAGCACCGCTAGCGCCAGAGGAACAACAACCGCAGTTTCCTTGCAGAGTGCCGCTGCCATAAACCAAGCGGTCGCAGCGCGCGGATTGCGACGCGCGGCCGGTAGGGCGTAGACAAGCCCCCACAGCGTGCATGCGGCCGCAAAGATGTCGGCGTGAGCGAGGCTGCTCTGTGCAAACCAGACCGGATAGAGCGCTGTCAGTATGACCGTCCACAGGGCGACAGCAGGCGCAGAAACAAGACGCAAGGTGAGGCGCCAGACAGCAAGCAGGCCCACTGATGCCACCACCAGCACGACCTCACGCGTGACCTCAGGAGAGAATCCGAAGAGCTTCCAGCAGAGGGCGAGATAGATGCTTGGAAGCGGCGGGTGAGCGTTGCTCAGCGTGGATGTCGGGATCAGCGATCCCGTACGAAAGAAGTCCCAGGCAGCAGGAATGTAATAGCCTGCCTCATCCCAATAGTAGGGCAGGCGGAGAAGCGTGAAATGACTGGCATAGAGAGCCGCCAAAAGGATGGGATACACCATCCATGAGGGAAGCGGAGCTTCCATTCGAGGCTCAAGCCGATGTTTCCGACGCATGATTTTGACCTTGGCAACCGGTGAAACAGGTTAGTTCACCGGTCCCTGGGAGAAGCCATGGCTCTGCGGTTCCAAGTTCAGGGTCCCAAAGGCCTGTTCGTACTGAGCGAGGTTCTGACCCAGCACATTCCAAAGTGCCTTGGCCTGCTGTGGGCTCAGATAGATGGCCTGATGGTTGCGGATGGTGACTTTGTCGGGACTCTCACTCGTTGCCAGACCAAAGACGAGTAGAAAATCCCAGACACTGACGCGTACCTGGACGCTGTTTGCGTAGGATTCGCGGTAGTCGGCGGCCTGCTCAAGGTTCATTTCGGGCTGCGGTGCGGAAGGACTCATGGTGTCCCTAGATTAACGTGCCGGAGCTGGCACGACGAGGAGATCGTCAGAACCGCCAGGCAGGACAGGAAATCAAGGTTGGTGCGGAAGGCGGGACTTGAACCCGCAAGCCTTTTGGGCGCTAGCTCCTAAGGCTAGTGTGTTTGCCATTTCACCACTTCCGCATGCCCCTGGGACAGCGCGGGAAGAGAATGCCAGCCATCTGGCTGCGCTGCCGGCGCTTCTCCCTTGCGTATCAGTGTAGAAGGATGCGGGGCGGGTTGCAATCAGAAGACTACGAAGCGACCCCCTCGATTAGCTGCGGCCGCGGTGGGCGCTGCAAGCGAGTGCCGCGCCATCTGCCGCGCGGTTACTCATCTGCGATTGGCTTTTCTCTGGCGCTTGTCCTTGTACATCGCTTCGTCGGCGCGTTTCACCATCTCGGGGAGCATCTCAGTGGAGTAATGCTCCGTGGTGACGTGGCCGATGCTGAAGCTGAGCGGAAATTTGCGATCGGCTTGTTTGTTATGTTCCTCGGCCATGGCGCGGAGTCGCTGCGCGGCGATCTCAATGCCGACCATGCTGAATTGTCCGGCAATGACAAACTCGTCGCCACCGAAGCGTCCCTTGACATCGCCCTCGCGAAAGCAGATCTGCACAATCTCGCCCGTCTCTGCCAGGTAAGCTGAACCAACCTGATGGCCCTGCTGGTCGTTGATCTGCTTCAGTCCATCCAGATCGAGGAACAGCACGGAAAAGGGCTGTTGCGCGCGCCGCGCAAGGCGTAACGTATGCTCCGCGAGGAGGTAAAACCCTCGCATATTGTAGAGTCCGGTCAACTCATCTCGCAGCGTGAGATCGTGAATCTCCTTTTCCATTTCATTGATGCGCCATACCACGATGAGAAGAAAGAGCAATGCGATGGCGACCGCCAGAGCGGTCAGAATGGCTGCAGCAAAGTGCTCGGGCAGGAGCCTGCGAAAGCCGCTCTGGGCTTCAATGGTCTCGCGGACAAAGGGCCAGACAAGCAACACCGGAGCAAACCTGCGCGCAATTCTGCTCCCGATTCCGCTGCCCAGAAAGATGGAGAAGACTCCGACCTCTGCTTGCCGAAAGACCACAACCGCCGTGAGAAGAACGAGACAGAGCAGAGCAAGCGGGGCGATCAGGTTGTCGCTGGTCAAACCAAAGAGCCCCAAAGTACCGAAGAGACTCTGCGAAATGAGAATCAAAACCAGAACGCCGAGGCCAACGACAATTGAGTCCGCGGCGACTCTCATCCACGCGCCTTGAAACTGCAGAAGGAACAATACAATGGAAAGCGCAAAGAAGGCGACGACAGCCTGCAAGCCGCCGCTGCCCGCGACCAGAACCCCCTGTGCGTTGGTTGGAAAGCTGTAGGTCAGGACTGGGAGATGCTTCATGTTGGCCAGAAGATTGGCTGCCATAAGGATGGCAGGAATCAGCGCCACAAAGCGTCCTGCTCGAACGACGAAAGCCGGATTATGCGACTCGGTCAAGATCAGACTGAAGGCACAGAACAGCGCACTGAGCGCAATGGGAAGACTGATAGTGGGCAAGATGACGGGTAACTGGTCAACCACTGAAGGTTCAATCCAGACCGTAACCGTGTAGAGAGTGGCGATGAAGACGAAGCCTAAAAAGATTCTCTGCACCAGAAGCAGTCGGCGCTGCCATGCGGGGTCGGGTTGGCCAGGCGGCAGAGTCGCAGGAGGCAGGGTCATGGTGGTCGCTCAGTACAATTCGGCGGCATCAAAGCACAAAAGGGGACCCAACTGCTTGGGCGAATCCCGATTTGGCCGCTCATTTTGGAATATCAGATTTGCCGCACTTGGATAAGAGGAATCCACAGCCGGAAACTCAATCGATACTATGCCGAAAAAACTGAGATTGCCGCCTTCGACGCTCAACAGGACTGATGCTCAGAGGCTTGGTCGATGCGATAGATGCGGGCGCAGGCGCCTCCAAGAATCGAGTCGCGCTCCGACGCACTGAGCGGCTGGATGTAGTCCATTCCTATCGCCATCACAGAGCCGTAATCTCCACTCAAGGTACAGACCGGCCAATCGGACCCAATCATCAGACGCTCAGGGCCAAATGCCTCGAGTGCGACTTCGAGGTAAGGCAGGAAGTCCTCGCGGCGCCAGGCATTCCAGCGCGCCTCAGTCACCATGCCGGAGAGCTTGCAGGCGACATTGGGGCATCGGGCCAGCTCCCGCAGATCCCTGCTCCAGGGTTCGATCTGCCCTTTTGCGATCAAGGGCTTTGCCAGATGATCAAGCACAAACTGCTGGTTGGGAAAGGCGCGGACGAGTTGCACCGCGAGAGGCAAGTGCCGAGGATAGATGAGGATGTCGTAGACAAGCCCGTGCGCGGCAAGCCGACTAATTCCCCTCTTGAACTCCGGACGCAGCATGAAATCGTCCTCTAGCTCATCCTGCAAAACGTGGCGGAGGCCGACCAGACGCCGATGAGGGACAAGCTCGTTGAGCTGGGCATCAAGTTGCGGAGAGCACAGGTCGGCCCAGCCCACGACGCCTTGAATCAGAGGATGGCTTGCCGCAAGTTCCAGCAGCCAACGTGTCTCGTCGAGGGTTTGGCGTGCCTGCACGGCAATGGAGGCATGGATGTGATTCTCATGCAGCAGTGGCGCCAAATCGTCCGGGAGAAAGTCGCGCTTCAGCATCTTCATTGCATCGCTGATCCACGAATACTCGAGAGGGTTGTACCGCCAGAAGTGCTGGTGCGAGTCGATTCGAATCATCCTGGACCCGATTTTCGCAGGCGGTGAGGCCGGAGGCAAACCCTGAAGTGGCCATTTCCGGATTTCTGTGAGGCTAGCCGCACGGAAGCAATATGATGGAAGGTGGGAACACCCCCTCAGGCTCTGCGCGCTCTGGTGAAATCTTCTCGAAGCAAGGCTGCAGAACGGCGCATCTGAATCAAGTGGACGGCATGAATCCAGTCGAACAGGCACGTCAAAGCGCCTTCCAGCAAACGCTGCTGAGTGCGCGCCGCACCATGCTGATGAGCGAGGTGATCAAGCTCGCGATCGACAGCTTTCGCGCGAGCAAGCTTCGTTTTGCCTTGACAGCGCTGGGCATGGTGATTGGCACCGCATCCGTCATCCTCGTGGTAACGATTGGGTTGACGGGACGGAGATTCATCCTCGACGAGATTCAAAAAATCGGCACCAATATGATCGAAGTGGAGTACTCCGGTGGGGGCGCCACCGGCGCGGAGAATATTCTCTACAACGATTACCTGACCCGGGAAGATGAGACGGCGGTCCTGAGTCAGGTGCCGAGCGTGCGATATTCCTCCCCTATGTTGGAGATGCACGACCGCATCAGCTTTGGCGGGGGCGTGGTCAAGGACACGCTTGTCCTGGGCGTCAGCCCGCAATACAAAGACGTGCGAAACCTGATTGTGTTGTCGGGCAGGTTCTTTGACGATCAGGATGAAAAGGAACATATTAAATGCGCGGTTGTAACAGTGCCCTTTGCGCGCGCAATGTTTGGCAGTCCGCAAGAGGCGATCGGCCAGACTTTTTCAATCAGCAGGATTCCGTTCACGATCATCGGCACATTCAAAGAGAGCGTCGATACCTTTGGACAGTCGGAAATTTCTGATCAGACGATCCTGATTCCCTACTCGGTGGCGCGCTACTTCACGGGCACGGACACCGTGAAGCAGATTTTTTTCTCCATACGCAATATGGACCAGGTACCGGAGGCATCGAGGGATATCCACCACGTCATCGCATCGCGTCACAAGAAAAATTCCGTCTACACCGTATTCAACATGACGGAGCTGCTGAGTACGGCGGCATCAATCTCCAATATCCTGACGGCAGTCCTGGTGATGGTGGCCGCGGTCACTCTCGCGGTGGGGGGCGTTGGCATCATGAACATCATGCTCGCCAATGTCCGGTCGAGAATCCGTGAGATTGGGATCCGGAAGGCTTTGGGCGCCACCTATCGGGAGATCAAGCTGCAGTTTCTTGCGGAAGCCGTGATCATTTCACTGACTGGCGGAGTCATCGGCATTGTCGTTGGACTGGCGGTACCCCTGTCGGTCCGGTTTTTCACGGACTATCAACTCCCCGTTTCACCATGGTCGGTCGTCATCGCACTGATCGCTGCAACCTTGGTTGGAGTGCTCTTTGGCACCGTACCGGCGACACGCGCGGCACAACTGGATCCCGTCGAATCACTAAAGTATGAGTAACGTTCCTGTGCAGAAGCCGGATGACGATCCACCGCCCGCAAGCGGGCCCAACCTTGTGTTGCTCTATAGCTTGCTCGCCCTGGCCATCATTGCGGCAATGGGAATCGCGCTTCTGATTGTCCGCCCATTTTATCTGCGCCACTGAAGCGGCACCTATGGGCGATCAGGACGGGAATGCCGTCTACCACGGGAAATAAGCATGCGCAGGCGACGCACCGCAGGCCGTCGGGATCCGCGCGCAGGGCGCCTAAGCAAACAGGACAGACGACAATATCGGCCCATTCTCCGATCGTTGCCGGATTGAGGCGCGTTTGGCTCATAAGATCTGGGCTGCAAGGAACAAATTACTGAATGACCGCCTCGGTGCCGTCATCGGAACCGGCATGCTTGCGCTGTGGGCGCTTGGCAAACTCAGCTTCAATGCTTTCATTTGTGCCTGCCTTGGCAAACTCCTGGGCGACGCGAATGCCGTTGTAGATCGCCACGTCGTTGGACGAGCCATGGCCAATGATGCAAACGCCGCGCACGCCCAGCAGCGGCGCACCACCGTACTCGGTGTAGTCCAGCCGGCGGCGAAAGTCATTGAATGCACGACGCGAGAGCAGCGCCCCCACTTGAGCCGTCACTGTACGGGTGAGGGACTCACGCAGCACGTCGCGTACAAAGCGGCCGATGCCTTCACTGGTCTTCAGGGCCACGTTGCCGACAAATCCATCGCAGACAATGACGTCTGCATTGCCGTTGAAGATGTCACGGCCTTCCACATTGCCAATGAAATGGATCGGAAGCGCCTTCAGGAGCGGATAGGCCTCGCGGGTCAGGTCGTTCCCTTTGGTTTCTTCCTCGCCGATCGAGAGAAGGCCGACACGAGGCTGCCGAATCTTGAGCACACTGCGGGCATACATCTCGCCCATCACGGCGAACTGCTCGAGGTTTTGCGCCTTGCAGTCCACGTTCGCGCCAACGTCGAGCAAAACGCAGGGGTTGCCCTTCGAGGTGGGCATGGGCGTCGCCAGCGCTGGGCGGTCCACGCCGGGCATAGCGCCCAGGACCATCTTGGCGGTCGCCATGGCAGCGCCGGTGTTGCCGGCCGTAACAAATCCGGCGACCTTGCGCTCGCGAACCAGCTTCAGACCCACACGCATGGAACTGTCCCGCTTTGAGCGGACAGCGTGCGCTGCCTTTTCGCCCATCCCGATGCGCTCTGAGGCATGGTGAATGACAATCGGCAGGTCTTCATTTTCCAGATGCTCATCGAGTAGATCGCGCAATTCCGGCTCGGGCCCAACCAGATGCACCCGCACGGGCAGTTGCCGGCAGGCGAGAATCGCCCCCCGAATCTCCGGCTCGGGAGCCTTATCGGAACCGACTGCGTCCAGCGCGATGTCGATCAACATGGTCGGAGGTGCTACTTGGCAGCTTCTTTGGTTTCCAGCACGGTACGGCCCTTGTAATCGCCGCACTTGGGGCAGGCGCGATGAGGAAGCTTCTTTTCATGGCAGCTGGGGCATTCAGAAAGGCCCGTGGCGGTCAGAAAATCGTGCGCGCGGCGGTTAGCGGTACGGCGCGCAGAGTGGCGCCTTTTTGGATTCGGCATGATGCAATTCCTTTCGTGTCGCTTCCCGATCTCCTTCCGGATCAGGACCATACACGGTCCTCACTGCCGTCTGGCGCGTTCGGGACACCCAAAGTCTCGGGGGTCGTTCAGGACTTGATCCGGCTGCGAAGCCCTGAAAGCGCCTCCCAGCGGGGGTCACTCGAACCCTCTTCGCAGGTGCACGCCTCAAGGTTGCGGTTCTTTCCGCAGCGCGGGCAAAGCCCTTTGCAGTCAGGCTTGCACAGCGTTTTGGCAGGCATTGACAACAGCACCTGCTCACGCAGCACATCCTCAAGCAAAAGACCGTCTCCTTGATAATAACCGATTTCTGTCTCCTGCGCTGAGATGGCCCGCTCCGGAGCGCCACCATCTGCGCCGACCGGGCGGAAAATCAGGTCATACTCGCCAGCGAGAGGCACCCTGACGGGCTCAAGACACCGGGCACAAGGGGCGGTAACCACTCCCTGGAATCGGCCCCGGAGACGGATGTCGGCGATAATCTCGCGCGGTCCACGGTGCTCGTGAATGACCTCAGCTCTTCCCGCAACCGACAGCGCACCCTCCTGCTCAGCCTCCGCACCCAGATCAACCGCTCCCGGAGCCAGCTCCAGATCGTAATCAACCGGTTCTTTTTCGAGATCATTTACCGTGAATTCCATAGGTGAGAGCTTACCGCATAAGCTGGGGATCGTGTTTCGACACAGGCCCAGGACTCGCGCGAGGGTCAGGAGCGGGTGCCTGACGCTGTTTCGGATTCCAGGCCCTTGCGAATTTCTCGGACTTGGCGGGCATGCCGCTCGGGGTGGGCGGCAATAAGAAGCAGAATTTCGTAGCAGTTGACGGGGGACGGAATCAGTGGATGGTCCGTTCTCCATCCGCGCAATTCGCCATTGAATTGCTCAAGCCAATGCAGCGTTTCGGCACGTGCCTGGTCGAAGTCGGCGAGCGCATCCTGCCAGCTCTTAAACCGATTCGCGGGCCGGACTTCGTCCGGCGCCTCGATTCTTTGCTTACGATCGGCGGCACGCTGCGCAAGGATGGATTCCCTGGCCAGGTTGGGCCCTGTAGCGTCGCCACGTTGGGCCCGTCTCAGACGGTTCAAAAGGTCGCGCTCCGAAACGGCCACGTGCTCGATGCATTGCAGAATCGACCACCGACCGTTCCTTGGAACTCGCCGTGCGAGGGCATCGTCCACACCGTCCAGCTCGGCGTGCAGTGCACGACTGCCTACTTCCAGGCTATTCAGCAATCCAGGTTTGACTGACTCCTTCAACTGACCTCCATGCGATTGCGCACTGCGCTCTACCCACCCAGCGGGTTAGACTCCCTGGTGCATTTCATCCGGGCTGCATGGTGTGTGCAACTTCCTTGAAGCCCGGTATATTGCCGGAGCCAGTGTATGCCCATCAAGACGATTATTGAGCCATTCCGCATCAAGAGCGTTGAACCCATCCGCTGGACAACACGGGCCCAGCGCGAGGCTTTGCTCATGGCCGCCCACTACAACCTCTTTCTGCTGCCGGCTGATGACGTGCTCATCGACCTGCTGACCGACTCGGGCACTGGAGCCATGTCCACGCACCAGTGGGCCGCGATCATGGAAGGAGACGAGAGCTACGCAGGCAGCCGCAGCTTTGAACGGTTCCGCCGCTCCGTGCAGGATATCTGCGGCTACACGCACGTGATTCCCACGCACCAGGGACGCGCGGCCGAGCGCATCCTTTTTGGCGTGGCCTGCAAAAAAGGCGATGTGGTGCCAAATAACACGCACTTCGACACGACCCGCGCCAACGTCGAATTTGTGGGCGCGGAAGCCGTCGATCTGGTGATTCCAGAAGGCCGCCAGCCTTCGCTGCAGCATCCCTTCAAAGGAAACATGGATGTTGCGGCGCTGGAAGCGCTGATCGAACGCGTCGGTCGTGAGCGGATTCCGCTCGTCATGCTCACCGTGACCAACAACTCCGGCGGCGGCCAGCCGGTCTCGATGGAAAACGCCCGGCAGGTGAGCACGGTCTGCAGGCGTCATGGAATTCCGCTTTACTTTGACGCGTGCCGGTTCGCCGAAAATGCCTGGTTGATCAAACTGCGTGAAGAGGGCTATGCGGACAAGTCGCCGAAGGAGATTGCGCAGGAGATGTTCCGCCTGGGCGACGGTTGTACCATGTCCGCAAAAAAGGACGGTATGGCGAACATCGGAGGCTTCCTCTGCACCAACGACGATTTGCTTGCACAACAGGAAAAAGATCTGCTCATCCTGACCGAAGGCTACCCGACCTATGGTGGGCTGGCGGGACGCGATCTGGAAGCAATCGCCGTAGGCCTGCAGGAGGCGCTGGAAGAGGATTACCTCCGCTATCGGATCGCATCAACGGCCTACCTGGGACAACACATTGCGGCCGCGGGCGTGCCCATTGTGCAACCGCCCGGCGGCCATGCGATTTACATCGATGCTCGCGCTTTTCTGCCTCACATCCCCGCACATCAGTTTCCGGGTGTAGCGCTGGCAGCGGAGCTCTACCTTGAAGGCGGCGTGCGCGCGGTCGAGATCGGAACCCTGATGTTTGCCGGTGCGGCACAGATGGACCTGGTACGGCTGGCGATGCCGCGACGCGTCTACACACAAAGCCACGTGGACTACCTGGTCGAAGTGATCCTGGAAGTCTGGAAGAAGCGCGAAAAACTGCGCGGGATGCGGCTCACGCATGAAGCACCGTTCCTGCGACACTTCACGGCGCATCTTGAGCCTCTTGCCTGAATCCATCGCATCAGGTGATCCATATCACACATGCCACGCAAAACAACCAGGCGCTCAATTCAGGCATCTTGTTGGGAAGTGGAATGATTCCCGCCACTCGGCGCACCCCGCCACGCCAGTGCATACTCAAAGAGAAAGGCGAGCAGGAATTACTGAATGACAGCTATTACGTTTACGCTGTTGGTTGGGAGTATCTCCGCACTGGCAGGTTTTCTTGGTGCTTTAACTGGACTGGGTGGCGGCGTCGTCATTGTGCCTGTTCTAACGCTTGCCCTCGGCGTCGACATTAAATACGCGATTGGCGCATCCCTCGTTTCTGTGATTGCCACATCATCCGGCGCCGCCGCGGCCTATGTTAAAGAAGGCTATTCCAATATCAGGATTGGCATGCTGCTGGAGATCGCCACAACCATTGGCGCAGTGATTGGTGCCTATCTTGCAGGATTCACCAGCACGCATATCATCGCAATCATCTTCGGCCTCGTACTGGTCCAGTCTGCCTACCAATCCCTGTTCAGTTCCAATGGAATTGCAGATAATCTGGTGAACTCCGACAAATTGGCACGGTGGCTGCGCCTAGGGAGCGACTTTCCACTGCGCGGCACACGCCAGGAGTACGGCGTTCAAAATGTCCCGACCGGGTTTGGACTCATGTTCGGAGCCGGCGCGCTTTCAGGCTTACTGGGCATTGGTTCCGGAGCAGTGAAAGTCATCGCGATGGATCGAGCCATGAAGATTCCGTTCAAGGTTTCCACCACGACCAGCAATTTTATGATTGGGGTCACTGCGGCAGCCAGCGCGGGTGTGTATCTGAGCAGGGGCTACATTGATCCACGGGTCGCCATGCCGGTCATGCTGGGTGTGCTTGCCGGCGCATTTCTCGGAACAAAAGTCCTCGTTCATGCTCCCGTGCGATTGCTTCGCATTGTTTTTGGCCTGGTCATCGCGGTCCTGGCAATTGAGATGATCATCAATGGGATCACAGGAAGGGTATAGGACGCATGGATGACGTTCGGCTGGAAACGTTTATTGGCAACCTGCTGCGGGCAGGAGTTCTGCTGGCTGCGTTCGTCGTGCTCTCCGGGGGAATCCTTTACCTGTTGCAGCACCACGCCGCCACATTGAGCTATGGTCACTTCACACTTGAGAGCACTGCACTACGTTCGCTGGCTGGCATCGTGCATCTAGCCCTGCACGGCAACAGCCTGGGTATTATGCAGTTCGGACTGGTGCTGCTGATTGCCACACCCGTAGCGCGCGTTGCACTGGCGGTGGCAGGTTTCTACCTGGAGCACGATCGTCTGTATGTGGTCATCAGCCTGATAGTTCTGGCTGTGCTGCTCTATAGCCTCATTGATGGCCACTGAACTCGCCCCTTCGTTCAAGACAGATCGCCACCTCTGCCAATATCCATCGAGGGAGAGATCGGGTTACTTTCGTCGATGTACTCTTCGATCACCTTGCTCAGGATGCCCTTGGCTTCGAGGATGAATTCGACCGCATCGCGCGCTGCGCCGTAGCCGCCTGCATTCGGCGTGATGTAATGCGCTGCATCCTTCACCTGCTTGCGGGCGTTGGCCACGGCTACCGCAAATCCACACTCACGCATCACGGGCAGATCGATGACGTCATCCCCCACATAAGCAATCTCATCCAAAGTAAGGCCTTCCTTCGCCATGATTTCCCTGACGGGCCGCATTTTGAAGGCTTCTCCCATGTAGACGAACTCAAGTTTCAGATCGCGCGCGCGTGTAGCCACCGTCTCGCTGATGCGCTTGGTGATGACGCCGCACTTCATACCGCCCAGGCGGGCTAGCGAGATCGCGGTTCCGTCGTGCGCGCTGTAGCCTTTGGCTTCGGTCATTGTGGCCGAGTGCACGCCAAAACCAATCTGGCCGCCTTTCTGTTCCAGTTCTGCCTGCCGCGATGCAGATGCTTGTGAAGAGCCCGCTGAGGGCACAAGCCAGATGGTTCCATCCGTTAAGACACCATCCACATCAAAAAGTACGACTTTGATTCGCCGGGCACGGTCCTGAGGAGTGAGGTTCATTTTTCGATTCTACCTGCTCCAGTCGTGGCACCGATCCGCGACAATGAACGTATGGAGCACAAGACATCCGCAGCCCCCGCCGCTCTCGCGCCGGAAGACTATTACATCGACGGCGACTCCATGGTATTTACCGCGGCATTTCACTTGAAGCGAGGAAGCTGCTGCGGATCAGGTTGCCGTCACTGCCCCTACGGAAACTCTCCGTCAGAAGCAAAGCCCGAAACGTCGTGGAGCACGAAAAAAGCTTAGAATGGGCCACTTTTTCGTGTGCAATCCCTCCGAATGGGATGTAAGCTTTCTGCGCAGGTTGAAGCACGTCTGGCTGTTCGCGTCAGTGCATCTCCCTCTTTCGCGTGTTTAAGGAGGAATCTATGCATTTGCTTTGGTGGATTCTTGTTGGCCTCATCGCGGGGTGGGCCACAGGAAAAATCATGCGGGGTGGCGGATACGGATTTTTTGCGGATGTTGCCTTAGGCATCGTCGGAGCCATTGTGGGTGGTTTCCTTGCCGGCATGATTGGACTTTCGCGATCGGGCGGAATCATTTACACCATCCTTGTGTCCCTCGCAGGGTCCATCCTTGTGGTTTATCTCTTTCGCTTGATCACACGAAAGAGCAGCTGACTCCCAAGCTGGTTACAAACCAACGCCTCCATGCTCATGGGCAAAGGCCTTCTGAGAACCTTCGCCCATGAGTAGTTGTGAGTTCAGAGACAGAAGCATGTCTGCAATCCGCCTTTGATCTGCGTCATCTCATCAGTCTGCTCCCACGGAAGCTCTCCCCCAACGGTCCCCTGCGGAAGTGCGACAGGTTGAAACTGTCTCTACCGAGGACAGGGACATTGCTCGATAACGAAATCTTCATCCTCCTGGGATCTCTTTCTGCTTGCAATCCGGAATGGAGCATGTTAACTCTGAAGTCAATACCTTTCTGGTATCTATCAGAAAGGCCAGATTACGGGCCACCTGCTGGAGCGAGCACATGATGAAGATTGGCACAACGATTCGCGCTTTTCGCCTACAGAAGGGCCTTTCGCAAGGCGATATCGAAAAGAAAACAGGACTGCTGCGTTGTTACCTGTCCCGCGTGGAGAATGGACATACCGTTCCGTCTCTCGACACTCTTTCAAAGATTGCGACGGCACTCGATCTGCCCATCTCGCAATTCTTCTCAGAAGAAGCACCGGGGCGCAGCTTGAGCACGCAGAAATTCTCCGATGACGAGCTGCGCTTTTTGACCCAGATTCGGCGCTATTCCAGCAACCTGAACGAGAGCGATCGCAGGTTGCTCCTCGCGATGGTCAAAAAGTTTGCGGCTACAGCAACGCGGTAGCCGCACTTCCCCTTTGAGTCTCCTTCGGAACCATCGGCCTGCCGAACG
Organism: Acidobacteriota bacterium; assembly: GCA_021813745.1. Classification (GTDB taxonomy): domain Bacteria; phylum Acidobacteriota; class Terriglobia; order Terriglobales; family Acidobacteriaceae; genus Telmatobacter. The sequence continues at coordinate 42,567 of JAKAJO010000090.1, forward strand.
GGCTCAGACGTCGTTACCCAGGTGAAAGATCGGTTCAACCCCGTGACCGCCCGCCAGGAGCGCCTGTTCCTCTTGGGGCTCAAGGGGCCTGTAGCTCTGCGCGACATCCATCGCCAGCCGGAAGTACCGCTCGTCTCCGGGCGGGATGGCTGCCGTAATGGGATGCCCTAGAGTCCAGCGCAGGCCCAGTGATGCTTCATCCGGAAACGCTGCCGGCTGATACCAACACTTGGGTTCTGGATGGTTCTGCTTCATGTCGGCGGGCCAAACGGTCTTGGCCATGCTTTTCAGGGCGAGGATACCCATTCCCTTCTCTTGCGCTTTCTTCAAAATCTGCGGACCAAATCCTGCCTGGGTAAAGAGCAGCCAGTTCAGCGGAAAGAGAATCGTGTCGAAGGGATAGCGATCCATGGCGGCCACCGCAGTCTCTGCAGAGTGGACGGAAAAACCGATATAACGAATTTTGCCTTCCTTCTTTGCTGCTTCCATGGTTTCCATGGCCCCGCCCGGTCCCAGCACGGTGTCCAGTTCGGTCATCTTGGTCAGGGCATGGAATTGATATAAATCAACATGATCCGTCTTAAGCAGGCGCAGGGATTCCTCGAGCTGCTTCCTTGAGTCGTCTTTCTTGCGGCCCTCTGTCTTGCAGGCCAGAAAGCAGTTTTTGCGATAAGGAGCAAGCGCGGGACCGAGCCGTTCTTGCGCGTCACCATAGCTCGGAGCAACGTCAAAATAGTTGATGCCGCGATCCACCGCTTCTGCGACGATGTTGTTTGCCTCGGAGGTCGTCTCGTTCATCACAACGATGCCCCCAAAGCCGATGATGGAAAGATGTTCCCCCGTCCGGCCCAGCGTCCGGCGCGCAATGGGTCGAGTCACGGTCTTTGCATTTGCAGATAGTGTTTGCGTGGATGCCACGGCGGCGGCTGTGATGGCAGCAGATTGAAGAAATGCACGGCGTTCCATGAATCGCCTCCTGCGGGATGGAAGAATCGGATTCGAACCCGAACGCCCCCATTCTTGCACAATGGGAAAATCATTACCAAGTCATACGACGCCGATGTCGTAAGACGCGGCGATCCATTAGCCTGGCAACTGCGCCAGGAAAAATCCGAACAAGACCAGAACGCTGACAATCAGGCCCACCGCGATACGCATGCGCTCAGTGAAAAGCCTCCGCGGCGATCCGAGTCGGGGCACAAGGGGCATGGCAAACAAGATGCCGGAGCTGAAGCCGCCAAGATGCGCCATGTTGTCGATACTCAGGCCCGACCCAATGACCCGCGTGCCGATGCTGATGGAGAAGCCAATCACAAGATTGATCGCCGCAAAATAGATAACCGACTTGCGCAACTTTCTTAGCTCGATGGGAGGTACCGGAAGGCGAGTCGACTTGAGCAGCACAATGAGCACGCCGGCAATGCCGAAGACTGCGCCCGATGCGCCCGCGCCCACTGGCCCATAGGCCACCAAACCCACGCCTCCCTGGCCGTGATACTCCACCCAGTTCACAAATGTGGACAGAAGATTGCCGGCGGCTCCGGTAAGGATGTAGGCCACCGCCACACCAAAGGAACCGAGAAGGGGCTCGGCAAGCAGTCCCAGGTTCCAGAGACACCACATGTTGGTGGCCAGATGCAGCAGGCCCACGTGGACAAACATCGCAGTGACAATGCGCCACCATTGACCGCCCAGCAGAACGGCACCGGCGTTGTCCGCACCCCAGGTCAAAAGCTGATCTGCACTGGGACTTGACATACCCACGCCGCCAAACGCCATGCCAAGAAACACCAGGCAGTTGATGCCAACGAGCGCATACGTTGCCGGCGACGCAGCCCACCGCGATCGCCGCCGCACGGGATGTGCGGGGGCGCCAAACTCCTGACCAGGAGGCAGAAGCTCCGGTTCAGGCATGGATGAGTGGGGGTCCATTCCTATCATCGTAATGCATTTTGGGTCCTGCAACTTACCTCGCGTTGCGAGGGTGGAAGCCATCCCGCTCGGAGGCAGGTCCGCCCAGCCGAACGGTTTACTCTGTTATTTGGCCCTTTCTGCCGGAATTGCGACGAGGATTCTCTCCGCGCAGCCGTTGGGTCACAAGGAGCAAGCAAGTGGGCACTGAAAAGCGAATTCGCCGCGCACTTTTAAGCGTGACTGATAAATCGGGTCTGGTGGAATTTGCCCGGATTCTAGCCGGTTTCGATGTGGAGCTGATCTCCACCGGTGGCACGGCCCGCGCCCTGCGCGAAGCTGGGCTCGAAGTACAGGACATCAGTGACCTGACCGGGTTTCCTGAGATGCTGGATGGCCGGGTCAAAACGCTGCATCCGCGCGTGCATGGGGGACTTCTATATATCCGCGGGAACCCGGAGCATGAGGCCGCCATTTCGGCACACGGCATCCTGCCCATCGACATGGTCATCGTCAACTTGTATGCGTTTGAGAAAACCGCCGCTCAGCCCGGCGTGTCGTTCGGACATCTGATTGAGAACATCGACATTGGCGGACCCTCGATGGTTCGTTCTGCCGCGAAGAACTTTGAAGATGTCGCCATCGTGACGCGTGTGGGCGACTATCCCGTCCTCATCGAAGAGTTGCAAGCCTCCCACGGATGCCTGAGCCGCGCGACGCGCTGGCGCCTGGCGCAGCAAGCCTTCGCCACAACGGCCGCTTACGATACCGCAATCGCTAACACGCTGGAACGGATCGTTGAGACACCCGTGCCAGGCGAACCTCCAATGACGAATGACAGCGCCCTGCCCTCCACATTGCGCATCAACATGCCGATGGCGCAGTCGCTGCGCTATGGCGAAAATCCGCATCAACACGCCGCGCTTTACACAGATGGAACGGGCCTTGGCGTAGCGGGCGCCACGCAACTGCAGGGCAAGGAGCTCAGTTACAACAACCTGGTGGATCTGGATGCCTGCTGGGAATTGACGCGTGAGTTTGATGAGCCCATGGTCGCCATCATCAAGCACACCAACCCATGCGGCGCGGCAACCGGCGCATCCGTCCTGGAAGCCTACCAGCGGGCGCTGGCCTGCGACCCAGTCTCCGCCTTTGGTGGCGTAATTGGGATCAACCGCATCGTCGATGGCGCAGCAGCGGAGGAGATCGCCAAGCTGTTTGTGGAGGCGATTGCGGCTCCGGGCTTCACGCAGGAAGCCAAGGATCGTTTTGCGACCAAGAAAAATCTTCGTCTCGTCGAAGTACGTCAAACTACTCCCCGATTTGTCATCAAGCAGGTTTCGGGCGGACTCCTTGCACAGGATGCAGATACGGCACGGGTTACGGAATCCGAGATTAAAGTGGTGACTTGGCGGCCACCCACCGCAGAAGAGTTGCGCAACCTGTTGTTTGCCTGGCGCGTATGCAAGCATGTGAAATCCAATGCGATTGTCTATGCCCGCGATAATCAAACTGTGGGGATTGGCGCCGGACAAATGAGCAGGGTGGATGCCGCCCGGTTTGGCGCGCAGAAGGCCGTTCTGTCTCTCAATGGAACGGTTGCCGCATCAGACGCTTTTTTCCCGTTCCCCGATGGGCTGGAAGCAGTTGCGGCGGCTGGCGCCACTGCGGTCATTCAACCCGGTGGCTCGGTCAAGGATCAGGATGTGATTGCTGCGGCGGATCGCCTGGGCCTGGCCATGGTCTTTACTGGGATTCGCCACTTCCGCCACTGAAGTTGGTGCGGAGATGTTTGGCCGTCTTGGACCGGCAAAAATTGCCGCGGGGCGTCTGCGTCGCGGCACGGTCCAGGCATCCGTGCCGGATTGCGATGCCATCCAACCAGAAGGCCGCGGGGCGTCAAATTACCGACGAGAGCAAGCATCCGCAACAATTCGAAGGTAAAATCGTCATTAAGTATGGGCGTGGTGCTCTCGGACCCTCTGCCATCCACCTTTCGACCAATCTGGATGGAGCGCAGGCGGGTTCTTCCGGCTCGAAAGGCATGGATTCCCCAAGGATGAAGAAACTAATTCGCTACCAGACAATAACTTGGACGCTTTCAGCCGCTGCGTTTTTCTTTGTTGCAGGTGCGGTCCATGGCCAGATGCCTGCGAAAAATGCAACGCCAGGCGGGACGCCGGTGGCGAACTCAGCCAAGAGCCCGGACCACGTAGGTGCCTCGGAATCTGACCGCGCCAAGGCGTATTTTCACGACGCTATGGCGGCTGTTTATGAAGATGAAGCGATCTCGACCGGTCAGCCGGAGTACGTTGCGCATGCGATTGAGGAGTACAAGTCCGCTCTGAATGGTGACCCAACCTCCCCTTCGTTGAATAATGCACTCGCAGATCTCTACTTAAGGACGGGGCAAGCGCAGCAGGCCGCTGCAACAGCACGTGCGTTGCTCAAAGCACATCCAGATGATCTGGATGCACACAAGCTGCTCGGCCGTATCTATCTGCGGCAATTGAGCGAGGCGCAGAATGCCGTCTCGTCGTCTTCGCCGTCGGGCAACGTTCTGGATGAAGCGATCGCCGAGTTTGAGAAGATCGTAGCGCTCCAGCCGAAATCCGTCGAAGACCACATGGTGCTTGGTCAGCTTTACAACGTAAAGCACGAATCTGCCAAGGCCGCGGACCAGTTTCAGATTGCGCGCAGTATCGAGCCGGACTCTGAGGAAGCCATTCTGAATCTTGCCCGCCTGTATGCGGAAAACAACGACGTGGCGCATGCAGCGAAGGTGATTGAAGATGTCCCGGCCGCGGACCGCACTGCCAAGATGGAATCGGCGCTGGGCGCAGCTTACGAACAACTGAAGGAGCCGAAGCAGGCTATTGCCGCCTATCAGCGGGCGGCCAACCTGGATCCCGGCGACCTGCGGGTGCTGAATGCGCTGGCACAATCCTTGCTGAACGACGATCAGCTCGATGGCGCGCTCAAGGCTTATCAGAATCTTGCCAATGCAGATCCCGAGGATACAGGAGCCCTGATCCACATCAGCGAGATCCAGCGCAGGCAGGGCAAGTATGAAGATGCCCTGGCGACGATTCGCAAGGCCGTGCAAAAGGATCCGGATTCTCTTGAAGCGGGATACAACGAAGGATTGCTTCTCGATGTGTTGGGACGCTACGACGAAGCGGTGAAAGTCTATCAACACATGGTCGACCTGACTTCTCACGCCAACGGGGCTTATACGGCTGAAGAGAAGAATAACCGCGGAATCTTTCTGGATCGACTTGGCGCCCTGTATCACGAGGAGAACAAGACCGATCTCGCCATAGCAACCTACCAGAAGCTGATTGAACTGGGTGGCGATCAGGCGCTGAGGGGCTATCAGGGAGAGGTCGATACCTATCGCGACGCCAAGATGTTCGACAAAGCAATCGATGTGGCCCGTAAGGCAGTCGCGACCGACCCCAAGAACAACGATCTGAAGTTAATGCTGGCGGGCGAACTTGCCGATCAAGCCAATCCCGATGAAGGCATCGCACTGGCCAAGAGCCTTCTGAACAATAGCGACAAGGACCGCGTGGTGTGGCTCACTTTAGCCCAGATTGACATACGGCTGCGACGCTGGAAGGATGCGGAGGACGCCCTCAATAAGGCAGCCGCCCTGACGACAAAGAAGGATGACCGCGTCTACGTTCTTTTCCTGCGCGGCGCCCTGGCCGAACGCCAGAAGCATGATAGCGAAGCGGAGCAGTTCTTCCATCAGGTACTGGACATCGATCCTAACAATGCAATGACGATGAACTATCTGGGTTACATGTACGCGGACAAGAGCACTCATCTGCCCGAGGCACTGAAGCTCATCCGCAAAGCCGTGGAACTTGACCCCATGAACGGCGCTTACCTGGACTCGCTTGGTTGGGTGTACTTCAAGATGGGGCAATATGAACTGGCCGAAGAGAACTTACGCCAGGCCGTTGAGCGCGATCAGACCGACCCAACAGTGCATGACCACCTCGGCGATCTTTACGAGAAGACGGGTCGCATTCGGCTGGCCGCGGCGCAGTGGGAATTGTCGCTGAACGAGTATGCCAAGTCAGCGCCGGCGGATGTGGAAGCATCAGACGTCGCGAAAGTGCAGCACAAACTTGAGAATGCGCGCGTGAAGCTGGCTAAGGAAGACAGCCTCATCGCTCCCGCAAAGCCCGAGTAGCGGACCCACTTCATTCACTTCATCGCAGGAAAAAGCGGCAAGTTCTGAATAGGCCTCAGAACTTGCCGCTTTTCATTCCCAGGTGTCCCGGCCCGCAAGCTGAAGCGAGCCAAGCTCACTCCACATCACTTGGCCTGCCCCGCAGCGGTCTGATAGAGATCGAGATTCTCTTTGTCCACCAGCGTCGTCCCCGTGTCGACAAAAACAGGATAGGGAGACAAAGGATCGGAGGCGTAGTCCTTGGTCAGGCTCGGAGGTGGATTATGGAAGATCTCATCCAAAGCCTTGAGCCCGAAATAGCCCATCGTAAAGGGCTTTTGTGCAATGGTGGAGTCAATCGTTCCTGCCTTGATGCCATCCAGCGTGTCCTGATTCGCATCCCATGCAATCAGAACGCGATCGGTTAGATTGGCTCGTCGGACGGCATCGGAGACCGGCTTGCCACAGGCCGACTCCAGACAGACAATGGCATCGATTTTCTTTGGACCTGTCAGCGCAAGATACTCCTGCGCCTTGTCAAAGGCAATGCGCGGATCGCTCTTGGTGTCCACCGTATCGACAATGTGAATGTCAGGCCGGCTCTCCAGCTCATCCTTGAAGCCCCGCATGCGATCTTCGATGTTCGGCTGCCCAGCCAAAGTGAAGAAAACGACGTTGCCTTTGCCGCCTAGCTTTTCGATCAGCCGCTTGCCACCCATTCTTCCGGCTTCGATATTGTTGGTTCCGATGAAATAGAGCCGGTGGCTTCCGGGATCATCGGAGTCGATGGTAATCACCGGAATCCCTGCCTGTACCGCCGCGTCAATGCCCGACTGAAGGGCGCTCACGTCGGCCACTGAGATAAGAATGCCCGCCGGCTTGGCAGAAGTGGCCTTTTGCAGCTCACTTAACTCTGCCTGAGGATCGTAATTGTCCGGGCCGACCACCCGGGCAGTGACCCCATACTGGGCTGCGGCGCGATTGAAGCCAGCCGCCACGGACTTCCAATAGGGCAGGGCCGAGTTGGCGCTGACCATGTAAAAAACTTCCTTCTGCGAGTGCCGCTGGCAGCCAGACATGCAAACCACTCCAAGAGCCAGTGCACCCCACCCAATCCGTTGGATGATCTTCATCTTCCCCTCCCTGGTCCAGATTTGGGAATCTTGCGGACACCGGACTTCAGCTCCCGATGCCCCTCGCGAAAAGTTCGGCAGGATGGTACTCCCGGCTGAGCCCCGTTGTCCAATGGAGACCTTAATTTACGACAATGCCAGCCCTGACTTCTTGCCAGCAGTGACTTGGCTCACAATGCACGGCATGGCTGCATGGACCGCGGTAACTGGGGTATAAGGGGACATAGACGCCAGGTTGCGACGAAGAATGCACAGACTGTCCAATCCGCCTGCACAACTCCCGGCTGGCATCGCCGTGGAGGCGGATGGTGCGCTTGCGGCCCGTGCATACGCCGAGCCTGATCATCCTTATCGGACCCCGTTTGCACGAGACAGCGCCCGCATTCTGCACGCTCGCGCTTTTCGACGTTTGGCAGGAAAGACCCAGGTCTTCAACAGGTTGCCGGGGGAGCGGACCAGCGATCACTTTCGCAGTCGCCTGACTCACACGCTCGAGGTCGCGCAGATCTCCCGCACTCTGGCGCAGGCGCTGGGACTGAACGCCGAGCTGGCTGAAGCACTCGCTCTCACTCACGACATTGGCCACCCGCCATTTGGTCATGCAGGGGAAAAGGCGCTCGATCGTGCCTTGCGTGCCTACGGTCTGAGCTTTGATCACAACCTGCACGCCTTGCGGATCGTAACCTGGTTTGAAGAACGGTACGCAGACTTTCGGGGTCTCAACCTGACACTGGGAGTCCGGGAAGGCATCATCAAGCATTCCCATGACTATGCGCCGGCAAGCCATCCTGATCTGGCCGACTATTTTCTTGATCTGTTCCCGCCGCTCGAAGCCCAACTCATCGACTTAACCGATGAGATTGCCTATTTGACGGCCGATCTCGACGATGGCCTTGATTCGGGGATCCTATCCCTGGACCACGTTCGGGAAGAGGTTGCCCTCTTTCGAAGATGCCACGATGCAGTGCTCGCCAAACATCCCACGGCTCCTCCCAGGCTGACTGCGAACGAAGCGCTCCGCAGCATGTTGAATGCTCTGGTCACGGATTTGCTCGAAGAGGTTCAGCGCAGAGTGCAGAGCCAGGGTGCCACAACCCTCGATGCCATTCGCCAAGCGCCGGCGCGGATTGCGGCGCTGAGCCCTTCAATGGAAGCTGACCGCGCCACGGCCAAGGACTTCCTGTATTCCGCTCTCTACAATTCGCCATTGATGATCGATGCTCATCACCATGCCGACGAGGTCGTCTCGGATCTCTTCACGTCGCTGATGGAGGATCCTTCCGGCCTGCCGCCCGATCACCTGCAGCACATTGCCTCACAAGGGCTGGCGCGCACAGTCGCTGATTATCTTGCCGGCATGACAGATAGCTATATTGAACAGGCCTGGCTTCGCCTTCATTCTGAGTGAACCATTCGACCCGGCCAGTTGTACCAATTTTTGCTGAATCTGTGGTGCGTCGGGCACGCGGCACTTAGCCGAATAGCAACGAGCCCAACCGAACGTGCCCGCGCCTTCACCCCACTACTGAACTGTTCCCTGGGGACGCAGGCGACGAAGATCCAACGCACATTCAACGGCATTCTGGGCATAGAGACGCAGATTGTCGGAGGCGGCCCAGAGCCAAAAGCGGGAGCATTCCCCCGGATTCCTTTCGCTGGGCTCTGGACGCAATCGAATGAGCACATCATTTTGCCCGGTCGCAGCTAGATTTGATGGCGAATCGGTGTCTTCGAGGACAAGATCCAGGTGATCTCCTCCCATTGCTTCTTCTAATGCGGTGATTGCAACGAGACGATCCATCTCCACGGCAATGGAGAATGTGTGTCCGTGAAAGACCGGCGCCTGAATCGCCTGCAGCGAAAGAGCGCGGGCTGTCTGGCCAGCCAGTGCGTTGACGTGGCGACGAATCCGTGTCTCCGATGACTTCAGGCTGGCGACCGCCCCCTCGCCAAAGCCGGAAAGCAGATTGTAGGCCGACTGCGCATCGTAGATGACCTTGGGCAGCCCTTGAAAGCTGAGCAGGTTCACGGTCTGTTGGTGGAGTTCGTCCAAAGCGCCTCGACCAAATTCGCTTGCAGGCAACAGCAACGTGGCCGATGCCGACCGCACCGGCGCAATCTGTCCAAGGCGTTCAAGAATCAGGGCCAGGACGATGGCGGCCGGATGCGCCGGAACGATGGCTGGAGTGAACAGGTCTGCACTACCTGCGTCGTGGCTTATCCTTGGGGCCCGCACCAAAACACCGTTTTCCTGATCAAGCGCCCCGGTGAGATCGAGCACGGTAGAGCCGGCCCGCAAAGCTTGATGCCAGTACTTGCGGGTGAGGGACTCGCCGCCACAAAAAAACGTAAAGTCCATATGCTCGAACGCATCTGCGCCCATCGAATGCACAAACGTAATCTCGTCGCCCACCTGATAGAGTTGGCCTTCTGCGTCTTCCTCGTCCATCAGCACAACGTGACTGGCCCCAAGGGGCGAGTCAGAGAGCGCGTCTTTCAATTCTTTGCCCAACAGGGTCGCTGCACCAGCAATTGCAATTCTGTACACAAGATCCTCTTCACGTTACAGCAGACTAAGAACGGGTGGCAGAGTGGGATTCGCTTGGGGGGGAACCCGCTATGCTATCCGCTTCCATGGAGAAGCGGCGACGCCTGGACCACGAATAAGCCGCTCGCGCCCAGATGCCTGAAAACATGTATGCAAGAGCTCCGAGGAAGAGTACGACCTGAGAGTAGCGAATGCTGACGTAAGTTATGACCGAAAGCAAAAGCAGCAACTGAAATGGGTGCCTTCGCGTCAGGTTGATCTCTTTGCCAGACCAGAAACGCCACGTACTGACCATGAGGAATCCGGTGAAACCCACGAGCAAGAGCCACGGAATAGCGACCCACCACGCCTGTACCGGAATCCCATAGCAAAGATGAATGGTCGACGCGAGCAACCCAGCAGCCGCCGGAATCGGCATGCCGACGAAATATTTCCGGCCCGGCCTGCCCGGATTGCGTGGCTGCGCATCGTGGCTGATATTGAAGCGAGCCAACCGCGAAGCCCCGCCAATCAGGTAAAGAAAGCAGATGAACGCTCCAGCCTGGATCAGATGCAGGCGGAGCTGGGGATTGATTGAATCGGGGAGAAAATGAAAGCCCCAGACAAAAGCCAGAAGGCTGGGCGCCACTCCGAAAGTGATGACGTCGGCCAAAGAATCCAGCTCTTTGCCGAAGTCGCTGCAGGTGTTGGTCAGGCGTGCGATGCGGCCGTCGAGAGCATCAAAGGGAATCGCGAAGAGGATGGCGATCGCCGCCCAGTCCAGATGCACCTCCGCATTGCCGCTAATGGCCGCCAGCGTCTGCGTAATGGAAAAATAACCTGCGCCAATGTTGCCCGCCGTGAAAAATGACGGAAGCAGGAACATCCCGCGCCGCAGCCGCGCCTGCGCTCGTTGCCGGGCCAGGACAGCGTCGCGATCCATCACTTCGCGCCTCCGCCTTGCGAACCTGAGGGAAACAATCTCCCCTGAGCTGGAGTGAGGCTTGAATCGCCGGAGACTTGAGACTTTGGCATCGCAGCCAGAACACTGGCCCCGCCCCGCACGCGCTCTCCAACCTTGACTCGCAGCTCCGCTTCAGCAGGCAGGATTACATCCACGCGCGACCCAAACTTGATGAGGCCCACGCGTTGCCCGCGCTCCACACGATCTCCCTCGCGGTAATTGAAGACGATGCGACGGGCCAAAAGTCCGGCAATCTGCTTGAAGGTCACTTCATATCCCGAGCCTTGAACCGTGACCACGTTCTGCTCATTACGTTCCGCTGAGGCGGGATTCATTGCATTGAGATACAGACCCTTCTGGTAGCGCACGGAAGTAAGAACTCCGGCAATCGGCGAGCGGTTTACATGAACATCAAAAACGCTGAGAAAGATGCTGATGCGCTGGCGGGGGCCACCCGGAGTGTCAATGGAAACCGTCTCTGTCACCAGTCCGTCCCCTGGCGAAACAATAAGGCCCACTCCGTCGGGTATTGCACGCTCAGGGTCACGGAAGAACCACAGGAAAAAAGCCGCGAGAAGAACCGGGATCAGCGCCCACGCCCAGCCGTGGGTAGCCCAGACCACCGCTCCCGCCACCACCAACAGAGTCAACCCGTAAATGTAACCGTCACGAACCATAGTCCCCAACGATTATACGGTTCAACCCCGGTGGAGGGCCGCACACAAGCACACTCAAAGTGCCGTGAGCGGCGCAGGTAACCTCGCCGTCCGCTGCACACCCGCCCGCTTCCCAGGGATTCGCGCTACACCGCAACCGCTAAGCGATGCTCCAGTGCGAAAATCAGATCTTTGGCGTGAAGCTTGAGCTTCTTCAGGCGGACCTCTTCGAGCTGCTCTTCGGCGGACAGATAGGGCTTTTGAAGCAACTCTTCCAACCGCTGAGCGTAGCGACGGTGTTCGGTGTGCAGACGTTCAAGTTCTTCGCTCAGCGTGGAATCCTTGATCTCATCCATCAAGCACCTCCATGGGTTGTAGAACATTAACATATAGCGCCAGCCGCCCCCTTTGAGCAAGCGGGAATCTGACAGAAAAAGAAGCGCAGCTGTGGAATTTGGCGTTCGGCGCCAACTTGCGTGATGAGCGTCACTCAGAAGCAATCAAGTATGAGGAACGTCCGTCGCAGCGCACTCTTTGAGGCGAATCTGCATGAGGATGGCATCTTCTGGCGGGTCAGCGTAATAGCGCAGCCGGCGCGCTGTTTCGCGGAATCCCAGCTTCTGATACATACTCAGCGCCGGTTGGTTGGACGCACGAACTTCCAGCAGGGTCTCGGTCACCTGCCTCCTGCGCAGCTCGTTAGCCAGAGCGTTCCACAGGGCTTTCGCCACACCTTGCCGTTGAAATACCGGGGCAATGCCGATGCATTCCAGCTCCGATTCCGGAGGGACCATGCCGACCACGGCAAATCCGGCCAGCGCTTCCGTCCCGGTTGCCACTGCGCCAAAAGCAATGCGCTGCGGCAACGTGCCGGGCGTCAGGGCGGCAAGGTAGGCTTCACGGGACCACCGAGGCATCTCAGGGAGAGACGCTGCAATCGCAAGCATGGAGTCGAGGTCGGACACGGTCATCGGCCGGATCCTGAAACCCGGACTGCCCGGTCTCATTGTGGCCTCGGCGTTGAGGTCGATTCAGGGTCTGGATCCCCGAAGATCTCCGCGTCAGAGCGCCGCAGGTAATGGCCATCGAGAGTCGTCAAATCGTCAAAAGCTTGAGGAATCAGGCGCGGATGCGCGCAGGAGAGTGCGTCCCAGGCCGTGGGAGGCTCGGTGCGAATCGGCTGGACTTGAGGCCATGCCGAAAGCACCAGGGACTCCGCCGCGTCACACACGGCGATCTGGGCGGGCGACGGAAGCTTAGCCAGTTCGGCCGCTCCGGCAAGCTGTTCCCGCGGCTCGTAGCCATGCTCCGGGAACCGCAAAAAGATCTCATGTCGATGCGCGTCCAGTGCTGCCGCAGTGGTGCCGGCCTTGTGCGCCAAAACGGCCAGACGCGAGATCGCAATGAGAGGGATGCCTGTGGGCTGGACGAGACCCTTGGCTGCGCTGAGGCCGACGCGCACTCCTGTGAAACTGCCGGGCCCGGCAACGACAACTAGGGCTGCCAGGCTGCCCAGCGTTTGTCCTTGGCTTGACAGCAGCGCGGCCACCGCGCTGACCAAAGTCGCGGAGTAGGTTCGCCCGGCAAGCTCCCTCTGGTCAAGCAGTTCCAGACGACCGTCCCTCTGCCGCGCAAGGGCTACGGAGCCGTCGGGTCCGCAGGTATCAATTCCGAGCAGGAGCGTGGGTTCCGGCATAGTGTGCCGCTAGGCGACGGCCAGGGCTTGCGCCAGGTCCTCGATCAGGTCTTCCTTATCTTCGATGCCGATCGAAAGTCGAATTGTGCCCTGAGTGATACCGGCCGCTTCCCTTTCCGCATCCGTCAGCGCTGCATGGGTCGTTGTCGCAGAGTGCGACGCCAATGATTCAACCCCGCCAAGCGATTCTGCATTGAGGAAGATCTTGAGCGCGCCAAGAAAACGGCCCGCAGCTTCTCTGGATCCAATATCGAAACTCATCATGGAGCCAAAGCCCTTTTGCTGGCGCAGGGCAAGCTCGTACTGGGGATGGCTCTTGAGACCTGGATAGGCCAGCCGGCTTACCTTCGGATGCGCAAGGAGGAATTCCGCAACGGCCCTTCCGTTTTCCTCATGCTGGCGAATGCGGAGCGGCATGGTTTTGATGCCTCGCAGGACCAGGAAGCACTCAAACGGCGAAAGGATAGCTCCTGCGGCCTTCTGGACCAGCAGAAACCGCTCTTTATGTTCCGGCTTGGAGCCGATGAGCGCACCGCCAATGCCATCTGAGTGGCCATTCAGATATTTCGTCGTCGAGTGCATCACGATATCCGCGCCCAACTCGATCGGCCGCTGAAGCACAGGCGACATGAATGTGTTGTCGACGCTGACCTCAATGCCGTGCGCATGCGCCAACCGGCTGATGGCAGCGATGTCACTCAGGACCATGCGGGGGTTGCTGGGTGTCTCAATATGTATAAGCTTTGTGTTCGGGCGGATGGCCGCTTCAACGGCCTTCAGATTGCTTGTATCGACGTACTCGATCTGGATGCCGTAGTGGCTCACAATCTGATTGAAGAGACGCACCGTGCCTGCATACACATTGTGGGAGCACAAAAGATGGTCTCCGGCACGCAACATCGCCACCAGGGCCGAGATTGCCGCCATTCCACTGGCAAATGCATGGCCGCTCGTGCCTCCCTCCAGGGTGGCAAGGGCCATCTCAAGCCGGTCGCGTGTTGGATTTCCGGCGCGAGAGTAGTCCCATCCGCGATCCGTGCCGATCCCGGTCAGCTCGAAAGTGGATGAAAGGTAAAGCGGCACGTTCACCGCACCCGTCTGAGGGTCCGGATGCTGGCCGGCATGCACGGCTAGAGTCGCGTACTTGTATGGGGACATGATGAGGTCTTGGGGTGCTCCTGCCTTTAGATTACCGCGATAGAGGCATGCGAGTCAGCCGCTCGTGTCAAGGGACGGCATGACCAGCGGTACAAGCGCAGGATCAACACTTTCGATCGTTACCGCGGGTTTGAGCTCCGCTTGGGCGATCGCACCGACGGGAAGTATCCAGTACGAGTTCGCACCACCAGCTTTCCCATGCCTGGAGCCTCGGCTGTAACCAGCACACGGCGGAATCCCGGCACGCTGCTCGGCTTGGTGGAGTGATAGCCAATCGTGTACTGACTACGAATATCGCGTGCCACCTCGGCGGCGATGTCGTCCACCTGTTCCATCGAATGTGGAAAATATGCCACACCTCCGGTTTCGGTCGAGAGCATTTCCAGTGCCCGACGCGCATGGCGCACCTCAGAGCGCGTCATCTCATCGCCGAACAGAAGGCCGATCGAATAAATCTCCGGTCCGGAGAGCTGCTGGACCCGGCGAATGGTCTGCTCCAAGGTCAAGGTTGAGGCGTTATCTTCGCCATCGGTGATAAGGATCAGAACCTGCTTGGGGCGTTTGGCGTCGGCCGCAAGCTTATCCGCCGAGGCCACCACAGCGTCGTACAGAGCCGTCCCGCCCCTGGACTCGATATGCGAAAGCCCATCCCGCAGCCGGTTCACATCGGAAGTGAAATCCTGATCAATATAGGCCTCATCGGAAAAATTGACCACGAATGCCTCATCCTGGGGATTGGAGGCTGCGATCAGGTCAAGGGCGCTCTTATTCACTGCCGGGCGCTTTTTCGACATGGAGCCGGAGTTGTCGACCACCAGGGCGATGGAGACCGGCAGATCAGTGTGCTGAAAACTGATAATGGTCTGCTTCACACCATCTTCATAGACCTGGAAGTTGTCCCGATTGAGATTCTGGACGATACGGTTTCCCTGAAGGACCGTTGCGCTCAGCTCCACCTCTTCTACGTCCGTCCGCAGAACATATTGGCCGGCTTCTTTCTGAATGGGCTTGCCCGATCCCAAGGGTTCAGGAGGCTCCGCATCCGGAGAGCGCACCGGATCGCGGTCCACCATCACTGGCGGAGCCTGAGTCGGTGCAGGAACAGGTTGCGTTTGCTGGGCATAAAGCGGCAGCGCAGTTGCAACCAGCATCAGGGTGAAAAGGGCGTTATTGCAAAGGCGCATAATATCCCGTACGTGCATGGACCGTCAGAGGTGGCAATCCCGGAGGAGGATCGAGCTTCACTTTCAATTTACGCCACTTGCCGTCGCGGTTCAGATCCTTGGGAGAATATCCAATCACATACTGGTTGCGCAGCTCAGTGGAGATCTTCTCCGCGATATCGCCCATCTCGGAGATATCGTCGACCCGGTACATTCGACCACCGGTTTGCTCGCTCAGTTCATTGAGGAGCGCAGGGCCCGCCCGTTCTTCGGGGGTCGCTGCGTAGGGATCAAAGATGCCAATGGAATACAGCACCACGTCAGATTCCCGCACTTGTGCCCGCACCTCCCCTTCAGTGAAGCGCGAACGGTTGTCTCCACCATCGGAAACAACGAGCAAGGCTTTGCGCTCATGCCGAGCCTCTCGCATCTTAATGAGGCTGTAGTAGATCGCGTCCAGGAGCGCAGTCCGGTGGCCGCTGCGCACCGTGGCCAGGCGCGCCTGGATATCGTCGACCGAACTGGTGAAATCCTCAATCAGTTCAGGGCGGTCATTGAAACCCACCACGAAGAACTCGTCTTCCGGGTTGGCCGTTTTGATGAATTGCAGGATAGACGCGCGAGCCCGGACCAGTTTGGACGTCATCGAACCTGAAAGGTCAAAGATGATCCCGATCGAGACGGGTGCATCTTCGCTGGCAAATGACGTGATTTTTTGCTGCCGCCCATTTTCATAAATCTTGAAGTCGTCCTGTTCGAGTCCGGTGACCAGCCGGTTCATGGGGTCTGTGACAGTAACTGGCACCAGCACCATGTCCACGTTCATGCGCAGCATTGCCCCTGGCCGGGCGTGCAGGGCAGCCGGGCCCGTAAGGGGCTGCGCTTCTGCTCCGGCGGGCTCCGCCTTGGAGGCAGGCGTGGCTGAGGCGGGCGGCGCCACGGTGGTCTTATTGAGAGGATCTTCCTGTGCGCCGGCCCCCAGCGGAATGGCAAGCCAGATGAGCGCGGCAAAGCAGATGGTCCTGCTCAAGCCAGTCAAGGTTTGATTCAGACGCCGATTGGGGAACATCCTCATTTTGCACACTCGAGGTTGAGGCTGATACTAGCATGCCCACAAGAAGGCTCTGCCGCAATCTACTTTTGCACCACGGACCCATTTGCATTGGGTCAAACTCCGGGAGTTGTCTGTGACTGCTCAGTTACAATCGAGCCTGAACTCCCGGCTCAAGTGCGCGCGCCGGAGAATGCCTCTGGGCGCAAACTCCACCGTTTCAGCGGGGAACAGAACCAACGTATGGCCAGCATCTATCCATTCCGTGCCTGGCGCTACCATCCATCGTCAGTCCGTCTGGACGACGTGGTTACGCAGCCGTACGATAAGATCTCGCCCGCTTTGCAGCAGGCCTATTACCAGCGCAGCCCATATAACATGGTCCGCATTATCCTCGGCCTGCCTGAACTGTTTGACGCAGAACGCCAGGAGAGCGTCTACACCCGCGCAGCCAGAGACTTTGCGGCATGGCGTTCCTCGGGGGTTCTCATCCAGGAAAAGGATCCCTGCATCTATGCCTATTCCCAACGCTTTACAACGCCAGGTTCCGAGACCGTTCAGGAGCGGCGCGGATTTATCGCTCTGGGAAAGCTCCAGGAGTATGCAGATCAGGTGGTCTTTCGACATGAGTTGACACTTTCAAAGCCGAAGAGCGACAGAATGCACCTGCTCCAGGCAACCCGCGCCCACTTTGGCCAGATCTTCATGCTTTACTCAGACCCCGCCCGCACCATCGAAAGCATGCTGTACGATGGGTGCGCGACGCCTGATCTCGAAGTTACCGACGATTTTGCGGTGTTGCACAAAGTGTGGCGTATCAGCGACCCCGCAACCATCCGACTGCTCGTCGCCGCGATGGCGGACAAGAAGCTGATCATCGCAGACGGCCATCACCGATACGAGACTGCTCTGCAATATGCACGGGAACATGCCTCCTCAAGTCTTGCTTCGGGAGAGCACAGTCCGGGCCAGCTTCCGCAGCCTCTCCGCCCTGAAGCCGCCGCCATGATGACCTTTGTGAATATGGATTCTGATGGACTTGTCATCCTGCCAACCCATCGTGTTTTGCATGGTTTGCAAGGCTTTGACGCCGCTGGCTTCTTACGGGCCGCGGCAGCGATGTTCATAATCGAGCCCTTGGAAGGGGCAGGGGCAAGCGAGTGGCTTGCAAAACTTCGCGGCACGGCAAACCCGGCCTTTGTTGCCGTGACAAGGGCAGGAGCCTGGTTGCTCCGATCAAAACCGGAGGTGGCACAGACTGCGCTCGCTGACATTCCCGAGCATCAACGACGGCTTGATCTGGTTCACCTGCATACTCTCATCCTCGACCGCCTTCTCGGACTCAATCCGGAAAGAGTGCGCGAGCAGACGAACATTCGCTATCTGCGCGATGCGGCTGAAGCCGTCCAGCAAGTACGAAGCGGTGATGCAGATCTCACATTTCTGACGAATCCCGTTCCAATGGAGCAATTACGGGAGGTTGCCTTCGCTGGCCAGGTGATGCCCCAGAAATCGACTGACTTTTACCCGAAGCTCCTGAGCGGCCTAACAATCTATGCGCTGGATTAGATGGGCACTCATAGGGGCTACTTTGGTGGCCCTGCCAATCCTTGCGCAGAACGCGCCCCCTGCGCCCTCGACGCGCTTTGTTGCCGTGCTCGACCCTGCCCATGGAGGGACCGATGGGGGAGGAAGGCTATCGAGCGGTCAGTTGGAGAAGACTGCGACCCTCGCCCTCAGCGTTCGGCTACGCTCCCTGCTGAATGCGCGCGGCATCAGCGTGGTCACCACTCGCGAGTCGGACGCGACGCTCGATTCTGATCGACGGGCCACCCTTGCCAATCACGCCAAGGCTCAGCTTTGTTTGAGCCTGCATGTCAGCGAGAGCGGATCCGGCGTCCATCTCTTCGTGTCTTCTTTGGCACCGGCTCCAGAAGTGCAGTTTCTGCCTTGGAAGACCGCCCAGGCCGCATGGATTACCCGGAGTCTCGCCCTGGCGGGAGCGCTGAACTCAGCGGTGGCTCACGCCGGATTGAACGTTACGCTCGGGCGCACGGCGCTCCCCGGACTCGATAGCATGACCTGCCCCGCCGTTGCAGTGGAACTTGCTCCAGAACGAGCCTCGGACGGATCCGTCGTCGCCGAGCCGGACGACGCAAGCTATCAGGCCAAGGCTGCGACCGCTCTGGCTGCAGCTGTCCTTGAATTCCGCTCGGAGCCGCGCCAGCCATGATTCCCCGCTATCAGAAGGTCCTCTTTGTCCTGCTGCTGGCAGCCTCGCTTGCAATGGCCGGGATTCTTTGGCATCTGCGCAACCGGGCGCATCAGCGAATGCTGGCAGGGGAAGACTCAGCGCCCACCCAGGCGCCAGAGGTTGAACCCGCCGAGCAGGCGACACTGGTGGCAGCCAACGACGCGGATGGATCGCTACTCGCTCAGGAACGGTCACTCCCCCTGCCGGAGGATCCAGGAACGCGGGCTCGCGTGTTGCTGGGTAAATTGCTTGATCTCTATGCGAGTCCCGATTCCGCGCATCCTGTTCCCGGCGGCGCGGCCGGTATCGCGCAAGTCTTTTTATTGCCGGCACAAAGCGCTCAGGATCCCTTGCCCGCTGACACCGAGTTGGCGGTGGTGAATCTCACAGGTTCATTCGCTGCCAATCATCCCTCCGGCATTGAAACGGAGACACTCACTGTGTTGTCCATTTGCGCAACATTGCGCGCCAACTTCCCGCACGTCGCACAAGTCCGATTCCTGGTCGATGGCCAAATGCGTCCGACGCTGGCGGGGCACGCGGATCTGACCCGCACGTATCTCACGGTCAACGCCGTGCCGACTGGAGCTTCGAATCCGTGATCAACTCTTCCACACGGCCAACGATTGGCGTTTTCGATTCGGGCTTTGGCGGCCTGACTGTGCTGCAGGCCCTTTTGACGTATCTTCCAGGTGCGCGATACGCCTTTCTGGGAGACACGGCGCGACTCCCTTACGGCTCCAAGTCGCGCAGGACGATTGCGCGGTATGCGATCGAGAGCGCGCATTTCCTCGTCCGGGAGCAGGGTGCGGAGTTTCTTGTGATCGCCTGCAACACGGCCAGCGCACTGGCGCTCGATGCCATTCAGGACGCCGTGCCTGTTCCCGTCCTCGGAGTGATCGAGCCCGGCGCCAAAGCTGCACTCGAGGCCTCCAGGACAGGAGACGTGCTGGTGATCGCGACCGATGCCACGGTCCAGAGCCACGCCTATGCCTCCGCATGCCATGCGCGGGGCTTGAGAGCCGTCGAAAAGGCTTGTCCCCTTCTGGTGCCTCTGGTTGAAGAAGGGTGGACAAATCATCCGATAACTGCGGAGGTAATTCGCATCTACCTGGATGAACTGTGGGCGGAGGCCACCCAGAAGGCAATGCATCCGGATGCCCTTGTGCTTGGATGCACCCATTACCCTTTGCTGCGGCCTCTGATTGAGGCGGCTGTGCCGCCCGGAGTGCAGGTCATCGATTCCGCAGCAGCGGCAGCGCATGCGGCAGTATTGCAATTTAACGGCCGTGCTGCGGCTCATCCCGCTTCCAGCGGAGAGCAGCAAACCGAGATTCACTGTTTTGCCACGGACTCTGTGGAGAAATTCGAACGATTGGGATCGCGCTTTCTGGGGCGGCCGGTCGGCAAAGTCGGCCTGGTTGATCTGGGCGGATGAAGGTTCGTGACCTGCGCGGGTAGTGGGTCAGTTTCGTTTTCCACAGTCCCGTACAGTACTGGAACGGAGACTGACGTGCTTTGGCGGAGGTGTGTATGATTGCGCCTAAGCCGAAAAAGCCGATTCGATTTACTCCTGCTCTACCAAAGCTAGATTATTCGGCATACCGGCCCCGGAGAAAGCCTGTGACCGTCGCCGCCGGGTTTGTTTGTGAAGATGGCGTGTTGCTCTGCGCGGATACCAAGATCACAACTAGCATCAAAACGAACGAATCGAAAATAGCCGAATTCGTTAGCAATGATCGCCAATGTGCTCTTACCTTCGTCATGTCTAGTGATGATCTCAACTTTCCACGCTCTGCTATCAATGCCTGTTTCGAGTATTTAAGCGAAGCCAGCTTTGCCACTTCGACAATGGAGCAGGTTCGTAACGCAGCGCAGACCCCACTGGCTGAGTTTTACCGCGATCACATTTATCCCCATCCTGACCGCACGCCACAGGCCGTATTTCAGCAGTTACTTTTAGGGATATGGTTACGGGGGGAAACAGCCCTTTTCCGACCTCACGAAACTCTGCTTATGCCAGTGGAAACCTTTGAATGTATCGGGAGCGGAGCGATAATTGGCAGGTACATAGCTGGACAATTTAAGAAGACTGGAGGATACCCCAAATCCCTACAAGAAGCAGCCCTCTTAGCCTCGTCCATCATTGAATCATGCATAGAGTATGACGAACATTGCGGGGGTGAAGCTGAAATGGTTGTAATGCACAATGACGGTCGGATTGAATCTATTGAGAACTCAGTTCTTTATCCAGGGCGCGAATTTCTCGAATTGCTTCAGTACCATGACTGGAAAATGCTACGCGCATTAGCCGCACAAATCCCGACCGACGAAGAAATAGACTCAGCTCTGGAGAATCATTCGAGAGATGTGAAAGCTGCTTTAGAGGAACGCAAGGCGATTTTGAATATACTTCGGGAGCACCGGCGTTAGGCGCTTTCCCCGAGCGCCTTGCGTAGAATCTTCCAGTCATTCTTAGACGACTTGGCCACTGGCTTGGGCAGAAGTGCGATCAAGTCGTCAACGCTCCACGGCGTAGACGCCAATCCTGCTTCCATCGCGGGCGTGACTCGCAAAGACTGATGAACCCGGCAAAAGTTGTAATGCATGTAGTGAAGTGCAACCGCGTGGGCATGATTCGCAGCCTTCTTCGAGAATCCGTTTGTGAGCCGCGTAAACCGGCGAGACGACATTCTCAGGGTCAAGTTCTGGCGCTCCACATAGGATGTGCTGACGTGTTCAGGATCGGGATACCCGAGAACCGTCTTCATTTCACAGCCAATGCACTTGGCTGGAGAATAGCGGCGCTGTTCCTCGTCTGATGGCGCTCCATAAATCTTCTGGAGCATGGCATAGTCCACTTCCAATCCAAATGCACCTTCCACAGCTTTCAGGTATGGTGCGTGTGCGTCTGTAGTCACCTGGACGCGACCGACGATCCGGCTGGCGCAATCCTCCATAAACTCCAGAGCCCAGCCGGCATCACGACCACCAACCAAGTACGAGACAACCAGTTTCGTATCCGCATCAATGCCAATCCAGGTCCAGATGTCTCCCCAACCGTAGTACCGCTGTTCAACCGTAGCGTTCTTTCGTTTGGCTCCAACGAAGCTCCAGATCTCGTCACATTGCAACCGTCGAACACGTAGATTCCGAACATGCTCATTGTGAAATCGCGCACAAGCCGCGCCCAAATCGGCGAGGAGCTTAATCACTGTGCCTTTGGCAGCTCCCGTCATCCGACAGGTGGCGCGAACCGAGCAGCCTTCGATGAGGCAATGAACGATATGAGCGCGAGTTGCGGCATCGAGACAATTCATATTGCTTATTATGCTAAAGCGGCTTTAGGATGTCAACGGAAAAATGCTTTATGATGGCGCACATCTAGCGAATGGAGGCTCCAGCAATGAACAAATTGGAATTCAATCCGAGAAATCTCTCGCCTTTTGAGCGGTGGGTTTTCAATACCTTAAGAGATATTCAGGATCGCATTAAGGCGCTTGAAGAGAGGATTCCAAGTGCACGGGATTGGCCGAAGCCTCCCGATCCGGATCGCGACTGACTGGCGGACGGAACAATATCCGGGCAATATCAATAGCGTCGATGGATACTTCTCGCGGCTGGCCCTTCAGTACATCGGCCACTTTTAGAGCTAGGCCGTATCCACATATAGACTTTGCAGGTTTGGGTTGATTTGTTGCACTTGATTTGTGGCGAGTCGATACGAGTTGAGCGAAGCGCAGTGGATG
>JAKAJO010000050.1 GCA_021813745.1 Acidobacteriota bacterium
CACAAGTCCTTGAAAATCGATCAAGCCGATTTTCACATTTCCACCGCCACGACGACCACGACCAATCTTTTCACTTAAAAACCCGAAAGACCTGTCCAAACTACCGGGACCACCTCACCTCTCCTGCTTCAGAGAATCACGGAGCACCGAAATCTCTCAACCTCGCTCTGGCTTAGTTTTCGGGTTTTGGGTCACGGGAGGCGCAGGAACTTGCTCTGAAGGGCTTCCTGGGACCAACTTTTTCCTTCGGCCACGATTGGATTCGAACCAACGACCTCTTCCGTGTCAAATATTTACCAAATCGTAACCCATTGATTCTAAAGCGCACTGGTGGCTCAGAAAGCGCAGAAAATGACCCATTTTGAGGCTTCAGCACCCTAATCGAACCCAAAAAATGTAAAAAGAAGAGGTCCGCGGAAGAGGTCAAAGCGGCACGAAATGCGCGGAAACCAATCATATTGAATAGCTTGCGGAGAGGTCTATTTTCGTAGACCAAAAGAAAAAGAACCCAGTGCCTCCGAACCCCTCGCCAAAGCACCCTTCGAGACCCACCGAAACCCAACTGCGCAGAGCAAAATCATTGATTCTAAATAACATTTGTCCGATCACTCATCGAACCTAAAATCACCGAAAAAGAAGAGGTCTAAAGTGCGATCAAAATCCGGCCATGTCATGGGCCGTCCCTGGGCTCGGTCGAGGCCCCAAGATATCTTGAGTATCAGAGTCTTCCTTGCAAATTTAACACTAGATATTTAATATGCATCCAAGATGATCCGACGCTGGGTGACCCCAAGGATCGAACAGGCACTCAATGCTCAAGCTGCCGTGGCCATCATCGGCCCGCGACAGGCCGGTAAAACGACCCTGGCGCGGAGCATAGCCGACTCCTGGCCCAGTGCTCTGTATCTCGACCTCGAATCCAGAGAAGATCGAGACAAGCTCACCGATCCGACACTCTTTCTCCGTCAATTTGAAACTAGCCTTGTGGTTCTCGACGAGATTCATCGTGCTCCTGAGATTTTCAGTACCCTGCGAGGCCTTATCGACCAGGGTAGGCGGACGGGGCACGGCAGGGGGCGGTTTCTGGTTCTCGGTTCAGCTTCGATAGACCTGCTCCGGCAGTCAGGCGAAAGCCTTGCCGGCCGCATTTCCTACATCGAACTGGGACCGTTTAGCGTCGTCGAATTGCCGGCTGATGAGTCGACACTGCTTCGACTGTGGTTGCGCGGGGGATTTCCGGGGAGCTATCTCGCCGAAAACGATGGAGCGAGTCTGCAGTGGCGCAGCGATTTTATTCGTACCTACCTCGAGCGCGATGTGCCGTTGCTTGGCCCGCGGGTTCCGGCCGAGACACTGGAGCGGTTCTGGACCATGCTCGCCCACAATCAGGGTGCTCTTTTGAATGCCTCGCGTCTTGCGTCTGGCTTGCAGATCTCCTCGCCGACCGTTCAGCGCTACATTGACCTCCTGACAGATCTTTTGCTGGTCAGGCAGCTTTCACCTTTCCATCGAAATCTAGGCAAGCGCCTTGTAAAGTCCCGCAAGGTCTACGTCAGGGACAGCGGTCTCGTACATGCGCTGCTGGGAATCCGCACCTTTAACGAGCTTGCAGGCCACCCAGTAGCAGGACCGTCGTGGGAAGGCATGGTGATTGAAAACCTGCTTGAAGTGGCACCACAACACACCATGGCCAGTTTCTACCGAACCGCTGCCGGCGCAGAGATCGACCTCGTTTTGGAAATCCCCGGCCACGGTCTCTGGGCGATCGAGATCAAGCGCAGCCTAACCGGACGCCCGGAGAAGGGCTTCTATAGTGCATGTCAGGACCTGAAACCGGATCACCGCTTCTTGGTGAATGCCGGAAAAGGACAGTACCCGATTGACGCTGAGACACAGGCAATCGGCGTCCGCGAGTTGGCAGAGATGCTCGGCTCACTCGCGAAATGAGCGGGCAAGCTTTCCTCGGCTGTACGCCGTGAACTGGTCGCAGATGATCGGCAAACCCGACCTGAGCAGGATGTCGCTATAGCTCGTAGAAGGGGCCAGAAAATGGCAATGGGTAAGAGCGATAGCGCCAACTTGTATCAATCACAGGACGGACATTTTGTGAGCAATACGTAGCGCTTCTATCGCTCATGCCTTGGAACCGCCAAAATCCCGATTGGCCTAACTTCACGTGGGATCGTACGACGATTGCGAGCGCGGAGAAACAGTTCCCGCTCGGCTCTGGTGTCGTCATCGAGTCCATCAAGCACCTGGGCGAGCAGGAGCACAAACAGCTCCTTGTTGAACTGATGAGCAGTGAAGCCGTCACGACGTCGAAAATCGAAGGCGAGGTGCTCAATCGCAACAGCGTTCAGTCCTCCATCCAACGGCAACTCGGGCTCGCTGCCGACAAGCGCCGCACCAGCCCTGCTGAACAGGGCATCGCCGAAATGATGGTGAATCTCTATCGCTCAGTTCGAGAGCCGCTTTCGTAAGAAATGCCCTTTACGTGGCACAAGATGGTGACCGCAGGTCGAAGAGATCTCGCCGACGTTGGCCATTACCGCACGAGCAAAGAGCCGATGCAGATCGACTCTAGTCGGATCGGCGCTTCGAAAGTGCACTTTGAGGCTCCTCCATCAGAGCACGTATCTTCTGAGATGAATCGCGTCTTTGCCGGGTTCATTCAAACCAATGCATTGAATGCTGGGGAACCGTTGCGGGCAATCACTCGCGCCGGCATCGCTCACCCGATGATTCTCGGAATCGTAGCTGAAGGTCTTGCCGCCTGCGGCCGCTCCGAAATCGGAACAATCTCTTGATCATCTACAGGCGGTCCCTGCCCAACAAGATCCAGAGCTGAAAAATCCGGTTGATCCTGGCCTGCGCGTGCGCGGCGGCGCAAAAATAGACCACGAAGCGGCGCGTGAGCGCCGGTTCGTGGCGGAGTAAAAGTAGACCACCCCGCCAGGCAGTCGATTCACGGACAAGCAGGTTTCTTTGGGGATGCCGAAGTAGGTTCGGCGCCGTTAGGATGCGTGTTTTCTGTGGGATACCGGAGGCATGAAGACGGTGGATCTGTATGCGCGAGTGCGGCGGGCGGTGCTGGTTGACGGGATGAGCCGACGGGCGGCGGCGGGTGAGTTCGGTCTGGCGCGCAAGACGGTGAGCAAGATGTTGACGTATTCGGCGCCGCCTGGCTACCAGCGGCAGAAGCCGGTGCGGCGGCCGAAGCTGGGCCCGTGGCAGGGGGCGATCGATGCGATTCTGGAAGACGACAAGCAGCGGCCGCGCAAGCAGCGGCACACGGCCAAGCGGATCTTCGAACGGTTGAGGGCCGAGCATGCTTACACGGGCGGCTACACGATCGTGAAGGACTACGTGCGCTCGGCGAAGATCGGCGGCCAGGAGATGTTCATTCCGCTGACCCACGCGCCGGGCGAAGCGCAGGCGGATTTCGGCGAGGCCCAGGTGGTGATCGCCGGCGTGGAGCAGAAGGCGCACTTCATGGCTTTCGATCTGCCGCACTCGGATGATTGCTTTGTGCAGGCTTTTCCGGCCGAGACGACCGAGGCGTTTCTTGAAGCTCATGTGCGCGCCTTCGAGTACTTCGGCGGCGTGCCGACTCGGATTCTCTACGACAACACGACGTTGGCGGTGGCGCGCATCCTGGGCGATGGGGAGCGGAAGAAGACGCGGGCCTTCTCCGAGTTGCAGAGCCACTATCTGTTCGCCGAGAAGTTCGGTAGGCCTGCCAGGGGCAACGACAAGGGCAAGGTGGAAAACCTGGTCGGCTATGCCCGGCGCAACTTCATGGTGCCGATTCCGCGCGCGGCGAGTTGGGAGGCGCTCAACGAACAGTTCGTTCGCGACGCTATGGAGCGGCGCACACAGCGGCTGCGCGGCCACAGGGAGACCATCGGCGAACGCTTCGAACGCGACCGTGCTGTACTTCTGCCCCTGCCGCCGGCTCGCTTCGAGGCTTGCGACAAGACAACCGCGCGCGTCAGTTCGATCTCGCTGGTCCGCTACCGCACCAACGACTACTCCGTGCCCACGCAGTACGGCCATCGCCAGGTGCTGGTCAAGGCCTACGTCCACCGCATCGTAATCGTCTCCGGCTGTGAGGTGATCGCCGAGCATAAGCGCAGCTACGAACGCGAAGCCACGGTTTACGATCCGCTGCACTATCTGGCCCTGCTCGAACATAAGAGCCGCGCACTGGATCAGGCCGCCCCGCTGTCAGGATGGCAGTTGCCTGACTGTTTTGGTCATCTGCGCCGGTTGCTGGAAGCGCGGCTGCGCAAGCATGCCGCCCGCGAGTACATCCAGGTCTTGCGGTTGATCGAGAACTTCGCGTTCGAAGAGGTCGCGGCCGCCATCGAGCAGGCGCTTGCGTTGAACGCGATCAGCTTCGATGCCGTGCGGCATCTGGTCTTGTGCCGCATCGAACGACGGCCGCCCAAGCTGGACATGGCCAACTGGCCGCACCTGCCGCTGGCCCAGGTGCGAACCACGCGAGCTGCCGACTACATGAGCCTGCTGTGTGCATCTCCGGCTGAGCCGCCCACACGGGAGGCAACGCGATGAGCATACCCACTCCCGATACGCCTCAGGTTCTGCTCGAGCATCACCTGAAGGCTCTGCGGCTGCCCACCATGCTGCGCGAGTACGACAAGCTGGCCCGCACTTGCGCCCAGGAAAAGGCCACCTTCCCGCACTATCTGCTGCGGCTGACCGAATTGGAGTTGCTCGACCGCGATCGCCGCGCCACCGAACGCCGCATCCGTCAGGCGAAGTTCCCGGTGGTGAAGAGTCTCGACAGCTTCGACTTCCTCGCCATCCCGGCGCTCAACAAGACGCTGGTCCTCGAACTGGCGCGATGCGAGTATCTGGCTCGCAAGGAGAACATCCTGCTGCTCGGCAACAGCGGCACCGGGAAGACGCATATCGCCCTGGCACTCGGTCTGGCAGCTTGTCAGCGTGGTCATCGCGTTCGCTTCCTCACCGCCGCCGCGCTGGTCGGCGAACTGATCGAGGCACGGGACGAGAAATACCTGCGGCGCTTCCAAAAGCAACTTGCCGCTCACGAACTGCTGGTCATCGACGAACTCGGCTATGTGCCGCTGTCGAAGACGGGCGCCGAACTGCTGTTCGAGACCATCAGCCAGCGCTACGAGCGCGCCTCGACGCTGATCACAAGCAATCTGCCCTTCGACGAGTGGACAGAAATCTTCGGCTCCGAGCGGCTCACCGGCGCGCTGCTCGATCGCATCACCCACCACGTCCACATCCTGGAGATGAACGCCGACAGCTACCGCCTCAAGCAAAGCCGCCGCAAACGCGCCTGACTGCCCCCTCCAAACGCGCCTCGGGGGAGGAGGGCCGCCTCCGCTACGCTCCGGCGCCCCTCCTCCCCCGAAACATCAGCTTCGTCCCGCTTACTGGCTCCCTTTTACTCCGCCCCAGTGGTCTCCTTTTACTCCGCCCTTGACAATCTGCGCCGCGTCCGTTGTGGTGAACACCGGATCGTCGACGGCGACAAGAGGTGGCGCTTCGGGTTCCAGTTCCCTCATGCGGGACGGGATCTCTGCGATCTTCTTGGATTGGGGGATGGTTGCAGCCGAAGGTGGCTGATTGGGCTGCGGATTGGAGGAATTGTTGAGTTTAGCTTTGCGAGCTTGCAGAATTCGTGCGAGCTGCGAGTTCGGAGTGTACGAATTCAAGTTGCGCTTTCGTCGGCGGCGCGAATTTCTTCGCGAGGTTTTTAATCAGGGGGATTTCGCCCGCCTGAACAAGCCCACTCTCGCCGTGCCTCCCTGCCCTGTCCTTCGCCATGCTCAAGCCTTCATCTTCATGAAAACATCAAAGCATGCATTCAGCAATTCATTTAGCTTCATATCTCGATCAAGGGCGGCTTGCTTGAATGCCTTCACGAAATCGGGCGGCATTCTGAATTGCATGGGTACCAGTTCCGCCGATGGAACAACGCCACGTTGCCGGGAGGCGCTAAGCGGGCGGGTTCTTACTGGCGCGAGGTCGTTGCTGTCGAGCGATAGGGTTTTAGCCATTTGCAACCTTTCTTGTTTTCAGTTTTTCATGAACGAATGATTTCAACTCGCCCCACAAGGCTGATACCTCTTCGGCAACCGGGCCTTTGGGGAAAATCTCCGGGGCCGTGTTTCCGCCTGTCATGGCTGCGGCATAACCCACGCGGTCGGCAATGAAGGATTTGGCGACCCTTCCATGTTCCGAAAGTGCGGCTATAGCCGGAGCCGTGATTGTGGCCTGTGGTTTCGCCTGCGTGATGACAAACAGAAAGGGCTTGTCCGCCTTCTTCACAAGCTGAACAGTTTCCGTTACGGCTCATAGATCGGAAGGGGAAGGACGTACCGGGATAACCACGAGGTCAGCGAGATCAATAAGGGCGGCGGTCTGTGCTGAAATAGTGGGGGCGGTGTCGATGAAACAATAGGCCGCGCCTTGTCCGGCAAGTGCCGCAAGGGCCGTCATGAGCTTTTCTAAACGAACCTCGCCCCTCTGCGGAGTTTCGGCCTTCCGGCGTTCATGCCAGCGGGTAAGAGTACCCTGCCGGTCTGCGTCGATTATCCACGCTGGCGCGTCTCCGGTGCGCTCGGCTTCAACGGCCAAATGAGCCGCAAGCATGGTTTTACCGCTTCCGCCCTTCTGTGAGGTAATCAAGATTGTTTTCATGAAAACAGCCTTTCAATAAACTCGCCTTTGTTGAAAGTAACTAAGTCGCCCCGGTTCGTGCAAGTCTGATTGCGGGGTGTTCCTCGGCCAGAATCAGACGAGGCACGGGACAGGGAAGGGAAGCGGTCATGGATAGGCGAGTACATTAGCCGTAAGATCGAAGTCCACGATGCCTGGACAACCGAAAACTGTAGCGATATAGTTTATACATGATAAAATCGTTCCGCCATGCCGGATTGGAGAAATTCTACAAAACCGGCAGCAAGGCAGGAATTCAGCCACATCATGCCACGAAGTTGCAGGAACAGCTAACTGCCCTCAACCGCGCAAAGAGCGCTAACGACATGGCGAAACCTGCCTCATGGAGATTGCATGAACTGCATGGTAAGGAGAAGCACTGGTCAATGTGGGTAAATGGAAACTGGCGCTTGACCTTCACTTTCGACGGCGAGGACGCGATCCTCGTGGATTATCAGGATTATCACTGAGAGGACGATATGCTCACTGAAATGTACAACCCGGCGCATCCTGGCCGCGTGCTGCGCGCCTACTTGGAAGGCATGAATGTAACGCACGTGGCAAAGCACATTGGCGTATCGCGTGTAACGCTCTCCAAGGTGCTCAATTGCCGCGGAGGTATCTCGGCTGAAATGTCCCTTCGGCTCTCTGCCGCGCTAGGGACGCATCCGAGTTTCTGGTTTGAGATGCAGACCGATTACGATTTTGCCCAGGCGAGACGAAAGAAAATCCCAAAGATACCTCTTTTTAGCAAAGCCGCATAGGGCCTGGGCTAGAGTGGCGACAATTGGGGGATCCAACCTCCGAACACCGCCGCTTCCCGCAAAATCTCGTGTCAGGATGCCCGCAGGCACGTGTTCTCGGGGTGCCCTGGGGGATAGGTATCTCCCGCCTCAGATCAAAATCCTCTCCACTTCATCGAGACTCATCTCGTCGCGCCGCCGGTCATAGAGCTGCGTCGTCCGCGTGCTGGCATGGTTGGCCATGGCCGCGGCCTTTTCGAGCGTACCGCCGTTCTTCAGATAGGCCGTGATGCCGGTGGCCCGGAAGCTGTGGTTGCCGATCTTGGTATTGATGCCGGCCGCCGCGGCGCGCAGGCGGATCATCGCGTGAGCGTTGGCCTGGGGCAGGGAAGTACGGGTAAGCTGGCCCGTCCCGCGGCCGAGGGTCCGGAACAGCGGGTCCTTCGGACGGTTCTCGACCCCGTTTCCATCGAGATAGGCAAGAAGAGCCTGTTCAAGATTGTGGTGGGTGGGCATGGCGTGATGCTTGCCGCCCTTCTCATGCAGCCGCACCCACAAGCGCCGGTTCTGGGTGTAGACGTCTTCGACCTTCATGCCCAGCGCGGCGCCGATGCGGGCGAAGCTATACACCATGAGCGAGATCAGGGCGCGATCGCGCAACCCTGCTGGCGTCGTCGTGTCAATCGAGTCCAGCAACACCCGTGCCTCGGCCGGCTCCAGCACCGGCGTCTTTCCGGAACGCACCACATGGCGCGGCCCGCGCACCGAGGCTGCCGGGTTCGCCGGGACCGGGATCGACCTGGAGCACGACGATTACGGATCCCGCGGGGAATGCAACCGTCAGCGACTTTTCCGAAGACAGCACGACAGGCACCGCTGGCACTTACAACCTGTATGAAACCCAGCGTCAGGTCTACCAGGGGAGTCCATCGCCCGGCAATCTTCTCCAAACGGTACTTCGCTGTTACAAGCAGAACTTTTCAAACTGCGCGGGCGCCTCCGTAGGTTCTCCCATTACCTCAACCGATACGTACACCCAGCTTCCGAATGGCATGACGCGGCTCTCGGAGGTGTACTACAACGGCTCCTACCTTGGTTCAGGTTTGGTTTCGACAGACAACGAATATGATTTTGGCGTAGCCCAAGGCACGGCCCCTGGAACTGCCCACCAAATCCGCCAGACGCAGATTTCGTATGCCTCCCTGGGCAACGGCCTCATCGGCTATCCATCGTCTGTCGCCGTCTATGACTATTCGAGCGGGTCCAGAGTCCTTCTCGCGTCCACATCGTACAGCTACGATCAGACGGCTGCGACAGGAACCAGTGGTACGCCCCAACACATTCTTATCTCCGGGGCGCGTGGCAACCTTACGACCGCTTCCTATCAGACGAGTAGCAGCTCGACGCTTACCCGGACCTACACGTACTACGACACCGGGAACCTGAACACCGCTGTGGATGTCAATGGAGCTACAACCACCTTTGGGTACAGCTCCAGTTCATGTGGAAACTCATTCATCACATCCATTTCGGAGCCGCTTAACCTGAGCCGGTCGATCACCTGGAACTGCACCGGGGGCGTGGAGACCGCGGTGACAGATGAAAACGGCCAAACCGTCAGCACCAACTATTCCGATCCTTACTTTTGGCGGCCAGCAGCCGTCGTTGATCAGGAAAACAACCAGACATCCATTGCCTATCCAAGCCCAACCGTATCAGAGAGTTCTTTGAGCTTTAACAACGGCCAATCGGTTGTCGACCTGCGATCGACGGTCGATGCTTTCGGCAGGCCGATCCTGAGCCAGCGTTTGCAGGGGCCGGGCGCAGGCAGCTATGACACGGTTGAGACCGACTACAACAACGTAGGCCTGGCTTCGCGCTCCACGATGCCTTTCAGCGCCTCAGCAGGCGGCACGAACTCCTCCGCGCCCGCCGTCAATGCAGCATACGATGCGCTTGGCCGCCTCTTGTCGACCGCGGATGCTGATGGCGGAAAGACTGCGTACGTTTACTCGAACAACGACGTACAGGTGACGGTCAGTGGAGGACAGAATTTCAAGAAGCAATTTGAATACGACGGGCTGGGAAGAATGACTTCCGTCTGTGAGATGTCAACGACCCTGCCTGGGGTCGGAACCTGCGGGCAGACGACAAACCAGACGGGCTACTGGACGAAGTACTCCTACGATGCACTCGGACATTTGGTTGCGGTCACGCAGAACGCGCAGGCCGGTTCCGGCCAGCAAACGCGCTCCTACAGCTACGATATGGCCGGCCGCATGACCCAGGAAGCGAATCCCGAGACCGGCACGGTGTCTTACGCTTACGATGTCGCATGTTCAACCACGCCAGCGTCTCCCGGAGATCTCACCAAGAAGGTGGACAACGCCGGGAATACAACCTGTTTCTACTACGATGCGCTCCATCGATTGAGCGGCGGCGGATACGGCGGCGTGTGCCGGCGCTTCAACTACGACACCAGCGCAACGCCGCCGGGCGGAGTCTCCGTTGCTTATACGAAAGCGCGGCTGCAGGAGGCCGAGACGGACAACTGCAGCGGAACGCAAATCACCGACGAGTGGTTCAGTTACTCACAGCGAGGCGAACTCACCGACGTCTATGAATCGACGCCGCATTCGAACGGCTACTATCACACCACCGCATCTTATTGGGCCTCCGGTGCCCTCGAGACGTTGAGCGGGATTCCTTCGGTTCCAGCAATCTACTTCGGCGCCGGCGGAACCGGGCTTGATGGCGAAGGGCGCTATACCCAGGTCACAGCAAGCTCGGGGACCAATCCGGTGACGAGCGTATCCTATTCAACTTCGAGCGCTTCGAACCCACTTGGCACATTGACCGGCGTGACCTACGGTTCATTCGACAGCGACAGCTTCTCCTACGACCCGAACACCGGGCGTGCCTCGGCGTACACTTTCGCCGTGAACGGCAACGCGGACGTTGGACGGATGACCTGGAACGCGAATGGCACGATGACTGGACTGAGCATCAACGACAGCATCCCCGGCACGGGCGATTCACAGTCGTGTTCGTTCACCTATGACGATCTGGGCCGGTCGTCGGGCGTCAACTGCGGCGCGGTGTGGCAGCAATCATTCAGCTACGACGCCTTCGGCAATATCGACAAGAGCGGCAACGGCTCCTTTCAGGCCACGTACTCCTCGGCAACGAATCAGTTCAGCCTGGGAGGCGGCGGCGTCAGCTACGACGCCAACGGAAACCTGCTGAGCGATAACCTGAACAGCTATAGCTGGGACCCGAACTGGGGCGGAATGACCTCGGTCAATGGAATCACCGCCACCTACGATGCGCTGGGCCGCGTCGTTGAGCAGGGCAGCGGGTCCCCGTATACTCAGACCCTGTATAGCCCGATGGGCAAGACGGCGCTCATGAGCGGAACCTCCCTGACCACGGCGTTCGTGCCGCTCCCCGGCGGGGGCACGGCAGTGTACAACGCATCGGGCCTGGCCTACTACCGCCATGCGGACTGGCAGTTCGCGGCTGACCTCCACGTCATCCAGGGGATTGGATTCCAGCACCGCCTATGCGCCCTTCGGCGAGCAGTACGCGGCTTCCGGTACGGCTGACCCCTCGTTCACCGGCCAGAACTCCGACACCGTTCCCAGCCTCTACGACTTCACCTTCCGCCGCCTCAGTCCTTCGCAGGGGCGATGGATCTCGCCCGACCCCTCCGGCATGGCGGCCGTCGATCCCACCAATCCCCAAACCTGGAACCGTTACGCCTACGTCGCCAACAACCCCTTGAGTTACATCGATCCAACTGGATTGAACCTGGTGTCTTGTTTTCTGTTTGGCATCGGGTGCGATGACGGGGGCGGGGGCGGGGGTGATGGTGCAGGCGGGGGCGGCGGTCCCGATCCATGCGCGGGGCAACCCTACGCCAATTGCGTTTCGGTTGTTGCCAACGATCCGAACTCATGCTCGATGACCGATCCGATGTGCCAATGGGCATACGGTTCGGCGTCAGGGGGTGGTGAACCGAACGGGTCTAACGGAGGCACGTTCGGCGGAAGTGGTCGCGCCCCAAATAAAAATATCTTCAACTGCGCCTCCGAGGCTGCTTCAAAAGTCAGTATTGCAGGTGGACTGCAGGCACTAGGAATCGGTACCAGCGGTGTGGGTGGATTCATCACAAACGCATTGGGCGGAAACACCTTTAGTGGCATAACCGATCTCGTGTCAAGCCTTGGCAGCGGATCGGCAGGTGGTCACAGCGTTTTCTACAATATGGGACAAGCTGTTGTCGCCGGGCCGATGCAGGGGCTTCCAGGCGGAAGCGGACCTTGGGGTGCGTCGGCATCTGGGCTAGCCACAAGTGCAATTGCTCAGGGCGTTCACGCAGCAATCAGCACGGGAGGCGAATTGACAACTCTCACTGGCACGGTATCCACCGTTGGATTAACAGGCGCAGAATATGCCACTGGAGTGGGAGAACTAAAGCTTGCTTATGACGCACTAACCTATGTGGGCGCTGGAGTCGGTTGCGGATTGGGGGTGATTCAGTGAAAACTAATCACCTTATCAGCGATTTGGCTTTAGTTTTATTGGCACCACCGGCGGTGACACTTGTTTGGTGGCTGTATAGCCGGTTCTTGATGGCTATAAATAGAACCGCAGACAACTCTGCCGTCCAAGGATGGACAAAATCAATTTTTTGGCTAGTTTTGGGAAGCTCATATGCGTTGTCATTCGGGATGTTTCTATACGCATATTTAGTTAAAGGCAGATGACAAGAGCTCTCAAAATATCGGATCGCTCATGTCGTGAAGCTCTCATTATCGCCCCAAATAACGCGAACAAGCAGCAGATAAAGAATTGTGTGAGTAACTTCTACAATTCCAAGCTTGGAGCCGCTGTCCAGTTCGGCAGTCCTATCTCTCTTCTCCCTGGCTGGAATCCTGGTTGGGGGAACAACCTCAAGGAGTGGGGTGTTGCGATTGTTGGGAAGTTAGGCGGCCTCTTCGGATCGGGTGCAGTACCAGGGACTACCCAAATCACAACTCTTAGCGGAACACGAACGGTTGGCTCGGGAGTGGAACTCGCGACTGAAGGCGGGCTTGCCGCGGTTGAAAAGGTAGCTACTCCCGCAATGGGGGCGGCAACCTTGGTCGACATCATGGCGCATAGCGCGTGTGCTCAGTCGACGGATTCGGCAGCATGGAACTACGCCTTTTCGAACACTATGTTCTGAACGGAGCCCAAGGCTGAGTGATGGGCCTGAACTGGACCGGCAAAGGAAAGGCATTCTCATGAACAGCGGTATCACGCAAAAGAAGGGATTGCTAAGCGCCGCTACTCTTGTGTGCGGCGCCTTAGGATTCGCCTTGCTGATGTGGACGCCCAAGAGTGGAAGGGGCATTCTGGCTTATGTGGCGTTGTTTGCTATTTTGGCCATAACGGCTCTGATCCTGTTTTCCCGAAATAGAGACCATGATTCCTAACCCATGATCGTTCCCTATCCAGCGTGGCCGACTTGGCTCCAGATGTTGGTCATGGTTCCGAACGCGCTGTTGGCGGGATACGCTTGCTGGATGTGGTGGCCGAAATCGAAGCGCGAATGGAACCGCTTCGGCTGGGTGATGGCGTACCTGATCGCCTTCTTTTCGGTGATGATTTTCGTGTTCCACTTGGGGTGATAGCAGGTGCAGGCCGCTCCTTGCGGGGCGGCATGTGCCGTGTTTACATCTGTAAACGGCAGTGAGCCGTTCCGACCGAAGAGCACGCCGCCTACGGCGTCGGGAGGGTAGGGACACGTCACCTCCTGGGGGATCGTAGCAAGCTTTGGACCGAGCATCCGAGCACCGGCCTTCTAATCCGTTGCTCTACCTGGAATGCCCTTTGGATCGGCCGCGCTCTTGGGACTTGTAGTGGACCGTTATACCCATAGCGGCATTTCGCAACCACGCGTCGGTTTGGTGTGGGTGCTTGGTTTTGAGATCTTGGTACCGCGGTTCTGCGAGATGATCGGCTATCACCCGGCCGCTCTCGATCCACTTGGCCCGGTCCGCCTCTGACAAACCCACGCGTCCCGCCATCTGCTCAGCCTCCCGTTTTGCAAGCACCGGCTTGTCTTTGTAAAAGCTGCTTTCGAGCGGATTTTTGTAACCGTGCTTCACAAACCAGTCCACCGCGGCCTGGAGCTTCTGCGCCTCGGCCGCTGACTTCTCGCGCTGTTCCGTGAGTTGGCGCTGCAGGCTGCGGACACGCTTGCACTGCTCGCGGATCTCGGCTAGGAATTCCCGCAGTATTGCGGCGAGTCGCTTCCTGAACAGGTCCAGCTCTGTGCGGGCCTTGGCCAACTCCACGTTCGCTGCGCGGATCTCCTCGTTCGTCGCAGCCCTGTCGTCCTTGCCCACGGCCCGCACACGCGGGCCGACGTGGACCGTGGGTAGCTCCTGGAGGCCGCGATCGGAGTGAGAGCGGTGGTCAATCCGCTCCTGCACCTTCGCCTGGTCCAGAGCGTGATTTGCTCGCTCCGCCCACTGCTGCCGGACTTCGCCAATCCAATCCGGCGATTGGAAGGCGATGCTCTTCCGGGCACCGCCCTTGCTGAAGTCGATCTTGGATTGGCGCTCCTGGTACTGCTCGTCGCTCTCACCCTTTTGCCGGGGTGCGGAGGCCACCCGCTTGAACCAGGTCTCGGCCGTCCGGTCGTGACCGTCCAGCGCCCGCTCGCTGAGCACGATATGCGCGTGCGGGTTCGTTCCCTTGCCCCGATGGACAGCCACCGTGTAGGGCAAGGAACCGTCTGGACACACCGTGGAACCACGCGAACGCCAGTTCGTGAGCTTCCAGAAACGCCTGCTGCGTGGCATGCGGGTAGGCCCGAGAAAAGCTGCTCCCAAAGCCATCGAACGCATGCAGAAGAGGTAGACCTTGCGTCTGCCGTCTTCGAAATCTACCCAGGCTTCGAACCAATCCACTTGCGCTTCGTCGCCCAGCTGGTATGACTGCGGCACAAATACCTCGCGTCCCATCAGCCCCATCGCTGTCCTTCGCGCCTGCACGTATCGCCGCACGGTGGACTCAGAAACATCAACCTCGGGCATTTCCTGGCGCAACCGCATCCACATCCGGTGCGCTGTATGCCGCTGCTTGCGAGGCGCCAGCCGGTCTGCCTCAAGAATCGAATCGATGAACGGCACCGCTGGTTCCAACCTCGGCCTCTTCCGCTCCGGCCTTTTCCGATCCGGAGGCATCGCACTGTCCAGCGCCCGCCGCACATCGCGCCGGTGCACACCGAACTTCCGAGCAACGGCACGGATCGTTCCCGCCCCGCGCTCGTACTCCTGACGAATCTGCTCGTATAGCTCCACCTTGCTCCTCCTGTTCCCCAATCCGTCCTCCGGCTTCGGAATCATCTACGAAACCAAATTAGGGAATCAGGTGCTCAGGTGGGGCCAGATCAAGTGCGCGAAAGGGGCCAACTCAGAGTAGCGAAATCACCGGGCAAAACGCCGGCCTGGGGAAGTACGGGCAGGCTCTTCTGGGCTCTCTCTGGCAGGACGGCAGCGAAGAGCCGGACCACGCGCGGCACAGAACTTCCAGAGACGGCCCGCGGCAGGCGGCCAAAACAAGCATACGAAGTGCCGGCCAGTTCTTCGTCCACGCGTGCGCGTGGGTTTTGTTGCCTGGCAGGCGGGAGAGCCCCTGGACCTACTGGAATAGAGAAGCGTGATCGCCGCCTCATGAAGGGGCGGCGTCGGCGTTCCTAGGGTGCGCCTGGATGAGGCATCGCAAAGGGCCGGGCGGGGTAGAAGAAGCGAGCAGAAGGAGATGACGATGATGGTGCCGGCCAGGAGAAGGACGAGTTCACAGAGCTGTCAGGAGTCAACATCGATCCGCTCACGGATGGACAGCTGCAAAGAGAGCATCTCCAAGGGAAAAACATCAAGATTTGCACAAACCACCTATACTATCCCCCCATTTTGTCCGCCAGCGGGGGTGCTATTGGCCTCAGACTTGCCGTAAGTATCAAGACTCTTTTCGGGGGACCCGGTACCCCCGATCCCTCGGATACAAA
>JAKAJO010000067.1 GCA_021813745.1 Acidobacteriota bacterium
AACCGCTCCATCCAAAACTTGGCGACAATAACCCCTACGGCCTACGCTGAAAATCAAGCTCGCTAGCCTACCCCGGCCAGCCGATACAGGTCAAGCATGGGCTTGCCTGAACGGCTACGTTCCCTCGGCGCTATTGATGAGGATTTCCTTGAACGGCAATCCTTCCTCCTTATGCGCATCGCGAAAGGCCTCGACTTGCTGTGCATCGACCAGCGCCTCGACACCGATCACCAAAGTGAGTTCCTTAACGGCCTCTCGTCCGCCATATCTTTTCAGCTTCAACGCAAGTCCATCCTCGATCCAGCTGCCG
The DNA here is from genome assembly GCA_021813745.1 of Acidobacteriota bacterium. Taxonomy (GTDB): domain Bacteria; phylum Acidobacteriota; class Terriglobia; order Terriglobales; family Acidobacteriaceae; genus Telmatobacter. Next base: position 311 of record JAKAJO010000067.1, read on the forward strand.
TCGTCGGGAAGCGCGGCCGCTACGCCCGGAGTGAGAACCGTTACGTCCCGATTGCCCTCATCCCGGAACAAGACGACATTGGACAAGTAGGCGCTTAACTCAGGGTCCAAGGCGAGCATCTCCATAAAGTCGAGCGCACGCGTATCCTGCGACGGTTCGGGCCTCTGCACCGCAAGATAGTCGGCAAGCGATTCTACTTGGGCGCGCGGAATGCCACGCGCCGTCGCCGGACCGAGCGGTGTGAACCCGACGGTGAGCTTGGACACCTCTCTTGTCCTAAGCGCCGTCGACAACTCTCGCACGAAGCGCGCAAGATTTTGATTGTCAGCTCTTATTTGGTAGTCATTTGGGATGGTCACTACCTGGACCATGCGTTCAGGAAATTCATGGCTTCTGCTGATAAGGAGAACGTCAGCAGGCTCCGGGTCGCTTGGAATCGCCTCGTAGTCCGCGCCAAGCTCTTGGTTCAGGTACGCTGCGGCTTCTGCCGCCTCTGCAAGTTCGCGTTCTTTCTTTGCGGCTTCCTTGGCGCTCATCAATGCTGCCTGACTCCCTTTCAGTGGCGAAATACTGATCATAAAGATCACGCATCCGGACTGCTCTACCTATTTGCTCAATGGTGACATGAGGTGGGCTACCGAGCAGTCAGACAACGAGGCCGACATCGTCGAGGACATCATCGTGAACCCCGAAGTATGCGCGGACAACGATTCGCTGACCACAACATGGTTATGCCGCAGAGGCCTGGTCGTCCGGAGGGTCTGCCGGAGCTTTCCACTTCTCGCCTGGAAACAGATACGAAGTGATCGTCTCAAAGAGATTCTGTAGGATCCGCTCCAGGCGCGGCGATGCCTTCCGCCCAAAGTCCTTGAACTCGGATAGATAGTCATGCATCTGGGAAAGGACTTCGACATCCCGCACGGTGCGATGATGCAGCGCGTAAACAAAGTCAAAATCCACCGCTTCGACGGAATGGATCATGCTTTCCAGATCGTGAATGCTGAGAACCGTCAAAGAGCGAACGACGACTCCCGGGCGCAACTGATGACCGCGGAGACGCTGCTGAAATCGCAGGTTTAGATACCAGTTGAGGCCGGGCACTCGGAAGATGTGATCCTGGAGCACAAGGACGGGAACGACGGCCCGAACTGCATCGGAGTCTACTCCATCTATGGCCTTGGTCTTCCGTTCGTCGACCGCAAACGCCGATGCAATGCTGTCAGCGAGCTGCTCGCAGCCATCCGCGAACTTCCGGTTCAGCTCCTCCAGAAAGACCTTGGAGTCGCCGGAATAGCGCGCCTTTCTCGACAGAAATCCGCCCTTGTACTCGCAGGCCACGAGGACTCCTCCCTGAATCAGGGCACCGTCAAAAGCCTCCTCCACGGTGCCGGCAAACTTGGGCGAAGGGAGATAGCTGACTGGGAGGTTAGTCTTCATGTCCCTGAACAACCAGTGGACATACTCCTCGAAGAGGACGCCCCAGACATTGAAAAGCGTCTGCCTCATCCGAGACGGCAAGCAATCATGGAGCGTCCACTGTACTCCCGTGTGGCACTTCTCCAGTATGAAAGTCGTGTCAACCGGAGCGAGTTTGGATGGCTCCAGGCGAATCAGCGGAGTCGACCGCAGCGACACCAGGTCGTATCTGGGGTCCGTCTGGCCCTCGGCGAGAATCCTCTGGCGGAGCTCATCCGGTGAGCTCGATATGGTCCGCAAGACGACCTCAAGCTCGGCCTGCGTAATGCCTGACTCCCCACGGAAAATCGAGGGGTCGATCTGCATATATTTGACATCGGGTTGGACCGAACAGCCGATCCCCGTGAAATATGCGTAGATCGAGAACACGACAAGAAGCCAGCGTTCTAGTGAGATACCCACGCCCTTCTCGAATTCGGCCTCAAAGTCGAAGCCAGGGTACTGGCGAGCGATCCGAGACTTTACGGTCGTGTCTAGCAGCAGCGTTCGGTACATCTCCTCCAGCCGCGGCATCAGGTGGTCGGCCTGGGGCGCATTGGCAAGCTCGAACCCCGCAAGGGTCTGAACGATCAGCTCAACCCGCCGGTCGTCCTGAGTTCCCACCATTAGAGCCGCAGCCTCCTCCTCGCTGACGAGGAGATCGTTCACCATGAGGCACGCACGGCCGATGAGGAAGCGAATCCTTTCATCCTCCTCATCTCTCGGCTGCGGTGTTGGGTCACCAACGGTCAGCACGACGCGGAGAACATTCAGAATGCTGTGCGGCAAAAAGATTGGCCTGTCCTCGCACCGCGCGAAGGGCAGACGCTGCTTGACCCGACCGAAACATTCATCGTCCAGATGGCCGGCAAACAGCTGAGCCTGAATCTTGCCGAAATTCTCCCGACTCCTCTCCTGCATGGCTGCGCGAATCAGAAGGTTCATATAAGACAACACATGTGTGGCATGGCGCAGCGGTATCCCCTTGAGCAACGACAGAAGCTCAGTCGTTGTCGGCCTCTTGTCGAAGAGGTCGGAATACGTGATGTAGAGGCCCGGTTTCATTCTGCGGGACCTGCTTGAGCCTTTCTGCCGAGCGACTCGCCTTTGGCGATGCTGGACGAATTCAGTTTACATCGAATACTAAAATTGTTGTAGCGTAAACCGACTTCGGGGTAGACTTTTTGTGGAGGCTTCGATGGCAACGCAGAGGCTCAAGCGATGCCCTAGATCCACGTGCATAGCGAACGTCGGCTTTCGGCAGGAGTTGTTCACGGGACCAGGAACTCATTGCCCGCATTGCGGCTCGAAGCTTGAGTTGGTCGCGCCACCCCGCAGCAGATCGGCTAACAAGGGTGGAAGTAAGAGCGGCGGGAAATCCGTCGGCGGCAAGACGGTCTCGCGAGCGTCCGCCTGTCCCACATTGGGTAATAAGAAGAAACGGCGGAAAGTAGCCCATAAGAAGACGCAATTCAAGACGTGGGATTCATTCCTCAAACCCGAACCGCGGAAGAGCACGCCGCGCAAAGACGTGGGCAGGAAGCGCGGTTCGAAATAGGAAGGCGGAGGTGAGGTCCATGGATGAACGGCTTACCGGCAAGGGTGTGCTGAGTAGCGGCGACAAGCAGTGGAATGTGGATTACGACTTCGTGATCACCACCTCGGTTGTGCGCAAACCTGGCTTCCCGGCAGTGCAAGGCCGCAGCTCATCGATTGGCTCTGTATCGGCGACCGATGGCGCGTCTCTTCCCGAAGGCTACTACCAGCTCAGGACGGACGACGAGCACATCCGGGTAAAGAACAACGGCCCCGGGCAATGGACTATCCTCGCGCCGCTATAACTATCATGGATCTATGCCACTCGGCCCGATCCTCATATTCGACAAATCGTTTCTGCAATCGTTGAACGTCGATGAGGCGGTGTGGCTCGACAACTTCTTTTTGACCGTGATCACGCCGCTCTTCTTCGTCGAGACGCTCGCCGATCTTGAGAAGGAAGTCCACCGCGGCCGAACGCCGGAGCAGGTGGTCGGAAGCCTCGCATATAAGACCCCCGATATGCAGTCGTACATGGCCGCGCATCACGGCACGCTGCTCTGGGCCGACCTCCACGGCCAGAAGGTTCCCATGGACGGCCGCATCCCCCGCGCAGGCGGCAGGTACGTTACGTTGGATGGCAAACAAGGCGTCATATACGAACGGACGCCGGAGGAAGAAGCATTCGCGCGATGGCAGCGCCACGAGTTCCTCGACCTCGAACGCCAAATCGCGAAGGTGTGGCGCCGGAACGTCACGAATATAGACCACACCGGCAACTATGCCCTGTTCAGCGGGTTTTACGGGAGCTTCAGGAAGCCGAAAACACTTGCGGATGCGAAGCATATCGCCGACACGCTCATCTCACTGCTCGACGAGGAGAAGGCGCTCCTATTCGGCCTTTCGATGCTGGGCGTGCCAGCCGAGGAGCACGGCGAAATCGTCCAGCGGTGGGCCGCCGCTGGGAAACCGCCCCTCCGCGAGTACGCGCCGTACTTCATGCACATGTTCTCCGTCGATTTCTTCTTTCATCTCGCGATTGCCGCGGATCTCATCTCGCGCGTACGGCCTGAGGGAAAGGCGGACAACAAGGTAGACGTCGCGTATCTCTACTATCTGCCGTTCTGCATGGTCTTTGTATCGAGCGACAACCTGCACAAACGCGTGGTGCCGCTATTCCTCCGACCTGACCAGTCGTTCGTCGAAGGGCCGGACCTGAAGGCCGACCTGAAGAGGATCGATGAATATTACAAGCAGCTTCCCAAAGGGCAGACGGACCAGGGCGTGTACAAGTTCGCCACGTCGCCGCCGGACGGCATTTGCCCAAAGGTCAAAGAGCTCTGGGATAAGCACCTCACCAGGCCGCGGGAAAATGAGGGAGTAGCAGAAGGCGGCGAAGAGGGTGAGATGGACGGCGAACGCGAACAGTCGCCGCCGCCGAAAGACGACAAGGCGCTGATCGACATGATCAACCGCGCGCAGTCAGAATCTCTGCCCTTAGATGTTGATCCGGAGAAATTCCCGGACATCGATGATATTCAGTTTGCACACGTCAGCCGGCTCGTCGTTCCGAAAAAGGGAAAATGGATACGCGTCCGACCGCCAGAACTGGACGACGATCAGAGCAAATCATCGTAGGCACCGAGTGCCATCAGGCGCCTCACTTCGGCTTTGAACTCGGGCGGGTGTTCGTGGTTTGGATCTGCATCGAAACCGCGCGCATGCATATTGGCGTGGATCATCTCATGGAGGAGCGCTATCTTCAGCGTGTTCTCGAACTCCGTCACACGCTCGGCAAGCCAGATCTTCTTTGCGGCAGGTTCATAACATCCGGCACCGTGAAATAGCGGGCTATTCGTAACCTGTATCGATACCTCGGGCTTTGGGCCTGGAAAGTATTTCTCCTGATAGTCGTTTGCGAGCCTCGATATTTCGTGCACCGACAACGGGCTCTTAATCAGATTCCATTGGTCATCGATGTAGTAATTCGTCATACGCTCACTCTCTTGCTCTGAGATTTCCCTTCGGCGACCGCGAATAGACTATATCTCTATTTGACTCCATTCCTACCTACAACAGCTGATCACGATTCAAGGAATTTGGGTCGCTCGCATTCAATAAATCACACCGATTGACATAATGGTAGGCCCTCCGGTGAATATTGGGTTTCTTGCTTAAGTAGTGGGTTCGAGCCGTGGATTCAGGACGAAGCCGTGCATCGGCAACTGAGCGTTACTTCGAATCAATGAGCGAAGCCGTCCCAGGCCACTATTGCGGACGCACACCCGCGGCACCCTTGTCCGTTACTTCGGATTGTCTTCATGCGTTGATTGGGGACGGGTTACTGACTTGGGGTTCAGTAACCCGTCAATGCTGACCGCTGCTTTGCCCCTGCCGCTGGTTTCGGTCGCTAGGCAATTCCTTCCGGTCACAACACCCTTCATTTCAGACCACGACATTCCCAAGCGCTCTGCCGTAGAGGTCTTAGCAAGCGAACAAAACAACAGAAAGGAGCGACATGCATCATGCCGTATTCAATCTAATTGCGGTAGTCGAGAGGAGCGAGCACGGTTACGCGGACGTGCCTCCTGGTTCAATCAATGACGAACTCGAGAGCGGCCTAGCAGCTTTAGGATACGCCGTCGCGCGCAGCGATCGACTATGGCTTGGAGGTTACAGGGTCCACTCGCCAGAGTCGATTTTATTTGGGAACTACAGGCCATACGTCCCACCATCCAATTTCACTTGCATAGCGTCCCGGTCTGCACGTGTGCCTGATGCACGCGACTTTGACCTGGAAGCGGTCCTTGAAGAACGCGGAGAGCTCCCCTCCAACTGACAATCGTTGCGATTTCCTTCATCGTGCAGTTCCGCACGGCGATCTCGAAGCAGGGCCGGGCAAACGCGCGAGGCATGACAATCCCACCACAAGAGCATTGGTTGCAGACGGCCCCGCGCCCGCAATGCCGCAGCCATGTTCGAAATAACCAATGGAGGCAATAAATGAAAGCTTTGATCTTCCGCATCATACCTATCTGCCTGCTCAGTGCCGTCGCCCTCACAGGGTGCGCATCCAGGGGCTCGGAATTCCTCGGCAGTTGGGTGAACACGCAGAATCCAAAGGACACGTTCGTGGTCACGCGGAACGGCGACGAATACCTCATTGTCGCCCAGGGCCAAAAGCCTGGCGTGGGAGCTGTCTATAAGGATGGCTCACTCGAGGTGAAGGGCATGCTGCTGTCCGCAGACCTCACCTACGTGAAGCGAACCGACACCATCATTGCCCCAGGATTCTGGGGTCAAGCCGAGTACAAGCGGCAGAAATGAACAAACCGGGACCGCTCCCGAAGCCGCTCCCGGTTCGGCTCGAGTTGCCTGAGGCCGGGGCGGTAATGAGTACACCCCAAAACTCCGTCCGCGCTCGATTCGATCCTTCGAGTTCGGCTTTACGAAGGAAAACCCGATGAACGACTTCGATCTTTTTCTCGAGTTACCCATCACTGCTCAAGCAGCAGTCCTCTGCTTTGTTGCGTGCGCAACTTGCTTGTTTGCGATTCTTCTTTTGGCGCCGCGGCGGGACTGCTTCTTCTTCCGCTGGAGCCCGGAAACGAGATTCCTCGCGCTGCTCGCTTCGCCAACCTTGCTCATTCTTTGGCCCATTGTGCTCTATGCGTGGTTTCTCAAATCGCGCGGAATCGAACCTGGCGACCTCGATTTTGACGACGATTAAAGCCATCACAAGAATGCAACCAGGCAGGCGTAGTAGAGGAGTTCGTCGCGGTAATTCCCTGCCGCTTTGAGAACGGCAAGAACGCGGGCGTTCTAAGGCGCGCACACTCGCCGATGCCTTCGATTAAGCCCAGGAGAGCAAACATGACAAGTCGAATTCAATTGAAGAGAGGAGGAGCCTATGGACCTTGCGGATGCGAGAGAAGCCATGCGACTGGCCCTGGCCGCCATGGTGGTCGCCAGGCGAACGCTCGCGGCGGTAGACCCGCCCGAGGACGAAGAGGAGTTGGAGGAGCCTGAATCCTTCCCTCAGCCCGATGATTGCAACGAATTTTGACCAATGTTTCTCGGCCCGGCGTTCCCATGTTTCATTTGCGGGTGCGCCGGCTTTTCTCAAGAACATGTGGGCGCCGCAAGGCGAATGCGTGCGCAGCGCTCCGTCGCGCACGCATTCGCATTTACGCCCCCTCAACAAACAGGAGCTTTCTCATGCAGAATCCCATCGTCTCTCTCAACCCGCTGCCGGCGGAGATGGAAGCGCTCGTCGAAAAGACGCGCGCACTGCTGGCTAATACTGTTTCAACCGGCACCAAAGACGGTTACCGATCCGATTTCTTTGGAGACTGGAAGCCCTGGGCCGAGGCGCATAACGCGCGCGTGCTCCCTGCCGAACCTGAGTGGATTTGCCTCTACCTGGCGGACCGCTCTTCGACTTTGAAAGCCGCGACGCTGGCCCGCCGGCTAAACGCCATCTCCTACTACCACCGCCAGGCCAACTGCCTTCTCTCGCCCACCCATCATCCACTTGTACGGGAGACCCTGAAAGGCATTCGCCGCCAGATCGGCACTAAGCAGTCGATGAAGCAGGCGCTGATGTCCGGCGAGGTCCGCCACATTGTCGCCTGCTGCCCGGACACCCTTGCCGGCAAGCGGGACAAGGCTCTTTACCTGATCTCTTTTGCCGGAATGTTACGCCGCGAGGATTCTGCCGCCCTCTGTGTCGAGGGGCTGAACTTCACGCCCGAAGGCCTTGTCATCACTCTTGATCACGGCAAGACAGACCAGCAGTCCCGTGGCAGAGAGATTTCGATCGTGCCTGGCGCCGACGCTTCCACTTGTCCCATTCAGGCCCTTCGAGATTACCTTGCGGCAGCGAAGATCTGCTCGGTGTTTCGCGGCATCGACCAGAAGGGGCGGTTGTCGTCCTCCGGACTCGGACTTCACCGCGACTCGGTCGGCTACGTCATCAAGCGTGCAGCCGCGCGGGCCGGCTTGAAGGTTGACGACATCGCGGGCCACAGCCTGCGGTCCGGAGGAATCACGACTGCGGCACTGAATGGAGTTCCCGAGTCCATGATCCGCAGACAGTCCCATCACCGGCCGGAGTCGAAGAGCTTTGATCGCTACATTCGCGTTGCAGAGCGCTTCACGAAGAATGCGTCGGCGGGGCTGGGCCTCTAGCGATAACCTGCCTTCGCGCTGCCTGACTTTGAACCACATCTGAAAGTATCCCGTTATCAGATGTGCTCTATGTCACGCGACACCCTCTAACTCCCACCTAGCTGCCTCTCCCCGTCTACACTCCCTCCTCCTCTTGTCCAACTCAACCCTACCCACTTCAGCCCAACTGGCTGAAAGGAGCCCCCGTGTCTCACGCCACCATCCCCCTGCTCTCACGCATCCCCACCTACTCACCCGGTTGTCCCTGGCTCGCCGGCTGCACCCGCACCCTGACTGGCGACGGATGCTCCTCCTGCCAGTTCCGCTCCGGCGGCACTGACTCCGGCCGCCTCGATAGCGAGTTTTCCGATCCCGTCCCCAACCTTCATCTCGTCGCCATCCACTACGCCGAGGCCGCGCGCTGAACTCGCGGTAAGTCGCCGCTGCTCCCGCCACTCTTAATCCTGAGCAGCAATTTCCCACCGCCACAATCAGCGGCCCGGCCACCGTAACTGCCCGGGCCACTGTACCCCAAAAAGGACACACATGGACCCTTACACCTTCGTCCGCAATCTAGCCGCAAACCGCAGGGCTGAGCAGGCTGGCGCGCTTCGAGCGCCTGACCCGGCCCACCTGCTTAGCTTCCACCCCGACCTCCGCGTTGCCATCCGGCATCGCTTCTTCATCCAGCCAGTGCTCGCCGAGCAGGTCTCGCGGTACTCGCTGGCCGGCGTACCCGACTTCGATCCCGCTGTGATCGCCTCCTGGATCGCGAAGTACAAAGATTGCAACTTCGCACTCGCGCTCGAAGAGTCGGGAGTATTCGCGCTCCGGATCGAGCCTTATCAGTGCCTGGACGCGATTGCATGGCTTCTTCATCGTGATGGCCGCGACTGGCAGCACACGTTGCAGTTCAAGTCGGGCAACCACCATTACGCGCTCTTCGTCCGGCCAGCACCTGAAACGCACAGCCTCACGACATCCTTGCCGGGTCTGGCCATCGTCAGCCGCGGCACGCTGCTCATTCCGCCTTCAGTGGGGCGCTACGACGTCGCGATCCGCTATGAAGCGCGCGACGCTTCGATTCTGGAAGCTCCACCTTCGCTCTTCTCTTCGCCGATCGCCGCCAATCTCGATACTGCGGATCTTTCGCTCGATTGGTAGCGCCGCGGGCTAAACCGGCGCATTACCAGGAGTTGCTCAGCGGTTCGCGCGCTGAACATCCACCATACAGTCGAATCAACGTCGCCTGTTTGCGAAAGAAAGGATTTGAAATGACGAAAGATGCCGATCCACTCGTATGGTTAGCCAGGCTCGAAGGTAAGTACTCGATCAGGGTGACAAGAACTGCCCTTCACTCGGGTGAACTCACCATTGCGGAGGGCGAGAATGTGCTCCACCGCGAACCCCTTTGACCTGAGCTTCGATGCGGTGTCTGGTCCAGACATCCCCGACGTAATCGTCTGGCATGAGATTGCCTTCCGGCTCGTCGACAAACTGAAGCGACCGTCAACCAGGTTAAAGTCCAACGTCGGTCCGGCAGGCCTAATACCCTGCCGGCCTTGGAGGTGGAACGAGAACCCCAACGAATACCTGTTGAAGTTCTTCGCCGAACTCGAACGCCTCGTCGATGGCCATAGCACGCGGCATGCGATCTCGTTAGCGCATTCTGGCGCGCTCGAAATCCGGCTAGGCGCCGGCGACTGGTACCGCGCCACGCAGATAGTGCTCGATGAAGACCCTATCAGGGCGGCGCAGGATGTCGCCAAGGCCGAGACCTACTGGCCCGACGTGATCTGATCCGGGGTCCTGATCCTCGGAGCTACGGGCGCGGTGAGTCCCCGCAGTCACGTCTTCAGAGGCACTCGCTCATCTCGAAACTCAGTCGCTCAATCGCTCTGGGGCCCCCGAACCGCCGACTGCGCGGCACTCTGGCCAGAGATCGCCTCACCAATTCAGGAGAACAAATCTATGAACGACAAACTCAATGTGCGTCTCGGCAATCCCGTCGTAATGTTTTTCTGGAGCTCGGCGATGCTCCTGACCGGAATCGTCATCGGCACGCACTGGAATCCGTCGCGCGCAGCCACAGCCGCGATTGCGATCGCTGCCGGTGCATTCACCATGGTGCATGAACTCGTGTGTTGTTTCGTGTGGTGCTCTATTTCGGCCTGGTGGATTGGCCGTCGCATGGGCGAACTCAAGGGCGGCCGATGAATGGAAAACACCGGGCAGCATCGGCGTGTTGCGTGTTAAACGCGCCGATGCTGTCCAGACTGAGCGAAAACAGAACAAGATAGTCAACTCTAACAGACATTAGCGTGGGTAATGCGTCGCCTCCGAATCAGACGGCCGGTTGGTGCAAGGAGCTGCACCGCCGGAGCAGGTCAAGAGATCGTTCTCGCCCGTCGCTGGCGCGCGCAAATTATGGGTGCTGGCACCCGCAATTTCCCAAGTCCGTACCCCGGCACCCGTGCAAATACGGGTGTTGACACCCATAATTTGCACGGCGAATGCGCGCCCGCAGGCGCGAAGGCAAGATCGCCGTGTGGGGTATTACGGGTGCCAGCACCCATAATTTGCGCGGTCGATTGGGCGCGGGAAGGTGTAGCCGCGCTTTTCTTCGGCTCGTTAGGCCGCTCTTGCGATGCTGGATCGAAAGCCATTCCCGTTGGCTACCTGACGATTCACCCGGACGGGCCGCAACCCGGATATCGGCGGCTACAGACACCGCCGACTCATACCGGAGGAGCCACCTGCGACGCCGGATCAAAAAAGCCACCCTGTCGTCCGTGGACGAGCAACCGGGACCGGGCCGGGAGCGGACAGCCTGCTGAGCGCGCGGATATCCTTTTTGAATTTGCCAATGGTAAGGCTTACACCACGTTTGGTCGACGGCTTCCTTTCGCCGAGAATTGCGGTTGTGCTTCGGCCATAGAGCCACTGGCGCCTCAGCTCCGGAAAGAGCAGGCCATGTCCTCGCTGATCGAGGCGAGCGATCACACCGTTCTGCGCTTCAACCTCCGCGTTGGACCAGCCGCAATCCCAGAAGGCGCAGATAAAGTCCCGGTATTTTTCGCAGGTATTCAAAAAGGTCGCGTAGTGTGCGCGTGTTTCCTCTGGCATCTTTGCCTCGTATTTATCCAAGGCCTCGCTCGCCTGTGCGGAGGCCATGGGAATGTGATAGAGGGCCATCACACGCTGCAAATATGCATAGCTGGCTCGAATCTGGGGGAAGCGCCTAAGGATGTGCCTCACGGCTTTTCTTTGCAGTTCATCCAGCTCCGCGATTTTCGTATGGAGAAGTATCTTGATTTCGCCGATCTGTGGCAGAGCCTCCTTTTTCGCGTTCTTCTTCGCTCTCTTCTTCTGTTTCCGGCTCATGTGCTGCGCACGCTTCGGCCGAACAATTAGGCCGGATCTGATGGCAGAGATATATTCGGCAAGTATCCCTGCCTGGAAATGCTCAAGTGACGAATCGAAGCACGGCAATAGAAGTTTCAACACATGAAAGGGGTCGGCTACGATGAGAGCCGAGACGAATCGCTTCCGACCCAGATCGAACAAAAAGTCAGTTAAGTCGCATACATAAACGCGGACCTTGCCCCGATCGTCAAGCGAAAGAAAGAACTCATCAATTGCCTTCTTGGTGTAGTCCTCGAGAAGCTCCCAAGGTTTTCCGTTCAACAATAAGGTTGTGTTCGTCCCATTCGACGGATGGCAGTCGTCGATCTGTATGACAATTGCCGAGTCAGGGTCGTCCGTTGCCAGGCGAAAGATCTCCTGAGGGGTGAGTTGTTCCCTCCCGGCTTCAGAGGCGATTGATTGTGCGGTTCTGCGGCTCATCCCGATCGTCTTGGCAATCGAGGAGGGCATTTCGCGCTCGGCACATAGTCTCTTCCCTTTGTCGCTGAGTCGTCTAGTCCTCTGGCGCCTACCTAGATCCATAAACGATAGAGGTGGCAGAAATGGCTTATTACACTTCGCACAGTAACCGCGCTGCCGCCCAAGAACGATTCGGACCGGCTTCCCCTCTTGCTCAACATCCTGCACGTTCCTCCAGCGGTAGTCCGCCTTATTGACATATACGTTTGAGGCACATCTCGGGCATGCAGGCTTGGGCGCGACGCACATTGTCGCAATAGCTTGCACCACTATCAACCTTTGGGTCTCGAGGATTTTTCCTTCGACCTGCACCCCGGGAAGGTTGAGCCAGTCGGGTGGGAGCGGCAACAGCTTGCTCACGTCGATCGGTTTGTAGTTGCGCCTGCGCGACACAGTATCCTGGCCTCTGCGTCCACGCTAAAGTTCCATGACCGAATTTATTCGGATTCAGAACGGGCGAATTTGCGCCTGGCTCTTCCGAATAGAATCTTCGATTCAGGGGGATCTCTCAAGATCGCGGAACTCCAGCATCCCTTTGCCACCTTTGGCCTTTTAATACGGAAAAGGGGAAACGTAGATCGGGAACTGGGAACGAGGTCGTTGTACGGAGGGGTTCATTCTGGAGGCACAGTGCTTGCAGACTCTGGCCGGAGAACAACGGAGCCAGAGGCAGCCAAGTGTCTCAAGATTGTCAAGTAGTCGCTATCGAATTGAGTCAAAATGTATCGCGCCGGGAAGGCAAAGCGGGTCATCGAAAAGATCAGGGGTACGAAAGAGCGGATGAAATGAGCTCCACATGAGCCAAGCTGGCACGGCTCCACGGCCCATGGTCAGTTCATCTACTCAGGCTCATCTATCCGCTCGATCGTTCTGCCTTGATATGCGTAAATGCGACCAAGATAGTCCATGCACAGTTTTGCCAGGTGTGAATCCTCAGAATGGGGAACGCTCATGTAGAGCAGCATGTGTTCACCTTCCGCGCGGTCCTTTCGGCCGAGATTACGCAAGTATTCAGCATCAAAGTCAGGCGCATCAATGGTGGGCTGTAATGTGCTGGGGAGTGCAAGCATTCCGGCGCTTAGGATGACCGAAGCCTCTGCCCACCACTTCTCTAAGCCGTACTTTTGACCCTGTTCGATGAATGCCGGGAGAATTCTTGCCGCGAGGAATTCTCCTAAGGATTCCAAATTACGTGGACTGTATGACTCTGCGATCCATTTGTCTAGAGCTCCGCAACTCGCAAGAGCAGATTCAGCGAGTGAGATTAGCCGGCGCTTGATTCTATGGATGCTACCAAGGTGCTCTGGGTTGATGAACCGGTATTTCTCATCATTCGAGCAGCAGTTCTTATAGGCTTCGAAAGAATTAAGCGTAAATTGCAATTGAGTTCGGGTGTATGCATGTGCTTCGAAGAATTGAGAATGCCCCTTTTCCCATGTAATTTTCTCGCCTTCCGGTGTGGTGAAGGCGTCCTTCTTATACTTCCCATCGCTAAGTGAAAAGTTCAAATGCATGTAGACCATCAGGAACGCCCATGAAAGAGGGACTTCCTTAGACATGATCCTTCTCAGCGCCTCACATCCAGCTCCCTTAGGGGTAGCATTCAGATTGTCCAGGCAAGCATCAACCCATTCGCGATATTCGTGCGAAAGTTGCAGCGGCATCGGGCATTGCTGGAGAGCGCTCGGGAGTTCCCGAACGATTTCAAAGATTTCCGGGTCGTTAGGTCCTTCCCCCAAAATGCAATCAGGACACCCAACACAATACAGGCCGCAGAGGGGATCAAGGATCTCATGCTTCAACGAAGCAAGCTCTTGCTTGGTGAAGGCTTGAGTAGACACCTTAAGCGGTCTGCCGCCTTTCCCCCTTCTTTCCGTCTCAGAATCCGTTTGAATCGTACCAGAGTCAACGTAGACAATATTCAGGCTAGCAATAAACTCTCGTAATTGTCTGACTCTTCCTAGCCACATAGATTGACCGCCCCCTAAAGGCAACCCACCACTTCCAGAATTCAATGACTCCCTCGAGTCAAAAGCCGGGCTTTTCTCACGGCGTCTACCCGTCACAGTGTCAATATCGGCATGAGACATCGCAGAAAACAGGGGACAAAAACATTTATGTGTCCGGGGATCTCCGCGCCCAGCGATTCACGAAGACCGATCTCGAACTAATTCGGAAACGGCCCGCTTGAAATCACCACCTCTCCACCCGAATTGATTTTCATTCGCGGGTCTAGAGTTGCAGAAGTCACACCAAGCGAAGAGGAAAATGCCCGTGGCCGGCACCTGGATTCCAGCCCAAGTACGAAATGAGTTAGGCAGGCGTACGCTGACTATCAATTCAGATGCCCGGGTGATTGTGGCAGGTTCATGGGCCCCCGCATTCCATGCTGCCGGCCAGGCTCTTGATGGAGGTCTGTATGTCAGCCTCCAATAGGCCGACCGAACTACTCAAAATTGCCGAGGTCGAAGTGCGCACCAAAATGAAGCGCGCCAATATCTACCGATTGATCCAGCTGGGCCAGTTTCCTGCGCCGATTCATTTCGGCGGGGCCAAATGGCGTGCGGATGAGGTCGAAGAATTCATTCAGCGCCGTACGGAAGAGCGCGACCGTGATCGTGGCGGGAACGATTTTGTCCCGCGTCCGGTCATTCTCTTCGGCAACCCGACCGGCGCGCAGCATGGCATATCGCTCGAGAGCAAGCCCGGAACTACTTCCTGCCAGCCGGCCTCAGTGGTCCGGATGTTGGCCCCGGAAATGTGCGAGGCTCTGCGCATGCTCAGGGTCGATGTGCCTGAGCTTTATCTTGACCCTGCCACCTGCAACGTTGTCCTGGCCGTCATCAAGGTGGATCTTCCATCCGCGCAGCCGGCAAAGCCCGCGGCCAAGATCAAGAAACGCTAGCCTGCGTGCTCACATTTTGAGCGACGGGTCCAGCACGACCACGTCTTCCCCGCCCCACCAACCGTAGTCTCACCTCGCTGCATTCCCTTCCCTTTTCCAAAACCATGCGGATGCTGTCGCCTCGCCGCGGAGCCTTGCGCTCGTGGGCAGCCACACTACCCAATCTCACACTTCAAGCAAG
>JAKAJO010000018.1 GCA_021813745.1 Acidobacteriota bacterium
TGGCCAACACGTTCCAGATTCAGGCCGGCATCGGCTACTGGCGCATCGTCACGGACTACCCGAACGAGCGCACGTTCGATCAGGAAATCTACATTCGTCGGGTGAAGGACCCGCTTTCGATCTATCTCGACCCGGATATTGTCGAGGTTGACGGATCAGATGCCCGCTTTGCCTTCGTGTATGAGGACAGGCCGCGCGAGCTGTTCGAAAAGGAATACCCGAAGTTCAAGGACAAGGCTCCCGCCTCGACGCTGGGCGATGGGCGCGGCTGGAACGATAAGGATACGGTGCGCGTTGCGGAGTACTACCGCCGCAAGGAAAAGAAAGACCGCCTCATCTCGACCGATACCGGCGTGGTCAAGGCTTCCGACCTTCCGCCCGAAATCCTGAAACCGCTGCTGGACGATCCGAACACCAAGGTTCGGGACATCATCGAATAGGAGATTGAGTGGTTCCTGATCGTCGGCGATGAGATTGCGGACAAGAACGTGTGGCCGGGCAAGTACATCCCCATCGTCCGCGTGATCGGCGAAGAGACGGTGATCGACGGGCGGCTCGATCGCAAGGGTCATACTCGAGCCCTGAAAGACCCGCAGCGGACGTACAACTATTGGACGTCGGCAGCGGTCGAGTTCGTGGCGCTGCAGTCCAAAACGCCCTACATTGCGCCGGTTGAGGCGATCAGTGGGCTTGAGGTGTATTGGGAGTCCGCCAACCGCGATAACCTCGCGCTGTTGCCCTACAACGGGATGGACGACACAGGGCGACCGATTGCGCCGCCAGCACGGCAGCAGCCGCCTACGTTCGCGCCCGCATACCTCCAAGGCATGCAGGTAGCTGGGCAGGAGCTGCAGGCCGTCAGCGGTCAGTACGAATCGCAGATGGGCGAGAAGTCCAACGAGCGCACCGGCATTGCGATTCAGGAACGCCAGCGCAAGGGCGATAACGCCACCTATCACTACATCGACCACCAGGCAGTGGCTATCCGGTTTACCGGCCGTATCCTTATCGACCTGATCCCGAAGATTTACGATACCAAGCGGATCATTCGTATCGTCGAGGAAAACGGCGATCAGAAGCAGATTCAGCTCGACCCCGGAGCCCAGCAGGCATATCAGGCGCAGCAGCAACAGCAGAACAGCGAAGTGCAGGCCATCTTCAACCCATCCGTGGGTGAGTACGACGTTATATCCGAAGTCGGTCCCGCCTTTGCGACCAAGCGCGAGGAAGCGTTCAATGCCCTGACGCAGATTGCCACGCAGTCACCGGAAATCATGCAGATCGCGGGCGACCTGATTATGAAGGCCGCCGACTTCCCGATGGCTGAGGAACTGGCCGAACGGCTCAAGAATATGGTTCCACCGCAGGCACTGGGTGGGCCGCCCCCGATTGTGGCCGAGCTGCAGCAGAAGCTTGCAGGGTTGCAAAAGGCATTGGAGTCCATGACGGAGAATCTGGCAGAGGAGAAACAGAAACGCACCAGCGTTGAGCAGCAGAAGGCTATCGACGTGTACAAGGCCGAAACAACGCGCATGGAGGCGCTCAAAGACATCGACCCTGCCGTATTGGCTCCCCTCGTTCACAAGCTCGTGATGGAAGCCATGCAGCAGGGGATGGGGCCAGTCGTCGGGGCCAGCAATCAGTATCTTGAACAACAGCAAGAACCCACCGGTGGGCAACCGGGCACTAGCCAATAAGAGCGCATGATGATTGATGATGACAACGGTTCGCAGGCCGAAGAAACTGCTGCAATTCCCGCCACTGAAGTCGCTACCGATACGGGATCGGAGCAAGTAACAGACGCTGCCAAGGTTGAGGAAACTCATACCGAAGCAGAGGGCGAGAAAGAAAAGCGCGCTCCGTGGTTCCAGAAGCGCATCGACGAACTCACCCGAGAGAAATGGGAAGCCCGCAGAGAGGCGCAGGCAGCGACTGCCCTAGCCGAAGCCCTGCGGAGCCAAAAGCCCGACGATGGCACCCAGCCGGCAATCCCGCCGACTGATATTGATGCCATGGTTAACCGGCGTGCGGCTGAAATGCGCGAAGCCGAAGCGTTCAACGAGGCGTGCAATACCACTTACCAGAAGGGCAAGGAACAGCTCCCAGACTTTGACGATGCCGTAAAGGGCTACCAGTTGCTCGGTGGCCTGGATGGGCGGCGTGAGTTTCTGGAAGCCGTGAACTCTCTGCCTAATGGTTCGCAAATCTTCTACCACCTCGGCAAGAACCTCGACGAAGGCGCTCATGTGCTTTCCCTTTCCCCCGTCAAGATGGCACTTGAGCTGACGAAACTCAGCCAGAAGCTGTCGAAAGCCCCTCCTGTGTCGAAAGCGCCTGCACCCATCAAGCCGCTGGGCGGCTCCGCAAGTCACGATGGTGACCCGGAAAAAATGCCCATGTCGGAATGGGTCAAGTGGCGTGAAAAGCAGCTCGCCAAGTAACCGTAATTACTCAATCTCTCGGAGTTAATGCACCATGGCTAATACCCTTCTCACCCTCAACCAGATCACGAAGGAGGCTGTTCGTCTGTTCCGCAACACGAACGCCTTCATCGGGTCGATTGACCGTCAGTACGACGACTAGTTTGCCCGTGATGGCGCCAAGATCGGCAACACGCTGCGCATCCGCCTGCCGAATGACTTCACCGTCACCACCGGCACCGTGGCCGCTTCCCCGCAGAACACGGTGGAACCAAACACCACGCTGACCCTGACCAATCAGGATCACGTCGATGTGCAGTACAGCTCGCAGGACTTGACCCTGTCGCTGCAGGACTACTCGGAGCGCATCCTCGCC